>PHDJ01000002.1 GCA_002842575.1 Bacteroidetes bacterium HGW-Bacteroidetes-2
AAATCCTGATCCGGGATCTGTATTAGACATCAAGAGTACCGACAAAGGAATTTTAATACCTCGTGTTGCGCTAACCGCTACAAATAGCCAATTACCAATTACTCCGGCAGCCATCGAGGGAATGATGGTGTACAATACAGCAACCGCAGGCACAGCACAAAATATAGTTACTCCCGGCTTTTACTTTTGGGGTGGTACCATGTGGGTAAAAGTTGCCACAGGAGGCCCCGTAACCAAAGACTGGACGGTAACTGGGAATGGCGACACCTCTCCTACAGATTTTTTAGGCACTACAAATGCTAGTAATCTGGTTTTTAAAACCAACGACACTCAAAGAATGGTCATAAACAATGCCATAAGCCCAATAACAGGAACGGCGGGTGATATTTCTATTGGCGACGCAACTTCTGGCACCCTAAAAGCAAACACCGAATTGGTACTGCGTCAAGATGGCGACGTATTTGGATCTTCTACCCTACGCCTAAGAAACAGAAATGGCGAAAATGGAGCTGTTTTTGAAACCCTAGATGCCTCGGCTTATTTAGTAGATTTTTTATTTAAAACAGGTGCAACCGCATCACCCATTGTTAGCAATATTCGTTTTGAAACTAGATCTGGAAGTTTAAAAATGCCAAGCAACACCACAGAATTTCAATTTGGAAAGCCAGATAATTTTACCGGAGGCCCTACCCTAGTGATTGGTGCAAACGGTACAGGAAGCAACTCCTCTTTTAGATTAGGAAAAGTAGGAATAGGAACAACTGCACCAACTGCAAAACTTGAAATTGATGCCACAGATGAAACAATACCTCCACTAGAAATTGTTCCAAGCGCAACTGTGCCGACAGGTACTGCAAATGGGCAAATTATGGTGATGGATAACTCTATTTTTATCTTTGACGTGACTAGAAATAAATGGTTGAGTTCTGAAACAATCTCTACAAGTTATACCCTAAACGGCGGTTCAAGTAATGAATATTTGCGCTTTGAAAATATTAGAAGTCAAAATTCGGGTCCAAAAATGCCTTTCGCTGGTACCATTGTAGCAATAACGGCTCAGTCATCTGGAGGAGTTGCAAACAAAGGTTTTGAAATTAGAAAAAATGGTGCTGGAGCCTCTTTATTTAATTTTAATTTAGCAGCCAATACCTACACAAATACCACAACCAATATCAATTTTAATGCTGGAGACTTCTTAAATGTTTTTGTTGTAAATGCTGGAATTGATGTTAATGACCCATCAGTGCTTCTATTTATAAAATGGCGTAAATAATAACACACCCTAAGGCTTTCTATATAAAAAACAGTATTGGTTAAGAACAATAAAGTTGAAATAAACATCTCGCTTTAACAACAAAAAATACCTAACTAATTTCCGAAAGCTTCTTAATTTTTAGGCAATAAACAACTATTCAAGCATAACAGTTAAGCGGCAAAAAACAGATGCTAATCTAAATATTGTTACGATTAGCATATTTATGTTAAACTATTTTACTAAATTGCCCCCAGTAATTAGAAATTTAGAATTGGTTAATAAATAGCTATTACTACTCACCGCCCCCTGCTAGGGGCGGTTTTTTTGTTTTTAAATAGGCCATGAAAGCCCAATATTTACGATTTTTTATATACTCTAATCTACTTTCATTTGCATAGGCCTCCCGCTCAAAACTAATATTTTTATACGCCTCATATTTGTTTTTAAACTGCGCTAAACGCACCAAATACTCTATGCTATACCATATATAAAATGGAACAATTAACATCTCCGCCTGTTGCCGTAAATGAATGCGTTCATGGTTTATAAACACAGCATCATTTTTTAATGCTGCATGCTTCAATAAAATAAACGGCCAAAGCGTAATTCCAGAAAAACGTTTAGAAAATAAAAACCCTAATACAATAATTTGCTTCAACTTGATGGGTATTTAGTACTTTTGTACCGTGAATATATCCAGAAAAAATAAGAATAAAAAAAATGTTTCTGAGGACTTTGAAAAAAGAGCCTTAAAAAAAGTGCCTGAACAAACTTTAGAAGAACAAAACAAGGTTTCCAATAAAAAGAAGGATAATGAAGCTATGCCCGAACTTCTTGGCGATGGCGATTACTATCTTACCCCTGAAGGCTATAAATGCTTCACAGAACAATACCATTTAAAACGTGGTTATTGCTGCCAAAGTGGTTGCCGGCATTGCCCGTATGGATACGATAAAAAACGAGGATCAAAAGGAAAATAAAAGGATGTAGGACATAAGACAATATTGTCATAAATTAGTCGTAAGTTCGGTGTTCGGTGCTCATTTTTAGTCATACGTCTTAGGTCATGTCATCTTAAGTCTTTTTAAATCTGCTCAAAACCTAAGATCTCTTTCCTCCTGACTATCTTTTTTCAAAAAATCACTTTCCCAAGCATGGTCATTACCTTCATTTTGGGCATACAAATCCTGTTTTAAAAGTTCTTCTTGTAATTCTACTTCTTCTTGTACAGTTACTAAATAAGCCATTTTATCGTGACGTTTTTTTGCTAGCTTTAACGTAGTTTCTTCATCATATCGAATAAATTGTTGACCCTGCCTAGTAGCTGTATATTTCCGAGAACCCATTTGCACAAGAGCATCTACACCCATATTTACTGCAGTATAAAGAGTTTCTCGATAAAATTTATCTACACCCTGATCAATAAGTTCATAAGCGTCTATTCTATTTCTGGCACGAGCTAGTACTTTTAGGTTTGGAAAATTCTTTCGCACCAATTCCACTAGTTTTAAATTAGTTTGCGGATTGTCAATAGCTGCAATAAAAAGTTTGGCCTGTTCAGCACCTGCCGCTTTAAGTAATTCCACACGAGTAGCATCGCCATAATACACTTTAAATCCCATTTTTCGAAGAAGTTCTACCCTATCTGAATCATGATCTAATACCGTAATGTTTAATTTATTAGCACGAAGCAAGCGTCCTATCGTACTTCCAAAATGCCCAAATCCTGCAATAATAATCTCGTTTTGTTCGTCTATAACTGGATCGTCTGGTTTTTCTTCTTTTCTTTTAACCCCTACATTTGGTAGAATCAAGCGTTCATTTATGAGGGTTAAAAATGGGGTAAACAACATGCTTAGTGCAATAATAGCAAGCACTTTATTTGCAAGATTATTAGGCACAATATTAAGTGCCGTAGAGAAACTCATTAT
Organism: Bacteroidetes bacterium HGW-Bacteroidetes-2; assembly: GCA_002842575.1. GTDB lineage: Bacteria > Bacteroidota > Bacteroidia > Flavobacteriales > Flavobacteriaceae > Planktosalinus. Next base: position 3,187 of record PHDJ01000002.1, read on the forward strand.
TACAAAACCAAACTCACCCGCCTGGCTTAATCCAATAGAAAATTGCAGGTTTTGATCGGTATTATTATTATAAACATAACCCACAAAATAAAGAACTAAAAACTTTAATAGAGTAAGCGCAATTACAAAAATTAAGATGAATAATGGATTTTCAAAAATCAATAAAAAGTTAATAGAGGCGCCCACTCCAATAAAAAACAAGCCTAACAACAAGCCTTTAAATGGTGCAATATCGCCCTCAAGTTCATGCCGAAATTCGGAATTTGCCAATACCACTCCCGCCATAAATGCACCCAAAGCAGGACTTAAACCTACAAGCTCCATTAAGTAAGAAACCCCAACAACAACAAGCAATGCCGAAGCAGTAAATAGCTCTTGCAATCTGGTTTTTGCAACAATACGAAGAAGAGGTACTAACACATATTTACCTATAAAATAAATAGCCGTTATGGTGCCCACAACCACTAATGTTTGTGCCCAAGCTGGAAAATCTGTAATAATGGAATGACTTAAATCCTCATTCTGGGCAATGGAGAAATCGGAGGCTAAAAGTGGAATGATAGCAAGAATAGGTATTACCGCTATATCCTGAAATAATAGGACTGCAAATGAAGAACGTCCTACCTTGGTATTAGAATTTCCTTTTTCTTTTAACGTTTGCAAAACAATTGCAGTAGAAGAAAGCGCCAAAGCTAAAGCCACCGTTAGCGACGTTTGCCAGTTCCAATCTAACAGTAATTGTGTGCCATAAAAAAGCACAGCTGCCGTGCCCAGAACTTGCATAGAGCCCATGCCCAAAATAAACTTTCGCATTTTCCAAAACTTGTGTGGTTCTAACTCTAACCCAATAAGAAATAGCATCATTACCACACCAAATTCAGCAAAGTGCATGATGTCCTGTCCTTTTTCTCCAATAAAACCAAAAAGGGAAGGACCAATAACTATTCCGGCAAAAAGATAGCCTAGTATGGAGCTTAAACCAAATCGTTTTGCAATAGGTACACATACCACTGCAGCAGAAAGATAAATAATGGCTTCCAATAAAAAATTAGTTTCCATAGGTTAAGATTGTTGTTGTTTTTGAAACCAATCATTTAAATAGGTTTGGTCTAAAATACCATTTACAGGCAATTTATTATCCATCAAAAAGGTTAATACAGTACTGTATTCTTTAGCTGCCTTTTCATAATCTTCTTCTACCATTTCGTACGTGCCATGAATGACATACGGAGGCAAATAAATCATTTTACACACTTGTGCGGTTTGATTAAATGGTTCTAAAAGCTCATAAATGGTAAACCTGTCTTTTCCTTTTGAGTTGTAATTTTCTTTTTTTCCGCCTGTGGTAATGGTTTGAAAAAGAAATTTTCCTTGTAGCGCATCCCCTTTTGTACCATAGGCCCAATTGTATTCTAATACTAAATCGATCCACTGTTTTAAAATTGGTGGGCAACTATACCAATACATTGGATGTTGTAAAATAATAATATCGTGTTTTTCTAAAATTTTTTGTTCCCTTTTAACATCAATATTAAAATCTGGATACAATTCATACAAGTCGTTAAATGTAATATAATTTGATTCTGGAATATGACTCACTAATGCTTTGTGAGCGTGTGACTTTTCATAAAGTGGATGGGCAAATATTATTAATATTCTATTTCTAGACATGAACCTTTCTTTTTAGGAATTCTTGAATATACATTTTTTTGGTGAAAACTTGACAAGCTTTTTCAATAAAATTAACTCTTTATACGCCTATGTTTTTTAACTTTGTGTAAAATAGGTTCTTCCATCTAAATACTATTTTTACCTATTCAAAAATAATAGAAAAATGATTGCTACCAATACTTCACAAACTGAATTTGCTAAAAGCATTCTCAAAGGTATTCCTATAGAGTTGCCAAGAGTTAAAACCTATGAACCTCATATAAACCATGCGCCAAAACGAAAAAACATTCTTACAAAAGAAGAAATAAAACTCGCTTTGCGCAATGCTTTACGCTATTTTGATCCAAAACATCACGGCACACTTTTACCTGAATTTAAAGAAGAATTAGAAAAATTCGGGCGTATTTATATGTACCGCTATCGTCCCGAATACAAAATATATGCTCGACCTATAAATGAATATCCTGGAAAAAGTGAGCAGGCAAAAGCAATTATGCTAATGATTCAAAACAATCTAGATGAAAATGTAGCGCAACATCCTCATGAATTGATAACGTATGGTGGCAACGGAGCCGTTTTTCAAAACTGGGCTCAATATCTTTTAACCATGCAATATCTTAGTGAAATGACTAACGAGCAAACATTAGTAATGTACAGTGGTCATCCTATGGGTTTATTTCCTTCACATAAAGAAGCTCCACGTGTTGTAGTAACCAATGGCATGGTAATTCCCAATTATTCCAAACCCGATGACTGGGAAAAAATGAATGCACTGGGCGTTTCACAATATGGACAAATGACCGCTGGAAGCTATATGTACATCGGCCCGCAAGGCATTGTCCACGGAACAACTATCACAGTATTAAATGGTTTCAGGAAAATTAAAAAATCGCCCAAAGGGGGTTTGTTTGTCACCTCCGGATTAGGCGGAATGAGCGGTGCACAACCCAAAGCCGGCAATATTGCAGGGTGCATTTCTGTTTGTGCTGAAGTAAATAAAAAAGCAATCCAAACCAGACACTCACAAGGATGGGTAGATGAAGTGATATCAGATTTAGACACACTTTCGAAACGTGTAAAAACCGCAAAAGCAAACAAAGAAACAGTTTCTATTGCTTATGATGGTAACATTGTAGATGTTTGGGAAAAATTTGATGCTGAAAATATCCATATCGATTTAGGAAGTGATCAAACCTCTCTGCACAATCCTTGGGCAGGCGGATACTATCCTGTTGGGATTTCTTATGAGAAAGCTAATGAAATGATGGCAAACCAGCCAAAACTATTTAAAGAAAAAGTGCAAGAAAGTTTGCGCCGCCAAGCAGATGCAATTAACAAGCACACCGCAAAAGGCACTTACTTTTTTGATTACGGAAACGCCTTTTTACTGGAAGCTTCTCGTGCCGGAGCTGATGTGATGAGCACTGAAAACAAAAACCCGCTCAAACCTCAAGAATTTAAATATCCTTCTTATGTACAAGACATTATGGGACCCATGTGTTTTGATTATGGTTTTGGACCCTTTCGCTGGGTTTGTGCTTCTGGAAAACCTGAAGACCTAGAAAAAACAGATGCAATAGCTTGCAAAGTTTTAGAAGAACTTATGAAAAGTTCGCCTATAGAAATTCAACAACAAATGCAAGATAACATAACCTGGATTAAAGGGGCGCAAGAAAATAAATTAGTGGTTGGCTCGCAAGCAAGAATACTTTATGCTGATGCAGAAGGAAGAGTAAAAATAGCGAAAGCATTTAACCATGCCATTGCCAAAAAAGAAATTGACATAGTCATTTTAGGTCGTGATCACCATGACGTTTCTGGAACAGATTCGCCTTATAGAGAAACCTCAAACATTTATGACGGAAGCCGTTTTACTGCAGATATGGCTATACAAAATGTGATAGGCGACAGCTTTAGAGGAGCTACTTGGGTAAGCATTCACAACGGTGGTGGCGTGGGTTGGGGCGAAGTTATTAACGGCGGATTTGGTATGGTTCTTGATGGTTCAAAGGAGGCTGAGCAAAGGTTAAAATCGATGCTTTTTTGGGATGTTAACAACGGAATTGCCCGACGAAGTTGGGCTCGAAATGACGAGGCTATATTTGCTATTAAAAGAGCGATGGCAGAAAATCCTGATTTAAAAATTACCTTGCCAAATATTGTTAACGAAATACTATTTAATGATTAATTTGCGTTAGGGATTGTAGCGGTTACCCCGCAGAAATGGAAGTTGAGCAGAGCCGAAACTACCATTTTGAGGAGTAAAAGCTTAAAGCCTGCCTGCGGTAGGCCCGCCCGCCCGAACGCCCAATAAAATTAAACTATGAAAACACTACTTTTTTCCGTTTTTGCGTTAGTACTGTTTGCCTCTTGCAGCAGTGTGCGAGTGGCATCAGATTATGATACCAATGCTAATTTTAGCACTTATACTTCCTATGCTTTTTTTAAACCAGGCATTGACAAAGCAGAGATTTCAGACTTAGATAAAAAAAGGATACTTCGAGCTATCGACGCTGAAATGAGCACAAAAGGCTTTCAAAAATCTGAAAACCCGAGTATGTTAATCAGTATTTTTACAAAAGCCAATGAACGCGTAGATGTGTATCAAAACTACTATGGATGGGGAAGTCCATGGGGTTGGGGATGGGGATATCCGTGGGCAATGGGTTATGGAGGGTCTAACGTTTCTACCACTACCGAAGGCACTTTATACATTGACATCATCGATGCAAAAACAAATGAACTGATATGGCAAGGAATGGGCACCGCATCACTAGTTAGAAATATGGAAAAAAAGGAGGCGCGAATTAAAGAAATTGTTTCAAAAATTTTAGAAAAATATCCACCAGGTTAAAAATAGGATTCCTAAAAGTTTAAATAAAATCTCATGCAATTATGTTTGGGATTTTTTTATTCTCTAAACTCTAAAACATCTTTAGAATTGAACCCAATAGTTATTCTTTCTGTAATGTTATTATGTTTTGTAATTACCGTTAAATGCTCCCCATTATCTAATTTGATAAGCAGTTGTGTATCGTTTCCTAAAAAAGTTTTTTTCAAAACAGTAGCGTGAGTTACATATTCGCATTCGTCATTTATCGCAATATTTTCATTTCTAATGGCATGACAACAATCTGTTTTTAAAGGACACTCAAAAACAGATTGTAATTCTTTGCTCAATTGAATTGTGTTTCCAAAAAGGGAGGCCACATAAACCGATGTGGGTTTGGTATATAAATTAGCTGCTTGGTCTTTTTGTACTAGTTTACCGCCTTGAAGAATCAATATTTCATCGGCAACAGAAAGGGCATCTTGCGTATCGTGTGTTACAAAAATGGCAGTAACCCCTGTTTTTTTAATGATATCAAAAACCTCATTTCGTAGCTGTGACCGCAACATGGAATCCAGATTACTAAAAGGTTCGTCTAAAATTAATAAGGAGGGTTTTGGAGCCAATGCTCTTGCTAAAGCCACCCGCTGCTGTTGCCCGCCAGAGAGTTGGTGCGGATATCTATCTTTCATTTCTGCAAGTCCAACCAATTCTAAAACCTCCTGAGCCCGGTCTTTTTTGTTTTTTAATTTAGAAATTCCGTAAAGAATATTATCTAATAGAGATAAATGTGGAAAAAGTGCATATTCCTGAAACACCAAGCCTATATTTCGTTTTTCGGGGGAAACCATTTTTTTAATAGAAGAAACCTGTATGCCGTTAAGTTCAATAAAACCACTATCGGGAGTTTCTAATCCTGCAATTAATCGAATAAGGGTTGTTTTTCCGCTTCCGCTTTCACCCACTATGGCATAAACATCTCCTTCTTTCAGACTAAAAGAAACATCCTTCAATGCGAAGGTTTTTCCTTTGTCAAAGCTTTTAGAAAGAGATTCAATTCGTACCATCGTTTTAATTTTTTGCTAGCAGCCGGTTAAGAAATATTACAGGAATCGTCGCTGTAAAAATTATGAACAAGGATGGAATTGCCGCTTCCATCACGCGTTCATCACTGGCATATTCAAAGGCTTTAACAGCTAGAGTATTGATATGAAAAGGTTTCAAAATCAAGGTCAAAGGTAATTCTTTTAATACATCTATAAAAACCAAAATAAAAGCGCTTAAAATTCCAGTTTTAATTAATGGAAATTCTATTTTAAAAAAGGTTTTAAAATTTCCAACACCTAAGGTTTTTGAAGCATCAGGTATGGTATTACTCACTTTTAATGTGGTAGATTCTATGGGATTATAAGCTACTGCCAAAAACCGAATTACATAAGCATATACTAATGCAATTAGAGTGCCATGTATAAGAAAACCAGAGGTATAGGAAAAAATAGAATGCATAGTTCCTATTAGCCATTTGTCTATAAATATCGTGGGTATCATTACTCCAATTGCGACTACGGCACCTGGAATGGCATATCCTAATACACCTAATCTGGAAAGGTTTTTTATCACGCCGATTTTGTTCCATTTTGCCGAAAAAATAAGGAGTGTCGCAAAAATAACCGTAAAAGTTGCAGTAATAAAAGCGATGCCAAATGTTTGCAAAGAAAGCAGTAAAAATTGATATTCAAAAACTGCTGAATACGTTAAAAACCCCCAGTAAAGGAGCTGTGCAAGAGGAAGTAAAAATCCGAATAGTACCGGAAAAGAAACCATAACAAGTATAAGTAACTGCATTTTTTTACTTATTTTCTTTCTATAAATTCGTTTATTTCCACTTTTAGAATTGGTAAACTGAATATGGCGTCGTTGCCATTTTTCGAAAAGTATAAGCGCAAAAACAAGAAGTACCAACAATGCGGAAAGGTATATTGCTGTTTCTGGTTCTTCTAAAGAAAACCACGAGCGAAATATGCCTGTGGTAAATGTACTAACGCCAAAATAGGTAGCCGCTCCATAATCGTTTAAAACTTCCATTAGCACTAAAATCAATCCTGCAATGATAGCGGGTCGTGCAAGTGGTAAAATTAGTTTAAAAAAGGAATTCCATTCTTTCACACCTAAAACTCTAGAAGCTTCTAAAAGGTTATTTGCCTGATTTAAAAAGAATGCCCTTGAGCTTACATATACATACGGAAAAAGTGAAATACTTAAAACAAATGCTAGCCCAAAACGGTTCATGATGTCTATGCGTGTAAATTGTAAGCCCATAAAACGTTGGATGAGCTCCAATGTTCCTCCATAATCAAAAATTCCTGCATAGGCATACGCCACAATATAAGAAGGAATGGCAAGTGGAAGAATGAGTAGCCATTCTAACTGCTTGCGAAAAGGAAATTCAAATCGGGAAACTAGCCAAGAAGTAGTAACCCCGAAAAGTAAAACTAAAACACTACAAACTACTAATAGGTAGAATGAGTTGTATACATATTGAAATAATAAATGCGCTACAATATGTGACCAAGTTTCACCTGGCCCATCAAAGAGTTTTACTGCAATAGAAATTACGGGCAATGCAATTAAAAAAACCACAACAAGGGTGATTATAGACCATCTGTTGCTGTCTCTTTTCAGCCGAAATAACCTGTTTTTTAGTGAAAAAATAGTATTACTTCCAGCCTGTTTCATCCAATAGAATTACTGCATTTTTATTGTTCTCGCCTAAAAGGGATAGGTTTAAGGTATCTTCTTTAAATTCACCCCAAGATTTAAGGGTTTCTGACATGGGCACATTTTTATTTACAGAGTATTCATGATTGGACAAAGCAAATATTTTTTGTGCATCTTTTGAAACTAAAAACTCAATAAACCGAATGGCATTTTCTTTATTGGGAGCATATTTAGCAACCCCTGCACCACTTACATTTATGTGCGCTCCAGTGCTTTCTTGATTTGGAAAAAACACGCCTACACCAGTAGCCGCTTTCACTTCTTCTGAGTCGTCTGAGTCTAACATATTACCTAGATAATAGGTGTTTATAATTGTTATATCCCCTTCACCAGCAAAAATGGCTTTTACTTGGTCACGATCATTTCCTTTTGGTGAACGAGCCATGTTTTTTACAATACCTGCAGACCATTTTTTAGCAAACCCTTCGTCATGGTTTACTAGAATAGAAGCCATTAAGGACTGGTTATAAATGTTTCCTGAGGAACGAACAATTAGTCTTTTATTCCACTTTTCTGTTGCTAAATCTTCATAGGTACTTAGCTCTTCAGGGGTAACTCTTTCTTTTGCATACACAATGATTCTTGCTCGTTTGGTAACCCCAAACCAATAGTTTTCTTTGTCTTTAAGGTGGGAAGGTATGATTTCATTTAATAGTATTGATGTAATAGGTTGTAGCAAATCATTTTCTTTAGCACGATATAATCTTCCAGCATCTACAGTTATTAGTACATCTGCAGGAGAGTTTGCGCCTTCTAAAGTCATTTTCTGAATTAATTCATCTGCGCTAGCATTTATAACATTGACTTTAATGCCGGTTTTTTCTTCAAAGAAATTAAATAGTTGTTGGTCTGATTCATAATGGCGATGTGTATAAACGTTTAGTTCTTTGGAGGCCTCTTTTTTGGAGTCATTTTTACAAGCAAAAAGAAACAAGGCACTACATGAAATAAGAAAATATTTTAACATTTGCATATACATTAATTTACTCTGCAAATATAACTATTTAGAATTGTTTTAAATAATAAAACGGAAGACTATTTCTTAAAAATATAATAAGCGGCTAAAACCAAACATATAAGCCCAACGAAATGGTTCCATTTAAAAGTCACATTTTAAAAGCAATAAGGGTGAAGATTATTAATACAGAAAGTGTTATGATTTCCTGATTAACTTTAATTTGAATTAGTGAAAATGGCCGCCGTTTTCCTTAAATCCAATTCTGTTAGCAGGAACTTGAAAAAAATATTCAAAAAGAGCAATACCCCGACTTATTAAAATAATAGAAATTAAGCCTAATTTACTGAATCATTTCCATTCGGTAAATTTTAAATGTCCGTACCAAGCAAGAGTCATAAATACGTTTGACAAAACCAATAGGGCAATAGTAAGAATTCCTTTCATAAAATTAAGAACCCTTATTTTACAAGTTTATATTGGTGTTTTTGTCCGTTTGTCATTTGAATTTCCATTATAAACAAGCCATTTTTCCAAAGAGAAGTTGGTATGTTTATTTGAGATAGATTATTTACTTCCAAATCAAAAAATAATTTTCCGCTTAATTCATAAATTTTAATTCTTTGGAAAGTATCTAATGCATTAATCGATAGCGTTTCAACTATAGGATTAGTAAAAAAAATGGGGTTACTTTCAAATTCAGAAACAGAAAGTAATTGATCTATAAAGTTTTGAGCATATATTTTTGGCTCTGTATCTGATGCTTTTTGTTCAATAAAAACAGCAATACTCTGTAAATTTACGGGTTTTGTAAATTGTATTCTGCTTTTATTAGCTGGAAAAGATGCTATTAATTCTGTTTCATTGTCCCAGGCAAAATCTCCATTTTGATTTAATAAAGTTACAAGAAGTGTTATAGGAGAAACGCCGTTATCTAAGCCGCTTTTTAATAAAAAGAAAGGCTGATTAAAAAGTAATTGTAGTTTACTAGCATGCACATTAGGACTTGAAGATAAAGCAAATATTTGCTTTGCATTGTTTGTAAATAGTCTTGCTCCTGTTTCTTTATCAAACTTTTGAATATATTCTCCCCGCAAACTTTGGGTATTGTCTGAATAGGTGCAAACAGACCATATATGCGAAGAGTTTCCGTCAAAGGCAATACTGGTGTCCATTTCATAATCTGTTTCATTGGTATCAAAATCAGATCCATTTATTCCCCATGGTAAAGTGCCATCAGGATTTATGCGCTGTAAATAAGAATCAAACCGAACTCCGGCAGATGCAAAATAACCCATATACATTGTATCCCCATCTTGTACTTTACTATAGGATCTATTAAAAGTTGTTGCTCTATTTGCTATCTGTGTTGGTGCTGCCCAAACTTCAATACCGTTAGTATTATAACGTTGTGCATAAAGAAAAGAATTTATACCAGAGAGTACACTGTGAAAAACCAATGTAAAATCACCATTACTCATTTCAAATATTTCTGCAGGTACGGTTGAACTTGATCCATTAACAACAGAAACTGGACTTGCCCATACAGTATTGCCATTAGCATCTAGTTTTTGCAGTAAAGATTGGGGTGCCGGAAACCAAGAAACTATGGCTTCACCGGATGAAAGAGGTAAAATTTTAACTACATTTCCATTACCAATTTGGACGCCTTGAGTGCCCCAAAGATGGTTGCCTAAAGTGTTCATTTTAAAAGCAAAAGCTGAATTATCTTGGGTTCCTGTTGCTCCAATATATAAATTATCATTGGTATCTATAGTTATTGACCAAATCACAGTAAAGGTGCTCATAGGAATTGCATCACTTACTAAAATTCCATCTGTGCCAAATAATTGTGTGCCATCAACATCTAGTAATTGCACTCTTAATTCATAATTTTGTGGTGGAGGCATTAATTTCCAAAATACCACATACGTTCTTCCGTCAGAGGTGCCAATTGCTTGCATATCTTCCCCTCTGGATTCTACAACAAGGGTATTTACATTTGTATCTTCTACCCATTGGGAATAAGAATTTAAAAAAAGAAAAAGAGATAAAATAGTAGTTATACATTTCATAATGTCACAACCTTTTGTGTTTAAAAGTTAACTACACACAAAAGCAGAACTAATGTAATAAAAATATTTTTATAATTTGCAAAATCCCTTAAGCATATTGTTCAATATAATACAAACAAAAACGGCTCTTATTAGAGCCGTTTTTGTTTGTATTATCTTAGTTTCCACTACCATCTTTCGTATCCACTTTATATTTAACATCTCCATCATCATCCACTTTTATTTTTACTTTTTGGTCTTCGTCTTCTACTTTAATTTTAGTTTTGTCATTATTGGTTTTCACCTTAACTTCGGCTCCATTATCAATCATTTCCTCCACTACTCCTTTTTTTTCTTCCGTTTTTTCTCTGCAAGAAGTTATTGAAAAGGATAAAAAGATACCCATTAGCATTATAAATATTACTTTTTTCATGATATTTTGTTATTAATTATTCAGGTGAAGTTACGTTAAAATAAGTGTGTAATAGATTTTTAAGCTTTTAATTATTAATAGTTTAACAGAATTGCCAATTTTTGTTTCACTTTTTCTGTACTTGGAATCATTGTTTGTTCTAGTGTTGAATTTAATGGAATAGCGGGCATATTTTCACTACCTATAATCAGTACGGGTGCATCCAAATACTTAAAACACTCTTCTTGAATTTTACTAGCTAAAGCTCTTGCAAAACTATTGTTAGAAGGTTCTTCAGTTACTACCAAACATTTTCCGGTTTTCCTGACCGATTTCATTATCGTTTCTTCGTCTAATGGAAATAGGGTTCGTAAATCGATAATTTCTATCCGGTTTCGTAATCCTTGTGTGGCATTCATTGCCCAGTGCACGCCCATTCCGTAAGTAACTATAGTGGCAGTTTCTACATCTTCCTGTTTCCAAATTTCCTGTAGCAACCACGCTTTTCCGAAAGGCAAAATATAATCTTCGGCAGGCTCTACAGATGTTGCTCCTTTTGTTCCCGGCACTTTACTCCAGTACAAACCTTTATGTTCAAAAATAACCACCGGATTGGGGTCATAATAAGCTGCTTTTATCAATCCTTTTAAATCGGCTCCATTGCTGGGGTAGGCGATTTTAATCCCGCGGATGTTGGTCACTACACTTTCTATAGAAGACGAGTGATACGGACCGCCGCTTCCATAGGCGCCTATAGGCACACGCAGAATCATCGATACTGGCCATTTTCCGTTAGAAAGGTAACAGCTTCGACTCACTTCGGTAAAAAGCTGGTTTAATCCCGGCCAGATATAATCGGCAAATTGAACCTCAACAATTGGCTTTAAACCCACAGCACTCATTCCTACGGTGCTTCCAACGATGAAAGCTTCTTGAATGGGTGTATTAAACACACGGTTGTCACCAAATTTTTGCGCAAGTGTAGCCGCTTCGCGAAACACACCACCCAAGCGACCACCCACATCCTGACCGTAGAGCAGGCATTCTTTGTGCTTTCGCATTAATTCTTCAATCCCAAATAGGGCACAATCTACCATTACCACTTTTTCAGCACCTTCAGGACTACGAGTTCCGGTTTCTTCGGTGATGGGAGTGGGTGCAAAATCGTGTGTGAATAAATCTTCCGGTTTTGGATCTTCGGCTTTTAGGGCTTCTTGGTAATGTTTCTCAACTTCCGCGTAGGCGGAAGTCTCAATGTCTTTTAACTCTTTTTCAGTAAACCCATTATCTAACAATTGCTTGATTATCTTCGGATAAGGATCACGCGAACGTGCCTCTTCTAAATCATCCCGATACCATTCCATTCTAACACCAGATGTATGGTGATTCAACAACGGAACTTTTGCGTGGACTAAAAACGGCCTTCTTTCCTTCCTGATGGTTTCTATGACTTTTTGTAATTCTGTATAGCTTTCAATGAAGTCAGTTCCATCAATAGAAATGGCCTCGAGCCCGTGAAACCCTTTTGCATATTCAAATGCATCCTGAGCACGTGTTTCTGCAGCATTCGCCGAAATATCCCAACCGTTATCCTGTACTAAATATAAAATAGGCAACTGCTTCAATGCTGCCATTTGAAAGGCTTCGGCGATTTCACCTTCGGTGACTGAGGCGTCGCCCAGGGAGCAAACCACAATCGGCAAATTCCCGCGAAGGCGGGAATCTCGGCCTTCAGATTCCGAAACTAAAAAACCATACCGTTCTTCTTCATTGAAGAGATTACCGCTTTCGCGGTAATGGAAACCCAAAGCAGCCCCTGTCGCAGGTATTGCCTGCATTCCTGTAGCACTACTTTGATGAGGTACTTTTGGTTTGTCGTCATCCCTCAAACTGGGGTGGGAATAATATGTCCTTCCGCCAGAAAATGGGTCGTCTTTTTTGGCGAGTAATTGTAGCATTAAATCTTTTGGTGTACAACCAAAACTCAGCAACATCGAGTCATCGCGGTAGTAAGGATAGGCATAATCTTGTGGTAGTAGCTGCATCCCCAAAGCGGTCTGAATGACTTCGTGTCCGCGTGAGGTGGCATGTACATATTTGGAAACGACTTTAAAGTTTTCTTCATACAACTCTGCCATCGCTTTTGCGGTACAGACGTTTTTAAAGGCTTTTTTGAAGGTTTGTTTATTAATCTTGTTCATTTTATAACTTTTTACGCTAGATAAAAATTATCTGTATCCCAATTATTAGGATTATTGTTTATGTATTTTCTAATGCGATGTAAAGCAAAAGGGTTGCGGATAATATGATCATAATAAAGGGATTGCCACGAAAATTTTAAATCAATCTGCCTTGCTTGTTTTGTGACAGCAGATTTATAAGATCTAATTACAGATGACAATGACCCCTTTTTTGGGGAAATTTTTGCCATTTTTTCATTTTTTGATAAAGGAATATCATTTGTTGAAATGTTGCATGCAACATTTCTATCATGATTAATGGTGATAATCCCATGAACATGATTAGGCATCACTACAAATGCATCTAATTTTATAAATGGAAAATGTTCTGGTATTTCCATCCAAAAATCATTAGCAAGATTTCCAATTTCAGACAATTTCATTGTTTTTTCTTTGGTCTGGTTATTCAAAATAATATCTCCAAAAAAACATTTTTTACCTTTGTACAAATCGTTACAAAATAATCAGCATTGCTCCTGTAATCCCAATTTTGCAGTCTCATGGATTCTGTTTTATATTTATTTTGGAATTTTTTTGCCATTTTTAATTTTGGTTAATTCTTAATGGGTATTTATGCAGTGGAAATGTTGCAGTGCAACATTTCTACTTTATATTTTTTTGTTAATATCAAAATTCTCAAAATAATCGGCAATTCTTCTCAGGAAACTACCTCCCAAAAACCCATCGACAATGCGGTGGTCAAATGACAGGGACAAATACATCATTTGCCGGATTTCAATGGTGTCTCCTTCGGTTTTTTCAATAACCTCAGCGCGTTTTTTTATGATACCTGTTGCCAGAATGGCTGCTTCCGGCTGGTTGATAATGGGTGTTCCCATTAAACTGCCAAAGGTACCCACATTACTGATGGTAAAGGTGCTTCCTTTGGTATCCTCTGCCTTTAATTTGTTATTGCGGGCTTTTTCTGCCAGTTCGTTGATTTCTTTTGCCAATGTTGGCAAATCCTTTTTGTCTGCATCACGAACTACTGGCACTATCAAGTTTCCGCTAGGTAATGCGGTTGCCATCCCGATATTGATATGTTCTTTGACTATTATATTACTACCATCTACTGAGACATTGATCATAGGGAAATCCTTTACTGCTTTTGCGACAGCTTCTACAAACAAGGGTGTGAAGGTCAGTTTTTCTCCGTGTTTTTTCTGAAAAGCCTCCTTATTGGCATTGCGCCAGTTGACCATATTGGTCATATCAGCTTCCACATAGGCAGTAACGTGTGGCGAAGTGTGCTTGCTATATACCATGTGGTCAGCAATCATTTGGCGCATGCGGTCCATTTCCACGATTTTCCCATTGCCTTTATCCAGATTCAATTGCGGAATGCTGTAACCGGCTTCTGCCACGGGTTGTGCAAACTGAGCGGGGCGACCTTCTTGAATGTATTTAAACACATCGCTTTTTTGTAAGCGTCCATCTTTACCTGTTGCGGGGATGCGTGCCAACTCTTCATAACTGATGTAGTGCTCGCGGGCGATTTTTTCAACAAGTGGGGAATAAAACTTATTTGTGCGATTCAATGGCACCTGATAAGTCGATGAAACTGACCCAGACTGTTTTGGAACAATTTTATTTGTTTTTTTTGCCGTTAAAGACGTTTTGACTTCTTCTTTTTGGGAGCTTTTAATCGTTTTCTTTGAAGCACCTTCCGAAGTTTCTAAAATTGCTATTACCTCACCTATTTTTACTACATCCTTTGCGTTGTATTTGGTTTCGATTAGTATTCCCGAAAAAGGTGCCGGCACTTCGTTATCGACTTTATCGGTGCCAATTTCAACAATAATATCACCTTCTTCAAAGGAATCTCCTTTTTGTATCAACCAGTTGATGATGATTCCTTCGGTAATGCTTTCTCCCATTTTTGGGAGTTTAAATTCTATTTTTGACATGATATAATCATTTCACCCACAAGATTCGGGGTTTGATTTGTATTTTATATATTTTTTATAAACAGTACTCCCTTTCAAGGTTTAATGTTTTTTTCTTTTCTAAATTCCTCTAAAGTGGTATAAAAATCCTCCTGCTTTGGTCTGTTTTTCGGTATCTCCCGCAACGGCTCCACTTCCCTTAAACTGTCGTGGCAATCGGCTGGCAATTGTTGATATAATCTTGTTCCGGCAGTTTTCCAGTCAATCATTTCATCGGTAACTTCTTTACTAATTTTTGCTGGGTTGCCTACTACTAAACTTCGCCGTGGAATAACCACTTCTGCTTTTACAAACGCCATTGCACCGATGATACATTCGTCGCCTATTTGTGCGTCGTCCATAATCACGGCGTTCATCCCTACTAATACATTTTTACCGATGTTTGCCCCATGAATAATGGCTCCATGACCGATATGGGAACTTTCTCGCAAGGTAATGGATTTTCCTGGAAACATGTGTACAGTACAGTTTTCCTGCACATTGACTCCGTCTTCCAAAATAATTTCACCCCAATCGCCACGAATTGCAGCTCCAGGGCCAATATAGCAGTTCTTTCCAATAATTACATTACCCGTAACTGCTGCTAATGGATGTACAAAACTGCTTTCGTGGATGACGGGTATGTGGCCTTTAAAGCTATAGATCATAGTCGTGAGAGGTTAGTGGTGAGAGATGAGTATTTGAATTTAGACAACATTATTGTTTTTGAAAATTTTTGATTTTAGATGCTTTTTTAACGATGTCAACATTTTTGAGATTTCTGTTAGTCTTTTTCTGTTTTCCTCATCCTCTTCAAAGGTATTATAGTTTCTTAACCTTGCTTTTGTCGATGCACAAACACTTTCATGGGTGCTTTCCCAAGCAATTTGTAAGTAGCGATTAAAATTTGTGTCAGTTCCTGAAGAACCTTCTGCAATATTATAACCAATTAAATCTGCTGACCTCTGAAACTGTGAGCTTAAATTGAACATTTCATGTTTTGGAAATTTTTGAACTAATTGATTTACAATTTCAGCAAATTCCATTGCCTTTTGATACACAATTAAAGCTTCAAAACTAAAATGATATTTACTTTTCATTCTTTTGAAATTAAAAAAAACTCACCTCTCACCTCTACCCACTATCTACTATTTATAACCTTCCAACTTCTTCTTAGTAAATTCACTCAACACCAATCTTCCGCTAATCTTTGCTCGTTCTTTCAAGAGTTCGTCCCAGTTTTCAGTGCCAGCCCAAAAGACTTTTTTCATTTCCTGCATGGCATCTGGATTGTAAGAGCATAAGTTTTCGGCGAAAGCCTTTACCGCATCATCTAATGCTGGAATATCTTCAAAAACCTCCATATAAAGGCCTTTGGTTTTTGCCCATTCTGCCTCATAAAAACTATTTGCATCGATAGCAATTTGTGACATGCCGCTTAAACCGAGTTTTCGCTCTACCGCAGGACCCACCACAAACGGACCGATACCCACATTGAGTTCGCTGAGTTTAATAGCTGCATATTTAGTGGCCATACAATAATCCACTGCAGAAGCAAGGCCTACGCCTCCGCCCACTGTTTTCCCTTGTATACGGCCGATAATGAATTTAGGACACTTTCGCATCGCATTGATAACATTGGCAAATCCACTGAAAAAGATTTCACCGGTTTTTTCATCATTGATGGAAATGAGTTCGGTGAAACTGGCTCCTGCACAAAATGTGCGATCGCCGCCACTTTGCAGGATGATGACTTTTATTTCATCGTTTTGACCAGCCTTGGTAATGGTTTCAGCCAATACTGTTAGCAAATCACCCGGTAGGCTATTATGCGTCGGATGGAAAAATTCGATCGTGGCGATGTGGTTATTTATTTGTTGTTTTACGTAAGGTTGTTCTTTCATTTTATAATCATTTCACCCTTTTGGGGTTTGGTATTTCAAAATCATTCCTATAATCATTTCAGCCCTTTGGGGTTCTTGAATTTATTTTCCTAGAATCATTTTACCCCTTTGGGGTTCTTGAATTTATTTTCCTAGAATCATTTTACCCCTTTGGGGTTCTTGAATTTATTTTCCTATAATCTTTTCAGCCCTTCGGGGTTCGCGAATTTATTTTCCTATAATCTTTTCAGCCCTTTGGGGTTCTTGAATTTATTTTCTACAATCATTTTACCCCTTCGGGGTTCTTGAATTTATTTTTTTTTCTACAATCATTTCACCCCTTTGGGGTTGAGGGTTGTGTTCCTTTTTTTAATAATCTTTTCAGCCCTTTGGGGTTCTTGAATTTATTTTCCTAGAATCATTTTACCCCTTCGGAGTTCTTGAATTTATTTTCCTATAATCATTTTACCCCTTCGGGATTCTTGAATTTATTTTTTTTTCTACAATCATTTCACCCCTTTGGGATTGAGGGTTGTGTTCCTTTTTTTAATAATCTTTTCACTCCTTTGGGGTTTGGTTTAATTTTCCTTTTTTGAAAGGAAAAAAATTTAAATCCTTTTCAAAAATATTTAATCCCGAAGGGATGCTACTATTATAGTAAAACAAACCCATAATAAAACCAAAACCCCGAAGGGGTGTCATTATTCTTCTAACCAATCAAATAAATATTTCTCATTATATTCCACTTGAAACTTTTCTAAAAAATCCAAATATTCTTCTTTAAAGCTTTTTTTCTTATGATGTTCTTCCTGATTAGCAATATATTTATAAACATTGTCAATATGTGAGTGTGAGTATGAAAAAACACCATATCCCTCCTGCCAAGAAAACTTTACAGGTAAATATTTTTGTTCATTGATAAATTTGGAAGAATTGTTTTTAATGTCCCGCACTAAATCTGAAATGTTCATTGAAGGTTTTAACCCAACAAACACATTAACATGATTTTCTACACCATTAACAATTATTGATTTTTGACCTTTTGCTTTAATAATGCCTGAGATATATTTAAAAACATCTTCCCGCCAAGGTTTTTGTAACAAATTTTGTTTGCCTTTTACGGCAAAAACGTATTGAATATATATTTGTGAATATGTTCCGGACATTATAATAATTTCACCCCTTTGGGGTTCATGGATTAAATTTATTTTTTTCTATAATCATTTCACCCCTTCGGGGTTCATGGTTTAAATTTATTTTTTTCTATAATCATTTCACCCCTTCGGGGTTCATGGTTTAAATTTATTTTTTTCTATAATCATTTCACCCCTTTGGGGTTTATGGTTTAAATTTATTTTTTTCTATAATCATTTCACCTTTGGTTTTTTTTAAATTATTCCAAATTGATTAAAGTGGTGATTCAAATGTTTCCTCTCCAACAAATACCATTCATAACGATTTAGAAAACCAAACACAGCATTCTTTTGAAGGGCATCAGAGTTTTCTTTGAAATATTCCAGGTATTCCTCACGCGCTTCCAGCATTTTTTGTTTGGCGGTTTCTAAATCGGGATATTGTAATGCTTCGAGACCCTCATTTTTCATCAAAGGCATTTTATGTTCTTTCGGCATGGGATTATAGTTCCAAAGGGTTTCTTGTGTTTTTTCGATATATTCTTCAGGAGTATGAATATCAAAATTCTGCATTTCACCTGAAGCAATGCGGTAACTGAATTCTAAATGCTCTACCATATGTTGCGGTGTCATCATTCCCCATTTTGGCTTCGTGTTTTCTGAAAGTTTGCTTAGATAAAAAGGAATGCTTTCTGAAGTCATTTCGACGAAAGTGGTTTGCTTTTTCTGAACCATGGTTAAAATTGTCGCAAAGGCAACCATCTCATCCTCGATATCAAACACTTCAACATACCATTTTACAATGCCTGAAGGATGTTCTTTTGCATTGCTGTCGCGATCCACTTTTTGCTTGCACGTTAGTCGCACATAAATAGTGTCGTTATGGTACAACGGGCGCAAAAACCGAATATCCTCCAACCCATAGTTTGCCGCCACCGGTCCTTTATTGGGATACACAAACAAACCCGCTGCCGCGGAAATGATAAAATAGCCGTGGGCGGTGCGCTGTTCAAAAATACTTCCGTCAAGGGATGTGATATCTGTGTGTGCATAAAAATGATCCCAGGTGAGATTGGCAAAATTGACGATGTCACCATCAGTTAATGTGCGCTTGTGTGTTTTGAGTGACATTCCAGGTTGGATGTCTTCCCAATGGTAGGTAAAAGGATGCTTTTCAGCTTCTTTGTAATCAGATTTGGGTTGATAAATTCCGGTGATTTCGGTCAAGGTTGTTGGCGAACCCTGAATGGCGGTGCGCTGCATATAATGTTTGATACCACGCATACCACCCATTTCTTCTCCTCCTCCGGCGCGACCGGGACCACCGTGAACGAGCATTGGCAAAGGCGAACCGTGACCGGTGCTTTGCTTAGCGCTTTCGCGGTTGATCGAAAGGATTCTTCCGTGGTGGGAAGCGGCACCTATTGTAAATTTTTTGGCGATGGAATCATCGTTTGTGAAAATTGAACTTACCAACGAACCTTTCCCTAGCTTGGAAATTTTGATTGCTTCTTCTATGGTGTTGTAAGGCATCAGCGTACTTACAGGACCAAAAGCTTCGGTCACGTGTACCGCTTCGTTTTGTAACGGATTGTCTTCACGTAATAAAATAGGCCGAAGGAAAGATCCTTTTTTTGCATCGGCACCAACGGCTTCAAAATCATCAAAACTGCCATAAACGATTTGTGCGGTTTCGGTAATTTTCTGCACCTGACTTTTAACAGATTCTCGCTGAGCGTGGCTTACCAAAGCACCCATGCGCACTTCTTTTAAACGCGGATCACCCACGGTGACTTTATCGAGTGCTTTCCCGATTGCAATTTGCACATCTTCCATATACTTTTCAGGAACAAGAATACGACGGATTGCAGTACATTTTTGACCGCATTTTACGGTCATCTCGTTGCGTACTTCTTTGATGAATAAATCAAATTCAGGTGTGCCGGGAGCGGCGTCTTCACCAAGAACAGACGCGTTCAGCGAATCTGCTTCCATCGTAAATGGAACTGATTCTTCTATCAATTGCGGATGAGCTTTTAGCATCCTGCCTATTTTTGCAGAACCTGTAAAAGTCACCACATCCTGCGATTGCACGGTGTCGAGTATATTTTTAGCTGTTCCGGAAATGAGTTGCAGGCTGCCTTCGGGTAAAATTCCTGAGGCGATGATTTCTTTGACTACAGCTTCAGTAAGGTAAGCAGTTTGCGGGGCGGGAAGGACTACTGCCGGCATTCCTGCCATCCAATTGACGGCACATTTTTCAAGCATTCCCCAGACCGGAAAATTAAAGGCGTTGATATGAACGGCAACTCCTTCTTTGGGCACCATAATGTGATGTGCCATAAAACGGCCTCCGCGGGAAAGATCAATGGGTTCGCCTTCTACGTGATAGAACTGATTGGGGAATAATTTTCGCAAAGAAGCATTGGCAAATAGGTTTCCAAAACCGCCTTCAATATCTATCCAGCTGTCAATTTTTGTAGCACCGGTGCGGTAACTGATTTCGTAAAACTGTTGCTTGCGTTTGGTTAAATACAGCGCAAGACTTTTAATCAAATTACCTCTCTCCTGAAAGGTCATTTTGCGCAACGTATCTCCCTTTTCTCGACCATATTGAAGGATGGATGGGATATCGAGCCCTTCAGTGGTGACGCTGGTAAAAACTTCCCCGGTTATTGAGTCCTGAATGGGTGTTCCTTCGCCTTGGCCTTGTGTCCAGTTGCCTAGGATGTAGTGTTGTGTTTTGTTCATAAAATATTTTTTTGATTTACGAGATTCCCGCATTTGCGGGAATTCGTGTTGTGTTTTCATATCAGCTGACCCCAGAAGGCGAATATCTTGGTTTTAATATTTTAAAATTTTGTATAAGCTCTTTTTTAAAACTTCAATTTCTGATAGTTCAATCTCACCCACTTTATTTTTTAATCTTGTTTTATCAATGGCTCTAATATGAATTGGCAATGCTTCAGAAACTTTTTTCAATCCATTCTTTGGTGATGGTTTGATAATTAAATTGTCTTGATAGTGCTTTAATTGAGTGGTTAAAGGAACAACGATAACCGTCTTGGTTATTTTATTAATCCCTGTGCCCGACAAAATAATTGCCGGACGTCTGCCACTTTGTTCACTACCTAATGTGGGGTCTAAATAAATTTCATAAATATCGCCTTGATTCATTCTTTTTCAAGTTCTTCAAGCATTTGAAACCAATCTTCAATACCTTCTTCTGAGAGCAGTAAATGCTCAGGGTCATCTGCCATATTTTTATAACTATTTAAAAAAGAAGCCTTGTCAAGTTTTTCTAAATAATATTCCAAAGCCTTTTGAATTAATTTATTCTTAGGTATTTTTAACTCTTTCGCCCTTTCAGAAAGATTTTTTAAAAGGTGATCCGGCAAGGATGATGTGAATGTTGCCATTTTATACTTATTTTTTGTAAATATAATTAATATTTATATAATACAAATTATAATTAATTGTAAATTAAACCCCATGAGATTTCCGCCCCTGCTTACTGGACAGGCTACTATGCGGAAATATTTTCTATTATTGCCGCGTAACCTTGTCCAACTCCAATACACATAGTCACCAAAGCATATTTCTTACTTGTCAAAGACAATTCTAATGCGGCGGAGTAGCAAATGCGGGCGCCGGTTACTCCCAGTGGGTGACCAATGGCAATGGCACCACCGTTGGGGTTGATTCTTGGGTCGTCATCAGCTAAACCCCATTCTCGGATGCACGCCAATGATTGTGCAGCAAAGGCTTCATTTAACTCTATGATGTCCATATCGCCCATCGTTAAGCCTGCTTTTTGAAGTGCTTTGTTTGATGCTTCCACAGGGCCAATACCCATAATTCTTGGTTCTACTCCCACTACTGCTGAGCTTACGATTTTTGCCAAAGGCTTTAAATTGTATTTTTTTACCGCAGCTTCTGAAGCGATGATTGTTGCGGCAGCACCGTCGTTAAGTCCTGATGAATTTCCGGCGGTGACGCTGCCGTCTTTTTTAAATGCACCACGCAGTTTGGCAAGCACTTCTTTTGAAGTGTTGGGTTTTATGAATTCGTCTTCTGAAAAAAGTATCGGGTCTTTTTTTCTTTGCGGAATTTCTACAGTTACAATTTCTTTTGAAAAACGTCCGTTTTGTTGCGCTTTTGTGGCTTTCATTTGTGAGTTGTAAGCGAAAGCATCCTGATCTTCACGTGAAATGTTGTATTTCTCCACTAGATTTTCTGCAGTTACACCCATTCCGTCTGTGCCGTACATTTCGTGCATTTTGGGGTTAACAAACCGCCATCCAAAACTGGAATCATACATTTTAGCATCGGTTCCAAAAGCGGTGGAAGTTTTTGCCACCACATAGGGACCGCGTGTCATATGCTCCACTCCGCCTGCGATAAATACATCACCGTCACCGGCTTTGATGGCACGATGAGCGTGAATCATAGCTGAAAGCCCGCTGCTGCAAAGGCGATTTACGGTTTCTCCCGGGACTGAATATGGTAAGCCCGCAAGTAACGAGGCCATTCGGGCAACGTTTCGGTTGTCTTCTCCTGCTTGATTGGCACAGCCTAAAATGACATCGTCATAAGCTTCTTTTGGGATATTGGGGTTTCGTTTTACGATTTCGGCAATGACAAGAGCTGCCAAATCATCGGCGCGAACCGGTGAAAGGGTGCCTTGATAACTGCCTATGGGTGTTCTGATTCCGTCGATTATATACATATTTCTATCTTCCGCGAAAGCGGAAGTCTCGTGATTTTAAGTTACTATTTTAATTATCTTTTTTCGTCATTTTTTAGAATGAAAATCCTGCCTTCGCCGGATTTTTATTCCCAGTTCTTACTGGTTCTGTAAACAACACCTTTGAACAAAGCTACTACTTTTTCCCCTTTTTTCACCTCTATAATATGAAACCCAAGTTTATTTTTAGTTTCTTCAATCACAGATTCTGCAATGATGTAATCGCCCTCATCAAGGGCTTCAATGTGATTGATGGAGGTTTCTATGGATACAGCAAATTTACCGTAGGTGTTTGCTGAAAATCCAAAAGCGGTATCTGCCAGCGAATACGTAATGCCTCCGTGGGCTTTATTCATGGAATTCAGCATTTCTTTGCGCACAGTCATCCCCACTTTGCAGCGACCTATTTCACATTCCAGAATCTCGATACCGAGCCATTGGCTAAAGAGGTCGAGGGAGAGCATCTTGTTAGGAATAGTCTTTGAGTCTTTGAGTCTTTGAGTTTGTGAGTTATTTTTCATTTACATTGGTCTTTGAGTCTTTGAGTTTGTGAGTTATTTTTCATTTGCATTGGTCTTTGAGTCTTTGAGTTTGTGAGTTATTTTTATTTTTTATTTAGATACTTTTTATAAGATGTAATCATTTTTGACAACTCGGTAACCCATTCACGATTTTTTTCATCAATTTCCTCATCAATAAAACCTCTTCTTTTGGCTTTTGTGCTACATACAACACATTCGTGAGCACTGTCCCAAGCAATCTGCAAGTATCTGTTAAAATTTGGTTTTGTACTTGATGAGCCTTCTGCTATATTCAAAGCTATGCCGTCTGCTGCTCTGATAAACTGAGAAGACAACCTGTAAGTCTCTTCCTTAGGAAATTTATTTACTTGCTCATAGACAAAATCAACAAAATCAAGAGCTTTTTGATACATAATCAAATCCTCAAACTTGAAATGTAATTTACTAGCCATATTTTAAATTTTAAAAATTACTCACAAACTCAAAGACTCACCAACTCACCAACTAAAATATTTTACCTTCCCTTCTCATTTTCCTCAACAACGGACTACATCGATATCTGTCTTCACGGTATTCGTCATATAGCGCATCCATTTTTTCAACACACCAGTCGATGCCTTTTTCGTTTGCCCAGGCGAGCAATCCTTTTGGGTAATTAACCCCTTTTGTCATGGCCAAATCAATGTCTTTTGCGGAAGCGATGTTTAAAAACAAGGCATCCGCGGCTTCGTTGATGAGCAAAACCAAAATGCGTTCAAAAATCTCATGTCCTAATTTTTGGTCTTTATTAGGTTCAGGATTGGTAGTATTTTCAGCATAATTGTAATAGCCTCGTCCCGTCTTTCTTCCCAAATATCCGGCTTCGGCAAAGCGTTTTTGAGTGAATGCGGGTTTGTATCTTGGGTCGAAATAGAAGGCAGTAAAAACAGTTTCAGTAACGGTATAATTGACGTCGTTTCCAATAAAATCCATCAGCTCAAAAGGTCCCATACGGAAACCCCCGATTTCTTTCATCGCCCAGTCGATTGTGGCAAAATCTGCAATTCCTTCTTCGTAAATGCGCAAAGCTTCACCATAAAAGGGGCGTGCCACACGGTTAACGATAAAGCCCGGAGTGTCTTTGGCCAAAACCCCAATTTTCTTCCAGTCTTCAATGATTTTCACCACTTTATTTTTCACCTCTTCAGAAGTTTGAATCGCCGGAATGATTTCCACCAAAGGCATTAAAGGCGCGGGATTGAAAAAATGGATACCGATAAAACGTTCCGGTTTTTTGAGTGATGCTGCCAGTGAAGCGATGGAAAGCGACGATGTATTTGAAGCGATAATGGCTTTATCAGATTGATAACTTTCCAGTTCGGCAAAGATTTTTTGTTTGATTTCGGCATTTTCTATGATGGCTTCAATTGTAAGGTCTGCATCAGTCAAATCTTTTAGCGAGCTTACATAAGAAATCCTTTTTTGAATAAGGTTTTTTTCGGTTTCGCCTATATATTTTTTCTCTATCAAACGAGCTAAAACTTTTTCAAGAGCTGCTTTACTTTTGTCCAAAGCTGCTTGATTGGTATCATACAATTTTACCGAACAACCGGCGGTTGCAGCTACTTGTGCGATACCACTTCCCATTGTTCCTGATCCTATTATTGCAATTCTCATTGTAGATTTAGTTTTGGTTGAGACGTAATGTATTACGTCTTTACTTGCCGATAAAAGTCGGTTTTCTTTTTTCTATGAATGCGTTTACACCCTCGTTGTAATCGTGGGTTTGTGCGGCTTCAATTTGGCACTTTGACTCCAATGCGAGTTGGTCCTCCAGATTGTTTTGCATTGAAGCGTTTAGTGCTTTTTTAGTCAACGCGAGTCCGTGAGTGGGCATTTGTGAAAGGGTTTCGGCTATTTTTTCAGCTTCTTCCATAAAGGTTTCTGCAGAAAACACTTTGTATATCATACCCAATTTTTCAGCTTCTTTAGCTGAAACTTTGTCCCCCATCATCATTAAAGCCGAAGCTTTTTGGAAACCAATCAATCGCGGTAAAAAGAACGTCCCGGCACTATCTGGAATCAACCCGATTTTACTGAACGCCTGAATAAAAGCCGCCCCTTCTGAAGCAACCACCACATCACAAGCGAGTGCAATGTTAGCGCCGGCACCTGCGGCGACACCGTTTACGGCAGCAACAACAGGCTTTTCTATATTTCGGATTTTGGAAATAATGGGATTGTAATGTTCTTCCAGTATGGCTTTGAACCCCGGGTTTAACTCGGGACTAGTGACTTCTTTTAAATCCTGACCGGCGCAGAAGGCCTTTCCGCTTCCGGTGAGGAGAATGGCTCGCACTTCTTGATTTGAAGCGCAATCATCTAATGCTTTTTGTAATGCCAGTGCCATCTCGCGGTTGAAGCTGTTAAAAACTTCAGGACGGTTGAGGGTGATGATGGCGAGGTTGTTTTTTATTTGTGTGGTTATTGAATTTGTCATATTTTATTTTGGTGATGTTTGTTTAACGTATCATTCCTCCCCAAACCATACTTTCAAAATCTTGATTGTTAAAATGCCGTGCGATTACATAGCCATTATTAACTTCAACATTTTTTGCCATTCGCATCATTTTAGTATAGTCATTTTTATAAGGGGTTTCTTTCACTTCAAAAGCAACTTTTTTGTCTAAGATAAAATCGATTTCATTTCCGTTCTTCATTTGGTAATAGTTTATTTCCCCATAATGCTTGAGTTGATTAAAAACCGAATTTTCAAATATTGCTCCGCTTGATAATTCTGTTAGTGAAACTGCAATACCGGTATCAGAAAAATAGACTTTTTTTGCTTTTACTATTTCTTTGTCAGGATTCATAGAATACACTGGTATAGTACTTATCAAATAGCTGCTTTCCAGCAAATATAGGTAATTCTCTACCGTGGGGCGAGACAAACGGGTAGTATTTGCCAATTTTGATATGTCCAGTTTTGAACCAATTCTGCTTGCAAGAAGCCTCATCAATTTTTCGATTTCCTCTGTTTTTCTAATGTCTGAAAGTTGTAATATGTCTATATTGATGTAGGAACTTATAATGTCCTGAAGAACATTTTTTTTGTCTTCTGCATTTTTTTCAATGACTACTTGTGGAAAACCACCGTAAGCAATATACAACTCATAGTAAGGTTTAAGGCGCTCATACTCATTTAAATTATTCTTCAGACTTTTAATGTCTTGTAATGATTTATAAGGTACTCCATTAAAAGTTAAAAATTCTCCGAAGTCTAAAGGGTATATCTCAAAAATCATTTTTCGACCTGCCATGGATTCTTGAAACTTATTTTTTATATAATATGAGCTTGACCCGGTAACTATAAATTTAATATCATAATGGTCATATAAATATTTGATTACGCTGGGTAGATTTGGTACCAATTGAATTTCATCTAAAACGATTAGTACCTTTTTAGAAAAATCTACTCCTTGCTGTTCTAAAGCCAGTACTATCGTGTCATAATTTTCCTGTTGAAACAACTTTCTGTAATCCAGACGTTCCAAATCAAAAAACAGCTTCTGTTTTTCTTTTGAAATATTCATCAACTCCTTTATCAAAGTGGTTTTACCGGTGCGCCGCATCCCGGTAAGCACTGTTACCTCCTTTTTACTTAGATGGTTTTCTAAACTAGAAAATATTTTACGTTGATATATCACTTTAAAACTTTATACAAAAATAAAAAAATTACTTATAAATAAACTATTTTTATAGTGTAGTTTATAAATAGTAAAACTTTTTTAATGTTATAATTTACAAATAGTAATACTTTTTACTAACTAAACTTAACTTTTATGGAAAAATAACTTAAATTAAAATTTTCAATTTAAGAACGAGATTGATGCCTTCGCGGGGATTATGTTAAACATTTAAAGTAGTCAAACGGTTCTAAACAGTCATTGCATTTAAACTGTGCTTTGCAAGCTGTGGAGCCAAACTGGCTGACCAACTCAGTATTTTTTGAGGCACATTGCGGGCATTTTACCCGTTTTTTATTACCTAAAAGGGCTTCTTTATCGGCCGTGGCGTCGAGTGGCGCGGCGATACCATATTTTTCTAAAGCTGCTCTGCCTTCTTCCGAAATCATATCTGTACTCCAGGCAGGGGAAAGAACGAGTTTTACTTTGGCTTTCATTCCCGCTTTCGCGAAAGCGGTTACAATATCATCGCCTATCACATCCATTGCCGGACAACCGCTATAGGTAGGCGTAATTTTTACTTCCACCGAACCATCCTCCAAAACGACAGCCTCACGCACCACTCCTAAATCGATTATTGTCAAGACTGGGATTTCAGGATCGGGAACCGACTTAAGGATGTCGAGGAGTTTTGGGTGGATATGTGTAACAGATTCTGTCAAAATGATAAACGATTAACGATTGATGATTAACGATTTTTGATTTTTTGATTGGAAGTTTTAATACTGACTACAAAAATTGAAACTAATTCGTCGTTTTCTTGTAACATCAAGTCAAGTTTATCAAGGTCTTTAATCAGTTTTGCTCCTTTTTGAATTTTCATATTTATGAGTGATTCCCTTAACTCTTTAAGACAAACTCTCATTTTATGTATAAAATCACGATTTGACTCAGCACTCCTCGCCTCTCCATAATTCAAAGCTGCTGAAGTTGATGAACGAATCAATTGGTTAGCCAAATGCTGAGCAGCATAGTTATTTTCTGTATTTTTTGTAAGTAAAATGACATTTACCGCAAACTGAATTAATCTTTCTTCTAGAAGTTGAGCATTCATATCCAAAAATATTTATATTTAAATCGTAAATCCAAGAATCTTCAATCGTTAATCTTCACTCCCTACCATTTCATTCCGGGATAGGTGCGTTGCATGAATTGCATATCAGAAAGGATGTAGCCCATATGCTCAGTGTGGACGCCGTGTTTACCTCCTTTGTGAAAATACTTGCTTTCGGGAACTTCTAGAGTGGCTTCTCTTAAGAGCTCGCTCACTTCTTTGTAATAGGCTTCTTTTAACTGACTTGCTTCTACTCCTATTCCCGCTTCTACGGCAGCTTTTGCGGTTTCGGTCATTTCAAAGAGTTCATTGGTGTAAGGCCACAGATCGTTAACGGCTTTTTGAACACGCTCGTGACTTTCTTCAGTACCGTCGCCAAGGCGTTTTACCCAGTCGCCCGAAAAGCGTTTGTGGTAACTCACTTCTTTGATTCCTTTTTTGGCTATGGCCGAAAGGGTCTCATCTTTACTATATTGCAATTGTTGCATCAGCATCAAGTGAAATACATCAAAGAAATACTGACGGGTGATGACATAACCAAAATCGGTATTGGGTTGTTCTACCAGCAGCACGTTTTTGTAATCACGTTCTAAACGTAAAAAAGCGATGTCATCTTCAGTTTTTTCTTCTTCGGAAAGTTGGGCGATGTATTGGTAATAACTACGCACCTGCCCAAAAAGGTCGAGCGACATATTGGTGAGGGCAATATCAGTTTCCAAACTGGGTCCGTGACCGCAGAGTTCACCGAGGCGTTGGCCTAGGATGAGGGAGTTGTCTGCGATTTCTAGTATATACTGGGTCCTCCCCCCAGCCCCCTCCGAAGGAGGGGGAGTTGGATTGGTACTTATGTTTCTTTGTGTATTTAAACTCATAATTTTATAAAATTAAAAAAGCTGTTCCCTCTCCGCCTGCGGTGGAAGGGTTAGGGTGGGGACTACATATGTTTCAACTCATCTGGCAACTCATAAAAAGTAGGATGACGGTACACCTTGTCTGCCGCGGGTTCAAAAAGTTCTCCGCTTTCTTCAGGATTTGAGGCGGTGATGTGTTTAGATTCCACAACCCAAATGCTTACTCCTTCATTGCGGCGAGTATAGACATCGCGGGCGTTTTCTATTGCCATTTTTGCATCTGCAGCATGTAAACTTCCAAAGTGGCGATGCTCTAATCCGTTTTTGCTTCTTACGAAGATTTCCCAGAGGGGCCAGTTTTTCTTCCCCCCAGCCCCCTCCGAAGGAGGGGGAGTTTGGTTTATGTCTTTTGTCATGTTTTATGCTTTTTTCAAATTTATTTGGTTCTTTTACATATCGGTGTAGGATTTTACGACGGCACGAAATAACGTGTTTTCGACGTAACGTATTACGTCGTTACGTTTTAACTTGCTTTTTCAACCTTCTTTGCTTCCTGCTTTTCGGCGTAAGCCATTGCAGCATCGCGCACCCATTCTCCATTGTTCCATGCATTAACTCTTGCAGACATTCGCTCTTTATTACATGGGCCGTGGCCTTTTACTACTTGCCAGAATTCGTCCCAATTTATAGTTCCAAAATCGTATTTACCTTCAGCTTCATTCCATTTTAAATCGGCGTCGGGAATGGTTATTCCCAAAATATCTGCCTGCGGCACCGTTTGGTCAATAAACTGCTGGCGGAGTTCGTCATTGGTTTTTCGTTTTAGCTTCCATTTCATGGATTGTGCGGTGTGAACAGATTCATCATCTGTGGGACCTAGCATCATTAATGAGGGCCACCACCAGCGGTTCAAGGCGTCTTGTGCCATTTCCTTTTGCTCGGGCGTGCCATTGCAAAGAGTGAGCATAATTTCGTAACCCTGACGTTGATGAAAACTTTCTTCCTTGCATACACGCACCATTGCACGGGCGTAAGGGCCAAACGAGGTGTTACACAACGGCACCTGATTGATAATAGCAGCACCGTCAACCAACCAGCCAATGGCACCCATATCTGCCCAGGTTAATGTGGGATAATTAAAGATACTGGAGTATTTTGCTTTTCCGGTGTGGAGTTGCTCGTAGAGCTCGTCTCTGGAAACGCCTAGGGTTTCGCAGGCGCTGTACAGATAAAGCCCGTGGCCGGCTTCATCTTGTATTTTAGCGAGCAGGGCTACTTTTCTGCGTAAAGAAGGTGCCCGGGTAATCCAGTTTCCTTCAGGCAGCATTCCTACAATTTCAGAATGGGCGTGCTGTGAGATTTGCCTGATGTGCGTTTGACGGTACTTTTCTGGCATCCAGTCTTTGGGTTCGATTTTCTCGTCGCGCGCTATTTTGGCTTCAAAAATTTGTTGCAGGTTTTTTATTTCTTTTTCGCTCATAATCCTCACCCCAACCCCTCTCCCAAGGAGAGGGGCTTTTGGGAATTTATTTTTGGTTTTCAATTTATGTTTCGTCATTTGATTGACAAGACACCCGCATAAGCGGGTGTTTGGTTAGACGTCAAAGTCTAATACAATTTTATCTGATGTTGGCACTGCCTGACAGCTTAAAATAAGTTGTTGAGCTACTTCTTTTTCATCTAAGGCATAGTTAATTTTCATGGCTATTGTTCCTTCTATAAGCCGGCATTTGCAGGTGCTACAAACGCCACCTTTGCAAGCAAACGGCAAATCTGCCCCTGCTGCAAGTGCACCGTCTAAAATGTTATCATATTCCTCACTCATGGTAAAGTGAAATTCTTTCCCAGCATCTAATATTGTTATATCTGTACCAATGACTTTACTTTCTAGTGCTGCTTCTACGCGTTTTTTATCCTCTTCGGTAATACCCGTAACAAAGAGTTCATAATGAATTTTATCTTTACTAAGTCCGGCTTTCACCAACTCATCTTTTAGCAAGAAAATCATTTCTTCGGGTCCACAAATGAAGCATTCATCCACATTTTCAATATCTATTAAAGAAGTGGTGAGTTGTTTGATTTTTTCGGAAGTAAATCTTCCGTTGAACAACTCGATATCCCGATGCTCTTTGGTTAAAAAATAAAATATTTCGAATCTTCCGAAAAACGTGTTTCGCAAGGCTTCAATTTCTTCTTTAAATATAATGGATTTTGCGGTTCTGTTCAAGTAAAATAACTTGAATTTAGCATTTGGTTCTAAAGTAAGATGTGTTTTAATGATGGAAAGTATGGGTGTTATTCCGCTTCCAGCTGCAAATGTTACATAAGTTTTTTCTTGATTTGGATTGACCTCAACGCCAAAATTTCCCGAAGGTGGCATAATTTCCAGCACATCGCCTGCTTTTAATTTTTTTGCAACATAATTGGAAAACTTACCCTCAAAAATTTGTTTAACGGCTACTTTCCACTCTTTATCTAAAGGGCTTGAACAGAGAGAGTACGATCTTCGCACATCTTCTTTATTAATCATTGCTTTTAGGGTAAGATGTTGCCCTTGACGATATGCAAATTCTTGTTGTAATTCTTTGGGGATATCAAAGGCTATGACCGCACAGTCTTTGGTGTCTTTATAGACCTCTTTTACAGGTATTTTATAAAATTTTGACATAGATTACGAAGCTAACTAAATTTTGAACAAAAACAAAACTAACGATTGTTAGTTACATTTGCAAATTATCTATTTTCACTTCTCCTTTGTTTTGTAGAAGTGGTGTGTTTATTTCTTATCGTATTATACCATTTAATAATGTTTCTGGCATGTCTTCTTTTAGTTTTTTGGCGTCAACCCCTCCTTTTTTGGTATACCACAAATAAAGGGTTCTAAGAGTGGAAAGCAATGAAAACAGGATAATTTCAGGATCTCTCGCTACTATTTCACCATTAGCTATTCCGGTATTGAGGATGCTTCTAAAATTGTTTTCATAGGCATCCCGCATTTGAATAAAATAAGCCAAATTGCCTTCTAAGTGCATCCAATCATTATTTAATGCGGCTAATGCATCGGCGTTTTCTATGGTAATGTCAATGTGTAACTCTATGATATGCCTTAATTTTTGATAGGTGGTTTCTTTCGATTCTACGATGGTTTGCATTTTGGCGGTAAATTGTTCTGCTATCTGGATGATGATGGTATCTAAAATTTCTTGTTTGGATTGTATATGGTTGTATAAACTGGCTGCTTTTATTTCCATTTTGTCTGCAATATCTCTCATGGTTATAGCACTATATCCTTTTTCTTTAAACAGTTTTGCTGCAACGGCGATAATTTTATCTTTTCTGGTATTTTTATTCATGAAGGCTTTTGATTGTAAACGTATTATAATTTTAATTTCTGAAGTGTTTCTTGATTTTCAATTATATCTTCATTGTATTTTAATGTCCATCCAAGTGTGTTGGTAAGAATATAAATTTTTTGCAATTCGCTTATCAGTCTGTTTTTTGCATTCCATTTTAAATCTGAGTTGTTAATTTTACTTTCTATAAGTCTATCCACTCGCTGTTTTACGATATTATAATCTTTTGCGTCAAACTGGTTTAAATAATCTTGTGTAACATCATAATATTCAATGCTTGGGTAGATGTTAATTTCTTCTTTTGGAATATAAGAAATGGTTACTGTTTTTGCTTTCTGATCTATCTTGGAAACTATTTTACTTAGATCATAACCAACCGTTACTTTTGCATTAACAATCACTAAGGCTTTTTTTCTGGCGGAAAGCACATCAAAATATAATTTTTTGGAATCTTCGTAGGTAAAAACTTGCGAAAAATAGCCCTCTGTTACCACGAGCTTTCCTACGTTAATAAGTTCCTTTTGAATAAGTGCGGTACGCTCCAAAAGTTGGTGTCTTTTTTGGTTTTTATTTTCACAATATCGGAAAGCAAATACAAAAATGAGTGTAAGAATGGCTCCTATTAGTATTTTTTGCACGGTTTATTTTTATGTAAAAATAGGAAAATTTCTTCTTTCTATTTTTTTTTAACCAAAGGCACATTTTAAACAAGGATAAAAAAGTAACTATTTAAATGATGTTATACCTTTTGGCTTTTTGTACAGCTTCAAGTTTGCTGTGTACTTGTAATTTTTTGTAGATATTTTCGATATGTTTACGCACAGTACTTGGTGATAGAAAAATATTTTCAGCAATAGCAATATAGCTTAAACCCTTACTTAATTGTTCAAGCACTTCTGCTTCTCGAGAGGTCAGGGAAATATCGTTTTTATCTTGCAGATTTTCTATATCAATGGGGTTTCTAAGTAATTTCAGAGTTTTTAATGCGATGGAAGGATTCATTGCTGCTCCACCGTTTAGAGTTTCGATAATGCCTTTGTGTAACTGTTGGGGATTTACTTCTTTGAGTAAATAGCCATCTGCGCCTGCTTTTATAGCGTTAAAAATATTTTCATCATTATCAAAAACCGTGAGCATAATGATCTTAATTTGTGGGTATTTTTGTTTTACAATTTGGGTGGTTTCAATTCCGTTGAGTACTGGCATTTCTATGTCCATTAAAATTAAGTCTAGGTGATGGTTATCTTCTAATTTAATGAGCAATTCTGAGCCATTTAAAGAGGTGTGTTTTATGGAAATATCATCAAAAAAAGAAAGTTTCTCTTTGATACTGTGAATCAAAAAAGAATTATCGTCAACAATGGCTATTTTTAAAAACATTATGTCTGTGTTTTAATAAATTTAAAGTTATGTAATTTATAGGTTATTTTTAATAAGGCAATTGCCTTATTTAAGAGGCTTCTTTTTGTTGAGATAATTCTTCTTTTTTTAAAAACAATAAAATTTTAGTTCCTTTATTTTTTCTGCTTTCTATATTTAACTTTGCCATTATTTCTTTTGCTCTTTTTTGCATATTATATATACCGTTGCCCAATTCCACTTTTTCTAAATCAAAGCCCACACCATCATCTTGAATTTTAATTTCAATTTCATTTGGAGTTTCACTTATGTGAATATGAATATTTTTTGCACACGCATATTTAAGTGAATTGTGCAAAGCCTCTTGAATGATACGATAGATATTCATTCCCTCCACAGAGGTAAAGTGTTGTTTTTGATTTACTTCCTCAGATACTTCAAAATTAAAATTTATGAATTCGGATACTTCTCTTGTTTTATTGATGAAATTAGTAATTCGACTGTTTAGGTCTTCAAAGGAAATTTGAGTTTTGTTCATGGCCCAAATGGTATCTCTTAACTCAAAAATAGTGTTTGATGTAAACTGGCTTATATCCCGAAGCCTGTCGCCCAATTTTTCATCTTGCAGTTTGAATCCATATTTAATCGCATCCATAGTTGAAATAATGAACGTGAGTTGTGCACCTATGTTGTCATGCAAATCACGCGAAATGCGAAGGCGTTGTTCTTGCAGTTCATTTTGGATAGCAATCTGGTTTAAGGCGTCTTTTAATTCTGCCTCTTTTCGTAATTGTTGGTTTTTGAGTTTTTGTTGGGTATAGATTAAAAATCCTAAAATTGCTATAAACAGTGTTAATGCTAAAGTGCCGTATATAAGCAAGTTTTTTCGACCTATTTTTAGTTCATTTTCAGCTAGAGCTGCGCGGGTTTCTGCCAGTTGAATTTCTTTTTCTTGGGTTTTAAATTTTACTTCTAAACCAGCAATAGCTTTTGCATTATTACTAGAAAAAATACTGTCGTTAATAGCAATAAATTCTGCTAAAAGTTTGCTTCCTTTATTGATATTATTAAGCATAAAATGACTTTCTGAAGCACTTTTATATAATGTCCCTGCAAAGTTTTTTAGTTGAGGATTTTTTTCTAAAACTTGAAACCCTTTAGTTGCATAGAAAAGTGCTTCAATTGGCTGATTAAGCGCAACAAATGCTGCTGTTAAATTTCCATACGTACTCAAATCAGATTTTGGGTTTTCTCCAATAATTTCAGGTCTTTCTAATGCTTTTTTGTAAAATTCAATTGCCTTTTCATAATTTTCCATTTCATAGTAAACGCTAGCTAGGTTATCAAAAAATGCATAATAATTACGTGTGTTTTTTGACTTTTCAGAAAGGGCTATTGCTCGTTCATAGGCTTTTATGGATTTATCATATTGATAAAGGGATTTATAACATACTCCTAAATTAGATAGTGATGTAGCTTGTTCTGAATCAAGATTTAAATCTTCTCTTATTTTTAAGGCTTTTTTATGATGTTCAATGGCTTTTTCATATTGTTTTAACTCCTGATAAATAAGTCCAATATTATTAAGATAAATGGCTTCGCCCTGAATATTTTTAGAACTATTTGACCTATTCATCTCTAATGCCTGATAAAAATAATTAAGGGCTTGTTCAAAACTTCCATTGTTCCAATTAAACATGCCAAGGTTATTCAGAGACATTTGCTCAATATTTTTGAAGTTGTTTTTACGACTTAGGTCCAGGCCTTTTTTAAAATAAAAACGAGCAGAATCTTTTTGACCGGTAACATCAAAGTAAATTCCTTTTGTATTGGTAAGTTCATTGTAACCAAAGTCAAAATTATTATTTTTTGCATCTTTTAACCCTTTGTTTAAAAGAGTTTTAGCGCGCTCAATGTCATTAAAAATAAAATAAAAAGAAACTTGATTTGTGAGTCGCAACTTTATGGAGTCGTTTGAGGTTGTTTCAATAACCCTAAGTAAACTGTCTATTTTTTGGGGCGATTGTGAAGTGCCTAAGTAAACAAAACCCAGTATTGCCAATAATAGAATTCCATTCTTTTTCATAAACATAATAATACCAAAATGGATTACATACTATAAATTTAAACAAAATGAGATAGATATCTATATTTTTTTTGTATTTAAAGTGCTTTATTTTAATTTATTAGGTTTTATACCCTTAATTCTGCAATGCATTCAAAAACAATTTTAAATCTATCCATCTGCTTTTAAGAACCAAAATAGCTGTGTAAAATTTCTTTTGTTTTTCATTAAAATTATCTTCTGAAAAGGCATCAATTTTGCCTTTTTCTTGACACATAATTAGTTGTTTAAAATAATTGGTGTTGATTTTATGAATGAATTGTTGTTTATATATTAATATACTTGTCCTAATTATATAGATGAAACCAAGCAGAATAAAAACAATAATTACGAAAAAAAACAAATATTCAACCTCTTGATTTACTATGCTTTCTGTAAAATTTATTCTAAATTTTTGTAAAATCATTCCTAAATTTTTTATCAAAATCATTTGATGTGGTTTACATATTTAAAAAACAGGTTACCTTCAGCATATTTTTAATTTGGTGCAAGTCTTATTTCATAATGATTATGAAAATATATTTTCGGTCATTTCTCAGAAAAACACTATTTTTTTTTTAAAAAGTTTACAGCCTAAAAAATGAATAGCCCTTTATGTGCAAGTAACGTTTTTTTATAGGAGGCGTACAAGTAAAACTATCGTCACAATTATAAAAACCCATAAAGATGTACTAGTTTAATAGATAGGCCTCAATTTTATTACCATTACTATAATATAAAACACCTTCTATTTCATCCACTTCATACACGGGTTTTTTATCATTCAATATTACTTCTTTAGTTATTTTTCCTGTGTCTTTGCTAACTTTTACGAGTCCAACGCCACTATCGGTTTTGGTAAGTATAAATTGAGAATCTTGAGTTTGCGTACTAGCTTTAAATCTTTTTGCCATTTCATTAAAAGAAGCGGTGCCAATAGCTGAAAACATTTCTGAATTTCTGTTAGCTTGGGCACCATATTCATTATAATATCCCAATGAATTTTTGTTTGCACCGGCAACTGCAGCTTGTTGTGTTGCTAGAGCTGTTGAAGTAACCGCTAAAACGCCCATTGCAATTTTTCCGAAAGTACTTATGCCTGGAGATTTAAAATAGGCATTGAATTTTTCAGAGCCTGCCGGATCTATTAAAAACATATTCTGACTAGATCCTACAAAGATATTTCCATTTCTTATCTCCATGCTTGTAGGGCCTTCTTTTTCCTCAAATTTTAATTTTGACAATGAACTAAAATCTCCTGTATTTTCATCAACGGCAATAATTTCACTATCTGTAGCAATTAAGTAGCGTTTGTTTGCTGCATCATAGGTAGATTCAACGCCATTTGTGCGTTTAAATTTCAAAGGTTTTTTCCAAACAGTTTCACCAGAATTCAAGTTTACAATGTTAGCGTCTTCTTCCGTTATGTAAATAAGACCTTGTGGAGTTTTTGCCATTACATGAATGTTTTCACCTGTATTTAAAGGTTTTTTAAATAATGGTTTTCCATCGTAAGAAATTTTATTTATACCTCCTTGTTGAATGCCAAATAATATTCCATCTTCCATAATATAGAAATGCTGAACATATCCTTTAGTTTTTGGTGCTTTTTCCCATAAATCCTGACCTGTTTTTGCGCTTAAAAACCCTATTTCAGATTCATCTTTTGCAGAAAATACGCTACTGCTTCCGCCGCTACTTTTGTTACTTACAATGGCTAAGCCTTGCGGAGTAATTTCAAAATTAACTACTTGCCCTTTAACTTTTGCTGGTTTTTCCCAAAGTTCTTTTCCTGTTTTTGGATCTATTTTATAAATTTCAGTGTTTGAACCTGAAGCATTGCTTTCAAAAGCATATATTTCATTGCCCGTGTCATCTACGGTCATCCAGTTTGCATTTTTTACTTTGTTTTCCCAAAGGGTTGTTCCGTTAAATGTTTTTGCGATTATACCTTTTGAGGTTGGAATAAGAATTTTGTCATTAAGCAAAAATGAATCTCCTGTTACAGCATAGTAGCCAGCTGTTGTTTTACCGGGCTCAAACATATAAAAAGAGAAATCTAAATGGCCTGTTCCAAGATCATAAACAGCAATTTTAGGAGTGTTGTTTTCAGCAATTCCACCCCCTTTTTGAAGTCCGCTAATAATTAATTTGTTTTGGGGTATTGCTACTGTTTCTGTAGATACCTGTTTCCAATTATCTCTTTCTGAACCAAAAAGTAATTTTCCTGAAACATAATCAATTACCGTTTTTTTTGAACTAATGTTTGCAAAACCTCCTTGTGAAATAACAATATAAGGAGAGTTTGGCACAAAATAATATTCTTCTGGTTTTACATTTCCATATTCTGTAAACTTAAAATGTAAATCTTTACCTTTTGGCTTAATACAAATAAGCCCGTCTTTTGTAGCGGCAACAAGGATACCTGCTTCTGTAAGCTTCATTTCATTTACTTTAGCGCCTAAGTCATAGGTGTAATCGATGTTTGTTTTTTGAGACATCAACACGGTAGTTGAAATCATAAAAAAGAAAAATAACGAAAAGTGGACAGCTTTTTTCATAATAGTGGTTGATTAGTTTTTCTGCTAATTTCAAGTTTAGACTTGTGCAAATCAATACGTCAAATGCCGTATAATAAATAGAGCCAGAATTTTAAAATTCCGGCTCTATTACATGGTTTATAAAAACCTTTGTTTTATTGAAAATCTACGTTAAAAGATCCTTCTGTTATCGTTTTAAAAGTTCCATCGTTATTTTTACCAGTAAATTCGAAAGTTCCTTTTATGGTAGTAGCCGTTACTTCCGAAATTTGAATTTCACCAGAAACTGAAGTATCATAAGGTGCTGTCCAAATTTGTGTTTCTAAAGGATTTTGTGCGTTACCTTCTACGTAATTTGCAACCACAAAAATATTTGCACCTCCGCCAATAGGATATGTGCCTATTCCTTCAAAACCATTTATGGTAAAATTAAATCCTTTGCCATCCATGTTTGTTCCTTGAATTAAAACGGTGGTTACACCTCCAGCATCAACCTGCGTCGCGGTGGTAAGTTGTTTTGTTGAACTAATATTTGTGCCATTAACTTTAGCTTTTACGATTCCGGACGCTGCATTTCCGCCATCGCCACCGTCATCATTACTGCTACATGAAGTTGTCGTGAATATTAATGCTAAACCAATTAGCATTAAATACATTGTGTTTTTCATTGTTTTCATTGTTTTATATATTAAAGGGTTAGTTATTTTATTTTTTAAATTATCCTAAAACCTAAAATCTAGAGTTCTAACGTTAATCTCGTTAAATACACTAGTGATAGTATGTGAAGCTGAAATAATCAAATTAAACAAACATTTTGTACAAAGGTTTGCCTTAGAGTGGGTAAAATTGTATTTTTTAAAAATTCTCAAAGAAATGTTTGCGGTAGATTCGCTTGATGTTACGTAAAAAGCATGGCTTGTACTAATAGAAGAATTTTGATGTTGGCCATCACCATGACATCTTAATATTAGGAAAGACAAAAGTGCTTTTAGGTGTTGCTTTATTTGTTTCATGCTTACTATTTTTTATTCGATAGTAGATGGCACAAATATGTAACACACTAAATAATAATGCAATAAGGCAAATGCCTTATTTATAGACCTATTTAGCATCAATAGTTTTTAATTCGGAATTTTAAAAGAAACAAACAGGGTTTATTTCTTTTAAAAATCAAATACCTATATGATGAAAAAAAAATATTTTGTATAAGATAAAAAACGATATTTGATGGCATTTTATACCCATTTATCTCTATGAAAAAAATTAGTTGCATTACTATACTGTTATTAACATTAATAGGTAACGCACAAGAACAGGAAGTTGTTCTATTTGGTAAAAATGAAATTAAACTGAATATGTTCTATTTTGTTTTAGGAGCTACAGAAATTAGTTATGAAAGAAATTTAAGTAAGGAATCCTCTCTTGGAATTGCAGTATTGATTCCTACCAGTGAAGAAGCGAGATGGGACATCAATTATGTACTCACTCCCTACTATCGTTTGTTTTTTGGCAATAAACCAGCACAAGGTTTCTTTTTTGAGGGTTTTGGCATGTTGAACTCTACGAAAGAATACCAGTATTTTTATTATGAAGATATCCCTATTGGCAATAATAACCAAACAGAAGAAAGAAAAAATGTAGTAGATTTTGCACTAGGTATTGCCATAGGAGGTAAATTTGTATTACGAGAAAAAATAGTAGCCGAAGTAACGGGTGGTATAGGCAGAAATCTATTAAATAGCAATGAATATCAATATAGTGCTGTTGTGCCTCGTTTTAACATTGCTGTAGGGTATCGATTTTAGAGGCTAGGTGTTTCACTAAAATGGATATGCTTATACTTTTTTTGAAGATGGTGTATCTTTTCATCTAGTTGAAATAAAAACGCTAGGTGTGCTTTGCTTTTTTTATGAAATGGTCTATGCCTTAAATCTTTTTGAATGTTTTCAACCTCTTTCATTGTAGAAAACACCTCTTTAGAAACCCACGTTTCTACAAAGCGTTGCCAAATATAGTTTATAGCCACTGCACTAGGGTGTAACATATCTTCAGCATAAAAACGATAATCTCTAAGCTCATCCATCAGGATTTCATAGGAAGGGAAATAAGCCCCCCAACCCTCCAAAGTGGGGCTTTTTAATATAAAACCATGAAGTGCTGCAATTAAGTTGGCCTTACTTCTTTGGTTTTCGACAAATCCATCTTTGAGATGCCTTACAGGCGAAATGGTAAAAATGAATGTAATATTAGGGTTGACTTTTCTAAGTATTGCTATACTATTCTCCAAGCTTGTTTCCATTTCTTCTATGGAAAGCAACCCCTTTTCAAATTC
The DNA here is from genome assembly GCA_002842575.1 of Bacteroidetes bacterium HGW-Bacteroidetes-2. Classification (GTDB taxonomy): domain Bacteria; phylum Bacteroidota; class Bacteroidia; order Flavobacteriales; family Flavobacteriaceae; genus Planktosalinus. The sequence continues at coordinate 43,654 of PHDJ01000002.1, forward strand.
TTTTTGTGGCACTTTATGACAATTGGCCACTATTTCACTGATAACTTTATGCCGATACGCCCACGCTGTACCTAAGGTAATTATGCAATGCGTTGCTTCTAAAAGTGCTTTTTTGGTTTCTAACAGTGCCGAATTTAATTGCTTTAAAAACTCCTCTTTATTTACGTGACTTAGCTCAGAATGCACATCAAAACAATGCCATCGTTCCATATGGAAGAAAATATCTTCCTCTGTAAACTGTTTTTCACTTAAAGCGAAAGAAATCAATTTCTCAATAGCCAAAGGATGAAAAAGGATTCCAAAGGGATTTGTTGTGGTTTGAAATTTAAAATAATCTAATTTTTCTCCCATATTTTCGGTAAAACAAGAGCCAAAGGAAATAATTCTTGAATTGTAATCTATGGGATGATTACTTTTTGGGATGGGTATCTTTGTTGTTAGTTCCATTTTTTTCTCGCCAAGTTGTAGAGACGCAAAGGTATTGTTATGTATATAGCTTGCAAATTATTCCATTTTCTTGGCGTCTATGCTTCTTTGTGTGAGATTTATTTTTATTGCTTTATATAATCTATAGCCTTTTCCAAAGCCTCTGGAATTCCTGCTGAATTTTTACCTCCGGCGGTTGCAAAAAACGGTTGTCCGCCGCCACTGCCTTGAATGTATTTACCAAGTTCACGCACCACCTGACCCGCATTCAACCCTTTTTGAGCTACTAATTCTTTAGAAATATAGCAAGTAAGCATTGGCTTATCGTCTTGCACCGTTGCTAAAAGCAGAAACAGGTTTTTTCCTAAGTTTCCTAATTCGTATGCAAGGTCTTTTGCTCCTGTAGCATCAAGATTAATTTCTTTAGCCAAAAACAATATACCATTAACTTCTTGAATTTCAGTTATTAATTCCCCTTTTAAATTTGTTGCTTTATCTTTTAAAAGTCCTTCCATTTGTTTCTTCAGCTTTGCATTTTCGTCCTGCAATGAATGGAGTGCTTTTATAACATCTTGTGGATTTTTTAATGCTTGGTTAATTTTGTTGAGTTTATTTTCTTGTTCCGAAAAATAATATTTTACAGCATCGCCGGTAATAGCTTCCATTCTTCGAATTCCGGAAGCAATAGCGCCTTCGCTAATGATTTTAAAATGCCAGATGTTTGCTGTATTGTTTACGTGAATACCTCCGCACAATTCCATGCTTTTTCCAAATTGAATAGTGCGCACAGAATCTCCATATTTTTCGCCAAATAAAGCAATTGCTCCATCTTCTAGTGCTTGGTTGTAGGAAATATTTCGTCGTTCTATTAAAGGTAATTGTTCCTCAATTCTAGCATTCACAAAAGCCTCAACTTGTTGTAATTCTGCCACACTAAGTTTTGCAAAATGGGAAAAGTCAAATCGTAAATAATCAGGGCTAACTAAGGAGCCTTTTTGTTCTACGTGTGTACCTAAAACACTTCTCAGAGCTTGATGAAGTAAGTGAGTGGCTGAATGATTTTTAGCGGTGTTATTTCTTAAAAAAGTATCTACTTTTGCTGTAAATGTTGCGTTTACATTGCTAGGAAGTTTTTTGGTAAAATGCAAAATCAGGTTGTTTTCTTTTTTTGTATCTATAATCTCAATATCCTCCCCAACCCCTCCAGAGGAGGGGCTTATTTCCCTCTCCTTTGGAGAGAGGATTGGGGTGAGAATTCCTTTATCCCCCACTTGTCCTCCACCTTCCGGATAAAAGGGAGTGCTGTTTAAAACAATTTGAAAAAGTTGACCATCTTTTTTAGAATCTACTTTTCGGAACCGGGTAATATGCACCTGATTTTCAGTTTGATTATAGCCCACAAAAGCCTCTTTGTTAGCTTCTTTCAGAATCGTCCAATCCTCTGTTGCAATTTCGGAAGCAGCTCGAGAGCGAGCTTTTTGCTTTTGTAATTCTTTATGAAAACCAACTTCATCTAGTGCATATCCTCTTTCGCTTAAAATAAGAGCAGTTAAATCAATAGGAAACCCAAAGGTATCATACAACTCAAAGGCCTTTTTTCCGGAAATAGTTTTATCTTTAGCTTCTGCTATTACTTGAGTCAGCAACTCTAAACCTTGGTCTAAGGTGTGTAAAAATGAGGCTTCTTCTTCTTTAATAACATTTGCCACCAAGTTTTTTTGTGCAAGCAATTCAGGGAAGGCATCGCCCATTTGGTTGCTTAAGGTTTCTGCTAATTGGTAAATAAAAGGTTCTTTGGTATTTAAAAAAGTAAAACCATAGCGAATGGCGCGTCGCAAAATTCTTCGTATCACATAACCAGCTCCGGTATTGCTAGGCAATTGCCCATCGGTAATTGCAAAAGCAACGGCTCTTACGTGGTCAGCAATTACGCGAATAGCTATATCTGTTTCTTCGTTTTTCCCGTAAGGTGAATGGGTAACTTTTTCTATTTTCTGAATAAGTGGTAAAAAAACATCGGTGTCATAATTTGATTTTACTCCTTGTAAAACCATACACAAACGCTCAAAACCCATGCCTGTATCCACATGTTGTGCGGGTAGTTTTTCTAGCGAACCATCGGCTTTTCTATTGTATTGCATAAAAACCAGATTCCATATTTCAATAACATGTGGATGGTCATTATTTACTAAATCTTTCCCTGGCACCATTGATTTTTCTTCATCAGAACGAATGTCTACATGAATTTCAGAACAAGGACCGCAAGGACCCTGATCGCCCATCTCCCAAAAATTGTCTTTTTTATTGCCAAAAATGATACGTTCTTCGGGCACTATGGCTTTCCATAAATCATAAGCTTCTGTATCTAAGGAAAGGTTATCTGCATCTTTGCTTCCTTCAAAAACAGAAACATACAGACTTTCTTTATCTATTTTATAAACCTTAGTGAGTAACTCCCACGACCAATGTATGGCTTCTTTTTTGAAATAATCACCAAAACTCCAATTGCCTAACATTTCAAACATGGTATGATGGTAGGTGTCTTTACCCACTTCTTCCAAGTCGTTATGCTTACCCGAAACACGAAGGCATTTTTGAGTGTCGGCTATGCGGTTGCTTTTTGGAATACCATTTCCAAGAAAATACTCTTTAAATTGATTCATTCCAGCATTCGTAAACATTAGAGTTGGGTCATCTTTAATAACCATAGGTGCTGATGCAACAATGCTATGCTGCTTGGATTTAAAAAAATCTAAAAACTGGGTACGTACTTGGTTTGAATTCATAAATGCAAAAGGAATATTAATATGTAAGGTCGTGTAAAACTATTTTTTATCTTTGTTCGTTATGAAAGTAATTTTTCATAAATTTTTATACACTATATTGTGCAAAAATAGAACATTTTAACTTATGTCAAAGGTTAAATATTATTACGATAGTGATACCCTTTCCTATCGAAAAATTGAGCAAAAAAAAGGTAGAAGACTAGGACTGTTTTTGCTTTATATATTAGGAATGTTTTTAAGTGGTTTTTTATTGCTTTTAGTATATCTGAACATTCCTGCTATTGAAACTCCCCGCGAAAAAATTGCAAAAAGAGAATTAGCAAATTTAAAATTGCGTTTTGAATTACTGAATAGAAAGATGCGCGAGGTTGAGGAAGTGCTAGCCAATGTAGAAGATCGAGACAACACTATTTACAGGCTCTATTTTGAAGCAAATCCGGTGCCTGAAGAACAACGTAAAGCAGGTTTTGGTGGTGTAAATAGGTATAGTGATCTAGATGGTTTTGATAATTCTAAACTTATTATTTCTACTAGCAGACGTATGGATGTTTTAACGAAACGATTGGTTGTACAATCAAAATCATTAGATGAAATCACCACGCTTGCAAAAGAAAAAGAAAAATTATTAGCTTCCATTCCAGCAATACAACCGGTATCTAATGAGGACTTGTCTAGAATGGCATCCGGTTATGGTTTTCGTACAGACCCGTTTACAAAAGCTAGAAAATTTCATTACGGCATGGATTTTACCTCGCCAAGAGGCACGCCTGTTTACGCAACGGGTGATGGCAAAGTTCTTAGAGCAGACAATACCGCTACAGGTTATGGAAATCATATCGTAATTGACCACGGTTTTGGTTATGAAACCCTTTATGCCCACTTGCATAAATACAATATTCGCAATGGTCAACTTGTAAAAAGAGGAGATATTATAGGGTTTGTGGGAAGTACAGGAAGGTCACAAGCACCACATTTACACTATGAGGTGTTTAAAGATGGCGAACGTTTAAACCCAATTAACTTCTACTACGGACACTTAACTGCTGATGAATTTGATAAACTATTGAAAAAATCGCAACAAGAAAATCAATCACTAGATTAAGAAACATGAATATACCTTTCAATAAAATAGAGAACCAAAGAATTCTTCTAACTTTTGAAGCAAAGCTATGAAAATAGAGCTTCCAGAAAAACGATATTACAAGATTGGAGAAGTTGCTAAAGCTTTTAGTGTAAACCCTTCATTAATTCGCTTTTGGGAAAAGGAATTTGATGCGTTACAGCCTAAAAAAAATACAAGTGGAAATCGTAAATTTACTTCGGAAGACATCAAATATTTAGGGCTTATTTTTCACCTTGTAAGAGAAAGAGGATTTACGCTGGAAGGAGCTAAAATTCACCTGAAAGAAAATAAAAAAAAGACATTAGATAATTTTGAAATCATTCAAAAATTAGAATTTATTAAGAAAGAATTAATCCGAATTAAAGAAGATTTAGTCTAAAAAAATCTTCTCATTATTACAAAAAAACACTACACAATTTTAGTACGCCTATTTATTTTTGATGTTGTTCATTTGTGTAGTCACCGAAGTTTCCCAAGTTTTTAATAGATAAAGTGTGCTTTTATAATTAGAATCTAAAGGTTTTAATTGCAATTGATATTCTTTCGGAATTTCCTTTTTTCTTCTATTTGAAACTATTAAAAAAGACTTATTTTCACTTTCTAAAACGGTATCTAATGCTTGGGTGTTTAAAATAGTTTTTGCTTTTCCAAAAGAATAAAACTGTCCAGAATATGATTTTTCTTTCCAATAATATAGTGATTCTTTATTATTGAAATCTATAGCTTGGTTTTCCATTAGATATTTATCTGAATTCATATAAAAATCTAGCTTGCCGGTTAAAAAACCAAAAAAAAAAGTTGCCATTACTAACGCTGGAAAAATAGTGCTTACCCATAAAATAGTTCTTTTCTTTTCCTGATTTTTCCACCAATACATCATTAATAAAGCAATAGGAATGGTTACCGGAAGAATATAGGTGTGCAAAATATTTTTTGAAATAGTAAAAAACAAAGGCGTCCAAAATAACCAAAACACTAAATAGGTAACATAAGCATCTTTAAAAATCGTTTTTCTACCTTTCCATAATTTATACAAAACAATTTGAATCCAAGGGAAGGTAAAAGCCAGTAAAAATAACCAAATCATTCCTAGGGGTTGTGAATGCCCGCTACCATATAAATCGCCTTTCCATCCAGGTACTAAAAATCGATTAAAATGTTCCCCTACAATAAAATAATCTAAAAATCCGGGTGACTTTTGTTCTGCTAAAATATACCAGGGTATGGATATAACTGCCGTAAGCATTATTCCTATAAACCAAGGTAGTTTGGTATAAACAGTTTTAATACTAATTTTTTGAAGTAAAATCCATAAAAATATGGGAGGAACGGTTACTATTAAAATAATAGGTCCCTTAGCTAAAAAGCCCAATCCAAGACCTATGAAAAATAAATATTTCCAAAAAGTTTTAGTCTCGTTTTGCATGGCTTTCCAAAAAGAAATCATTATCAAGGCTATGCTAAATGACAAAGCACTATCTGTGGAAACTACGCCTGTATGAATTAAAAATTCTGGCATAGTTAACAAAATAAATGCTGGTAAATAAAAAGAAACTCCTTCTTTTTTTGCCATTTTACCTAACAGAATAATCAAAATAATAGCCAATAAAAAGGAAGGAAAACGTACTGCCATTTCACTTACTCCAAAAGTTTCAAAACTTAATGCAGAAAGCCAGGTGGATAAAGGTGGTTTTGCCCAAAATGGAACACCATAATCTATTTGTAACACGACCCATTCTTTGGTTTCATACATTAATCTGGCAATTTCAGCATATCTGGATTCTGTTTTGTCTAATAACGGAATTACAGAGGTGAGGATAAGTCTGAAAAGGGCAATAATAAGAACCGAAACAGTAAGATAGAACGAGGTGTTTTTATAGTTTTTAAAGGGCATAGTTTTAGAAACTTATTAATTTTTTGATTTGCAAATTTTATTAATACGGTATAAATCAACCCATAATTTTAAGAAATAAGATGCTTTTACCTTGGAATCGCCTCGGTCAACCCATCTTAATAGTGGAACTTCCAACATTTTTTCCAGCACGATTTTTCTGCCATAAAATTTTATAATTCTATCAAACAGTTCCACATCAAACAACCATTTTGAAACAAAAGGTTGTTTGAAAACTTCTTCTGAAAGTGTTTTTGAAAATACTTTACATCCACATTGGGTATCGTAAACCTTCAACTTTAAAATATGGGAAATTATTGTGGCTATGATTCTACCGGTAATAAACCGAAAGGGACTTCTTTGAATAACTGCGCCTATTCTTCTTATTCTTGATCCAAAAACAAAGGTTATTTTATCGTTAAAATAGGAGGTCATCGCTGAACATTCCTCCAATGAAGTTGCCAAATCAGCATCCAAATAAGCAATATAATCGAAGGTGTACTTTTCATTACAAAAATGAACGCCGCTTCTTATAGCTTCGGCTTTTCCAAGATTTTTTGAGTAGGTATGTGCAAAAACTTGTTTAGGAAATCTATTTTCTAAGCCTTTGAGAATTTCTAAAGTTGCATCTGTTGAGCCATCATTAACAAAACAGATTAAAACCGCAGGATTTTTTTCTATAAAACGAATATACTCTTGCAACACCAAACCTTTTTCTTCATTATAGCAAGGAATCACAATGCAGATATGCATTTTTTGGGAAGGTAATATATTCATTGAATGGTAAAATTATTCGGCATAAATAAGCTGAAATTAAAAAAACTACTTTCAATTGTTGTGAAAAAAAGAAATATCATTACCACTAAAAGGTTTAAAACGGAATCAAAGATACCTAATCGCACAAAATAAATAGGCTTTATTCCGCTGAAAAGAGTATAGTTTTTTTAATATAAAATTAAAGGATTTTAAAAAGTAATAAAAAACGAAATACATTTAGCATTTCAGAGTTTTAGAAAACCTTTATCGGTACTTTATTAACGTAATTTTCTAAGCAATTTTTGTGCCTGTTTATAATGTTCATCGCCTTCAGAAATCCTTTTTAGTAAAACAATACTTGCGTCTGTATCCTTCTGTTTTAACTTGCTTAAAGCCCCAAACCAAATAGCCTGATTGGCAAAAACAGATTCTGATGCAGCAACTTCTTCAAAAAGCACATCGGCAGCTTCCATTTTATTTATTTCAACAAGAGCTATTGCTTTATATAATAGAAGTTCTTGGTTGTTTGAATCTGCTGCTAAAAGTGTGTCAAAATAGGTATTTGCCTCTGCAAATTTTGCGTGGTTAAAGGCTTGTTCGGCATTTGTAAGTATTTCATTTTGACTGCCTCTTACCGTTAAACTAATTTTAGGATAATTTGCATAATCGGCGTAAACCGGCGCAGAAAACCATTGTGAAAAGAAAACACCAAAAATAACTAAAATCGATGCTGCAACAGCTATTTTCCAAGGTTGAAAAAGCGTGGTTTTTTGTTTTCTGTTTTCTAAACCAACCCTGTTATTTTGGCTACTCTTTTTAAGATTTTCTTTAAAAGACTCACGCTCTGCTTGGTTTGCAAATTTATTTTCTAAAAATTTAGTGGTGTCTTTATAAAGTTTAAAGTTTTTCTTAAATGCAGAATCTTCTAACAATCGTTTTTCAAATGCAATGGAAGCATTTTCATCAAGTTGTTTTGAAACATATTCTTCAAATAAATGGTAATCAAGCTCTTTCATTTTCGGGGATTTTTAAGGTTTGCAAACCCAGGAGATTCCTGTATCATCTTGGTTAATTGCCCTATACAAAGCGATTTCTTTTTTCGGGCATAACCATAAGTCACGTTTAACGATTCAGCTACTTCTTCCATCGATTGTAATTGAAAACTTTTTGCTAACAATTCTTTACAAGCTTGACCTAATTTTTGAAACATACGCTCATATAAGGATTGCTTTTCTTCAAAATTTTCTGACTCTGAAACTAATTCTTCTAGGGGTTCATCCTTAGATACTATCTCTTCATTAATTGTTACCTCTTGCAGTGAAGATTTTTTTAACATATTGAGCCACTTTCGTTTACAAAGCAAGAAAAAATAGGCGTCAAAAGGACAAGTAAGCTTTAAATTTTTAACTTTTGCTTGATCATAAATTACAAGCAACACCTCCTGAATTACATCTTGAGCTTGTTCTCTATCGCCGCTGTTATTACATATATAATGTATGACTTTTGGCGAAAACTTGGTATATATAGCCTGTATCACAAACGAATTGTTTTGGGATAGCCCTTCAACATATTTTTGGTCTTCATGAATTTTTTTGTTGCTCATGAACATTATTATTTTGCACTAAAGTAAATAAACTTTCAGATATGGGGTAACAAATTTTTGATGTTTTGGATATAAGGGTGTAACAGAAATAAAATCTGTAAAAAATTAAATCAAATAATCCTTAAAATTAGAAATCATGAAAAATTTAAATTTAGTATTTACCTATTTACTTCTTGCAACAATCACTTTAATAGGATGTAGTAAAAACGATGACTCTGATGGAGACGGTATAGGCGACACTTTTCCTTCTGCACAATCGTATGCCGACTTAAAAAAATTAGCAGATGAATTAGTAAACCTTAGCCGTGTTTTTAATGCGGAAGACGGAATAGTTTTTTCCTCACCAAAAGGTGTAAATTTCACGCTTCCTCCAAACAGCCTGACCCTAAATGGATCTCCAGTAACTGGAGAAGTAGAACTTCAATACAAAGAAATTTTTGACCGTGGCTCTATGCTTTCCACAAATAGAACTACTATGGGAAAACGTCCTGATGGCAAAAAATCTTTACTTATTTCAGGAGGCGAATTTTACGTAAACGTTACCCAAAACGGGCAACAATTAGAGTTAACTAATAATATCCTTATTATAATACCCACTGCACTAACTGGTGGAGGTGACCCAGACATGACCCTTTGGGAAGGCACAGTAGATAACAATGATAATTTAACTTGGGATGAAATAGACCCTGCAGGCGATGGCGGACAAGTATTTTTAGAAGATAATCAAGGAACTGTAAGCTATTACGCTTATTTTAATGCCTTTGGTTGGACTAATGTAGATCGTTTCTATAACGACCCTAGACCAAAAACCACACTTTTAGTAGAAGTTCCTGAAGGTTATGATAACCAAAACAGCGCAGTATATTTATCTTACGATGGCGAGGGAAATAATGCACTTGCCAACCTAGATACCTACAATGCAAGTACCGGAATGTTTTCTGAACACTATGGTCAAATTCCTATCGGTTTAGAAATGCACGTTATTTTTGCAACTGAAGACAACGGACAATGGCGCTATGCCATACAAGGAGTAACTGTAGTGGCCAATGCTCAATACGCTTTTACTTTATCTGAAACCACTTTGGGCACTTTAGAACAAATGATTGCTGCCATAAATGCTTTGCCATAAATAATTCTATGAAAAATTTGTTTCGTTAGTTAGTGTTGAAAACCCCTTGCTTAATGTTTGGCAAAGGGGTTTTCTTTTTAATTTATAAGAAAAAAATTGTACATTTGAGTCTGTCTTTTTTCTTTAGAAGTTACACTACTATGAAATTTTCTATATCCATTTTTATCTTTCTACTTTCTTTATTCTCTTTTTCAAGCTGTAACAAGGAAACTTGCTGTGACACACCTATTGAAAATAATCCCTTTGTTGCTCCATCTGCACAAGATTTTAACAGCTTGCAAGATTCTGCATTATCCAACCTTATTCAAAGAGTAAATTTTATTGCAGATGAAGGCATAACTTTTACCTCAGGTAACGGAGCGCAGTTGCAAATTTTTCCAGGATGTTTAACCACAACCGATGGACAACTAATTTTAGATGAAGTAACCCTAGAGTTTATTGAACTTTATGAAAAAAGCAACATGCTTGCTCCTAACAAACCCACCATGGGAAGAATGCCTAATGGGGATAAAGCCTTATTAATAACCGGTGGCGCATTTTATATTAACATCACCCACAATGGAGAACGTGTGGTTCCTGCTTGTGGTTTTCAAATGCTGGTACCCGTAGCACTTACTGGCGCTGCCAACCCAAACATGTCTTTATGGAGTGGTGTTATTGATGCTAGTGGCAATCTTACCTGGGAGCCCAACCCAAACGGCGAAGTATTTGTACAAAACAATGCTTATTTTGCTTTCTTTCAAAATTTTGGATGGACTAATATTGATAGATTTTTTGATGACCCTCGACCTAAAACCACCATACAAGTATTAGTTTCTGAAGGATATACCGCAGAAAATTCTGCTGTTTATATGGCTTTTTCAGGGGAAGATAATGGTCTTGCACATCTCGATACTTTTAACCAAAACACCAATATGTTTTCAGAACATTATGGTCAACTTCCTATTGGTTTAGAAGCGCATCTTATTTTTGTTACTGCTACTGCTACCTCTTGGCGTTATGCCATAAAAACAGTTATAATTTCTGAAAACCAAATTTTTACTATTGCACACAGTGAAACCCAAACAGCAACACTAACCGAAATTCAAGCACTTATTGCTGCGCTACCTTAAAAAGATTTTTTAAATTATCATTAAAATCAATGCCCTCCAAAACACGGTAGGGTATTTTTTTTGAAAAAATTTCTACACCTAGGGGTAACAATTTTAAACCCAAGTTGATATAAGGGTGTAAACAAAAAATTAAAAACATTAAAACTAGAAATCATGAAAAATTTAAATCAAACTATTACCATTTTAGCAGCTACCCTACTATTATTTGCAAGTTGTAGTAAAAATGATGATTTTAATAACCCCCTTGAAGGAATTTCTGTTACACCTCCTACAGCAGCCGCTTTTAAAGCACTACAAGAAAATGCTTTCAACAACTTAAAACAAACCGCAACCTTTGATGCGGCTACAGGCATTGTTTTTACGTCTGAAAGAGGTGTAAAACTAACCATTGTTGGTGGCTGCCTTACTTTAAATGAAAATTCTGTTACTGGACTTGTTCATTTAGAATATGTTGAAATATTTGAAAAAGGAAACATGCTAACTACTAATGCAACAACTGTTGCTTTAGATGAAAATAACGAAAAACAAACATTAACCTCAGGCGGAGAATTTCATATAAAAGCATACCAAAATGGCAATGAACTTAGCTTAGGTTGTGGCGGGATGTTCCTTTCGGTACCCACTTCCATAACAGGAGGTGCAAAACCAGAAATGGGACCATTTTCAGGAGTAATAGATGAAAACGACAACCTTATTTGGCTACCTCAAACCAGTGAGTTTTGGATAGTCAATCAAGACAACATGGAAGTTTACAATGCCTTTGTTGAAAACTTTGGATGGTTTAACTGTGATAAATTTATTTCATACCCAGATCCAAAAACCAACATCCAAATTTCATTGCCTGAAGGATTTAATCTCAACAACGCAAAAATTTTAATTGCTAGAATTGGAGATGATAACAGCTTAGCATTTATGTATGGACAATTTCCTATCGGGTTACAAGCACACATCATTTTCTTATCAGAGCATGAAGGTGATTTTAGATATGCCATAAAAACCATAACTGTGGTTGATGGTCAACTAATTACCTTTACTATTGAAGAAACTAGTGTTGCTTCCTTAGAAGCAGTAACCCAAATCATAAATGCTTTACCTTAAAACTAAAAATCTATCTTTAAAAGTGACGATACCTCATAGTTTCGTCACTTTTTGTATATTTAATAATTCTAACCAAACCAATACTATGAAAATCCATTTCATATTTGTTTTATTAGGTGTTTTCTATATGCCTATTTTTGCGCAACAATCCATTTCAAACGACACCTTAACTCGCACCGCTACTTTTAGCTATGATGTGATAGGAAATAGAATAGACTTTACACCTGAAATGCCACCACTCATTCAAGTTTCTGGTGCACCAAAAGCGTTTTATTCAAATTATTGGGAGTTTGGTGACGGAAATTTTAGCAAAGAAAAAAATCCACAGCATTTTTATAAAAAAGAAGGCGAATATGAAGTAAATCTTTGGGCTACAAACCACTACGACAATGGCAAAACTCCCACCACGCGACCTCAAAAAATAAAAGTAAATACCGTCACAGAGCCCTATAAAGAAACCGCATCCTTAAACGACGATTTTAGCCTTCAACGTAATAGAGAGCCAATGCCCGAACAAGAAATGGTAGTTATTTTAACCTACAAAAACAATAAAGATTTTGTAACTAAAGGAAAACTCTACCTCTTTTATAATGAACAACAATACAAAGCCAATAATTTTGAACTTACAGACACGCGCACTTACCATGGCGAAAAACAAATTCAAGAAAACATGTTTGTCTATGCCAATGCGATAGGCGACAAAGAAACTCTCTTGGCCTCAGCAAAAAATGAAGTGCTTTACCTAACCAAAAAATGGCAAGACACCACCGAAAAAATCAACCTACCACTTACCTTAGAAGAATCTAAAGCCTATTACAAAGATTGGAGTTTATTAGAATTTGATCATCTTGCCCCTAACGAGGAGCGCAATATCTTTTTCACCATGCGCACCACCCCCGAAATGCTCAAAGATACTAGTGCTATTATTACCGTAAGAAGTATTTATGTGCCCGACGGAAATTTTGACAACCACAAGGTAAAAGAAATGGAAATGGAAATCGTAACCTCACACGATCCAAACAAAATGTCTTCAAATGCTACCTTATTAAATTACCGCTTGGTTCGTTTTAAAAAATTCAACTTTAAAACAAAATTTCAAAACAACGGCGAGGGTCCAGCTACAACCATTAGGTTAGAAACCGAAATACCCGAAATGTTTGACAAAAGCACCATTCAAATTGTAGACCTTTATCCACAATGCCCCATTTGCCCTAAAAATAAAGAAGTAACTTTCAGCTGTATAGACACCAGTTTCACAGCCACCAAAGCCATTTTCACCTTCAAAAACATTTACCTGCCTGGAAGTGAACAAAAAAACGTCAAAGAGTACGACTCCACAAAAGGATTTGTAAAATACACCATTAAACTGGCCAAAGATTTTCACAAGAAAAAAACCAAAAGTAAAACCGAAATTTATTTCGATAAAAACGAACCAATAATTACTAATTATGCCACTACACGCTTTATGCCAGGAATTTCTTTAGGTGCAAAAGCAGGTTATATAATTACCCCAGATTTAGATAACCACCAAGAATATTTTGTAGGAGCTACCATTTCTCCATACAAATCCTATCGTGGTTACCTACAGGCAGAGATAATGATTTCCAGAAGCACTTTCGACAATTTTTCCTCCTTTACACAAGAAACTATTCAGCCCGCAACAGGCTTTATAGAATCATTTGCTATTGAAAATCTAGAGCAACATTTAAATTTTTCTCTTTACTTGGTGCCCATTTCCTATCGATATAACTTAAACAACTTTTTAGCTTTAGGAGCAGGAGTGCAGCTTAAAATAGATTTAAGTAGTGAATATTGCGTAAAAAACACCGGCGAGTACTCACTTCTTATTCCTTCTGAAGGTATTGTTTTTAGAGATGAAACAAAGGATTTTACCAACTTAGAGAACTTTAAAGACAGTTTCAATAATTTTGAAACAGGACTTTTTGCCGGCTTCAATGTCGGTTTTGCTAGAATCGGTCCAAGTGCAGGAGTGCGTTATGTCTATAATTTTAATGCACCACACGAGCAAATTCAACTCTATGGTATATGGAAATTTTAATAAAGGCGTTCCCACCAAAAAAGGTGGGCGGGCTATCCGCTTCAATCTTCCTGATTAAAAAATCAGTAAGGATTTCCGCTGCTATCCCTAACGCATTCATAACAATAAAGCATTAATTCTTATTATGATGCAAAAATGGATTCTTCTTTTTTTCTTTTTATTTCACACTTTTGTGCAGGCGCAATCTTTAGAAGAAACTATCTACAAGCATTTAGACCAATTTATAGAAAAACCAACTCCCGAAACGCTTCTTCGTATTGAAGCAAATGAAACCACTTTTAACCTACAAGTAAAAACCCACGAAGAAGAGCTAGCTTTAATTATTTTACAATGCAATATGGGATATTACCAGCGCCAATTTGGAAACAATACAAAAGCCATCCGCAGCTATGAAAAAGCCTGGCAGCGCTTTTCTAATTCAAAATTAAACAATTATGACATTATCGAATTTTGCCTAAAACCACTTGGAAATCTATATACCACTACTGGCGATTTTACGAATGCAGAAAACACCATAAAAAAATACATTGCTCTTTCTGAGTCACAAAATAATATTTCGCAAAAAATAGCCGGACTTACAAATCTTTCCATCGTGTATCACAACACTGGAAACCACCAAACAGCAATTACCCTTTTACGACAAGGACTACAAACTCCTAACCTAAGCACCCAACAAAAAACAGCACTTGAAAACAATCTTGCCACCAACCTGTTTGCCTTAAAACGTTTTGAAGAAGCGCAACAAACTCTAGATAGGGCATTTATAAAAAACCCTTCTTTTAGCACCTACAAAAACGCAGCACAACTAGCCTTACAACAAAATGATTTTTCAAAAGCACATCATTTATTAGATCTTGCTAAAACAGAACTTTTAATGCTTCCTTTTACAGCAAGAGATATCGCAAAATTATATGTTGAAAATGCGCAGATTTTTGCCCTAGAAAAAGAAAATATACAAGCTGAAAATCAACTAAATAAAGCACTGCAATTTTTAATTCCAAATAGCATTTCAAAACAGTTACCAGAAAAAGAGTTTCTCTATCCAGAAAACACCTTTTTAGACATATTTGATGGACTAGCATCACTTCAAAATGACCCAGAGCAAGCACTAAAATACTATGACTTGAGTTTTCATGTTTCTGAAATGCTACACGAACAACTCACCGCTCAAGAAGCTAAAATTATACACCAAAAAAATCAAAGAATACGAAGCGAAAAATGTATAGAATTGCTAGTAGAAGAATATCAAAAAACAAAAAACAAAAGCTACTTAAACAGCGCTTTTGCCTATGCTGAAAAAAGCAAAGCATCTGTACTCACTGAAATAATTTCTCATAAATCCTTATTAGAAATCTACCCGAAAGATTCTTTATTACTAAAACAAAATCAGCTTTCACAATGGCAAGAAGCAAACATCAATAGGTTAGTGCGAGCACAATTAACCAATGCTGAAGCAAAAAGTATTCAAATTATCATGGATACATTAAACCAGTTAAATTTGCAATTAAAAGAATTAAAATTGCAGGTGGAGTCTAAATATCCTAAACAAAATACAGCCAGTATTTCTATAAAAAATCTGCAGGAAAAGCTAACCCAAGATAATACGATACTTTTAGAATATTTTTATGGCAAAAATGCCATATATCTTTTTGTTATCACCCCAACATCTGTAGAAGTAAATACAATACTTCTGGATGAACTATTTAAAAAAACCATTGCTTTGTTCCTTCAAAGTTTTGAAAATGCATCTATAATAAATAATAATGTTTCCGCTTTTACCGAAAATTCTTTTTTGCTTTTCCAAAAACTTCATTTACAAACACTGCTTAATCATAAAAATGTAATTATTATTCCTGATGGTTTACTCCATTTTGTGGCTTTTGATGCACTGCTCACAAAAGTCACAAAAACGATTAGTTTTGCCGAAATGCCTTTTTTGGTTCGCACACATCAAATAACTTACAACACCACCGCATATTTATATTTACAGACAAAAAACATCAAAACTGCAAACAAAGTTTTAGGAATTTTTCCTGTTTTTGAAAACACAACCCAACCCCTTCAATACTCTTTAAACGAATCGGAAAGCATACAAAAATTACTACCTACCACCCTTATAATGCGAGAAAAAGCTACCAAAGAAAATTTTATTAAAAACGCAAAAAACTATTCCATCTTGCATCTTTCTACCCACGCCAATAGTGGCAATTTTGTGATTCCGGCATCGCTAGAGTTTTATAAAGATGCTATGTTATTACAAGAATTGTATTCCCTTGATTTTCATCCAAAATTAGTGGTGCTAAGTGCCTGCGAAACTGGCGTTGGAAAAATTCAAAATGGTGAAGGTGCTATGAGCCTTGCCAGAGGTTTTCAGCATGCAGGAGCGCAAAACCTATTATTTAGTTTATGGAAAGTAAACGATTTAGCAACCGCAGAATTGATGACTTCTTTTTACGAAAACTACAGCAAGACCAACGATGCCTCTGCGGCAAATCACCAATCTAAACTAGAGTATCTGAACGATAAAAATATCGGTAATGCAAAAAAATCTCCTTACTATTGGAGTGCATTTGTGTATTACGGCGCCTTGGAAGATAAAAAGGAAAGCCCAATGTGGTATTGGTTTTTAGGCATTGCCTTGCTAATTTTTACGCTTTATATTTATAAGGGGAAATTGAAAAAAAAGAAAAAATTTAAAAACATGAATTCCTAAACTGGTTTAATTAAAAAAAAATAAAGAAAATAAGGTTTTATATGCGGTAAAAGAAATTCGTATTGTTTCTATAATTATTTTGAAAAATAAATATAGAATAAATAAATGATTTGACAGTTGCCAAAATAAAAAACTACGAAGTTAAAAAACAGTTTACTTCTGCCTAAAATAGATCGTAATGGGAACTCCCGTAAAATTAAATTTTTCGCGAAGTTGATTTTCCAAAAATCGTTTGTAGGGATCTTTTACATACTGCGGCAAATTACAGAAAAATGCAAACGTAGGATGCGGCGTTGGCAATTGTGTGCAATACTTGATTTTTACATATTTTCCTTTATAAGCCGGAGGCGGAATGTGTTGTACAATATTCAGCATTACTTCATTAAACTTACTGGTAGGAATGCGCCTGTTTCTGGTTTCAAATACCTCAACAGCGGTTTCTATGGCTTTAAAAATGCGTTGTTTGGTTAATACCGAAACAAAAATAATGGGAACATCGGTAAAAGGTTCGCACTGCTCACGTATTAGTTTTTCAAAGTTTTTAGCAGAATGAGTATCTTTTTCTACTAAATCCCATTTGTTCACTAAAATTACAATGCCTTTGTTGTTGCGCTGCGCCAACCAAAAAATATTTTGATCCTGACCTTCAAAACCCCTAGTAGCATCTACAACCAAAATAACAACGTCACAATGCTCAATAGCCCGAACACTTCGCATTACAGAGTAAAACTCTAAGTCTTCTTTTACTTTGGCCTTTCTGCGAATTCCGGCAGTATCTACCAAATTAAATGCGAAACCAAAACGGTCGTACTTAGTATCAATAGAATCTCTGGTAGTGCCAGCTACATCGGTTACTATGTATCGTTCTTCACCAATAAGGGCATTGATAAATGAGGATTTTCCGGCATTTGGACGACCAACAACGGCAAAACGAGGTAATTCAGCTACTTCTTGGTATTCTTTATCGGGTAAGGCAAGTACTAAATCGTCCAGTAAGTCGCCTGTGCCACTACCGTTTATACTGGCTAAAGTATAAACTTTTTCAAACCCTAAGGAATAAAATTCTACGGCATTTTCTGCACGCTTGGCGTTGTCAACTTTGTTTACCGCCAAAAAAACTGGTTTATTGGTGCGGTGAAGTAGTTTTGCAACAACCTCATCCATGCCTGTAACACCGTCTTCTACATCTACCATAAAGATGATTGCATCTGCTTCTTCTATGGCAAGTTCTACTTGTTTGTCAATTTCTGCTTCAAAAACATCCTCACTTCCACGCACATATCCTCCTGTATCAATAAGCGAAAACTCTTTCCCGTTCCAGTCGCTTTTGCCATAATTTCTATCACGTGTCACACCACTAACCGCATCAACAATCGCTTCACGACGTTTAATCATTCGGTTAAAAAAGGTGGATTTCCCTACATTTGGTCTTCCTACTATAGCTACTATGTTTGACATATTCGTTTTTAAAACTTTTTGCAAAGGTAGTTGTTTTGTATCAAGTTTATACGATTAAATAACATAATGCCTTTTGGGCTTTATTATTGTTTGTTTTAATTACTTTTTTATTAAAAAAGGAGCTAAGAAATCAAAAAATGCACAAAGTTTAACTTGCTTTTCTGAATTTTTTCACCATTTCAAATTTTTTATTCGAAAGGTAAACAGCAAGATCTACATTCTAAAACATCAAAAAAAATGTCCAGTATATTGTGTGGCATTTATTTGTATTTTGCGTGATTGAAAACACCCTTTCTTTATGGAATTAGAAAATCAAATACCGCTGCGGTTGCGTTTTGAAAAAGAAGTTTCAAAACCCATTCCTATGCTTTTAGAAAATGTAAAAAAAATGAAAGAAGTTGTAAAACCCGAGTTTCATATTACTACGTCTGAAGAACATATTTGGCTACACATAAGCCGCCAAAATAAAAAATATTACTCACCACATTTACACTTGGAATTAGAAAAAATAAATGACAATTCTACAAAAGTTAAAGGCTTGTTTGGTCCAGACCCTGCGCTGTGGTCTTTCTTTATGTTTTTGCATTTTGGCGTTGCAGGGTTATTTTTGCTTTCTGGGATAATAGCCTATTCTAATTGGTCGTTAGGCAATTCTTATATGCTTCCAATCTGGATTATGTGCAGCATGGTACTTATCTGGTTTGTTCTTTATTTTATAGCAAGAAGCAACCGTAAAAAGGGAATTCCCCAAGCAAAAGAATTGGAAAATTTAATGTTAAAATTACTAGAATAAAATTAACCCATCATACCATCCTACATTCAAACATTACTGATCATATCCAAATCTGCGCAACTGCCTTACATCACTTCGCCAGTTTTTATTCACTTTTACATACAATTCTAAATGCACCTGCTTGCCAAAGAATTTTTCTAAATCTCTTCGCGACTCTACACCTACTCGCTTTAATGCTTCGCCCTTGTGACCAATAATAATTCCTTTTTGGGTGTCACGCTCTACCATAATTACAGAGCGCATTTTGATGATTTCTTCTTCTTCAAAGAACTCTTCGGTATCTACTTCTACACTATATGGAATTTCTTTTTTGTAGTGAATCAGGATTTTTTCTCGTATGGTTTCATTCACAAAAAAGCGCTCAGGTTTGTCTGTAAGTTGGTCTTTTGGGTAAAATGCCGGAGAATCTGGAAGCAGCTCTATAATTCTGTTAAAGACATCTTTTACCTGAAAGCCCTGCAATGCTGAAATGGCAAAGATTTCTGCATTAGGTACTTTTTCTGCCCAAAGCTGAACCTGTTCTTCGAGTTGTTCTTGATTAGAAATGTCAATTTTGTTGAGCAGTAACAAAACAGGGATTTTAAATTTGGTTATTTTTTTAAAAAAATCTTCGTCTTTGAGTTCTTTTTCGCCTATTTCTACCATATATATTAGGACATCTGCATCCTCAAAAGCAGATTTCACAAAACCCATCATAGATTCCTGCAACTGGTATGCTGGTTTTATAATCCCGGGCGTATCGCTTAAAATCATCTGAAAATCATCACCATTCACAATACCCAAAATACGGTGTCGTGTGGTTTGTGCTTTACTGGTAATGATGGATAATTTTTCGCCCACAAAAGCATTCATCAATGTGGATTTACCCACATTTGGATTGCCTATTATGTTTACGAAACCGGCTTTGTGTTTTTGCATAATAAGGTTTTGAAACACAAAAGTACGGCTATTTTTTGTTATTAGTTACGGGTTAGTGACTGCGGTTTTAAAGGTCAATTTTTAGTGATTTAAGCGTTATTAATGCCTAGTTGTTGAAAGGCTTATAGCATAATTAAATCCCAAAACACTACATATCTTAAAAAAAGCTGTAGCTTTGCCCCCGATATATACTTTCAGTGGTTCTAAATAATAGAATGACAAAAAGAATAGAAGCTAAAAATTTCAGAACTATATCCTACTCTTTTTCTTTCCAAAATTTCGTCCTAACAAAATTTAAAGTTTAAGCAGTATAAAAAAGAATTCCTGTCACAAAGACCGAGACAGTGAACCTTTTCTAATTTATTCGGTCTTAAACGATTTACCATTACAAATGACATTTGAAAAATTAAATTTAATAGCCCCAATCCTTGAGGCTGTAAAAATAGAAGGATATACGACACCCACACCAATTCAAGCGCAAACCATTCCCCTTATTTTAAACGGAAAAGATGTGCTTGGTTGTGCACAAACTGGCACAGGAAAAACCGCAGCCTTTGCTATTCCTATCCTACAATTACTTAGTCAAGACAGAAGCCTTCAGGGTGGAAAGCGCATTATAAGAAGTTTAATTTTAACTCCTACTCGAGAGCTTGCCATACAAATAGCGGAAAGTTTTGAAAATTACGGCAGAAAAACTAACTTAAAAAGTATGGTGATATTTGGCGGTGTAAACCAACACAGCCAAGTGAGCCAGTTGCGTCAAGGCGTGGATATTTTGATAGCCACACCAGGTAGATTACTGGATTTAATTAACCAGAAATATGTACATTTAAACCAGTTGCAGTTTTTTGTTTTAGACGAAGCAGATCGCATGCTGGATATGGGTTTTTTAAACGATGTAAAAAAAATCATTACTAAAATTCCGCAAAAAAGGCAATCGTTGTTTTTTTCAGCAACCATGCCCGATCCTATTGTAAAATTAGCAAATACTATATTAGTAAATCCTTCAAAAGTAGAAGTTACACCCGTATCCAGTACCGCAAACACCATTAACCAAGCGGTATATTTTGTGGATAAAGAAAATAAAAAACATTTGCTTACCGAGGTATTAGCCAATAAAGCCATTGATAGAGCATTGGTTTTTACCCGCACCAAACATGGCGCAGACAAAGTGGTTAAGGATTTGGTAAAAGCAGGAATAAAATCGCAAGCCATTCATGGCAATAAATCACAAAACGCACGACAACGTGCTTTGAGTAACTTTAAATCGAAAGAAACCCGCGTACTTGTAGCAACTGATATAGCCGCAAGAGGCATCGATATTGACGACCTTACACATGTTATAAACTACGAACTACCCAATATTCCAGAATCGTATGTTCACCGTATAGGAAGAACAGGTAGAGCAGGAGCCGATGGTATTGCCATTGCTTTTTGTGATGCAGAAGAGAAAGCATACTTAAAAGACATTCAAAAACTAATAGGAAAACAAATACCTGTTTTAGAAAACCACAACTATCCCTTAGTGAACCACCACGTGGAAAAAACACCACAACGACCACAACGGTCTTCTCGCGGTTCTAACCAGAGAAATAGTTCGGGGAGGAGGTAAAATTTTAGAGTGCATACCTAATTTTAAAAGTAAAAAAATAGGCGCATTGGTAAAAAATGCATTTTAAAATAAAAAAGAGAACCTAAAAATAGGTTCTCTTTTTTTTGTAGCGGGAATAGGACTCGAACCTATGACCTTCGGGTTATGAGCCCGACGAGCTACCTACTGCTCTATCCCGCGATATAATTTCGATTGAAAAAACTTTTCAAATGAATGCTAGCCATCAACTAACCATTTAATTCTATCGGACTGCAAATATACAACAGATTTCTTTTTCCACAAGTACAATCTCGATTTCTTTCAAAATAAAATTTGCATTAGAATTATTTTCTCCTCGACTTGATGAAATAGTAAATCAATACAGTAAATACAAGTACAATTAAAAATATATTTAAATATTCTAACAGTTGATATACCATTTAATTTCTTATTTGTTATAGGTAAGATACGTAAAAAACTATAAAAACAGTGTTTTTAATATAGCTAAGATATTGTTAATCTTTATAAATATCTGTTTTTTTAGGTATCTTTAGTAAATGAGGAAAAAAATTAATAGTGCTCTTATATTTTTTTTGGTATTTATAATTTCCATCCTAGTTGCGCCAATAATTTTAAATCCAATTCTTGAAAAAAAAATAAAAGAAGTAATTGCTAAAGGCCTTCCGGAAGGATATATAATTAATGAGTACACAATTAATGTAAAATATCTTCAGGGTTCTGCCACATTAGAAAACATACAGGCTTCCATACTAAATTATTCAGACAGCACTAAAAATACAAAAATAGCAATAAAAAAAGCCTCTATAAATGGTTTAAGCTATTGGAAATATCTTTTTTTTGATGAAATTGACCTAGATAGTATTAAACTAAAAAACGTTAATATAATAGCTTATGAGGATACCGCCAAAACGAATCTTAAAAAGAATACAAACCAGAAATTCCATAAAGAAATTAGCATTGGAAAATTTAGTATGGAAAATGGCACATTTCAATGGAAAAAAACAGATAACACCCAGCTTTTTGATGTGGATAGCCTTCATATTTCTATAACGGATGTGGTTATAAACAAAACCACCTTAAAAAAAAATATTCCCTTTACGTTTTCTGATGCAGAAGTAAAAAGCAATGCATTATATTATCTTTTAAACAACGATGAGGCCCTCTCATTAAAAAAGTTTTCTTTAATGAAAAGTCAACTTCTTATAAAAGATATTGCCATTCAACCCATAATAGATTCTATTTCACACCTGAAATGTATTTCTAAAAAAAAATTGGTGCGCAATATAAAAGTTTCTTCCTACTCTATAAGTGATTTCCATTTTAAATGGGTGGACACCACTTTTCAAATCTTTGGGAACACTTTAAAAATTAATGCCGCTACTTTTGTAGTTCACCATAATAGTACAATAGGCAAAGAAAATGCCTTTGTGAAATCTTCAGAAAACTCTAAACCATTAATTGGCAATATAAAAGCAGGGTTTCCATTTTCGTTTGCATTAAAATTTTTTAAAATTAAAAATGCAAATTTTACTTTATTAAATGAAGAGGAAAGCAAAAAATTATCTGTTGAGAATTACTCCCTTTCTTTAAAAGATATGGTGGTGAACCATACCACAATACAACAAAAAATTCCATACCTATTTTCAGAAATAGAATTACAAACAGGCGCTTTGTTTTACCAATTAAACGATTATGATGTGCTTTCTTATTCTGATTTTTCTTTGCACAACCACCAACTCCAAATAAGCAATTTATCAATACAAACCAAATATGATAAAATTGCACTTTCCAAAAAGATTACAAAGGAAAGAGACCATCTAGACATGCAAATTCCTACTTTTTATATCCAGAATTTTAATTTTAAAGTGGTGGACACTTCTTTTTATGTTTCCGGTAAAGATATTATCATTGAAAATCCAACATTGAAGGTGTATAGAGATAAATCAGTTGCCGATGACACAAGCATAAAATCATTATACAGCGAAAGCATACGAAATATTCCATTTTTATTAACAATAGATTCACTACATATAAAAAATGCATCTATCAGCTACGAAGAAAAAGTAAAAAGAGAGCGACCCGCAGGGAAAATTTATTTTTCTAATCTGAATGCAAAAGGCAGCAATCTAAGTAACACCTATGCTGAAGGAGAAAAAGAAACTACCATTTATATCACTTCTGTTTTTATGGAGGAGAGTCCTCTTACCATAGACTGGAAATTTGATATTAAAAATATTGAAGACAAATTTCACCTTAAAGGAAATTTGGGTGTCTTAAATGCCACAAAAATGAATTCCTTTACAAAGTCAAATTTAAATATGAATATTGAAGGAATTCTTAACAAAACCTATTTTAATATTCATGGCAACAATACCTTTTCGCAAGTAGATTTGCGCCTAAGTTATGATAATTTTAAAATAGAAATATTAGACAAGAAAAATAAGAAAAACTGGCTACTTTCAAGTGTTGCCAATATTTTTGTAAAAAAAAATACAGTGTCTAAAACAGGAACATTTAAGGAAGGAGAAGCCACCGCAACAAGAAACAGAAACAAATCGTTTTTTAATTATTTATGGATAAACATTCAGGAAGGATTAAAACAAATTATGCTTTCTATTTAAACTTTATTGTTCCAGATTGAGAGCTTCAAACTGAATCATTTCGCCAAATTGAAAAGCTATTGTAATTTCTATTGGATTGCAGCACACTTCACAATCTTCCACATAGGTTTGTTTAGAAACAGAGGTGTCCAAAAGTATCGAAATTTCTTCCCAGCAATACGGACATTGAAAAAAATGTTCTTCCATATAGTTATTGTAAACATATTATTGCTAGTATTCTATTAAAAAACAACCGATAGTAAATTTCCCGTAAGTTGTAGTAATTCTAATTCGGCTAGTTTTGCTTCGTATTTTGCTAAATTTTTATTGGTTTTTGCGTTCAATAAATTAATTTGAGCTTGCCTTAATTCTAAAGAAGTTATCTGTCCTAATTTATAACGCTCAAAAGATCTAAGGTAGTTATCGGATGAGGTTTCTACATTTTGTTGTTGTAATTTATAAATAGCAATTCTGTTTTTGTAATTTCCATTGGCATTTGCTATATCTCTTTGCACTTGTATTTGTAACTCTTGTTTTAGCAACTCTCGATTGGTTAATTGAATTTTTGTGTTTTTTACATTTGTAATTCCACTCCCCCCATCAAATAAATTCCATGTAAGATTAAGTCCTGTTGAAAAACCAACACTTGTGTTTGTAGACAAAAAATTAGTAGATGGAAAATTGCCTTTGTTCCACCCATACGAACCTTGTAATCCTAGAGATGGAAGATAAATAGACTTACTTGCTTTTCTATCAAAATCACTTATTTTAATATTTTGCTCTGCTTGTAATAGTCGGATATTTTTTGTTTCCGCTTCTAGGATAAAGTTTTCTATAGATAAATCATTAATAAAAGTAACCAAGGTATCTACATGAAATTTACTTTCTAAATCTAAATTCATTACCACATTTAAATCTCTTTTTGCGTTGATTAATTGTTGTTTTATCTGCATAAGATTAATACTATCTGCAGTAATATCTACTTTAGCGTTTAGCACTTCTAGCCTAGTATTTTGTCCGTATTCAAATTGGTATTCCGCACGCGTTAAACGTTTTTTTGTATTAAGGAGTGTTTCTTGTAAAACACTTACATTTTCAGAAAGACGAGCTACTTCATAATATACTGAAAACAATTGAAGAATAGTAACCTCGATAGTTTCTCTTGCTTGTAATTCAGATAATTGGTATTGTTCTTTAATGCTTTTGTAATTATAATACCTACCTAGTCCATCAAAAAGGGTGTAGTTTAAATTTAAAGATGCATTGTAGCGATCTGTTTCAGCACCAAAAACCTTGCTTGCTGTGCCGTCTTGAAATGTAGCTTCTTGATCTTGTTTGCTATAATCTGCTCCAGCAATTCCTGTTAATGAGGGTAAATAACCAGAATTTAGTAAACTGGCATTATTTTCTGCAATTAACACAACATTATTAGACACCTGAATTCCAAAATTATTTTGTAGGGTTTGAGCAATAGCTTCTTGTTTTGTAAGCACTACTTGAGCTTGAAGTTGTATAAAACTACTGCTTACAAAAAAATAAAAAAGCAACTTAATTATTGTATTCTTCATCGACTTTATGTTCTTTTATGGCGCGTTCTACATCTTCTTTTTTAACCTTTTTTCCAGTAGCTAACCAATTACTCGTTGTTTTAATATGGTTACTTACTACTAAAAATAACGGCAATAATAAAAGTGTTAAAATAGTTGCGATGCCAATTCCGTAGGCAATAGAAATAGCCATAGGTTTTAAAAACTGTGCCTGTCTGCTTTTCTCAAAAATTAAAGGTGCCAAACCGGCAATAGTGGTTAATGAGGTTAGAAAAATAGCTCTAAATCTGGATCTGCCAGCTTCAAATAAAGCTTCGTCAAATTTCATCCCTTCTTTGAGAAAGGAATTAAATTTAGTGATTAAAACAAGGCCATCATTTACCATAATTCCTATTAAGGCAATAATTCCCATGGCAGAAAGCATATTTACAGGAAACTCATGAATCCAGTGGCCCCAAGCAACTCCTACTACACTAAATGGAATGAGAAGCAATAACAACAACGGCTGACTATAGCTTCTAAAAGTAAATGCGATAGTGGCGTAGATTAAAAATAAAATTATGGGAAAAATTTTAGATGCGGAAGAAGACAACTTAGCGGCTTCTCGATTTTGGCCTTCATACGAAACAGAAATAGTGGGGTACTTAGAAATCAGTTCTGGAATGATGCCGTTTCTTATTTCTTCCATCAAATCAGTTGCACTATCGTTAGGATTTTCCATGTCGGCACTTACGCGTATTTCTCGTTTTCCATCCAGATGGCTTATGGATTCATCACCACGCTCAATAGAATACGATGCAATTTCACTAAAGGGAATGCGAGCTCCAGTGGTTGTAACGATGCGCATTTCGTCTAAATTGGTTATAGAAGACCGATCATCTTTGTCATACCTAACCCAAACCCTGATTTCATCTTGACCGCGCTGTAATCGTTGTGCTTGTGCTCCAAAAAATCCTGCTCTCACTTGCTGCATTACACTATTTAAGGTTAGTCCTAAAGCATAAGCGTTTTGATTTAAAACAATACTTATCTCCTTGATTCCTTCAGGGTCGGTATCTATAACATCTTTTAATTTAGAATTGTTTAAAAGACTATTTTTCAATTCATTTTTTGCCAATTTAAGTTCTTCTGTATTATTTCCTAAAATGGAAACTGAAATTGGACTTCCTCCAAAATTTCCACCAGATCCAAAAGTTAATCGCTCCACGCCATAAACAGGTCCTACGGCATCTCGTATGGCATTTGTAATTTCGGGCGAAGGAAAATCGCGTGCTTCTCCTGGTAAAAGATTTACATTTAAAGACGCTTTATTATTACCTGGACCAACACGTTTAATAACATTTTGAACTACTTGCAGGTTATCGGTTTGTTGTGCTGTAAAATCTTGATTAACTTCCCAAACAACTGCTTCTACCATCGAAATAATAGAGTCTGTTATTTTTGGATTTGTACCTTCGCTCATTAATAAATCGATAGAAATACGATCACTGGCTATACTTGGAAAAATAGTTACTTTAACAACTCCTCCCATAATTGAAGCTACCGTAAGCATCAATGCGGATGCAAAAATAGCGAAGCTAAGCAAACTGTTTTTTAATACAAATCGTAATGCCGGACTGTAAAGTTTGTCTCTTAGATAGGTCATTACTCTATCTCCTATTTTGTTTAATATTCGAAGTTTTATAAATAACTTATCTATACTATTCTTTTCCGCTTTTTCTTCTTTGGTATGCCTAACTAATGCTTTTGAATGGGCTATATGTGCTGGTAAAATAATTATTGCTTCAATCAAAGAAATAGTTAGGGTAAGTATAACAATAATGGAAACTTCACCATAATACCTTCCTATTCTGCTGTCTAAAAACTGAAACGTTAAAAATGCTAAAATGGTAGTTATTATAGCGGAAATAATCGGGGGTATTACTTCTAAGGTGCCGTCAATTGCTGCCCTAATTGGGTTTTTCCCCATTTCATAGTGCTGATAAATGTTTTCTGAAATTACAATACCGTCATCTACTAAAATCCCGATAACGATAATCATTCCAAAAAGCGACATAATATTGATGGTAACTCCAAAAAAGCCTGCAAAAACAAACATTCCCATAAAAGAAATAGGAAGTCCGAAAGCTACCCAAAAAGCGATTCGGGTATTGAGAAAAAAGGACAGAAAAAAGAGCACCAATAGTATTCCCATGGCACCATTTTCAATAAGTATTTTGGTTCTTTGGTTAAGACTTATGGCTCTGTCATCAACCACATCTAACTGTATGTTGTTGTATTTCTGATTGAACTCTTCAATATAGAGGTTGACGCTTTTAGAGGTTGATATTAAATCTTCATTATTAGTATTGCTAATGGCAATATTTACAGACAAATTCCCATTAAAGTAGGACGCATTTGGTGTTTCCGAAAACTGGTCTTTCACTGTAGCTATATCGCTGAGCCTAACGGTAACGCCTGACGCATCTGCTTTTACAATTAAATTATCTAACTCGTTTGCATAATATCCTCGATTGTTTGCTCTAATTAAATAATCTTCAGCATCGGTTTTAATAGTACCTCCTGTTGTAAAGATGTTAGCTTGAGAGACTGCTCTAGAAACTTCTTCAAAAGTAATATTATATGCAAGTAAATCGTTTTCACGAACGGCTATTTCAATTTCTTCTTCAGGGTAACCAGTAATTACAACTTGCGATATACCAGGAATTCCGCGAAGGTCATTTTCAATATTTCTTGCAATTTGCTTTAGGGTTACTAATGGAATGTTTTCACCACTTACCGCAAAACTTATGGTTTCTCTAATGGCTTCTTGTTTTGCTACAACCAATGGCTCCATTCCAGAAGGAAATGTAGGAACTCTATCAACTGCGTTTTTAACCTCTGCCAGTATGATATTGATATCTTCTCCTCGCTCTGTTTCAATAGTTATTGAGCCACCATTTTCACGAGAAACAGAAGTTACTCGTTCAATTCCTGTTAATCCTTTGAGATTATCTTCAATTTTTACGGTAATACCCTCTTCAATTTCTTCGGGAGCAGCACCTGGATATGCTATACTAATTGTTATTATTTCGGAATCGATTAGAGGAAAAAAGGAGGATTTTAAACTAGAAATTCCAAAGATTCCGAAGATGATAAAGGAAAATATAACAATATTTACTGCAACCCCATATTTGATAAAATACTCTAAAACCTTTCGCATTATTTATGGTTTTTGATTGGTTGTGGGGTGAGTTTTTTCAAATATTTTTACTAGCTGCCCAGCAAATGCGCCTGGTAGAACACTGGATAAAATAATCGTTTTGTCAGGAATACCTTTTACAATTACATCCTTAGAAGAAAAATAAACCGGATTTACATTCATCAAATCTAAAATACTATCTCTAACAATAAATATC
Source organism: Bacteroidetes bacterium HGW-Bacteroidetes-2 (assembly GCA_002842575.1). Taxonomy (GTDB): domain Bacteria; phylum Bacteroidota; class Bacteroidia; order Flavobacteriales; family Flavobacteriaceae; genus Planktosalinus. Next base: position 72,676 of record PHDJ01000002.1, read on the forward strand.
TGATTTTCATTTACCAATAGTTTTCTAGAAATTTGATAAGCGTTTTCTTCGCTTTTGGCGCCTAAATTAGCCTCTAAATACATGCCTTCTCGTAAATTATTGCCTGCTACTACGATATAAACTTTTACGGTTTGTGTGGCTGCATCTATACTTGCATTTATTCTGCTAATCTTTCCTATAAAAGTTGTGGCTTTGTCTAATGTATTTAAGTTTACCTCTTTACCTACTTTAATAAAATTAATTAAAGTTTCACTAATGGCAACTTCCATTTCGTAGGTAGAAGGGTCTATAAATTCACCTAGTTTTTGACCAGGACGAATTAGGGTACCTTTGGTTACCAAAGCTTCCGTAAGAATGCCATTAAATGGAGCTACTATGCGATATTTCATTAGTCGCTCCTCTAAATTCTTAATATTAAAAAAGGTGGTTACGATTGCTTTTCCTGTAATAAAGTATTTTTCTTGGTCTGATGTAATTTCGGGAAGTGCTTGTGTGGTTTTATTAACATCAAACGTATTTAAATAGTTTTGCCATTTCTGATAAGAATTTGGGTAATCTAATCGTAAATCTGGCATAATAGAAGTTATCAAATTAAAAAGGTTGCTTCTTGCCGATTGTACACTAGCTTTGTATTCTGAAGCATCTATTTGCAATAAAGTTTGCCCTTTTTGATAGCTTTGTCCGGGTTTAAAATCCTTAACACTTTGTTGAAAAATACCTTGAACCTCTGAAAAAATTTCAAGCCTATTGGTAGCTCGTAAACTTCCTGTTGCTGGAATAACCACAGGTATAGCTTTATTAAATACCGTGTCAACAAAAACCGTTTGCACCAGTTTTTTAACAGATGGACGAACCTCTTTTTTACTATTTGCAATACTTATAGCAATGAAAAAGGAAACAATCAGCAATAAAACCCCAAGAATAATAAGTGTAATTTTCCGCATTAAAAAAAGATAAGTTGTAGAATTGTACAAATCTATCTTATTGCGTTGGGAATAAAGGTTAATAGTTTCTTAAAAATAACATATAATTATTTAATAGTATCCATTGTAGCATGAACTTCCTCCCATTTTTGCATTTTTGATTCTAATTCTGATTTTTTATTTTCGTATTTCTTAAAAAAATCAGGTTTGGAAGCCATTTCGCTGTAAGCATTAGCTAGGTCTTTATCCATCATGGCTATTTCTTTTTCTAATTTTAGAATATCTGCTTCCAGATTGCTTAGTTTGTTTTTTAATGCTTTTCCTTTTTTTTGATCGGTATATTCTTGTTTATTTGAAGTATCCTTAGGGCTCTTTTTTTCTTCTGATCTTAATTCGGCTTCACGCATATTGGAGATTTTGCGCTGTTCTAAATAATATTCAATGCCTCCTAAATATTCTTTTATTTGCTGGTCTTTAAACTCAAACACATTATTACAAAGACCTTGCAGAAAATCTCTGTCGTGAGAAACTAAAATAAGTGTACCCTCAAAATTATTTAGTGCTTCCTTTAATACATTTTTTGATTTTATATCTAAATGGTTTGTGGGTTCATCCATTACAAGCACATTAAAAGGCTGCAATAGCATTTTAGCTAATGCCAAACGGTTTCTTTCACCTCCAGAAAGCACCCTAACAAACTTATCGACTTCTTCCCCTCTAAAAAGAAACGAGCCAAGTATATCTCTTACTTTGCTTCGGTTGGTTTCATTTGCGGCATGAATCATCGTGTCTAGTACGGTGAGATTACCGTCTAAATAATCTGCCTGATTTTGAGCAAAATATCCTATTTGAACATTATGCCCCAATTTTATAGTGCCTTTATGTTCAATTTCTTTTATAATAATTTTTGCCAGTGTTGATTTTCCTTGTCCATTTTGTCCAACAAATGCTGTTTTTATACCGCGCTCTATGGTCATATTTACTTTGTCTAACACATGATTTTCACCATAGTTTTTTGACACATTATGCGCTTCAACTACCACCCTTCCTGGCTGAATGGATATGGGAAAACGAACCCGCATTACGGCATTATCGTCTTCATCTACCTCAATTCTGTCAACCTTATCCAGTTTTTTAATGAGCGATTGTGCCATAGAAGCTTTAGAGGCTTTTGCTCTAAATTTTTCAATCAATCTTTCTGTTTGTTGTATTTGCTTTTCCTGATTTTTTTGTGATGCCAATTGTTGTTCACGCAATTCTTGACGAAGTACTAGATACTCTGAATACGGTTTGTTGTAATCGTAAATTCTTCCTAAAGAAATTTCTATGGTTCTGTTTGTTACATTATTTAAAAACATTTTATCGTGAGAAACAATGACCACAGCACCTGCATAATTAGTCAAAAAACTTTCTAACCAAATAATCGATTCAATGTCAAGATGATTTGTTGGCTCATCTAGCAATAAAATATCATTGCTTTGTAAAAGTAGTTTAGCAAGTTCTATACGCATACGCCACCCTCCTGAAAAGGTTTCTGTTTTCTTTTGGAAGTCTGCACGTTTAAAGCCTAATCCTTGAAGTATTTTTTCGGTTTCGCCCTGATAGTTATACCCACCAATAATTTCGTAATGATGTGTTAAATCACTAATGCCTACCATTAAATCGTGGTATGCCTCTGATTCATAATCAGTTCTAGTTGCTAATTGGTGGTTGATATCATCCATTTTTAGCTCCATAGATTTTATTTCTTCAAAAGCTTCATAAGCTTCTTCTAAAACGGTTCTGCCCTGGATAAAGTCAATATCCTGTTTTAAAAAACCAATTTTAAGCGTTTTATCAGACGCAATATCTCCCGAATCGGGTTGCATTTCTTTAGATAATATTTTTAATAGGGTGGATTTTCCCGCTCCGTTTTTTCCTACCAATCCTACGCGGTCACCGGCTCTAAGCTGAAAAGAAATCTCTTCAAATAAATATTCTCCTGCAAATGAAACCGATAAATTATATATGTTTAACATCTAAATAAACTTTGTGACAATTTTTTTGCAAAGATGCTTAAATTTGTGGTGAAAAAAAATAGAATTAACCATGTTTAAAGAAACTAAGTTGTTCAGTGTTCTTACAGGCACGTGCCCAGTGTGTCATCAGGAATCCATGTATAAAGAATCTAACCCTTATAATGTACCTCAAGTGCTAAAGATGCACGAACGCTGTCACCATTGTAACACCAAGTATAAAATAGAGCCTTCTTTTTTTTATGGGGCAATGTATGTAAGTTATGGGGTGGGTATTGCTTTTGGTGTTGCAGCTTTTATTGTATCCTTCCTTTTTTTTGGCAGCGGATTAATGGCTTCTTTTATCACTATTTCAGTAACATTAATTTTACTAATGCCTGTAATAATGAGACTTTCTAGAAATATATGGATAAATGTATTTATGGATTATAACCCTTCAAAAGCAAAATAGTTTTAATTTCACAAAATAATTTATTCAAAAAAATGACTACTATTTTACTCTTTTGTTGTTTAGTAAAGTTCTCCAGAAATTAATAAAGTGTATTAAATTATTTTTGGAATAACTTTTCATACCGTTTTACATCCATTTCTTTGTCAATGGTATTTCTATTTTCAATAAAAGCATATAATTGTTTTGCCACCTGTGGAGCTAAAATAACTCCCCTTGTACCAAGTCCATTTAAAATATACAAGTTTTTATGTTTGGGATGGATACCTACTAATGGTTTTCTGTCCTTTACTGTTGGTCGAATTCCAGCTTCGTGATCCATAAGTTCATAAGGGCAGCATATTAGGGTATTTAGTTTATCTAAAATTTCCGCTTTAGCCGCAGCAGTGCAGGTGTGTGTTTTGTCTGTCCAATCATAGGTAGCGCCTACTTTATATAGGTCGTTTCCTAAGGGAATAATAAAAACTGAAGCATTTAGTATGTATTCAAGTTTCAGTTTAGGTGCCTTAATGGTAAGGAGCTCACCTTTTGTTCCATCTAACGGAAGATAATCAAAAAAAGGGTTTTGGTTCATAGCAAAACCTTCGGCAAAAACAATGTTTTTAGCCTGGATTTTGTTATAAATTAGTATTTCATATAGCTGCAAGAGTCTGTAGTCAAAGCATTGTTTATATAATACATTTTTCTTTTCCAAATAGGAGGCATACTCCTTTAGAAGTAATGCAGTATCTACTCTCCCGGTATGCAAAACTTCACCATAACCAAAAGGAGCTAGAATAGAAATGTTTGTATTTGGAATTAGTTTTGTGGAAAGAAAATTTTCAAGTTCGCGTCTATCTGATGCTTCAAACCAAAGGTTTTGTTCTTCTACAGATGTAAATCTTCGTAAAACAGGAATTTTATAGTCTAACTTTAGGTTTAATTTTTGCTCTAATGCATTATAAAAGGGGTTTGCAGTTTCCATTTGCTCTTGAGCATTCCAAGCAATGGTAAAGCGTTTAAGAATAACGGGGTTGTACATACCGCCTGCTACTAAAGAAGAAGCATTGGAAGCGTTATCAAACACAACAAAGGTTTTGTTGTGTTTTTCTAATGTTTCACAAAAGGCTATTCCTGCCAAACCTAAACCCACTATTATATAATCTACCATGAAGCGAAAATAAAAAAACTCCTAACAAAAAGCAGGAGTTTTTAAAAGGATCTTTTAGAAATGATTTAGTAATTCCACAAATCGATTTCTGTATTTCTAATTTGTTCTTTAATGCGTTCAGATTCTAATAATTGCATTAATGCGTTGTCACTAATGTAATCTTTGACCTCTCGATCGCCATACTCATTGTCTTCTCTATAAATAACACCGGCAAATCTTCTTGAATTTAATAAATGATCAAAAGAAACTGGCATCGAGGTGTTTAGTCTATTAAATGCTTTAGCTTCGTGAAGGACTTCACGTGCAGCTGGAAACCAAACCCAAAACAACTCAACCTTACTGTCGACATTATCGTCTTGAAAAGCTTTTGAACGAGCTTCATTTGCCACAGGACAGATTCCTAATAGGCGATATTTAAGTTCTCCCTGACGTTTGTCGAGATACCAAAATCCACGTACTCGCCATTCTTCAATATCGCCAGCATCAAGAGTAAATTTTCTTACAAATTCAGGGTCAACAATACCTTCTGCATTGAATTGTTCTATACCTAAATCGGTTGTATCGCTGTAGGTCAATGAGGCTTGAATATCACTCAAATCACGTTTTGTTGTAAAATAAGAATCAGAATAAATTTCAGTTATTCTTCCATTTTTAATATTTTTTACTAAAACATCATATAAGGAACGTCTTTCTGGACCAATATTATTGGTGTCGATAGGATAATATAAAGGAAAGTTTACCCTTTCATCTAAATCGATTATCTCCCAAACAGTTTTTGACCAAAGTACATCGCGGTTATCGATGTAGCCATATGGTAATGGTGAGTCGTTATCGCTGGCGATTTGCGCTTCGGTTTTAATTCCTATTTCATCTGGAGTTTTGGCATTTAAGATGTTTAATTGGGCAGAAGCTTGAAAGCTTACCAATACTAATCCTAAACTACATAAAACAAAACTTTTAAATTTCATACTAATTATTTTATACTAGTTTGTTAACTCTATCATAACGGGTGCGGTCCTTTTTAATTTTACACCACTGCCTGTAATATTTGTATTAATATCAAATATTTGAACAGACTCTCCTCTTTTCGCTCTTTGCAGAGCACTTTTTGCTTGCGCATTTAGTTTATTTCCGCTAACAATAACGGTTGGTTGTCCGGAAACTTTAAAGCTAAATCCGGTTACATTAAGTTTTAATTCAAAATCAAAATCTTCTAATAAAGCTCCAATGGAGGAAATTTCAAGTCCTTGACGCTCCATTCTTACAAGTCCTAATTCACCACGAATGGTTCCTATAGGAGCTGGAATGTCTTTAATTCGAAATTCTGAGCTAGAGCTAACTTTTTGCCCATCGGGTAAAGTACCGCTAGCCGTTATAGATACCGTTCTACCTGGACCGGGACTCATATTATATTTACTTCCAGATGCTTTTGTAAGTCCTGCACCAGAAGCTGTAACGTTATTATCAGGTATTCCTGGTATAGAAATCGTCATTGGATTAATAACACCACGATATACTACATTCATTTTATCAGCCGCTATAACAGCCGCATTTGGTTTAGATATGGTAGCAAAGGAACGATTTACTGGAACTGGAGTTTCTTTATTATCTTCACCATAAAAAAGTGTTCCTTCTATGGTATGATCTCCTGGATTACCTGCGTTAACACTTAATTTTACTCTACCACCTTCAAAAGTGTAGTCTGTACCTTCTGTTAGTTTTCTTCCATCTAGGGTTAATTCTGCTCTTTTTGGCTTAGTAGATTCATCTGTTCTTCCTAAAACAATAGCACCATCAAAAATTTCTCCTGAATAATATGCACCTTTAGGAGCTTCCATAAGGGTAGTATAATTGCTATAGGAAAGAGAAGCTGCTTGTTGACCTGCTAACATTTTTTGTAACACCTCGCTTTTTGTGTTTTTAATATCTGCTTGAATTTGTGTAAGCTTGGTTAAGGACGCAATTAATGGAAAACCCTCATAATTATGATTTAACCATTCGCGGTCTTGCCCTTTTCTATTTTTAACTTTTTCGGTTGAAAAATTAGCGTTTATAGCTTTTTTAATATCTCCATACACACTATCTGGTAAAATAGTATTCATTTCTGTGCGATAAGAATTTATTTTATCTAAAAACTCTTGCCCTTCTTTTTTGTATTTATCTCCTACAAAAAATAATTGATCAAAATGATCTGCCTTATCCATTACTTCATAATCGGATGGGTCTTTGATATTTTTAACTGCTACACTTTTTAAACCTTCAATATAAGAGTCTAGATTATCCGAAATAGCAGAAACTCTGTCTGCGTCGGCTTTTATTGTGGTGTATTTGTCGGGTTCATCAGAAGCTTTTATAGCTAAACCATCCATAAAGGAAGCATTTCGTTGTGAGGTTGCCGTATTGGCATCTGTGATTTTTTGATTTAATAATCCAAAAGCCGATAGAACTTCTTTGGACATGTTTAATGCAAGCATAGCGATGAAAACCAAATACATCAGGTTTATCATTTTCTGTCTTGGGGATAATTTTCCTCCTGCCATTTTTAATTTATTTATATATTAATATACAGTTAGAATTATCTTAGTTTCTGTTAGTCATTGCCGATAGCATACCGCCATAAACACCGTTTAAGGAAGACAAATTAGTAGCCATTGCTTCCATTTGTTGTTTTAGTTTACCTGCGTTTTCAGTTACTGCTTCGTTTATTTCAGCTTGACGACTTGCAGACTCAACTTGTACTTTATACAAACTATTTAAAGATTCCATTTGTGCTGCGGCTAGGCTCATTTCTTGGCTATATCTTTTTGTGGCATTCATAGCCTCTGCAGTTGGAGCCATATCTTTTGCGGCACCTTCAAAAGTGCGAACACTTTCACTTAAACTAGACATTAGGTTTGCATCGATACGAGCTTCTTTAAGCATTTCATCTAATTTTTTAGATAAAAGTCCTTGAGCGTCTTCTTGTTTTTCTTTTTTTTCTGAGGATTGCCCTCCTGCAAGTTCAGGATATACTAAGGACCAGTCTAAATCATTATCCACTGGCTCAAAAGCAGAAATTGCAAAAATAAGTGCCTCTGTAATTAATCCAACAGCAAGAAGAAATCCCCCGTCTAGTGTTGCAAAGCCTAAATTTAATTCCCAGTGAAGGATTTTAAAAAGTGCTCCTAAAATTACAACAGATGCACCAAGGCCATAGGCCATATTAAAAAGTTTCTTAGATGATTTTGATTGTGCCATAATAAATTAAAATTTGTAGTTAAGTTTTTAGTTTGTTTTATTTGAGTATTGTATTAAAATTATCTTGCGTCTCCAAAATTTCTGTTTAGGACGATGTCTGTGCCCATATAATCTTGAACAGTCCTAAACCCAATATAGCTTCTTGCTGTGTCAGCATATTCATAATCACGAGTACCTACTTGTAAGAAATACGCTACGTCTTTCCATGAACCTCCGCGAACTACTTTACGCATATTGTTTGGGTCATTTACCGTTGGGTTCATCGTGGACATATATTCATAAGAGTTAGGGTCATAAGATGAATCTACCCATTCTGATACATTTCCAGCCATGTTATAGAGGTTAAAATCGTTAGGCTCATAGGCATTTGCTTCAACAGTATAAAGTGCTTGATCTGCCGCATAGTCTCCTCTTAAAGGTTTAAAATTAGCCATAAAACAACCACGATCGTTTATTGTATAAGGCCCTCCCCAAGGGTAGCTTCCAGATTCTATACCTCCTCTAGCTGCATATTCCCACTCACCTTCGCTTGGTAGTCTAAAAGAATTAACAAAATTTCTTTTTCTTTTTTTCTGATAGGAGTTTTTATAAAGGGTGCGCCAAGCACAAAAAGCTTTGGCTTGTTTCCAATTAACGCCTACTACGGGGTATTCACCATAGGCTTGGTGCCAAAAATAATCGTTATGCATTGGTTCATTATAAGAATAATTAAAATCTCTTATCCAGACGGTTGTATCAGGATAAATCTGAACTTGTTCCTTTTTAATAAATTCTTTTCTATTTATATTTTTGTTTTTTGCTGCTTCGCCAATATCCATATAGGAATATTGAAATTTCAACTTATTGACATCAATAGTACGAAGTCCATTATACGATTCTTCGATAGGCAGATACATGGTGTCCATTACTTCTGAGTAGTATTCATCAGGATAGTCTTTGGTATCCCAAATAAGCTTTATAGTATTATTTACCTTTCTACCGGCATAAAAATCATCCCCCATTCCGAAGTAGTTGTCATACATGTATTGCTCATAAGGAGTCATTTCTTCGTTTTGCTGATCGATAAATGCAAATTCACCAATACCACCATCGCCAGGAGTTGCTCCAACTTCATCAGCAAGTATCGCTAATTTTAAGCGAACGATAGAATCTCTTACCCAATTTACAAACTGACGGTATTCTGAATTGGTGATTTCTGTTTCGTCCATATAAAAGGAACGAACAGTTACTGTTTTTGTAGGAGCGTCCATCACTCCAACAAAATCATCATCAGCCTTACCCATTATAAAGGATCCGCCTGGAATAAGGGTCATTCCGTAAGGTTTTTCGGGGTGCCACTTTTTACCTTTAACTCCAACTAATTCTCCTCTGTCGCCAGAGTTACAACTGAATAGAAAGGAAACAATCGCAGTTAGTGCAATAAACTTCTTCATAAGTATTTAGGTTAATGTATCTAGATTCAAGGGCGTAAACCTATTTATAAATTTTTTAAAAAACAACAGTTTACTTAAAAAACCCTTAAAATCTATAAATTATTTTTTAAATTTCATTTTTACGTCTTGCTTTATACCATCTTTCGGGTATTTCTTGGTTGCACGCATTTTCATAATCTTGGTAGGTGCAAGGTAATAACGTATGTCTTTTTAATTTATTATTAACATTTGAAATAAATGGCAATTCAATCCACCATCGTTGTGTTTTTAAACTTTTTTTAAAAACTAAAATTTCATCATCAATAGGCACTTTATACGTTGTAAAATCTGCTGATAAAGTTGAATTTCCATCCTCAATACGATAATTAACCCCTTCTATAAAGTACCAAATAACCTGAGCGAGAAGCATAGCTGCTGAGGTGTTTTTTGCCATTTCACCAATCTCAAAAATTCCAAATGTGCTCACTCTATTACTAATTCCTGCATATCTTGAAATTGCGCAAATTTCTCTACTATTAAATCCGTTTGGTGATTTATTGATTACATAACTAAGTTCTCCTCCTTTTATTGCTGAAATGTCAATACTAACAATATCTGCATCTCTAGTAATAGGTTCTGCTAAACTTATATCGTTTGTAATTTCTCCTAATCGGTATGCTTCAAAAAATAATTTATCTAATAAGGCAATTTCTTCAGAGGCATTAAAATATGTTTGATAACCAATGGTGCTATAATTAAATAGGTTATATGGTTTATCTACCACCATCTTCCCAACATACGAGGTGTTTGTAATGGGTGCATCTGCGTTTCCAATATCAAACTTACTGTCAATATTTACAAAGTTTACCATTTTTCCAAAACTATCGTAAGCTCTGTAAATTGGGTAAAGTAAATCCTGACTGCCTCCTAAAATGATGGGAATAATGTTTTTTGCTACTAGATGATTCACAACGGTTGTTGCCGCAAAATAAGTGTCTTCAACAGTCTCTCCTGCTTTAATATCTCCTAAATCAGCAATAGAATGATGCCAATTTCCGGCGTATAAGGAGTAAAACGAGTTTCTAATAGCATCAAAATTAGGGAAATTACCAATAAAATTTACATCCTTGCGAGACTCACATATACCAAAAACAACCAACTTACACTCCTCTATTTCGGGAAAACCACTTCTTTCTGAATGGATTAGGAGGTTTTTACCTATTACTCCGTCAGGCATTACTTCTCTTTGGGCTAAAATCGTTTTACTAACTGGGATGAAAAACTCTAACATAACTATGATATACTTGAATGTGGCAATCTATTTATTTCTTTTTTGTAGCTTTTGAGGCCGCTTTCTTTTTTGCTGGTGTTTTCTTTTTTGCTGGTGTTTTTTTCTCTATCATTGCTTTAGCCTCTTCTAGAGTTATTTTATCTACCTCTGTAGTTTTTGGTAATTCAATTTTTGTTTTACCTTTTAACAAATTAAACCTTCCCCATCTTGCCTTTTCTATCCTAATTCCTTCTTTAGGCCAATCTCTTAGAACTTTTTCTTCTTCTTTCACTAACTTTTCTTCAATCAATGTCACGATGTCTTTATCGGTCAAATTATCAAAGTCGTACTTCTTATTTACATTTATAAACATTTCGTTCCATTTTAGAAACGGACCAAATCGACCAACTCCTTTTTGAACCGGTAATCCATCATACTCATATATAGGTGCATCTGCTTTTTTCTTTTCGGCTATCCATTCTTTGGCTTGATCTATTGTTACGTCTAGTGGGTCTATTCCTTTAGGCAAAGAAATAAACATTTTTTCCACCCGAACATAGGGTCCAAATCTTCCGTTATTTACTTCCACATCCTCTCCATCAATTTGTCCAAGTTTTTTAGGAAGTTTAAATAAATCTAGAACTTCTTCTATTGTAATACTGTTTAGTTGTTGGTCTGGACGTAAACTAGCAAATAATTTTTCTTCATCTTCAGGAGCTCCTATTTGTGCCATTGCACCATATTTGCCAAGACGCACTAAAATGGTCCTACCGGTTTCAGGATGTTTGCCTAAAATACGTTCGCCACTTTCTCTTTCGGCATTTTCTTCAACATCTTTTACCTGAATATGAAACTCTTTATAAAAATCGCGCAACATTTCTGTCCATTTTTCATTTCCTTCGGCAATATCATCAAAGTCCTGTTCTACTTTTGCTGTAAAGTTATAATCTAAAATGGTTTTAAAGTTTTCTACTAAAAAATCGTTTACAATCATTCCGATATCGGTGGGCACTAATTTTCCTTTGTCACTGCCTATAGTTTCTATGAGTGTTTTTTCTACTATGGAATCTTTCTTAAAAGTAATTTGTATGTAGCTTCTCTCTGTGCCCTCTATCGTTCCTTTCTCTGCATAATTTCTATTCTGAATGGTGGAGATGGTTGGCGCATAGGTTGATGGACGACCAATGCCTAACTCTTCTAATTGTTTTACTAACGAAGCTTCTGTATAGCGATATGGCGCACGGGTAAATCGTTCTGTAGCGGTAATGTATTTATTTTGAAGTTTTTCATCAATTTTTAGGTTTGGCAGCATTCCTTCTTGTTCTTCCTCTTCATTATCGTGACCTTCTAAATATACTTTTAAAAACCCATCAAATTTAATCATTTCGCCATTGGCTGTAAAATCTTGGTTGTGGGTAGATGCTGAAATTCTGACGTTTGTTCTTTCTAATTCTGCATCACTCATTTGTGAGGCAATAGTCCTTTTCCAAATCAATTCATATAATCTGGATTGGTCTCTGTCTATATTTACGCTGTGTGTGGCTATATCTGTAGGTCGTATAGCCTCGTGGGCTTCTTGTGCTCCTTTTGATTTTCCTAAAAAATTTCTTGTTTGACTGTATTTCGCACCGTAGACTGAAGTTATTTCGGCTTTTGCCGCATTCTTGGCGTCTTCTGAAAGGTTCACACTATCGGTACGCATATAGGTTATTAAACCTGCTTCGTATAATCGTTGGGCTACATTCATCGTTTTTGCCACTGGAAAATATAATTTTCTGGAAGCTTCCTGCTGCAATGTAGATGTGGTAAACGGTGGTGAGGGTTGCTTTTTTGCAGGCTTTTTAACGAGTTCTGCTACGGTAAAGGATGCTCCTTTGTTTTTTTCAAGAAAATTTTGGGCTTCTTTCTGAGTTTCTAAATTTTTAGGGAGTTTTGCTTTAAAAGCTTTTCCATCTTGGTTTAAAAATTCGGCATCTACCCTAAAGGATGCTTCGGCTTTAAAATTTTGAATTTCACGTTCGCGTTCTACAATTAATCGCACTGAAACCGATTGTACCCTTCCGGCAGAAAGCCCTCCTTTTACCTTTTTCCAAAGCACCGGGGAAAGTTCATAGCCTACTAAACGATCTAAAACCCGTCGCGCCTGTTGTGCATTTACTAAATTATAATCAATTTTTCTTGGGTTTTCAATGGCTTTTAATATGGCGGTTTTTGTAATTTCATGAAAAACAATTCGCTTTGTTTTTGCATCATTGAGTTTCAGTTCTTCAAACAAATGCCAGGCAATAGCTTCTCCCTCGCGATCCTCATCACTTGCTAACCAAACCGTTTCGGCTTTATCGGCGAGCGACTTTAAGTTTTTAACCAACGCTTTTTTATCTGTGGGAACTATATATTTTGGTTTAAAATCACCATTTACATCCACTCCTAGTTCTTTGGAAGGAAGGTCTGCAATATGCCCAAAACTCGACTCTACCTTAAAATCCTTTCCTAAAAACTTCTCTATGGTTTTTGCTTTTGCCGGTGACTCAACGATTACTAGATTCTTTGCCATACGTTCTATTTCCAAGAAAATGGAAATTTGTTTTTTAATAAGTTACGACTTTATTTACTGTATTACATAATCACTTCCTTACAGAAAATATCTGCCTAATATTTTTCAAAACTACACTTATTATGTACATTATAATAAGCAAATTTGGTTTACAAAAGTATATGTTTTTTTTTATAAAGCTATTTTATTGACTAAAATCACCATTTACTAAACATTCTGATGAAGAAAAACCTACTTGTTAAAGTGTGCTAAAGTCCTATAAAATACCTCTGCCACTTTGTCACAAATTTTCATTTTAATTGTATCTTTGCACACTTCTTGAATTGAGGATTTTAGAATATGGGAAAAATAATTGACGAAAAAAAACAGGGAACACAACTCATTATTGACGGCGTAAAAGGCAATTCAAAAAAACTTTTTATAGAAAGTTATGGTTGCCAGATGAATTTTAGTGACAGTGAAATCGTGGCTTCTATTCTCGCTGAAAATGGCTACAACACCACCTCAATCCTTGAGGAGGCCGATTTGGTCTTGGTAAACACCTGCTCCATTAGGGACAAAGCAGAACAAACCGTTCGTAAACGTTTGGAAAAATACAATGCCGTAAAAAGACAAAGTAACCCCAATATGAAAGTGGGTGTTTTAGGCTGTATGGCTGAACGTTTAAAAAGCCAGTTCCTAGAAGAAGAAAAAATTGTGGATCTTGTGGTTGGCCCTGATGCATACAAAGATTTACCCAATTTATTAAGCGAGGTAGAAGATGGTAGAAATGCCGTAAACGTTATTCTTTCTAAAGACGAAACCTATGGCGATATTTCACCGGTGCGTTTACAAAGTAATGGAGTAACTGCCTTTGTTTCCATAACCCGCGGTTGCGATAATATGTGCACCTTCTGTGTGGTGCCTTTTACAAGAGGTAGAGAGCGAAGTCGTGACCCGCAAAGTATTTTAAGAGAAGTAAACGATCTAGCTAACAAAGGGTTTAAAGAAATTACCTTATTAGGACAAAACGTGGATAGCTATTTATGGTACGGAGGAGGACTCAAAAAAGATTTTGACAAAGCTAGCGACATACAACAAGCTACCGCAACAAACTTTGCAGCACTTTTAACCAAGGTAGCAGAAGCTCAACCTAAAATGCGCATAAGGTTTTCTACTTCCAATCCGCAGGATATGAAGATGGATGTAATAGAAACCATTGCCAAACATCAAAATATTTGTAATTACATACACATTCCTGTGCAAAGTGGTAGTACCCGTATTCTAAAAGAGATGAACCGTCAGCACACCCGCGAAGAATATATGGCATTGATAGACAACATTCGCCAAATCATTCCAGATTGCGCTATATCACAGGATATTATTTCCGGTTTTCCAACAGAAACAGAAAAAGACCATCAAGATACTTTAAGCCTGATGGACTATGTAAAATACGATTTTGGTTTTATGTTTAAATATTCTGAAAGACCTGGAACAATGGCCGCCAGAAAACTGAAGGATGATGTTACAGAAGAAACCAAAAAAAGACGTTTACAAGAAATAGTAGATTTACAACAACTGCACAGCGCATTTCGTACCAAGCAGTTTTTAGGCAAAACCCTAGAAGTTCTGATAGAAAAAACCTCCAAAAAAAATGAAAATGAATGGAGCGGTAGAACCCCACAAAATACCGTAGCTGTTTTTCCAAAAGAAAACTATACAATTGGAGATTTTGTAATGGTAAAAATAACTGATTGTACTAGCGGCACTTTAATAGGAAAAGCCATAGGATTTAGCAAAAACAACTAATTGTTTTGAATATTGAACACAAAAAAATGGAATCTGTACAAGCAATAAAACAACGTTTCGGCATTATTGGAAATAACCAAAAATTAAATCGTGCCATTGAAAAAGCAATTCAAGTTGCCCCAACAGATATTTCCGTATTGGTTACTGGTGAAAGTGGAGTGGGTAAAGAAAGTGTTCCGAAAATAATTCATGCTCTTTCCCATCGGAAACACGGAAAATACATTGCTGTTAACTGCGGCGCTATTCCGGAAGGAACCATTGACAGCGAATTATTTGGCCATGAAAAAGGATCGTTTACAGGTGCTACTGCCACCCGTAGTGGTTATTTTGAGGTTGCTGATGGAGGCACAATTTTTCTGGATGAGGTAGGCGAATTGCCTTTACCTACACAAGTTAGATTGCTTCGCGTATTAGAAAATGGCGAATTTTTAAAAGTAGGATCTTCTAAATCACAAAAAACCGATGTACGCATCGTAGCAGCAACCAATGTAAATATGGGTGACGCTATAAAGGCCGGAAAATTCAGAGAAGATTTGTACTATCGATTAAGTACTGTTGACATTCATCTTCCTCCATTGCGCGATCGCGAAGAAGACATCCATTTACTGTTTCGAAAATTTGCGGCAGATTTTGCTCAAAAATATAAAATGCCAACGATTCGGCTTGAAAAACAGGCAGTAGAAATGCTCCTAAAATACCATTGGGCTGGAAACATTCGACAATTGCGCAATGTGGCTGAACAAATTTCAGTTTTAGAACAAAACAGAGAAATTAATGCAAACACCCTTAGACATTATTTACCAGATTTAGGTAACAACCTTCCTGCGGTAATAAACGGAAAGAAATCGGAAAGTGATTTTGGCAACGAAAGAGAAATTCTGTACAAAGTGTTGTTTGATATGCAACGCGATGTAAATGATTTAAAAAAACTTACTTTAGAACTATTAAATGCAGGTAGCTCTGAAAAGGTACAAAAAGAACACTCCACACTTATTAAGAAAATTTATACACAGGAAGAAGACGATGCCTTTGAAGAACTTTCTGCTATTATAGATGAAAATGAAGAAAGCAATGAAGTAGAAGTAATTTCTTCTCCTAACGCATCTCCTAATTTAGATGCACAAGATAAATATCATTTTGCGCAAGAAATACATGAAGAAGAAACCCTTTCCATTAAAGACAAAGAATTAGAACTTATTAAAAAAGCTTTAGAAAAAAATAGCGGAAAACGTAAAGCCGCTGCCGATGAATTAGGAGTATCAGAACGCACTTTATACCGAAAAATAAAACATTTTAAACTTTAAAACCTGATGAAAAAAACAGCAGCAATTGCCTTCATTATATTTATACTCTTCGGACAACAAAGTTGCGGTATATACTCGTTTACTGGAGCTTCAATTGCATCCAATGTTCAAAGCTTTCAGGTAAACTTTTTTAGAAACAACGCGCCCATTGTAGAGCCTGGTTTGGATCGTGATTTCACCCAAGCATTACAAAACATCATTTTAAATCAAACTAGTTTAGATTTAACTAATCAAAATGCCGATTTAATTTATGAAGGGGAAATCGTAGATTATTATATCGCGCCAATCACCGCAACAGCGCAAAATACAGCAGCACAAAACCGATTGACCATAGCTGTAAACCTGCGTTTTTACGACACAAAAAATGAAGGAAATGACATAGAACAACGCTTTTCCTTTTATTTTGATTATCCGGGACAAGCACAACTCACCGGCTCGCAGCGTGATGATGCTGTTGCCGTAATATTTGAACGCTTAACACAAGATATTTTTAACGCCACATTGGCAAAATGGTAAACAAATTTGAACACAACAGATTTCACTTATTTGTTACACAATCCGAATAAAATTACCAAAAACCAACTTGGCGATTTGGAAAAACTAGTGCCCGCTTTTCCCTATTTTCAAGCGGCAAGGGCATTGTATCTAAAAGCACTGAAAAATGAAAATAGTTACCTCTATAACCAAGAATTAAAAAAAACTGCAGCCTATACTACCGATAGAAGTGTGTTATTTGAATACATAACTTCCCCTAGTTTTTTACATGATGAAAAAAAATTAGAGCCCATAGAAAATGCACCTTGGGAAGAAGTACAAAAAGCAGAAGCAATTTTAGATCCTAAATTATTTGAACGCAAACCCATATCGGAAAAAGAGCTTTCAGCAGAATCTATTTTGGAAGTGAATAGACCATTACCCTTTACTAAAAATGATGCGCATTCTTTTGTAGAATGGTTAAAACTTACCTCTGCAAAACCCATCGAAAGAAAACTAAAAATAGAGGATAAAGAGAACATTCGGGAAGAAAAATTCAAACTAATCGATAAGTTTATTCAAGAAAACCCAAAGATAGACCCAAAAATTCCAACTACTACCGATAATCTCGCGAAGCCCTTTTCTCAAGCTACAGATGCACTAATGACAGAGACTTTAGCCAAAGTGTATGTGCAACAAAATAACTATAAAAAAGCAATTCAAGCATATAAAATATTAATTTTGAAAAATCCCGAAAAAAGTGGTTACTTTGCAGACCAAATTCGGGCAATTCATAAAATTCAAGAAAATAATAAGTAAGTGTAATGGGAACTTTTTCAATTTTTTTATTATTAATCGTTATTGTAGCATTTTTGCTAGTAGTTGTAATTATGGTTCAAAATCCTAAAGGAGGCGGATTGTCCTCTTCTTTTGGTGGCGGTGGCACACAACAATTAGGTGGTGTACAAAAAACAACAGACTTCTTAGACAGAAGTACATGGACTCTTGCCGTATTGCTTTTAGCACTGATTTTATTATCTAACGTTACTATAATGGGGAACGGAGCAACGCAAGAATCTAGAGCATTAGAAACAGAGAGAACCAGTCCAATTCCTGCTCCTGCTCCAGCTTCAGTACCTGTAACGCAAGACAAAACCAACGAGTAATTTTTACAATATAAATTCCCGCTTTGCGAGAATAATGTAATGCCAGCTTCTGATAAGCTGGCATTTTTTGTTTGCTTTTAATTTATTATTATCTGATGGCTTTCGGGCGTACCATTATAGGTTATCACCAATGTATAATAACCTGCGGACATATCAGATACATCTATATGATTCTGCTCAGCAATCGCATTGAGGTTATAAACCATGACTCCTGCGCTATTGAAAAATTTGATGTTCAGGGTCTCCCCTGCCAGCAACAAATCTCCTGGATTCGAACCAATCAAAATCACGTGCAGTGTGTTGTCCACTGGGACAGGATAGATTTCAAAGAAATCGCTGATGATGGTGCCACTACCGCCGCCGCCAGTATTGCAATTTGAACTGCAATGCGTAACCTCATACTCTATTACCTGCCAATCAGACCAACCACATTCATTCAGCATCCGTACCCGGAAACTTATTGTTTCATTGCACATTGGGGCAATCACCACATATTGATTGCTGTTGCCAGGCATACCTTCGGACCATGTGTAGGTTCCGTTCAGTTTTTCCCACTCCATATCCTGCACGTTGCCGAAAAAAGGCCAAAGTTGAGCTTTAGTACAATTTCATTAAATGCACCGAGGTTTGCCCACGATATAGTACGGTTATATATTATTTGGCAACATAAAATTACACGAGTCAAATATTAACACTTGGGATAAGGAATGAACTTCCCGATTAATAGCGTTCATCGATTCTCATAATATTACATTAGAAGATTTTTTTAACAATGTAGAAAAGATTTAGGAATTTACTTACTTTTCAATAATGTCATCAACTACAAATATTATCAATTTGGTGCTTGAATATCGAAGGGAATGTGGGGTTTAAAATTTAATATACCAATAATTAAGATCATAATAAAAGCAACGCCCAACGAAATGGAAATAGTTTTCCAATAAGAAATTTTTTTTATCTCTATTATTTTTATTTCCGAAAATGAAATTTCGGTAACCACCTCATTTTTTATCAATGTTAACGTACTATCGTTAACTTTATATACTTTAGCCTTTATTTCTTTTATTTTTTCTGTTTCTATTTTGTATTTCTTGCCTAGTATAATATTATTTGTTTAAGCAGTTATAGGGTTATAGCTGTAACAACTCGAAAAAAGAATGGAGATAATCCATAGTAATATGATGTTTCTCATAAACGTGAAGTATTGAGAATGAGCAGTATTAAAATGGTTGTTTTCATGGTGTTTTTGTTTTCGGGGTTTTCTAAATATACAAAAATTTTGTTAAAACCCTTTTTTGCACTTTCAAGGAATTTACTATAATAGTATCCATTTTCTGCCAAGCTGGCATTTTTTGTTACCATTTGTCAGTATTCTTCTAGTGGCATAATTTCTGCCAATTACAATACATTAATAAAACTAAAATTATTTTATATATGGCTTTAAAAATTCAACCCCTATCAGACCGCGTTCTGGTAGAACCTCAACAAGCAGAAACCAAAACCGCCTCGGGAATCTTCATCCCCGACTCTGCTAAAGAAAAACCACAACAAGGAAAAGTAGTAGCCGTAGGCAAAGGTAAAGAAGACTATAAAATGACCGTTAAGGTTGGCGATACTGTTCTTTACGGAAAATATGCTGGCACCGAATTAAAATTAGATGGCAAAGACTACCTCATTATGCGTGAGGAGGACATACTAGCTATTGTTTAACAATAATAAATCCAAATAACAAATAACAAATAACAAATTCCAAACAAAACTTTACTTTAAATTGGGATTTGGTACTTGAAATTTAAAAATTTAAAAAATTATGGCAAAAGATATAAAATTTGATGTAGATGCACGTGACGGTTTAAAACGTGGCGTTGATGCATTGGCAAACGCAGTAAAAGTTACCCTAGGACCAAAAGGCAGAAATGTCATCATCAGCAAATCCTTTGGGGCACCACAAATTACAAAAGATGGTGTAACTGTAGCAAAAGAAATTGAATTGCAAGACCCATTAGAAAACATGGGCGCGCAAATGGTAAAAGAAGTAGCTTCTAGAACCAATGACCTTGCCGGTGACGGAACCACCACCGCAACCGTTTTAGCGCAAGCTATCGTAAAAGAAGGTCTTAAAAACGTTGCTGCTGGTGCAAACCCAATGGATTTAAAACGTGGAATCGACAAAGCTGTGGAAGCAGTAGTAAAAGATTTAGAAAAACAAGCCACTAAAGTGGGCAACTCCTCAGAAATGATTAAACAAGTTGCTTCCATATCAGCAAATAACGATGATGTCATTGGTGAACTGATTGCTGAAGCTTTTGGTAAAGTTGGAAAGGAAGGCGTTATTACTGTGGAAGAAGCAAAAGGAACGGACACTCATGTAGATGTTGTGGAAGGAATGCAGTTTGACAGGGGTTATCTTTCTCCATACTTTGTTACCAATTCTGAAAAAATGAATGCAGAACTGGAAAACCCGATGATCCTTATTTATGACAAGAAAATTTCTTCGATGAAAGATTTACTTCCTGTTTTAGAACCCGTTGCACAACAAGGCAAATCCCTTTTAATCATTGCCGAAGATGTAGATGGGGAAGCATTAGCAACTTTAGTTGTTAACAAATTAAGGGGGTCTCTTAAAATTGCCGCGGTAAAAGCTCCAGGATTTGGTGACCGAAGAAAAGCAATGTTAGAAGATATCGCTGTATTGACCGGAGGAACCGTTATTTCTGAAGAAAGAGGTTTCACTTTAGAAAATGCAACTATCGATATGCTAGGTACTGCCGAGACTATCACGATGGACAAAGACAATACTACTATTGTTAACGGTGCCGGTGACAAAAACACCATCAAAGCCCGTATCAACGAGATAAAAGCTCAAATTGAATCCACAACGAGTGACTACGACAAAGAAAAATTACAGGAACGTTTGGCTAAACTGGCTGGAGGGGTTGCCGTTCTTTACGTAGGTGCTGCCAGTGAGGTAGAAATGAAAGAGAAAAAAGACCGTGTGGACGATGCCCTTAACGCAACAAGAGCTGCGGTAGAAGAAGGTATTGTTGCCGGTGGTGGAGTGGCTTTAGTAAGAGCAATAGCTGTATTACTAAAACTTCCTACAGAAAATCTAGACGAAACAACAGGCGTACAAATTATAGCTCGTGCTATAGAATCTCCACTTCGCACCATTGTTGAAAATGCAGGTGGCGAAGGTTCTGTAGTAATCGCTAAAGTATTGGAAGGCAAGAAAAACTTCGGATACGATGCTAAATCAGAAACCTATGTAGATATGCTAAAAGCTGGTATTATTGATCCTAAAAAAGTAACCAGAATTGCATTAGAAAATGCAGCCTCTGTTGCCGGTATGATTCTTACTACCGAATGTGCTTTAGTAGATATTAAAGAAGAAAACGCAGGCGGTGGCATGCCAGGCGGAATGGGCGGCGGAATGGGTGGAATGATGTAATTCATTAGCCAACGTATTCTTAGTTTAAGAACACTATAAAAGTTTTTTTACAAAAAAATGCATCTTCTTGGAAGGTGCATTTTTTTGTTTAAGGAGATTCCTATACCCTATTTTCTTATTCAGATTTCCCTCTTACTTTGCCTGCCACTTAGCGATTAGTCTATCCTTACACCTCGTAAGCGCAACGCATTTGCAATCACCGAAACAGAGCTAAAACTCATCGCCAAAGCGGCAATCATTGGAGAAAGTAAGATCCCAAAAAAAGGAAATAAAACCCCTGCAGCAATTGGAATGCCAACGGTATTATAAATCAATGCAAAAAACAAGTTTTGTTTGATATTTCGCATTACATTTTTACTCAATTTTTTTGCTTTTACCACACCATGTAAATCGCCTTTTACTAAGGTTATTTTTGCGCTTTCTATAGCTACATCTGTTCCTGTGCCCATAGCAATTCCCACATCCGATTGTGCTAAAGCGGGAGCATCATTAATGCCATCACCTGCCATTGCAACTTTTTTGCCTTCAGCCTGCAATCGTTTTACCTCGTTTAACTTATCCTCGGGCATCATTCCGGCTTTAAATCCGGAAAGATGCAATTCATCTGCAACTGCCTTTGCCGTATTTTCGTTATCCCCCGTAAGCATAAATACTTCAATTCCCTGATCCATTAAAGACTTGATCGCCTGCCGACTGGTTTTTTTGATTGGGTCGGTTATGGTTATATAACCAACTATTTTAGTTCCGACTGCTAAATAGGAAACCGTTTTTCCAAGTTCCTGCTCTGCGGTGACCTTTTTATTTATTTCTGAAGAAATTTCGGCCCCAACCTGTTTCATCAGTTTATCATTTCCAATGGCGATTTCTTTGCCATTTGCTCTTCCGAGGACTCCTTTTCCTGTAATCGAATGAAAATCGGAAGCTTCAAAAAGAACCATGTTTTTTTCTTTGGCAAATTTTACTGTAGCCTCTGCCAATGGATGTTCACTCAGTGCATTTACCGAAGCTATTTGCTTCAAAACCTCATCTTCACTGCTATCAGTGTCAAAAGAAACCACTTTTTCTACCGATGGTTTTCCCTCGGTGATGGTTCCGGTTTTATCTATAATGAGCGTATCTATATCGTCCATTTGTTCCAAAGCCTGTGCGTTTTTTATAAGCACCCCGTTTTGTGCGCCTTTTCCAACACCAACCATGACCGACATTGGGGTTGCCAATCCAAGGGCGCATGGACAAGCGATGATCAATACCGCAATGGCATTTATCAGGGCATAGGCATACGACGGTTCCGGCCCGAAAATTGCCCAAACGGCAAAGGTGATTATGGAAATAAGGACAACAACTGGTACAAAATAACCGGAAATTTTATCGGCTAACTTTTGAATTGGCGCCTGCGAGCGGCTGGCATCGTTCACCATTTTTATTATTTGTGCCAAGAGAGTCTCGTTACCCACTCTTTCAGCCTTCATGGTAAAGCTTTGGTTTGCGTTGATGGTTCCGGACGTAATTTTATCGCCTTCAGCTTTATCTACGGGAATTGGTTCTCCGGTGATCATGGATTCGTCTATACTCGAGTTTCCTTTTTCAATAATTCCATCCACCGGAATTTTATCCCCCGGTTTTACACGTAAAATATCACCGACTTCAATTGTATCTGTCGCAATTACTTCGTCTTCCCCATTTACAACCCTAACGGCTGTGTTTGGAGCCAATTTCAGGAGTTCTTTGATTGCTGAATTTGTTCTGCTGTGCGCACGGGCTTCCAGCAACTGACCTAACAAAACCAAAGTCAGGATTACCGTAGCCGCTTCAAAATATACATGCACCGTGCCCATTTCGGATTTAAACTGCGCCGGAAAAAGATTGGGAAACAACAGTCCAAAAACGCTAAACAACCACGCCACTCCGGCACCAATCCCAATAAGGGTGAACATATTGAGGTTCCAGGTAATTATGGATTTGTAGGCGCGTTCAAAAAACATCCAGGTAGCATAAAAAACTACGGGAATGGAAAGCCCTAGCTGAATCCAATTCCAGTATTTCATATCTAGAACCTTATATAAAGGATTATTCGGAATCATTTCTGACATAGTGAACAAGAAAATAGGAAGGGTGAAAATCATCGCTATTTTGAATTTTTTTAGCAATTTTTTATACGTCTTGTTTTCTGCCGAAGCATCTGCCTCCATGGAAACCAAATCCATTCCGCAAATAGGGCAGGATCCCGGCTCGTTTTGCACTATTTCAGGGTGCATTGGGCAGGTGTATTGTGTCCCTGCTGTTTTTAAGCTCACTTCCTCCACCAAATCCATTCCGCAAACGGGGCAATCTCCTGATTTATCGTAGGTTTTATCGCCTTCGCAATGCATCGGGCAATAAAATGTGCCGGTGCCATGACTGTGCTGAGGGTGACTCCCTCTTTTTAATTTTTCTTTGTTAGGTTTATTCGTTTTTGCTTCTTCGGTTGCTAAAAATATTTCATAATTCCCTCCTCCTTGTTTCAAGGCCTTCTGAAATACCCCTATTTTAATATGTTTTTTCAATTCTATTATGGCTTCAGCATTTTCAAGATTGACAGAAACACTTTTGACTCCGCTAATTTCGCTCAAGGTTTTTTCAACATGAGCACGACAGCCATTACAGCTCATTCCATTTATTTTATAGGCATGTTTCATTTTTTGAAGGGTTTTTATAAACTATTTTATTGATGATGGAGACCTTCTTTACTTTCTGAAGGCATATCCAAACTCATTTCCATTTCGTGGTCATATTGACAACATTGTGCAAGGCTTTTGTAGGCATCTACATTACCAATTACTTTTTCGGTATCGTATCCTGATGAAGCAATAGCATTATGAATTTTCATTTCATTGGTTTTTAAATTATTATAAGCTACCTCTATTTTTTTAAGGTCAATACTCCAGTTTGCACTTATAACACCATCAACACTATTTGCTGCTTTTTCAATAGTTTTTTTACACATTCCACAATTTCCACGAACACCAAAAGTAGTTGCAGCTGTGTCTATCTCATTTACTTGCTCTGTGGCTTGAGAGGTTTCGGAAGTTTTTTCTGTTTGATTTTTACAGGCAGTAAAGCCTATAGCTGCTATAATTAGCAAACTTAATGATACTTTTTTCATAGTTATTAAAATTTAAGGATTATTGATTTGTTTTTTTATTTGATTTGTTTTTTTATTTCGCCGCAATTCAGCATCACACTTCCAAAATAAGGGTTTTTAACATCTGGCGAAAGGCTTAACCAATCGGCACCTCTTTCGTTATCTGCCATTGGGCAATGTTGAACATATAAAATATTTTCCATAGGCTGAAAAATAGTTACCAACATAATTATTTCTGCCGAAAACGTATTAAATCCACTCCTTATTTCTTCTAGGTCTTTTGCTTTTGAAAGTTGTATAGAGCGCGTATTCAATTGAAGACTAATTTTATCCCAACCCGTTTTTGCTTCTGAAGTAAACTTCATTTGATCCATCTTTTGAATTAATTTATTTAAAGTGCTAGCCTGCTTTTTAGCTGTTTCAAAATCGTTTTTTACCAAGGCATCTTTCATATTTATATAATGATTAACCACGTTTTCTAATTCCGATTTTACTTCTTTTGAAAGCTCTATTTTCGTTAGTTCTGTATCCGTCTGTGCCATGGGCATATCGCCGTGATTGTGGCCAGTACTTGTTGCACCTCCCTCAGGATTCATCATACTGGGCCTGCCGGAAAGTTGCACCGCGGCATCCACGGTGAAAGTTCCGTTAGACACAATTTCTTCTCCCGGTTCCAAACCATCCTGAATTATATAGGCATCCCCGAGGGCCGGTCCCAATGTGATTTCGCGTATTTTGAAACCCGAACCTTCTTTAATATAAACCACCGAACGTTTCCCTGTCCACAATACCGCCGATTTCGGAATAACGATTTCCTGGGTATCCACTTTTCCGATTTTATTTTTCACAACTCCGGAAGCGAACATTTCGGGTTTTAACCGACCGTCCTTATTACTTACCTCAACGCGGGCCGAAGCTACCCGGGTTTGGGAATTGATCAGCGGATCTATAAAACTGATTTTTCCTGTAAAGGTTTCTCCCGGTAACGATTTGACGGTATATTCAATTTCACTGCCTTCCCTGATCCAGGCGAGTTCACTTTCATATAAATCGAATAGCACCCAAACTTTGGAAAGGTCTGAAATTTGATAAATAGGCATCCCGCGTTCAACATAATCTCCCAGTTCCACCATTTTTTCGGTCACTATCCCATTTACATCAGAATGTATGGAAAACCGCTGTATCGCTTTTCCATTGGCGATGATCTTGTCAATTTGCGCCTGACTTATTTTCCAATTGCGCAGTTTTTCCTGGGCAGCTTCAAACAACTCCGGTTGACTTTTTTTAATACTCGCCGCCTGCAAAAGTTCTTCTTGAGCAGTAACCAATTCCGGAGAATAAATTATGGCCAATGTTTGTCCTCGGCTCACTTTTTCTCCTGTAAAATTGACCGCGAGTTGCTCTATGCGTCCCGGAATATGAGTAGATTGCGAATAGGCATGTCGCTCATCTACCTGCACTTTTCCATTGAGTCGAATTTCTTTGGAAGCATCTCCTTTTCCAACAATTATTGTTTGAATATTCGCCAATTTTATGGCGTTTTCGCTCATTTGATACATATTGGGGTCATCACTAACTCCTTCTGATTCCAGCGGAATTAAATCCATTCCACAAATTGGGCAGGAACCCGGTTCATCCCTACGGATTTGCGGATGCATGGAGCAAGTCCATATTTGCTCTATATCTGCATTTGCGTGATCGTGATTTTCCTCCTGTTTTTCATCGCCTCCAAATAGCAACCAGCCCAATAAGATTCCTATTATAAGGATTCCGGCTGTTTTAAGATATTTTTTATTTTTTGCTTTCATTATTTCCCTTATTTAGAAATTAAATAATCCATTTTTGCTTTTGCCATAAATCCACTTTTTATGGCTTCTATCTCTTGAGTTTGCAGCATTAATATATCTTGGTTCATCTGTAATACCTCTTCAAAATCTATGATGGAATTACTGAATCCTGAAATAAGCAATTTGCTTGCATGTCCAGAACTAACTAGTTGTTTTTGATATAAGGCGATGAGCTGTTCTGCTTTTTTAAGATCGTAAAGTGTCATTTCATAAGTACTTTGCAATTCGTTTTTCTGTGCTTCCTGTTGTTGTTTGATGCTGCTTGCCATAAATTCCGCTTCTTTTTTTGCAGCTCTATATTTATTTCTGAAAATGGGCAGCGTCACCGTAAGCATCGGCATAATGGCATCTTGCCCGTTCTTATCTGGATTGGCATCGGTGCGTTTTGAAATGACGGAATAATCAATTCCCAATCCAAACATCGGCAATCCTTCTTTTTGAGCCACAATTTGCTGCATTTCATAAGATTTTTTTTGCTTTTCTAAACCAGTAATACTAGGGTGCTTTTCAAATATTTCTTTAGGATTCACTAAAATTTCGTCCTTGTTAAATATTAATGTATCCTGAATTTGAACAGCTATTTCCGTCTCTCGGTTCAGCATTAAATTAAATCTTGTTTCCAAAGGTTTTTTAATTTTCTCAAGCAATTCAATTTCTGTAATTGCCGCTTCCCGCTTGATATCTACTTTTATCACATTTACCATTGGTGCGTTTCCGCTTTTGAAACGGGTCAGGGACAATTCATGATAGGAATTAAGGATGCTCAGGTTTTCTTTTTTAAGCTGAATCGTTTTTTCAATGGCATATAATTCGGCATAAACTGATTTTATTTCAAAGAACAATTGGTTCCGTAGATCCAGATAATTCTGAAATTTAGCTTCCGCCATTAAAACCGAAGCATCTTTCTTTGCCTGAAGGGTTCCAAACCAGGGAAACATTTGCGTGAGCGAAACCCGGGCTTCTTGCGTTCCTATTCTTGTTTCAATCATTCGCCCAAAAGCACTCATGGTTAAAGTAGGGTCGGACAAACTCGATACTTGAG
Organism: Bacteroidetes bacterium HGW-Bacteroidetes-2; assembly: GCA_002842575.1. Taxonomy (GTDB): domain Bacteria; phylum Bacteroidota; class Bacteroidia; order Flavobacteriales; family Flavobacteriaceae; genus Planktosalinus. Next base: position 99,875 of record PHDJ01000002.1, read on the forward strand.
GCGCTTGTTGCATTGCTGCTTCAAACTGTGCATAAGAAGATTTCAACTTCGGATTGTTTTCTACAGCTGTTTGCAAATAATCGTCCAGTGTTTGTGAATATCCCCCCAACCCGCAAAAGGGAAGCAAAAGCAGGATAAATTTTATTCCTGAAAATCGCTTTTGAAAATATTTTATTAAAGATTCTTTCATTATCTATTACTTTTTTAATACTATGATTTCAGGTTAGGTAAAACTGATCCTCCTACTTCAGGAAGCCCTGAATTGTTTTTTACTTCAGATTCCCTCCAAATGGCCTGCAACACGGGCACCACAAAAATAGTCATGATTTGAATGACCATTCCCCCAAAAATAGGGATTGCCATAGGCACCATAATATCAGCTCCTTTTCCAGTGGAAGACAATACCGGCAAAAGCGCAATAAGAGCTACTGCAGCAGTCATCATCGCAGGCCGTACCCTTTTTAATCCGGCTTCCATTACTGCATCGCGAACTTCGGGAACGGTTTGTGGTTTTCTTTTTTCAAAAACATCGTGAATGTATGTCCCCATTAAAACGCCATCATCGGTTGCAATTCCAAAAAGGGCTATAAAACCTACCCAAACTGCCACACTCAAATTAATGGTGTGAATTTGAAACAAGTCTCGCATATTCTCTCCAGATATCGCAAAATCCATAAACCATGGTTGCCCGTAGAGCCAAATCATAATAAATCCACCAGAAAATGCCACAAATACTCCTGAAAAGTGAATGGTGGAAGCGATGATGGTTTTAAACTGGAAATACAACAACAGGAATATCAAAACCAAACTGATAGGGATGACAATTGCAAGACGTTTAACTGCCCGAAGCTGGTTTTCATAATTTCCGGAAAATTTATAACTTATCCCTGCCGGAACTGTTAATTCGCCTGCATCAATTTTATCCTGAATGTGTTTTTGTGCATCGTTTACTACATTTACCTCAGCAAAACCATCGCGTTTGTCAAAAAGTACATAGCCCACTAAAAAAGTTTCTTCACTTTTTATCATTTGCGGACCGCGCACATAATTTAATGCAGCTAATTCTCCTAAGGGAATTTGCGCACCACTTTTGGTAGGCACGAGAATTTTTTTAATGCTTTCTGGATCATCGCGCAGCTCTTGGGGGTAGCGCACCCGAACGGGAAAACGCTCCCTGCCTTCAACCGTAGTGGTGATTTCCATTCCGCCAATGGCAGTTTCTATGGTTTGCTGCACATCCTCAATGCTTAAACCGTAGCGCGCAATGGCATTTCTGTCAATATCTATTTCCAGATATGGTTTTCCCACGGTTCTATCGGCAAAGACGGCTTCGGCTTTCACAGAAGGGACTTCTTTTAAAATGCCTTCCAATTGTAATCCAAACTTTTGAATGGTAAGCAAGTTAGGCCCATACACTTTTATACCCATTGGTGCCCGCATTCCGGTTTGCAACATCACCAAACGCGTTTCGATAGGTTGCAGTTTAGGTGCTGAAGTAACTCCAGGAATATTAGTGGCTTTAACAATTTCATCCCAAATATCATCAGGATTTTTGATGTGTTTACGCCAGTTTCGGTAATATTCTCCTTTTTTATCTTCAATCAGATTTTCCTGCGAAACTTTTTGATTTATGGCGTCTTCATTGCTTAAATTATCGCCAGATTTGAGGATAAATCTTTCCTTTTTATCCACTTTAAAAGCAAGAGGTTTTCCGTCATCAGAAAGGATATATTTAGGCTTATAATTGATGATATTTTCATACATAGAAATAGGAGCGGGATCCAAGGCGCTTTCCACCCTACCCAATTTTCCTACCGCCACATCTACTTCCGGAATATTGGTTATTGCAATATCCAGTTTTTGCAAAGTTTCTTTGGAGGCTTCAATTCCCGCATGGGGCATAGAAGTAGGCATCAGCAAAAAACTTCCTTCATCTAAAGAAGGCATAAACTCTTTTCCAACTCCGGGAAAAGTATTGGCCATTCCGGTCCAAACCGATGTCGTTCTAATATTCCACCCAACTTTATCAAATCCGTTTGCCACAAAACCAAATATTTTTGGAAAGCCCAGCCAGATTAATATTCCGAAGAAAATGGTTATAATTGGCACCATCAAAAATTTCTTTTGATTGATTAGGCACCAACTTAAAATAGGTTGGTAGTATTTAACCATACTCATTAAAATTGCCAAAACACCCGTCAATAAAACAATCACGAAAATATAGTTGGAAAACACCGAATTTTGATGTCCCAGCGGCAGCCATTCCTCGGTAAGAAAAAACAAGGTTACCGCAACAATAATAAACAAGGTGATTTGTGTAGAATATTTTCCTAAAAACTGTGGATTTTTGTCTTCCACCAATCTTAAAATTCCTATTATCACTAAGGCCAATGGCAACCAAAAGCTGAAGTAAATAGACAAAAACAAGCCCGCAACTATCAAGATAATGTTCCATACCCGCACCATTCTGGCTTTTTGAACTCGGATATTGAAGGCAAAATAAGTCAGCATAGGTAGAATAAGAATTCCTATGATAAACGAAGCAAGAAGCGCGAAGGTTTTAGTAAAAGCCAAGGGTCTAAACAATTTCCCTTCGGCATTTTCCATAAAAAATACCGGAAGAAAACTTACAACCGTAGTTAAAAGCGCTGTGGTTACCGCAGGAAAAACTTCCATGGTAGCCTCGTGGATAATGGCCAGCAGCCGGGCTCCTTTGGCATCTTTATTTTCGGGCATTTCTAGGTGCCTAATGGTATTTTCTACAAAAATAATCCCAACATCTACCATTACACCTATGGCAATGGCAATTCCCGATAGCGCAACCACGTTTGCATCTACCCCAAAATAACGCATGGCGATAAAGGTCATTAGCACACCAACCGGGAGCAAACTGGAAATTAAAATGGAGGCCCTTAAATTGAGCACTAAAACGAGGATTACGAGGATACTTATCAGTATTTCGTGTGAAAGGGCGTTTTCTAGGGTACTAATGGTTTCGTTTATAAGTTGTGTTCTATCGTAATACGGAACAATGGTAACCTTACTGACAGTGCCATCGGCCAGGGTTTTTTGGGGCAATCCAACGGAGATTTCCTTAATTCTAGCTTTGGTATTTTCAATGGTCTGCAACGGATTGGAACCATAACGTGCCACCACCACTCCACCAACAACATCGGCACCGCCTTTGTCTAAAATTCCGCGACGTTCGGCAGGACCTAAATGCACCACGCCCAAATCTTTGATCAAGATAGGTTTGTTGTCTTTTTCGGTGACAACCGAATTTTCAATATCTTCAACAGATTTAATATAGCCAAGTCCGCGAACGAGATATTCAACTTTGTTTATTTCCAGTGTTTTTGCGCCAATGTCGCGGTTAGAATTTTTTACCGCCATCATCACCTGATCAATCCCAACGTTAAAAGCTTTCAGCGCATCGGGGTTTACATCGATTTGGTATTCCTGAACAAATCCACCTACAGAGGCAACTTCTGAAACGCCAATAGTACCACTTAAGCCCAGTTTTACATAAAAATCCTGGATGGTGCGCAATTCGTGCAAATCCCATCCGCCGGTAACGTTTCCTTGCGGATCGCGTCCTTCCAGGGTGTACCAAAAAACCTGTCCCAATCCGGTTGCATCTGGCCCCATAGAAGGAGATACGCCTTGAGGTAATATATTGGCGGGAAGCGAATTTAATTTTTCCAAAACCCGGGTTCGCGACCAATAAAATTCTACATCTTCTTCAAAAATGATGTAGATAATGGAAAACCCGAACATCGAGGTGCTTCTTATAGATCGTACTCCAGGAATTCCAAGTAAAGAAGTGGTTAAGGGATAAGTGATTTGGTCTTCAATATCCTGAGGAGATCGTCCGGACCAATCGGTAAATACAATTTGTTGGTTTTCCCCAATATCGGGAATGGCATCAACAGGCACCGAATCTTTTGGAAGAAACCCGATATCCCAGTTAAAAGGCGATGTAACCAATCCCCAACCAATTAAGGAAGCGAGCAGAATAACGGTAACCAAACGGTTGTAAAGAAAATATTTAATAAGTTTGTCAAACATTTATTTGATTATTTAATGATATAATCCTGAAAGAGCAAATGGGAATGATTTCAAAGAAACCATAACAATGCTTTAACGCCGGGAGCTAAATGCTTCGGCGGTCAAAAAATCATTAAATAATTAAATAAGGAAAGTATCGTTAAGAACCAAAATGTCCTTGACGATAAGTGGTGGGGTATAATTTCTAAAAGGAAGTATCTGTTGTGGTAACCTTTCAAATAGATTGATGTAAGAAGAAGTGAAAGCACTTAAAAAAACCTGCTGATTAAAATCTAAAGAGGTAAAGGACAACTTAAGTTGATCTTGTCCTTCAATAGAAATATTTTGATTACTACAGCAATTTTCTTCGTCCATCATAGATTTTTCCGAAGTGGAGTGCATATCCATTCCACAAGATGCTGCTTTTGCAAAAACCGCTTGATCAACTAACAAATTTCCACAGTAATGCTTATCTACGGTAAATGAAAACGTAGAAATCAACACTAAAAGTGCCATCAAAAAAGATGCTATTTTTTGAAAAATCTGTTTCATGGAATACAAATGTAGGCAATTTTTTAATATGAAAATTAATTTATAATTTTCTTAACTATCTGAAAATGTGCTTATGATAATAAAATGCGGGCAACAGAAATAGAATAAAAATAGGTTGAATTAAAAAACGACGCACGTAAAAAAGTAGGTTGTAATTGCTTTCTGGCGAGGCATTTATAACCAGATAACCCATCCAAGGAAGTAGAATAACAAGAGCCAAAAGGTACAAAAAAGAGGAAAACTTTATCACGTCTTTATCTTTAAAAACAACATAAAGGATGGTAAGCGATATCATGGTATTTAATACATAGCGAAAAAAGGTATTAAGTAGTAATAAAAAAACGTTTACTTCCGGAACTTTTTTAAGTAAATAATCTTGTTTAAAAAAGGAGAGCAAAGGGTCATAAAACAATTCCGTTTCAAAAAGTCGCACCAAAACCAGAAGCACAAATAATAAAAGAACTCCTACAATGCTAATCATTTTTGAATTAACGCTCATAAACTTGTGCATCAGAAAGTTGTTTTGTTGGTATTTTTCGTATCCAAAGTATCCAAAGTAAAAACACCATACCATAAATAATGGCTGGAAAAATTACGCCGTGTAATATATTTTCATACTGAGGATATTTATAAAGAGCAATAGATAATAATACTATTCTAAACAAATTAGCAGAATAAATTAATACCGAGCCAACTAAAATATACGATAAAGTGGGTTTAATTTTTTGATAAAAAGCGACTATAAAAGCAATAAACAATACCATAACACTCAACGCATTGCAACCTTCCACAATGCGTGCCAAGTATTTATCATTTATCAGTAATTTCATTGAAGCCTCATTTTGGTGTGGAATTATTTCTGCTTTATAGCCAAATGCTGATGTTAGTACAGAGGTTTGATTTGCCACTAAATGGGTAATGGGATCCGGATAATAGGTGTCTGATTTTCCAAAATGCAAATACCCATTATACAAAATACTAAGCACCACATAGGTGCCCAGAAAAAGCACTAAAAATCGAATAACCGATTTGTATTTTAGGAACAGTACTTTCAAAAAAAAAATCTTTAGTTTTAACAAAAATATACAAAACCAATGGCATTGTTGTATTTTGTTTTTAAATACTTTTGCGAAAACATTTTACCATGCCATTTAAAGATTTGACATCTGAAATTTCTGAAATAGTAGCATCCATAAATTTAACAAAGGAGGAAAAACTTACAAAAGTTTGTGAAGCCCTTCAATCAAAAGTGTCCTACTATACTTGGGTTGGTTTCTATTTTGCAAACGAAGCAGAGAAAACATTGCACTTAAAAGCCTTTGCCGGAGAGCCTACAGAGCATACCGTTATTCCATTTGGGAAAGGCATTTGCGGTCAGGTAGCCGTTTCAAACACCAATTTTGTGGTTCCCGATGTAAAAGCTCAGGATAATTATATTGCGTGTAGTATTACTGTTAAAGCAGAAATTGTAATTCCATTATTCAAAAATGGAAAAAACATAGGGCAAATTGATATTGATTCCAACACCGCAAATCCTTTTACCGAATCCGATGAGCGATTTTTAGAGTGGGTAAATGACGAAGTAGCAAAAATTCTATAATAATATCATTAAGAATACCCAGTTGTCAAGCTACTGGTAAAATGGTCAACCAAATCCTAAACACGTTAGATAAAAAATTACATCCCTGTTCTTATTGCCTCCACCGGATCCAGTTTTGAAGCTGAAATTGCAGGAATTATACCTGCAATTAACCCAATGATTGCTGAAACTGCCGTACCTATAAACATATTTTTTGCAGAAAGTACAAATTGAAAATCGCCCATAAGCATAGAGGCAAATATGGATACTATCCAAACCATTAATAAACCAACCAAACCGCCAATAACCGCAAGAATAACTGCTTCAAAAAGAAATTGAAACAAAATAAACTTGTTTTTAGCACCTAACGACTTTTGAATTCCTATTAAATTAGTTCTTTCTTTAACGGAAACAAACATGATATTGGCAATACCAAAACCACCAACTAAAAGCGAAAATCCGCTAATTATTAGTCCCCTAATGTTCATTTGGCTGGTAAGATTATCTATTAAATCGGTAAAACCCTTTAATTGATTGACAAAAAATGTATCTATTTGATCAGGTTTTAATCCGCGTGAACTTCGAAGTCGTTGTTTTAAAACAGCAATAAATTCGGCATCATCTACACCTTTTTCTGGCATAATCACTAATTGCGGAAAGGTAGATCTGTTATTATCTCCAAAAATTCTTCTAGTAACATTCACCGGCAAAAAAATTGAGCTGTCTTTTGAATTTCCAAATAACCCTGCCCCTTCTTTTTTCAAAACACCAATAACAGAAAATTTTCTGCCATACAAACGAACCGTTTTACCAATAGGATCGATACTACCAAATAAACTAGTTGCTATTTGATTACCCAGAATTACTACAGGAGTACCGCTATTAGATTCCGATTCATTAAAAAATCTACCAGATTCTAACTGTAATGCCTCGATATCGTAATATTCATGAGTTGTAGCCCCAATTTGAACATTAGCAACGGTTTTATCTTCATAGCGAATACTTTCAGAAGGAACATTCATTACATAAGAAACAGCTTTTGCGTTATTCAAAGTCCTGCTTATGTACTGGTATTCTTCATAATTTACATCTGGAAATTGGTCTCTTCGCCAGCGAGGTATTTCTGAAGGCCCAAATGTAAAACGAGCAACAATAAGCATTCTATTATCTAAACCACTAAGACTTCCTTGTATTTCCCTTTTCAAAGAATCTACAGCTGCCAAGATACCAATAATAGAAAAAATGCCTATAGTAACGCCTAACAAAGAAAGAAATGTGCGCAACTTATTGTTTACTAATGCATTGATAGCAAAATTAAAACTTTCTTTAAGTACTCTTAGATAAATAAGCATAGGAAGCTCTTTACTGGTTTTATTTTTTGTACTTGATAGGACGTTTAGCAATATAAAAAGTTACAAACTTTTGTAAATATACACGCTATTTCTAAAGATTTTTCTATGTAAATACCTACTTTTGCACTTTTAATCCACCCAACACAATGAACGAATTAAAAACTGTAAAATCTGCTCTAATTTCTGTATTCAGTAAGGAAGGTTTAGAGCCTATAGTACTAAAATTAAATGCCTTAGGAGTCACTTTGTATTCAACCGGAGGTACAGAAAAATTTATTTCCGAATTAGGAATTTCTGTTACTCCTATTGAAGAAGTAACCTCCTACCCTTCTATACTTGGCGGTAGAGTAAAAACCCTACATCCTAAAGTTTTTGGTGGAATTTTAAACAGACAAAGTCACCAAGGAGATATAGCCGAAATGCAACAATATAAAATTCCACAAATTGACGCCGTCATTGTCGATTTATATCCTTTTGAAAAAACCGTAGCATCGGGTGCTAAGGAAGAAGATGTTATTGAAAAAATTGATATAGGTGGCATTTCACTCATTCGTGCAGCTGCCAAGAATTTTGCAGATACTATTTGTATATCTTCCGTGGAAGATTACAAAGAGTTTTTAAATTTATTAAATGAAAAAAATGGAAAAACCTCACTAACAGATAGAAAACGATTTGCAGGAAAAGCATTCAACATATCATCGCATTATGATACTGCTATTTTTAATTATTTTAATGCCGAGGCAAAAATTCCTTCCTATAAAGCAAGTATTTTAAAAGGAAAAGAACTTCGATATGGTGAAAACCCTCATCAAAGAGGGTATTTCTTTGGCGATTTTGATGCTATTTTTGATATCGTTCACGGAAAAGAATTATCCTATAACAACCTTCTGGATGTTGATGCCGCTGTAAATTTAATCGCCGAATTTAAAAACGAAGCCCCCACTTTTGCTATCCTTAAACACAATAATGCCTGCGGAATTGCCCAACGAAAAACTCTTTTAGAGGCTTACAATGCAGCATTAGCAGGCGATCCGGTTTCTGCCTTTGGCGGAATACTAATCAGTAATACAGAAATAGATGGAGCAACCGCTAAAGAAGTTAATAAACTTTTTTGTGAAGTTGTCATTGCACCTTCTTATACAACAGATGCAGAAATAATATTAAAAGAAAAGAAAAACAGAATACTATTAATACAAAAAGAAGCAAACTTGCCTACAACACAAGTAAGAACAAGTTTAAATGGTGTTCTCCTTCAAGATAAAAACCAAAAAACAGATACCGCTTCTGGTTTAACGCAAGTAACTAACAATAAACCAAGCAATATCGAGTTAGATGATTTATTATTTGCGTCAAAAATTTGTAAAAACACCAAATCAAACACCATAGTTTTAGTAAAAAACAAACAACTTTGTGCATCCGGTACTGGGCAAACCTCTAGAGTGGACGCCTTACGCCAAGCAATTGATAAATCGACTTCTTTTCATTTTGACTTAAAAGGAGCTGTAATGGCAAGTGATGCATTTTTCCCATTTCCGGACTGTGTAGAAATTGCAGGAAATGCAGGAATAACTGCCGTAATTCAACCAGGTGGATCCATTAAAGACCAATTGAGTATTGATTATTGTAATGCAAATAATATTGCTATGGTATTTTCTGGCACACGACATTTTAAACATTAATTTTGTTACATTTGTTTGTTAACTAAGACACTAACATTAATTTGAACAACTAACATAAAATGGGATTTTTTGACTTCTTAACCGAGGAAATAGCCATAGACCTTGGAACCGCTAATACATTAATTATTCATAACGATAAGGTTGTGGTGGACAGTCCTTCCATTGTTGCCCGCGACAGAATGTCTGGAAAGATTATTGCTGTAGGAAAAGAAGCTGCTATGATGCAAGGAAAAACGCACGAAAACATTAAAACGATTCGCCCATTAAAAGACGGTGTTATAGCCGACTTTGATGCCAGTGAAAAAATGATAAATATGTTTATCAAAGACATTCCTGCATTAAAGAAAAAATGGTTTACACCATCATTACGCATGGTTGTTTGTATCCCAAGTGGCATTACTGAAGTTGAAATGCGTGCAGTAAAAGAAAGTTGTGAACGTGTAAATGGAAAAGAAGTTTACTTAATTCACGAACCAATGGCTGCTGCCATAGGTATAGGAATAGATATTATGCAGCCAAAAGGAAATATGGTTATAGACATAGGAGGCGGCACCACAGAAATTGCAGTTATAGCACTAGGCGGAATTGTTTGTGATAAATCAGTTAAAATTGCTGGTGACGTTTTTACAAATGATATTGTTTATTTTATGCGAACACAACACAACCTATATGTAGGCGAACGCACAGCAGAAAAAATTAAAATACAAATAGGTGCCGCAACCGAAGATTTAGAAACCCCTCCAGAAGAAATGTCAGTTCAAGGTCGTGATTTACTTACTGGAAAACCAAAACAAGTACAAATTTCTTATCGCGAAATAGCAAAAGCACTGGATAAATCCATTCTTCGTATTGAAGATGCGGTTATGGAAACCCTATCGCAAACACCACCTGAACTTGCAGCAGATATTTACAATACCGGCATTTTTCTTGCTGGTGGTGGATCGATGTTACGCGGTTTAGACAAGCGTTTGTCTCAGAAAACAGATCTTCCCGTGTATATTGCAGAAGATCCACTTAGGGCCGTAGTAAGAGGCACCGGAATTTGTTTAAAAAACTTAAATAGATATAGAAGTATTTTGATAAAATAATACCCCTTGCTTTTCTCTGCCAACTGGCTGAAAATTTAGGAATAGCTATTTTAAGGATACCATATCCTTTTACCTTGTAGAATTAATTATTTACAACCATATAGGATTTTCAAAACATGCTACAGATTATTAATTTTTTTATTCGGAATAAAAATTTTCTGTTGTTTCTTTTTTTACTAGCTATTTCTTTAAGCCTAACCATTCAATCACACTCCTATCACCAAAGTAAATTTGTACATTCTGCAAATTTTGTCTCAGGAAATCTGCTTTCTTTAAAACATGAAATTACGGGTTATTTTGGATTGCGAAAAGAAAATAAGCTTTTAGCAGAAGAAAATAATAGATTAAGAAATCAGTTAGAACTCTTCACAGAAGCATCATCGCTGTCTGTTAGGATTTCTGATTCATTAACAGAAGATATACCCTACTACTATAGGACTGCAGAAGTAATCAATAATAATTACTCAAAAACAAACAACTATTTAACCTTAAAATCTGGCAGAAAACAGGGTATTCAAAGCGAAATGGGAGTTATAAGTTCGCAAGGAATTATTGGAATTGTAGATCAAGTTTCCGAAAATTTTTCAACCGTATTGTCTATACTAAATTCTAAATCCAGCATTAGCGTAAAACTGAAAAAATCTGGACATTTTGGCTCCTTAGTTTGGGATGGAAAACTACCAAATACTTTACAACTCATAGATATTGCTAGACTAGCTTCTATTTCAATAGGCGATACCATAACAACAGATGGGCGATCAACCATATTTCCAAAAGGATTGCCTGTTGGAGTAATATCAAATTTTAAACTTGATCAAGGCGAAAATTTTTATATTATTGATGTAACTTTATTTAATGACATGACCAAAACTGAATATGTATATATTATTGAAAACAAAAAAGCAGAGGAAATAAAAGAATTAGAAACAACCACTAAAAATGAGTACTAATATATTAATACATAGTACCCGTTTTTTAGTTTTGCTGTTAGCACAAATTTTTCTTTTTAATAATATCGATTTTTTAGGATTTGTAAATCCTTATGTTTACATTTTATTTATTTTGTTGTATCCTGTAAACTCAAACCAGCTATTATTTTTATTACTAAGTTTCTTTCTAGGCATTAGTATTGATTTTTTTAGCGATTCGGGAGGCATACACGCTGCTGCTTGCTTAGTTACCGCTTTTATTAGGCCAGTAATCCTAAAATTTTCATTCGGTGTTAGCTATGATTATAATAATGTAAAAGTTAGCAATACTCCATTTGGAAGTAGATTAACCTATATTTCTTTTTTAGTTGTAATCCACCATTTGGTGCTTTTCAATTTAGAAGTTTTTAATTTCAACCATACAATTTTAATCTTAAAATCGACGTTATTCTCAAGTATATTCACCATATTACTTTGTATGGTGTTTATGATTTTATTTAGTAAAAGATCCACATGAGAAAATGGTTACTTTATTCATTAGTTATTTTATCTGGGATTATATTTACGGCAAGACTACTTTATCTTCAGGTTTTTGATTCTTCTTTCCAACAAATGTCTGAGGTAAATGCAGTTTCTATTGTATATGATTACCCCCAACGAGGATATGTATATGACCGAAACGGAAAACTACTTGTTGCTAATCAGCCTTCTTATGATGTAATGGTAATACCAAGAAACGTTAAAACATTAGATACACTTGAATTTTGTAAAATGCTCCGCATGGAAAAGGAAGACTTAGAACGCATTTTAGCAAAATCAAGAATCTATTCACCAAGGTTACCTTCCGTAGTTTTACCACAACTCACAAAAGATGAATATGCTTACTTACAAGAAAGAATGTACAAATATCCAGGATTTTATATTCAAAAAAGAACTTTAAGAGATTATCATATAAACCATTCTGGAAATATCCTAGGCTATATTGCTGAAGTAAACCAAAAAACAATAGAAGAAAAACCATACTATCAAATGGGTGATTTGATCGGAATTACTGGAGTTGAAGCGCAATACGAAGAAGTTTTACGCGGCGTAAAAGGGGTTAAATATATTCAAAAGGATCGTTTTAATAGAGATATTGGTGCCTACAAAGAAGGCATTTTTGACACCTTACCAATGCCAGGAAAAGACATTACACTTTCCATAGACGAAACCCTTCAAGCGTATGGCGAATTACTAATGAAAAACAAACGTGGAGGTATTGTAGCCATTGAGCCTGAAACTGGTGAAATTCTAGCCTTGGTTTCAGCTCCAGGATACGACCCCGCTTTACTAGTAGGAAGACAGCGCTCAAAAAACTATACCACTTTATACCACGACAGCATTGCAAAACCACTTTATGACAGAGGTCTTCTTGCAGAATATGCCCCGGGATCCACCTTTAAAATCATGAATGCACTGATAGCATTAGAAGAAAATGTTATTGATGAAAACAACACTTTTAGTTGCAGTCATGGATACAGTTATGGACGAGGAAGAAAAATGGGATGCCACTCCCACCCAAGTCCGGTAAACTTAAATAAGGGAATTTATGAATCTTGTAATGCTTATTTCGCAAACATATACCGTAGGATTATCGAAAAATATCCTACACCACAAGATGGAATTGACAGATGGTCACACCACTTGAAAAGCTTTGGTTTAGGAGGTTTTCTAGGAAACGATTTACCCATAGGCAGACCGGGAAAAATACCAACATCTACATATTATAATAAAATTTACAACTTTCCCACCTACAAATGGTTTAGCACCGCTACCATTTCAAATGCCATTGGTCAAGGGGAAGTTATAACCACACCCATTCAACTTGCAAATATGACTGCGGCTATAGCTAACAGAGGCTACTACATTACGCCTCATGTTATCAAAGAAATTGACGGAAAACCAATTGATGACCCAACCTATACAGAAAAAAATTATACCACCGTACATCCTCAATATTTTGAACCAGTTATTGAGGGAATGTTTGATGTGTACAATAAAGGAACTGCCTCAAGATTACAAGTAGAGGGCATCGAAATTTGCGGAAAAACAGGTACTGCTGAAAATTTTACTAAAATTGACGGCAAAAAAACGCAACTTACAGATCACTCCATTTTTATAGCCTTTGCACCAAAAGATAATCCAAAAATAGCCGTCGCCATATTTGTGGAAAATGGGTATTGGGGAGGTAGATATGCCGGAAGAATGGCAGGTTTAATGATAGAAAAATATTTAAAAGGAACCATAACTAGACAAGATATGGAAGAATGGGTGTTAAGCAGAAGTTTAGAAGATGAATATGCAAAACCACTTAGTGGAAAACCTTTTAGCATTAACCAATAATGAGCGTATCCAATAGCATTGGTAAATTTGATTGGGTAACTATTTTTATCTATTTTGCACTAATTGCCTTTGGTTGGGCAAATATCTATTCAGCTACCCTAACCGATTCATCCTCTACTTTTTTTGATTTTAGTCAAATACAAACCAAACAATTGGTTTGGATAGCACTCAGTTTTATTTTAATCGTTTTTATACTAGCAATAGATTCCAAATTCTATGAACGATTTTCAAGTTTACTTTTTTTGATTGCAGTTGTTTCCTTGTTAGGGTTATTTATATTTGGAAGTACCATAGCGGGACAAACTGCATGGTATGCTTTTGGAAGTTTTAGAATTCAACCCTCTGAATTTGTAAAAGCAGCAACAGCATTGGCTATGGCAAAATACTTGAGCGATATACAAACCAATATCCACACTTTTAAAGACCAATTAAAGGCATTTGCTATTATTGCTATTCCCATTGTATTGGTTTTATTGCAACCAGATCCTGGTAGTGCATTGATTTATTTTGCTTTTCTTTTTCCACTCTTTAGAGAGGGAATGCATTTTGTTTATCTTCTTCTAGGTTTTTTTGCAGCCGTTCTATTCACCACCACATTAGCTTTTGGCCATGAATGGGTAATTTTTGGCGTTATTGCTATTTCATTACTAGTATATTATAAACACCGAAAAAAACGCCCTAATCTTTTTAAATATATTTTTATAGCTGCTTCTTGTATTATTTTTTCCCTCTCTGTTGAATATGTTTTTGAAAATGTTTTTAAACAACATCACAGAGACCGATTTAATATTATATTAGGAAAAGAAGTTGATTTAAAGGGTGTTGGGTACAACACCAATCAAAGTGAAATTGCAATTGGAAGTGGTGGATGGACTGGAAAAGGATGGACGGAAGGCACACAAACCAAAGGTAACTTTGTGCCAGAACAACACACAGATTATATCTTTAGCACTGTAGGTGAGGAGTGGGGTTTTCTTGGCAGTTTTTTAGTGGTTGCCTTGTTTGTGTTTCTTATTTTAAGACTGTTATATCTGGCTGAAAATCAAAATTCTACTTTCAGCAGAGTTTATGGTTATAGTGTGGCATCCATTTTATTTGTTCACTTTTTTGTGAATATAAGTATGGTAATTGGCTTATTTCCTACCGTAGGAATTCCTTTACCTTTTTTGAGTTATGGTGGTTCGGGACTTTGGGCGTTTACGATATTGCTTTTTATTTTTATAAAGTTAGATAGTCAAAAGCACGTGAATAGATGATGTTTAAAACTATTCTTTCACATCCATAGCATCCCGAAGTGCATTTCCCATCAGCATAAACGCCATGACTAAACTCATAATGGCAAGTCCGGGTATGACAGCGAGATACGCTTTTCCTAGAATAATATAGGAATAATGATCTTTTATCATTGCACCCCAACTTGGTGTTGGTGGTTGCGCTCCTATACCAAGAAAACTTAGTCCACTTTCCATAAGAATTGCTCCTGCAAAATTTGCAGCTGAAATAACAATAACTGGTGCCATTATATTTGGCAGTATATGTTTGGTAATGATCCTAAAATCCTTAAAACCAAGTGCTCTTGCTGCGGTTACATATTGCATTTGTTTTACACCCATTACTTGCCCTCGCACAACTCTAGCCACTTCTACCCACATAGTTAAGCCTACTGCTATAAAAACCTGCCAAAATCCTTTGCCCAAGGCTAAAGTAATGGCAATTACAAGTAACAAGGTAGGTATAGACCATGTTACATTAATCAGCCACATGATTAGAGCATCTAATTTTCCTCCATAGTAACCAGCTATTGCACCTAAGGTGATTCCAATTACTAATGATATAAAAACTGCTACAAAACCTATAGACAAAGATATACGCATACCTACAAGCATTCTACTAAGTAAATCTCTGCCGTATTTATCGGTACCTAAGAGAAACTTTTGCTCTTTTACATAAATAGTAGGTATGTTTTCGGGAGTACTTGCTTTAGGAAAAGATGCTATTGAAAATTCCTGCGTTTGTCCTTGAAGTCCGTCTTCCATATATTCTTCTATTTGAATTCCGGATGTTGTAATTGTATAATTCTTTATAGGTAGTGCGGTCTCTGTGTTTTCTTTGCCTAAAAAAATATCCTCCACTAAATTTTGAGAAGAAGTAATTCCAGAAGGTAAAATAAGCATAGCTACTGAAAATCCGGGGGCTTTTGAATGAATGGACAAATGCATTTGATTTGCATTCTTTGAGTTGTCAGGAGCAAGTAGATACGCAAAAACTGCCGCCAAAATACAAAGTGCTAAAAAAGAAAAACTAAAAACGCCCCAAAAGTTTTTTTTATACTTTTGGAGCGCAATTTTACTTAAAGATGTAGATGTATTGCTCATAAAGCAATTTAGTCTTTAATATTAGCAACTTTACGGTTTTTAAGATTATTTATCTTTAAATCTTCTAATACATGCAATGCTTCTTCTACATATACATCTTGACTCAAACTTTTATGCCAACGATTTCTTTTTTCTAGTAGCGAACTATCTGCTTTTTTCAATTCCTCTTCGTAGGGCAATGAGGTATAAATAAGTTTTGTTTGGTAATCAGAAATGGCATCAAATTCTTTAGATCTCTCCTTATTTTTTTCGATTTCAGAAATGTATTTTTTATAATTTAATGAAATGGTATTATTATCCCTTCGCTCTTTAATCCATTTTGCATTTTTTTCTATAAGTAGTAGTTGATTACTGGCTGCCATTCGTTCTGAGCTGTTTTTAATAACCTCTGCAAAATCATTAAAACCATCCCAAACATTATAAGTAGCAGGTGAAATTTTATCGTAAGGTAATGGATTATCATAATCGCGTTCTCCTACTTCTATAAAGCTAAAACGATCTGGAACAACTACATCACTTTTTACACCTTCTAATTGTGTAGAACCTCCATTTACACGATAAAACTTTTGGGTTGTAACCTTTAGCGCTCCTAAATCACCATGCTCATTATTACGCATCCATCGGTTTAAGTCAATTAGATTTTGAACGGTTCCTTTGCCATAAGTTTGTTTGCTTCCTATTACAATTGCCCTTTTATAATCTTGCATTGCAGCGGCTAATATTTCTGAGGCTGAAGCAGATAATTCATTTACAAGAATTACTAATGGCCCATCCCATTCAATACTTTTGTCTTTGTCTTCTAAAACCTCAATTTTTCCATCGCTACTTGCTACTTGAACCATAGGTCCGCTTTTAATAAATAGCCCACCAATGTCAATTGCTGTTTTTAGTGAGCCTCCACCATTATTTCTTAAATCTAAAACAAGACCCTCCATTCCTTCTGCTTTAAGGCGAATAATTTCTTGTTTTATATCACTTGCAGCATTTCTAGCTTTGTAATTTTCCATATCAAAGTAAAAACGAGGAAGTTCAATTAGTCCAAAAGTGATGTCATTAGATTTTACAACTGCAGATTTTGCATAGGTTTCTTCTATTTCAACAACATCTCTAATAATTATAATTTCTTTAAAAGTACCATCCACTTTTTTAACGGTTAAGGTTACTTCTGATCCTTTTGGGCCTTTGATTAAATTAACGGCATCATCAAGTCGCATGCCGCCTATGTTTACAGATTCGGCTTCACCTTCTTGTTTTACTCTTGTAATTAAGTCACCAACTTCAAGGTCTTCGCCTCGCCAAGCAGGACCACCACTTATAACTTCTACTACTTTTACGTTATCTCTTTGTTTTTGTAACCGTGCACCAATGCCTTCTAATTTTCCCGACATTGCCATATCAAAACGGTCTTTATCTTGTGGTGCCATATAATTGGTGTGAGGGTCAAATTCTTCCACAATGGAATTTATATATAAAGAAAAATAATCCTTGCGTTCTAAATCATTGACAAATGCAAAATAATCATCTAAAGAGGTGCCTGTAGATTCTCTTGCTTCTTTTTCTAATTCTACATCGCTTTTAAGAACCAAATCTGCATTTATTTTTTCTGAATCAGGATTTACTTTTCCTAAAGAATCTTTTCCTTCTAGTTTAAATTTCTGTTCCTCTTTTAGATCATAATAGGTGGAAATAGCAGAAAATTTTAATTGTTCTTTCCAGCGATTTTCTAACTCTTTTTTATTAGCGGCATAAGGCAGTTTTTCATAATCTAAATTTATGGATTCCTCTTTATTATAATCAAATGGGGTTTCTAAAACCTTTTTATACAAGGATTTTGCTTCTCCTATACGTATGTTTAATCGATCAAGAACCAAATCAAAGAAGGTTAAATCCTTACTTTTTAATTGATCGTCAATCAGAAATTCATATTTACTAAACTCTTTTATGTCTGATTCAAAAAAATATCTTTTTAATGGATCTACATCATTAATAAATTTAGAATACACTTTTGCAGAAAAGGCATCGTCAAAATCCTTATTTGAGAAATGTGTTTTTTCTAACACATAAGTAATAAGGTCAAGGAGCATTTTATCTTTATCGGGATTGTCAAAACTTTTTGTGGTAAAACTGCAAGAAGCTGCAGCTACAAAAACGGCTAGCAATAGTACTTTAAAATTCTTTTTCATAAATGGCATAAACATTCTTATTTAGGTTACTAAATTATACAAAAAACCGTGCCATAAAAGTTAATGCATACTAATTTTATGTTAAACCACAGACCAAGCTTTTTCAAATTGCAATATAAAAATTGATTTCCTATATTTAAACCTAAATTTCGGGTTTTTTAAAAACACTTTTTCAAAAAAGAAAGTCTATCGTTTATGTTGTTGATTGGGTTATAAATTATGTATTTTAGCAACAAAAATTAACAGCAATGATGACTAAAAAAAAGCCACTTATTTTAGTGACCAATGATGATGGAATTTCTGCTCCAGGTATACGTGCTTTAATTGCTATTATGAAAGAAATTGGCAATGTAATTGTCGTTGCACCTGACAAACCCCAATCTGCAATGGGTCATGCTATCACAATAAACAACACCCTATACATCAATAAAATAAATATTGACGACGATGTGCAAGAAGAGTACAGTTGTTCTGGCACACCGGTTGATTGCATAAAACTTGCCGTTCACGAAATATTAAAACGAAAACCAGATTTATGTGTTTCTGGCATTAACCACGGCTCAAATTCTTCTATAAATGTTATTTATTCTGGAACCATGAGTGCTGCATTAGAAGCAGGTATGGAAGGAATTCCTGCTATTGGATTTTCACTCCTAGATTATGCTTGGGATGCCGATTTTGAATCATCACGCACTTTTATAAAAAAAATAACCCTAGAAGCACTAAAAAATGGATTGCCAAAAGGAGTTATCCTAAATGTAAACATTCCTAAATTAACGAAAGAAAAAATAAAAGGCATTAAGGTTTGCAGACAAGCAAATGCCCGCTGGGAAGAAACCTTTGATAAACGCACAAACCCACAAGGAAGAGATTATTATTGGCTTACTGGAGAGTTTGTTAATGAAGACAAAGGCAATGATACCGATGAAGCCGCGCTTGAAAATGGATTTATTTCTATTGTTCCAGTTCAATATGACTTGACAGCACATCATGCAATAAAGTATATTAATGATTGGAATATTTAAAATCACAAACCGCATAAAATATTAACAAAAATAGATTGAAAAAAGAAATAATCATCGGATTTTTAATAGGTATTACTGCTAATTTTATTGGCACGTATCTCTATATTTTCTTTTTCTTAGACTACGATTTTGAAACAAGCATTCGGTTTGCTAGGATGAATGATACAGTAGGCAATCTAATTGCTTTAGGCGCAATACTCAATCTGCTTGCTTTTTTTCTTTTGCTGAAAAAAGGACAATTATATAGAGCCCGAGGAGTCGTTTTGGCTACA
This sequence comes from Bacteroidetes bacterium HGW-Bacteroidetes-2, assembly GCA_002842575.1. Lineage (GTDB taxonomy): Bacteria > Bacteroidota > Bacteroidia > Flavobacteriales > Flavobacteriaceae > Planktosalinus. The sequence goes on from PHDJ01000002.1 coordinate 119,338, forward strand.
ATAGTAGCGGCAATTATTATATTATTGTCTAAGTTTTAATAATATATATAAGAAAATTATCTTTTTTAAGAAGAAACAAAAACGTAAAAGATTCTCATATTTTCGATAAGAATACAATGAAATATTATATCATAGCAGGAGAAGCTTCTGGCGATTTACACGCCGCTAATTTGATGAAAGAACTCAAGGAGAAAGACGCGTTTGCAAACTTTCGTTTCTGGGGTGGAGAGCTTATGGAGGCACAGGGCGGTACTTTAGTAAAACACTATCGTGAACTTTCTTTTATGGGTTTTCTAGAAGTAGTTTTAAACCTAACCACCATCCTAAAAAACATAACTTTCTGTAAACAAGACATATTAAACTTCCAACCAGACGTTCTTATTTTTATTGATTATCCCGGTTTTAATCTGCGCATTGCTAAATGGGCTAAAGCACTAGGCTATAAAACCCATTATTATATTTCGCCACAAATCTGGGCTTGGAAAGAAAACCGAATAAAAGATATTAAAAACGATGTGGATGCAATGTATGTCATCCTTCCTTTTGAAAAAGAATTTTATGAAAAAAAACACCTCTTCCCTGTACATTTTGTAGGCCATCCTCTAATTGACGCAATAGCAAACAGACCATTAATAATTCCTAGAGTTTTTAGAGAAGAAAATGGGTTAGACGAAAAACCAATTATTGCGCTTTTGCCGGGAAGCCGAAAACAGGAAATAAAAAAAATGCTTTCGGTAATGCTTTCAGTAGTTACAGAATTTCCGGAATATCAATTTGTAATAGCAGGCGCTCCAAACCAAGAGCAAGCTTTCTACCAGCAATTTATTAAAGAAAACAACGTTCATTTATTGTTGAATAAAACCTATGATTTGCTTTCCGTTTCATATGCTGCTTTAGTAACTTCTGGCACAGCCACATTAGAAACTGCCTTATACAAAGTGCCGCAAGTGGTTTGCTACAAAGGAAGTAGAGCTTCCTATGAAATAGCAAAAAGAGTCATCAGGTTAAAGTATATATCCTTAGTAAATCTTATTTTAGACAAGGAAGTGGTGACTGAACTAATACAAACCGATTTTAATAAAAAGCGTTTAAAAGAAGAACTAGTAAAAATACTAGACCAATACAATCGCGCAAAACTGTTTTTAGATTATTATGATTTAGAAATTAAATTAGGGGGTAAAGGTGCAAGCAAAAAAACGGCTGAACTTATTTTTCAACAAATTCGCAAACAAAATTAAATGATAAAAAGTATATACATACTATTAGCATGCTTGTTTTTATGGTCGTGCAGCACCTATAAGAACAAGAAAAACATCCCTTATACCGAAAATAAAATAGAAATAGGGGAAGGTTCTTCTAAACAAAAAACTACTTCTATAAAAAAATCAAAGCCTCAAGAAATTGTGCCTTATGGTGAAACAGAAGAAATAGAAAAACCACTTGATTTAAAAGTAAAAAATATTATCGATATTGCTAAATCGTTTAATGGCACACATTATAAATTTGGCGGCACCACAAGTGCAGGCATGGATTGTTCAGGATTAGTGTTCACCGCTTTCAAGGAAGAAGAAGTTATATTGCCTAGGTCTTCCATAGAGATGGCTTCAATGGGCGAAAAAGTTAATTTTCGCGAAATAAATAAAGGCGATCTCGTATTCTTTAAAACAAATAGAAGCAAAAACATAAATCACGTTGGTTTAGTAGTAGAAGTACTTCCTGGAAAAATTTTATTTATTCACTCTACGACCTCGCAAGGCGTAATTATTTCTTCGCTAGATGAAAGGTACTGGAACGAAAGTTTTGTGGAAGCACGTAGAATTATTTAAAAAAATATTTTATTAAAACCAAATTTTCATAGATTTTCCATCTTAAGCAATTGAAAATGAATTTTACAACAGCAATATATTATTACTATCCTATTCTTTCATTAAGAGTCGAATCGTAATGTATTGCTAAAAACACAAATATACATTAACCCAAATCCCGGTTCTTTTTTAGAATCGGGATTTTTTTGTGCTTAAATTTTTAAAAGATATACTATGATACAAAACATGAATTCTTACACCAAAGAGGACCAAAAAGTTTGGAAACTGCTTTTTAAACGTCAATTTAAAAATCTGTTTAAAAAAGGGTCTAATGATTATTTGGAATGTTTAAAGTTGATGCGTCACGTTTTAAACGACAATGAAATCCCCGATTTTATAAAAATGAATTCTTGGTTTGCATCCCAAACTGGATGGCAAAATGAAGTTGTTCCCGGACTAATTCCTGTGGAAGATTTCTTTGAAGTTCTTTCTCAAAAGCGATTTTGTTCCTCAACTTAGTTACGGAATATAAAAAATTTAGATTATTTGGAAGAACCGGATATGTTTCACGATATTTTTGGGCATATTCCATTATTGACAAACCCTATTTTTTCTGAATTTGTGCGTGCCTTTGGAAAACTAGGCAAGCTGTTTATTCACGAAAAAGAAAAACTGTTGCAGTTACAACGGTTATACTGGTTTACAATTGAATTTGGCGTTATAAAAGAAAAAGGTGTATATAAACCCTATGGTGCTGGAATTATTTCATCTTTTGGCGAAACCAATCAAATTTACAATCAGGAAGCCAATTTTTTTCCGTTTAAATTAGAAACAATTCTAAACAAACCGTTTAGAACTGACCTGATGCAGGATGATTATTTTGTGATAGATTCTTTAACGCAACTCTTTGAATCGCTTCAAGAGGTTAAAAGATTGTTTACAGAAAAAGTTTTGGTTTAAAACGCAAATAGCATCACACAAGAAAAATATTCAAGCATAAATCTTAAAATTGTCCTTCCTAAATAATCTCGAGTTTTTATAAGGTTTCTTTCAACCATCTAAAAAATTCGTGTTGCCAAATCAGGCCATTTTGGGGGTTCAATATCCAATGGTTATTTTCTGGAAAGAGCATAAACCTACTTTTTATACCCATTTGTTGCATGGCTTGAAAAGCTTCTTGGCTTTGCCCAATTGGCACGCGGTAATCCTTTCCGCCTTGAATGATTAGCATAGGAGTATTCCATTTTGCCACATTGGTTATGGGGTTAAACTTAGCATAACTTTTTTGAGCAGCAGTATTGGTTTCTTCCCAATAAGGGCCTCCAATATCCCAGTTTACAAAAAATAATTCTTCGGTAGTGCCATACATACTTTGTAAGTTAAATATTCCTGCATGTGAAATAAACGTTTTAAACCGATTGTTGTGAATTCCTGCTAAATAAAATGCAGAATACCCTCCAAAACTAGCTCCAACAGCTCCCACTCTAGCAGCATCCACAAAAGGCTCTTTACAGATGGCATCAATAGCTGAAAGATAATCGTCCATGGCCTGCCCACCCCAGTCTTTGCTTATTTGTTCATTCCAGACAATCCCATGACCGGGCATGCCTCTTCGGTTTGGTGCCACTACAATATAACCCTGAGCAGCCATTAATTGAAAATTCCAGCGAAAAGAATAAAACTGTGTTAATGCTCCTTGCGGGCCACCTTGCAAATATAATAATGTTGGGTATTTTTTGGTTGTATCAAAATTTGGTGGGTAAATAACCCAAACCAGCATTTCTTTACCATCGGTTGTTTTTACAAACTTTCTTTCAAAGGAGCTTAAAGCAATACCCTCATAAAAAGTACTATTTATACTAGTGATTTGCTGCCATGTATTCTTTTCCAAATCAAAAGAAAAGATTTCGGCAGCGTGATTAAAATCGGTTCGGGTGAGAATAATTTTGCCTTCAGAAAACCCAACAATTCCAGTAATATCAAAATCACCTTGTGTAACCTGATTGATGGTAACTGCTATTTTTGATACTCCTGGAAAGTTTACTTCAAAGAGTTGAATGGTACCTTTAGTAGCTGCAGTGAAATAGATTTTTTTTCCGTCAGAATGCCATTGAAAAGAGCGTATACTTTCATCCCAATTTCCGGTAAGGTTAATATTGGTATTTTTATGGCGAACAATGATGTCGTTTTTATCCGCTTCGTAGCCATCGCGTTTCATTTGGAGCCAAGTTAAATCGCCATTTGGCGAAAAATTGGGTTGGGTATCATACCCTACATTTCCTTCGGTTAGGCTTTTAGTTGTTTTGGATGCTATATCGTATTCATAAATATCGGTGTTAGTGCTATTTGCATACGCAGTACCTTTTTTCTTTTTACTTACATACAGAATTTTTTTACTATCTGGACTCCAAATATAATCCTCATCGCCCCCAAAGGGTTTTTGTGGGGCGTGATATGGCTCTCCTTCCATAATATCCACACCCACAGAATCTTCTTTATTTTCTTTATAAAAAAGGTGATTAAAAGTGCCTTCATTGTACTCGTCCCAATGTCTGTAATCTAAAGCATCATATATATGCACATTCGATTTTTCCATTTTGGGATAATAATCTTTCCCAAGTACATTTTCTATTTTAACAGTTTTGTGATACAAAAGGTAGTTTCCATCAGGAGAACTATTTTTATCGTTCAACAGTTTTTTATAATCTTCCAACTTTGTTGCCTTACCACCTGAAATAGGTATAGAAAAAAAGAGATTACTAAAATCGTTGTTTTCCACCGAAGGCGTTGCTACTTTATAAATGATTTGTTTTGTGTCTTTTGAAATGCCTAATGGAGAAACTCTGCCAAGCTCCCAAAGATTTTCAGGAGTCAAAACGTTTTGAGAAAGTAATGAAGTTGTTATGAAAACCATAGTTATTGAGAATATATGTTTCATTTTTAGAGTGTTTTATTACAAAAAAATTAAGACTTTAAATTTAGTAAAATATTTACTATATTCGTTCTTTAAAATTGATTGACTCCTCAATATATTCTATCCCCAAAAAATTTTTTAGTCGCTATTAAAATGAAAAAACAGTTTCATTATGCGACTTATTTCGATAACTTCGTTTAAAATTACCTTAGTTTTTCTACTTGGAATTCTTTGTAGTCGTTATATTTACTTTGAAACAAGGCAAATTCATTTCACTATAATAATTATTGCTTTGGTTTTGTTACTTGCATGGCTACGAGCCAGAAAGCAATTTTTTCAAGATGTATTTTTTGGTTGGGTTACGTATGTTGCACTTTTTGGCTTGGGAGTTTGGGTGTATTATATACATCAACCTATGCATCAACATACCCATTACACACAAAAAATAATTGACAACCAAAGTTATTTCATCCAACTTAAAATTCTAGAGAAATTAAAACCTGACCTGTACAATCAAAAGTATATTGCCCAGGTTTTAGGCATAAATGAAACAAAGGCTTCTGGAAGTATTTTGGTACTATTTCCAAAAGATAGTGGTTTAAAAAAACTACAGGTGGATAAAGTGCTTTTGTTAAAAACTGCTGTTGAAAATCTTCCTCAATCAAAAAATCCAAACCAATTTGATTATGCTTCTTACCTAAATCAAAAAGGAATTTACCATCAAATTAAAGTAAATAGTAATGAAATTCTTTCTATAACTAATGGTTCAATATCTATGAAAGGTATAGCAAGCTATGTGCGAACTAGCATACAGGATAATCTTGTTGAAAACCATTTTGAGGGCAATGCATTGGCACTAATAAATGCCTTGCTTTTAGGACAACGACAGGATCTTTCTGAAGACGTTTATCGTGATTTTGCAGCTGCAGGTGCGGTACATATTTTAGCGGTTTCAGGACTTCACGTGGGCATTATTATGCTATTGCTGCAATTTATATTTAAACCTCTAGAGCGCATCAAAAAGGGAAAAGATCTGAAAATTATCATTATTGTAATTTGTCTTTGGATTTTTGCAATCGTAGCCGGTTTATCTCCTTCCGTTTTGCGGGCGGCATTGATGTTTTCATTCTTGACCTACGCAATGGAGTCAAATAGACCAACAAGTACATTAAACACATTGTTTACTTCCGCATTTGTTTTATTATTAATAGACCCTAATTTACTTTTTCACGTTGGTTTTCAAATGAGTTATCTGGCAGTTTTTTCTATTTTTTGGATTACGCCATTGCTTGCAAAATTTTATAGCCCGAAATTTTACTTAGATAAATTAATTTGGGGGATTTTCACCGTTACCATTGCGGCACAAATTGGTGTTGGGCCTTTAAGCATATACTATTTCAACTATTTTCCGGGCTTATTTTTTGTGACAAATTTGGTTATTCTCCCTTTTTTAGGAATTCTCTTAGGAATGGGAATTATTGTTATATTTTTAGCATCTACAAACCTATTACCTACTAGTTTTTCAATTGGGTACAGCTATATTTTAGATTACATGATTCGTTTTATCTCGTGGATAGCAAGTAAAGATAGTTACTTGTTTGAGGATTTGTCAATGTCAAAAGTTCAGTTAATTCTTTTTTATTTGATGCTTATATCTATTTTTCTATATGTTCAAAAAATGAGATTTTTAAGATTTGTTTTAATCACATTAATCTTCTTGCAATTAACTTATATTTCAGAAAAAATACCATCCAAAAATCAGGAACTTATTCTATTTCATAAAAGCAAGAATACAATAATTGGTCATAAAAACGGTAATAAATTAGCTATTTCAACTCTTTTAGATTCTTCTAAAATTAGTACAGAAAAGCTACTTAAGGGGTATCTAATAAAAAATCAAATTAAAGAGATTACCTCAACAAAGGTTCATGACATTTTTCAGTTTAATTCTGAAATAATAGTTGTAGTGGATAGTCTTGGTGTATATCCCACTTTAGAAAAAGATGTTGCCTTAGTGATTTTAAGAAATAGTCCAAAAATACATTTGGAACGATTACTAGACAGCTTGAAGCCAAAAAAATTAGTGGCTGATGGAAGTAATTATACCTCTTATGTAAGTCGCTGGCGTGAAACCTGCAAAAAAAGAAAGCTCCCTTTTCACTATACAGGAAGTGAGGGGGCTTTTGTTTTAAAATCTAATTAATTAAAAGTTGGTTTGAATTTATTTTGATATGCTTGCCACGTTTCCGTTGTTGTTAACTTTTTATAATCATCGGTTGCTATCATTCTAAGGTATAATTCTAATTGCTGTGGCGTTCTGTAACCCGGAACCGCTTGAATAAAATTTCCATTTTCATCAAAATATGCCAAACTTGGATAGGCATTTACTTTAAGGGCGTGTGCAAAAAGATGGGTTGCATTTCTACCTTTTCTTGCTGCTTGATAATTAGGATTTGTATATTTAAAATCTTTATAAGTAATCTCTTCGGTGCCTTCGGCATTAAATTTTACCGCATAATAGTTTTTATTAATAAATGCAATGACATCTTTATTGCTGAAGGTGTTTTTGTCTAAAAGTTTACAAGGCCCGCACCATTCGGTATAGACATCTACAAAAATCTTTTTTGGATTTTTTTTTTGGGCGGCTAAGGCTTCATTCATAGACATCCATTGAATTCCTTGGGCATTTATAGCCAATGAACTAAATATAAAAACAACGGTTAATAAAAAATACTTCATTTTATTTTATTTTTTGTTAAGTCGAAAGCAAATTAAAAACATTTCAAGAGTAATTACAAATAACGTTCCAAAAATTTGAAACGTTATTTATAGCATTCATTTTTATATTAGCGAACTCCGTGCATTAGTTTCTTTAACAATGGGTTTAATAAAATGGCAACTAACCCCAATCCAACTGGAATGAAGGTAAATATTAAAAAGAATGTTGTCATATCATATTGTTCAGTAATAGCGTCAATTTTTCCTCCCATAGAACCCGCAATTTTATTTCCGATAGCAATGGCAATATACCAAATACCAAACATCATGGCAATCATTCTACCTGGCACTAATTTACTTATGTAAGAAAGAGCTACAGGAGAAAGGCACAATTCACCTAACGTATGAAATAAATAGGCGAGTACCAGCCAAATGATGCTAACGGAAGCTACTTTAGCCCCTTGATCAATGCCCATGGATCCAAAAGCTAGTGCTGAAAACCCAATACCAAGTAAAACTAGACCTAGTCCGTATTTTGTTGCTCCACTAGGGTTGTACTTACTTTCCCACCATTTAGAAAACAAAGGAGCAAAAATAATGATAAAAAGAGAATTTAAAATTAAAAACCAGGTTGCAGGAATTTCAATTTCATTTTCTTTAATTTTATTTACGTTTGCTTTTACTATGGTACTTTTTTCATTTGCTTTAAAGGAATTTCTTAATGTTGCGGCTTTTTCTTTATTCAAAAAAATAAAATTACCTCTTTTATCCACATCAACAATGGTTACTTCATCTCCAACATTCAGTTCAATGGGCTCAATTATAGTAACCTGTTGGTTCACTATTTTATCGTTTTGCTGAATTTGGGTCGATTCTGTAATTACCTCATACGTTAGCATAGTTTTCTTAGAGGTTTCATCTAAAACTGGAAGCCCTTGGTTATCTAAAATTGGTTTTTCTATAGCCAGGTAATCTATAACAAAAGCGTTAGAATTCATATCTCTATTAATCATCCAAGCCACAAGTGCCCATATTAAAAGAAAACTAAAACCTAAAATTACATTTGAAAGTAAGTACTTTTTATAGGTTTGTTTAAATAATAAATAAAGAACCCAAGTAATTATAGCAATAGGAACTATAGTAATTAAAATATTTGAAATTAAAAATAGCGTAGCCCAATTTCCCGACATGATTCTATTGGTGTAATCTTTTGCAAAAATAGTCATAGAACCTCCGGCTTGCTCAAAAGATGCCCAAAAACACACTGTGAAAATGGCGAAGAAAATAATAGCAATCATTCTATCTCTAATAATCGCCGGATATCGAAGGATTCTTGAAACAAGAAGTACTAAAAACAAAACTAGTCCAACAAGAATGGTTTGATTAGAATAATCTACGCCCCCTATTTCCAATAAATTACTTCCTCCTATTTTTGAAGCGGGATCATTAATAATCCAAACAAGGCCTATTATAGTTACAAGTACGATAATAATTTTATCAAAAAGTGTAAATGGATTTAAACGGTCACCCTCAAAATCGAGTGCCGCAGCTTTTGATTCTGTAGTTTCAATTAGCGGTTTTTTACCTACTTCACCAAAAATTTTCTGTGCAAAGTAAAATTGGAGCATGCCTAAAAGCATAAAAATTCCCGCTAATCCAAATCCATAACTCCATCCTATTTTTTCACCTAAATAGCCACATAATAATATTCCCAGAAAAGCGCCTGCATTTACGCCCATATAAAATATGGTATAGGCACCGTCTTTTTTTTCTGGAAAATCTTTATAAAGTTGTGATATAATGGAAGTAATGTTTGGTTTAAAAAATCCGTTTCCTGCTATTAAAAGTCCTATTCCAATATAAAGAAAAATGGGTTCAAATTCCATAGCCATAGAAGCGTGACCAAGTGTCATTAAAAAAGCACCTATAACTACTGCTTTTCTAAAGCCTATATATTTATCAGCGATGTAACCTCCTAAAATGGGGGTTAAATAAACCAATGCTGTGTAGGTGCCGTAAAGAGCTAAAGCGTGTTCTCGTGGCCAGTCCCATCCGCCAAGACCAAAGGCACTAACTAGAAATAAAACTAAAATAGCGCGCATTCCATAATAGGAAAAACGCTCCCACATTTCGGTAAAAAACAAAACAAATAATCCAGCTGGATGCCCTAAAACATTTGTTGCAAAAAAGTTTTCAGACGAGGAGTTTGTAGTAGCCATATATTAAATTGTTTCTTTTTCTTCTATTTTAACAGCTTCTTCACCCATCAATTGTCTTTCATTATCTTCAGCACCATGGGTAAGTCGTTTAAGTGGTTTCAACATTATTAAAACGATAATGGCGAAGATAACTGTAAATATAGTTATTCCCGAAAAAATAGCTATATCTCCTGCCTCAGAGGCAAAAGAACCAAGTTCACCAGCAACTTTATTACCCAATCCTGTAGAGGCAAAATAAACTCCCATCATTAAGGAAGCATATTTTACTGGTGCTAATTTTGTGATAAAGGAAAGTGCAACGGGTGAGGAACACAATTCACCAATGGTATGAAATAAATAGGCAAATACTAACCAGTACATTGCAGATGCGCCATTGGTTTCAAATTGTAACGCGGCAAAGACCATAAATACAAAACCAAAGCCCATAATAATTACCCCAATTGCCATTTTAAAAATGGAAGAAGCCTCTTTGGTTTTTAATTTTCTTTTCGCCCAATAGTTTGCTACAAGAACTCCAAAAAGGATAATAAATAAGGCATTTAAGGATTGAAACCATGAAGCAGGCACTTCATTACCTATTAGAGGCAATGTAAAAGGAAGAATTCTATTTGTTTTTTCGAGTGCATAAATGTTCATAAGACCTCCTGCTTGCTCAAAAGCACCCCAAAAAACAATTACAAGCAGAAAGGAAAGCAGCATAACTACATATCTGTCTTTCATAATTTGTGTAGTAAGATCTTTATATACCATCATCATCATAGCAATCACTACGGTAAGAAAAATAAATAAGAAACCATAAGCAATACCCAATACATACATGCCATAAAAAGAAATTGCCAAAAGGATTCCGGAAATCAAAAGTTGGGTTGGAGCTTTAAACAAACCACTAAAAAGTGAGCTTAAAGAAGCGCCTTCATTCCTTTCTTCTTTAGAGAGTAAATTGCCAACATCTTTTAAATATTTTTGACCCCATAAGTAAACAACTATCCCTAATGCCATAGCAAAAGCAGCAAGACCAAAACCATAATGCCATCCTATTTGCTCTCCTACGTAACCAACAATTAAACTTGAAAGGAATGCCCCAAGATTAATGCCTATGTAAAAAATTGTAAACCCTTTATCTCTTCTTATATCACCTTCTCTATAAAGACCACCTACCATAGTAGAAATATTTGGTTTTAGCAAACCAACTCCCGCAACTATTAAACCAAGTCCTGTATAAAATGCCCACATTTCTTCTATAGACAAAATGCCATGACCCATAACAAGTATTATTCCGCCTATGAGTACTGCCCTTTTTTGACCAAACACTTTATCGGCGAGTATCCCACCTGGTATAGAAACAATATAAACTAACATGGTGTACCATCCGTACAAAACAAGTGCTTCTGCCGCAGTCCATCCTAGACCGGCATTACCTCCTGTTGTTGCACTTACAAGATAAAGTACAAGTATAGCTCGCATTCCATAATAGGAAAAACGTTCCCACATTTCTGTAAAAAATAAAATGTACAAGCCAACTGGATGGCCTAAAAAATCCTTTTGGACTGCTGAAGTTGAGGTATTTTCCATAGTATATTGATTGGTTTTTAGATTTATATGTTTATAAATTATTTTTAATGAAATTTGTCATTTTATTATATAGATGCAAGCGTGTATTACCTCCATAAATGCTATGGTTTTTGTCTGGATATATTGCCCACTCAAAATCTTTGTTTGCCTGAACTAATTTTTCTACTAGCCGTGTGGTGTTTTGTAAGTGCACATTATCGTCAGCGCTTCCGTGTACTAATAAAAATTTTCCTTTTAACTTATCTACATGGAAAATTGGGGAGTTTTGGTCATATCCGTTTGGGTTTTCCTGGGGAGTAAGCATATAACGCTCTGTATAAATGGTGTCATAAAACCGCCAGCTACTCACAGGCGCAACGGCTATTGCAAGTGAAAAAACATCAGCTCCCTGAAATAATGAATTTGAAGACATAAATCCACCATAACTCCAACCCCAGATACCAATTCTGTTTTCATCTATATAAGGCAACGCCCCTAGTTTTTTTGCTACATCAATTTGATCGATAACTTCGTATTTTCCTAATTCATTTTGGGTTATTTTTTTAAAATCTCTGCCTTTTAATCCGGTTCCCCTTCCGTCTACGCAGGCAATGATATATCCCTCTTGCGCAAGCATTTGATGCCAATAATCGTTTGAGCCATTCCATGAATTAGCAACCATTTGTGACCCAGGACCGGAATATTGATACATGAAAAGAGGATAATTTTTATTGGAATCAAAATCAACCGGTTTGATGAGATACATGTTTAAATCGTTACCGTTTATGGTGATGGTAGAAAATTCTTTTGGAGAAATGATATACTCTTCTAATTTTTTTGATAATTGACTGTTATCCTTTATCAGTCGCAATTGATTCCCGTCTTTTGCATTGCATAAGGTATAGGATGGAGGTGTATTTGCATTAGTAAAAGTAAGGATAAACAGACTAAAATCTGCGCTAAAAGAAGCGCTATTGGCTCCTACTTTTTCTGTTAGTTGGGTTTTGTCCTTTCCATTTATTTTTATGGAATACACATCTCTATTAATACTTCCATTTTCTGTGCTTTGATAAAAAACTTTATTTGTGTTTTTATCAAACCCGTAGTAATCTGTGACTTCCCAATCGCCATTGGTTACTTGATTAAGAAGTTTTCCTTCGTTACTATAGTGGTAAATATGATTCCATCCGTTTTTTTCACTGGTCCAAATAAAACTATTGTCCTCTAAAAAAGTTAGATTGTCGGTAACATCTACATAAGCTGCATCCGTTTCTTTTAATATTAATTTGCTAGTATTTTTTGATGCATCTACAAAAACAATGTCTATTTCGTTTTGTTTTCTATTTGTAACTTGAACACTTAATATATTTTCCTGATTGGTCCACAGAATTCGAGGAATATAGTAGGCGTTATAGGCATTTAAATCTACCTTAGTAGTATGGTTAGTTTTTATGTCATACAAATGAAGTGATACAACGGCGTTTTTTTCACCGGCTTTTGGATATTTAAAAACTTCTTGTGTTTGGTATAAATCTGTACCGTAAACATCCATAGAAAACTCAGGCACTTCGGTTTCGTCAAAACGAATAAAGGCTATTTTAGTGCTTGAGAAATTCCAGTCAAAGGCACGAACAAAACCAAATTCTTCCTCATAAACCCAATCGGTGATACCATTTATGATTTGGTTTTTCTTCCCGTCAAAGGTAATTTGGGATGTGGTATTGTTTTCTAGATTTTTGATGTATATATTATTTTGATAGCCAAATGCTAATTTGGTTCCATCTGGAGAAAAAGTGGGCTCTTGTATGGCAAAGTCAGAAACCAATTGCAGGTTTTTAGATTCTATATCATATACATAATAGGTACCAAGAGAAGAACGACGGTATATAGACTCTAATTCTGTAGCCAAAAGAATCTTTTTTTCATCCTTACTAAACTGATAGTTTGAAATTTGATTTATACCCTTTAAATCTGCAGAATTTACAATGGTAGCAACTTTATTTGACGTTTTATAATCATAAACATCAACCGTTGATGCTCTTTTGAATCGGTCATAATTTAAAACAGAATACTCCTTGCCATTAGCTAGAGAATGAAGTCGTTCTAAAGATTCTGTACGGAAAGTGCCGCTCCAAATTTCTTCTAGTGTTATTTGTTTTAATTGTGCAGAAGCACTAGCGGTAATAAACAAGATAATGGGGAAAATCGTTTTGAAAAAACGCATAATTTGTCTGTTAAAAAATTGGTATGCCAAGTTTACTAAAATTTCAGCAAAAAAAGAGAATTTTTGATGTTAAATAGTAAAAATAGCACTTTTTAATTAGCTTCAAAGAAGGAATTAAGTGTTTCTTTAAAAAAGTAAAAATAAAAATTGTTGGTTTGAAAACACAAAATTCGTAAATCGTAAATCCTATTTGGTAAAACCTATATGTTATCTTTGCCAGATAAAACAAAATAACATGGTAAAACCTGTTTCCGGTTTCTCTAAACTTAGCAAAGAAAAAAAAATTTCATGGCTAATTTCTAATTATTGCCATAGCGAGGTCAATATATCAAAGATTTTAAAATCCTATTGGAATACCGACGCAAAACTCCAGCAACTGCACGATGAGTTTATTGAAAACACTATCAGCAACTTTTATCTTCCATTTGCAATTGCTCCTAATTTTTTAATAAATGGAGAACTGTTTACCATACCAATGGCAATCGAGGAGAGCTCTGTAGTTGCTGCGGCAAGTAATGCAGCAAAATTCTGGTTAGATAGAGGCGGCTTTAAGGCAGAAGTACTTTCCACTACAAAAAATGGCCAAGTTCACTTTAATTTTTTTGGTAATAAACACGAGTTGCTTTTATTTTTCAACACTATTAAACCAAAACTTCTCTTTTCCATAACTTCTATTTCAAAAAATATGGAAAAACGAGGCGGCGGATTACTAGATATAGTGCTTGTAGATAAAACCAAAGATTTAGAAAACTATTTCCAATTGCATTGCACCTTTGAAACACTAGACGCCATGGGTGCTAACTTTATTAATAGTTGTTTAGAACAATTTGCCAAGACTCTTCAAGAAGAAGCCATTCACTTTACACCTTTTATATCTTCCAAAGCACGGCTGGATATAGTTATGAGTATTTTATCTAATTATGTACCCGAATGCTTAGTTAGAGCAGAAGTGCAATGCTCAGTGTCAGACTTGACTACAAAAGAATTTCAAGGAAAAGATTTTGCCGAAAAATTTGTAAGAGCCGTTGCCATTGCAAAAGCTGAACCTAGAAGAGCTGTTACACATAACAAGGGCATAATGAACGGTATTGATGCGGTGGTTTTAGCTACGGGTAATGACTTTAGAGCTGTAGAAGCGGGAGTTCACGCTTATGCTTCAAAAGACGGCAGATATAGTAGCTTAACGCACGCTGAAATAGTAGGCGACCAGTTTCATTATTGGATTGAAATTCCATTGGCTATAGGCACTATTGGTGGTCTTACCTCCTTACATCCCTTAGTAAAAGTAGCTTTAGAAATTTTACAGAAACCAAATGCAAAAGAAGTTATGCAAATTATTGCTGTTGCTGGATTAGCTCAAAATTTTGCAGCAATCAAATCCTTAGTAACTACTGGAATTCAAAAAGGACATATGAAAATGCATTTAATGAATATTCTCAATCAAATGCAAGCTTCACCCATTGAAAAAAACAAAGCTGTAGAATATTTCAAAAAAAATATAGTAACCCATAATGCAGCAGTAACTTTTATTGAAGATTTAAGAAAATAAATTGAAGAAAACCTTTTACAGCAACGGAAAACTTATACTCACTGCAGAATATCTTGTATTAGATGGTGCAAAGGCGCTTGCCATACCAACTAAATATGGACAATATTTAGAGGTTGAAGATATTTCTGAGAAAGTTTTATTATGGAAAAGTTTGGATGAACATGATATGGTTTGGTTTGAAGCCATTTTTAATATTTCGAATGACACCCTAGAATTACTTACAGAAAAAAATGGCATTTCAGAAACCTTACTTTTAATTCTTCAGGAAACAAAAAAACTAAATTTCAATTTTTTGGGAGAAACTCACGGTTATCAAATAACTACAAAATTGAATTTTAGCAGAAATTGGGGTTTAGGCACGTCCTCTACACTTATTTCAAACATTGCTACTTGGGCAAAGGTAAATGCTTTTTCTTTGCTTAAAAACAGTTTTGGTGGCAGCGGTTATGACATTGCGTGTGCCTTACACCACAAACCAATACTTTATTCTAATAAGGAACATCCCCCTATAACAGATGAAGTACCATTAGATTGGAGTTTTAAAGAAGAACTTTTTTTTGTGTATTTAAACAAAAAACAAGATAGCAAGCAAGCTATTAATAATTATAAGAATTTAAATACAGACAAAAAAGAAGCTATTGCAAAAGTAAATATACTTACTAATGCACTTATTTTTTCTAAAACACTTTCTGAATTTGAAAATTTACTGCAAGCACATGAAGAAATCCTTTCCAATCTTCTGCATTTGCCAATGGTAAAACAAACTTATTTTAAGGATTACTCAGGGAGTATAAAAAGTCTTGGTGCTTGGGGTGGTGATTTTGTTTTAGCTACAAGAAAAGATGCAATAGAATATTTTCCAACAAAAGGATATACTATAGTAATTCCCTTTTCTACTATGTTAAAATAAAAAATGCCTTTCGGTGTGAAAGACATTTTTATTCATTCAAAAGCAACCTATTTTTTAATAGAAATTTGCTCTTCTATCTTTTATGGTTGCTTTATCTTTTAAAGCATTATATACATTAGCATTAACCTGAGCTGCTCGTTTTGTGTTTATTTGATTAAAATACAGTGTATAATTATCGGTTTTAGGGGCATCGCTGCGAGTTAAAACTTTTATTTTATATACTCCATTTTTGCCTTCAATAAGTTTAGAGGTAACCCCTTCTTTTAAACCAAATGCTGTCCCTACAACTTTAGGCTCTGTACCGGCATCAGCAAGAGTTGGGGCTTTCATGGTGATGGCATTTGCTTTTTTTACCTGAACATTTTTTTCTTGAGCTATTTCTTCTAGGGAAGAACCTTTAATACTTTCACTTATTTTTTTGGCTTTTTTCTCGTTTCTAAGAATTGGTGTAACTGAAATAGAAGCTTCTGCAGCACTCAACAGTCCTTTTTCTTTTTTATTTGTCAATTGTACAATGGCATATCCATTGTTTATATTAAATCTTTTAACTTCCCCAACTTTACTTTCTTTTCCAAAAGCCCATGTTACAATGGAGCGATTGTTACCAATACCGGGAATATTTTCTTCTAATTCGCCTATTTTATTTACAGGTCTTACATCGTATTCTGATTCTTTTGCTACCTTTAAAAAGTCTAAAGATGCAGCACTTGATTCAAATTTTGTGGCATCTACAAATATTTTATTTACCGTTTCTTCTGAAGGTACAATGGCTTTAGTGATGTTTGCAACTTTTATAGCTCTTTGAACATTTTTTTGGTCTTCAATAAAAACAATATGGTAACCAAAATCTGTTTCTATAACACCTTTATCTCCTTTTTTGTTGTCAAACAAATAATTATTAAAAGCTTCTATGGTTGCACCGGGAGTTAAATATCCAAGGTCTCCTTTGTTTTCTTTTGCACTTTGGTCATCAGAAAATTGGGTAACTATGGATTCAAATTTTTTGTTGTCTTTTTGTAATACATTGAGCAAGCTATCTGCAAGAGTTTTTGCTTGCTCTTTTGTTCTTGCTGTTGTTTCAGATGCAGATGGTAATCCTTCCCAAGTTATAAGAACGTGTTTGGCTTGAACTGAATCTGCAAGTTGTCTTACATCAATAACTTTTAAAAGATTATAACTGTTATCTAACTTGTATGGACCATATATTTCTCCTTTATTCATTCCAAAAACAGTATCTGCTATGGTTGCTGGCAAATCTTTTTTAAACCACCATCTGTCTTGGTATTTTCCTTCAGAATTTTGACTTACAAAGGCAATATCGTCATTGGTATCTTTAAATCCTGGCAAGGTGTCATTTTGTTTTGTAATGTTGTTATACTCTATTTTTTGCGATAACAAGGATGCGATTTCTTCTCTTACAGCTTCATCATCTTTTGAAGATGGGTTTTCAGCAAAAAGCACATATTGGATATCTACAGAGGCTTCTGTTTTAAATTGTTTTGTGTTTTTTTTGATGTATTCTGTAATATCACTTTCGGTTATGGTAATTTCGCTATCTGGTATACTAGAATATGGTATTTGAACAAATTCAAGATCTACTTTATCGTTTTCTATTCTGTATTCTAACTCACCTTCTGCATTAGTTGCTCCTATACCTGCTTTTACGAGATTATAATAGGTTTGCTCCAATGCATTTTGTGTAACGGATTTTTCAAATTCAATAAATTGCGCATAAAGAGGCGGATTGTTTGCTTTCACATCGGCTATGTATTCTTGTAGTTTATTGTTATCAAAAACACCTGCTTCATTTAAGAAAGCCTGATTTCCTGC
This sequence comes from Bacteroidetes bacterium HGW-Bacteroidetes-2, assembly GCA_002842575.1. Lineage (GTDB taxonomy): Bacteria > Bacteroidota > Bacteroidia > Flavobacteriales > Flavobacteriaceae > Planktosalinus. Next base: position 137,058 of record PHDJ01000002.1, read on the forward strand.
AAGATTTTGGGCTAAAGCATTTCTTAATTGGTCTGCACCTACTACTAATCCCAATTCTTCAAATTGTTTAGTTAATAGAGCCTTGCGAAGTTCATTGTTCCAGACCATATTCATGGCTTGAGCATTGGTAGCATTTGGGCCAAGATTTCTAAGTGCGTCATCTACTTTTTTAGCAAAATCTTCTCTAGAAATGTCTGTGTTGTTAATTGTAGCTATGGTATTTAGCGATTTTTGAGAGGTAAACCCTCCATTTTGTATAACGTCTGCTAACACAAAAGAGAATAGCGCAAGGGCTATTATAATAATCAAAAAGATAGAACGTTGTCTTATTTTATTTAATACTGCCATTTGTCTTTAAATTTATAGGGGGCGAAAATACCAATTTTGAACAACTTATGAAAAGGTTAATGGGTAAATTTTCATAAAAATAAAATTATTATTTTTCTGAAGTGATTTCTAACGCCACCAACTCAATTTTTGTATTTGAAACTTCTAGAATTTTAAAGTTAAAATGCTCAATCTCAACAATTTCATTTTTATTAGGGATTTCTTGTGCGAAATACACAATCATGCCGCCTAAAGTTTCGTAGTTTTCGTCTTCTGGAAGATTTAATTTATAGTTTTCGTTTAAATAATCTACTTCAAGACGAGCGGAAAATTTATACAGGGTATCTGAAAATTTTTCTTCAATTAATTCTGTTATATCGTGTTCGTCTTCAATTTCACCAAAAAGTTCTTCTATAATATCTTCTATGGTCATCATTCCAGCTGTACCTCCATATTCATCTAAGATAATTGCAATACTCTCTCTTTTTTTAATTAAAATATTTAAACTGTCCTTTACTAACATCGTTTCGGGAACAAAAATTACTGGAATAAGAATTTCTTTTAAAGTTTCGGGCTTTTTGAAGAGTTCAAATGCGTGTACATAGCCTATAATATCGTCAATATTTTCTTTGTAAACTAATATTTTAGAATACCCTGTTTCAGAAAACAACTTCACTAGGTCTTTGGGCAAGGTATTTATGTCAACTGCAACAATCTCGGTTCGTGGTATCATTACTTCCCGAGCTTTTACTTCTGAAAAATCTAATGCATTTTGAAATATTTGTATTTCAGAATCTATAGTGTCCTCCTCTCTAACAGATTCCATTTGTTCTGAAATATAATTTCCTAATTCCACTTTTGAAAAACTTAGCTGAAGAGAGTCGCCTTGGGTTTTAAATACTTTTTTTAAGATTACATCGGATATCCAAATAACAAATTCAGAAATAAAAGAGAAGATTATATAAAAAATATAAGCTGGAATAGCAAAAAACTTTAAAAGGCTGTTAGCATATACTTGAAAAAATACCTTAGGTAAAAACTCTGCGGTTAAAAGAATAACTAGTGTTGAAATAATGGTTTGAATAAATAGGATTTTAATTGGTAATTCAGAAGAAACAAGATATTGTGAAAAAAGCAGATGGGTAAGAAGATCTCCCATCATAAATCCATATACAACTAAAGTAATATTGTTACCAACAAGCATGGTTGCAATAAATTTAGAAGGTCTTTTTGTTAGTCTTTTAAGGATAGTGGCCAAAAAACTATGTTGTTTTTTTTCAATTTCAATATAAATTTTATTGGCAGACACGAAAGCAATCTCCATTCCAGAAAAGAATGCAGAAAGGATTAGCATTAAGAGGATAACAAAATAGTGCTCCATTAGTTATTTTGCTGATTTTTTTCCATTTTTTTTCTAAAATCTCGTTTAAAGAAAAACATTAATATAGAAACTACGGCAAAAAATATAAATAAATACGCTCTATTTTTGTCTGAATTCCAACTGGAAATTATTGCGAAGATAGACAATACAAACACCACTAAATAGGCATATTCAAATATTTTATAGACTGTTTTGTTCATCTTTTTTAAGTAGTATTAAAAAAAGTAAATAAAAAAATCTACTTTTTTATTAAACAAATTACTGTTCTGCATCGGTTTTACTTTCTAATTTAGTTTTATCCACAAATTGTACTCCTATGTTTTTTCTGGACAGAAAGTTATTAAATTCTTCATTAGAATCAAAACGGCCTCCGTCGTTATACGAACCATCTTTAAATTTAATTTTGTAGGGTTGGTCTGTAAAAATCCATTTATTTTTTTGGTCCCAGTACATTTGTTGTGCGTGAAGAACTACACTGTCGCTAGTTATTAAAACTACATTTCCTCTTAAATCAATCAGTTCTGCTTTATCGTAATTTATGCCATAATCTGAGGTTACGGTCGTTTTATCGCCATTGTCCTTCCAAAACTGAACTTCTAAACCTTCTGGAAATTCAGAATAGGAAAAATTATAATTAGAAAAATCTAAAAGTTTTGGCGTAATTAGATTAGCTACTAGTTTACCAGAATCTGTGTATTTTAAATCTACCCCATTTCCTTCAGCCATTGGTCCCAGATCTGCAGTATTGAGTTGCTTTATTTTTTGATAATTTCCTTCACAAGCAAAAAGCGTTATGGCTATAAAAATAGCCATAACGCTTTTTCTTCTACTAGTATTTAATTTCATTCTATAAGTTTGGCACCTTTACGCTACCACCTACCCAACAGTTAAAAGTTACTGTTTTTCCTTGCATCCCTTCTTGAAAGATATCACTTTTTGATGGCGCTCTAGCTGTATAACTTTCAATGGCTGAGTTTGCATTATTAGCTACTGACGGATCAACACGTGCCGCAGTTCTAGCTAAATCAGCAGCTAACCAGTTAATTGCTCTTTTTTCAAATACGGTTTCACCACAACTGTTTGAACTTGCAGCTATCATGTTTGCTATTTGTAGATACGCTCTTCCAAAAGAAGGTTTTGCATCAATGGCTTTTCTATAAAAAGCTCTAGCTTGACTTGAGTTTCCTCCTTTTCTGTAGTTTTCAGCAATTTTATAATAGGTGTTTGCTTTTCTAGAATTGTCAGTTTCTAGCTCAGCAGATTGATTAAAATATTGTAGTGCTAATTTAGATTTGCCATCTGCTTCTGCTTGTAATCCTAAAGAATATGCAGACCTTGCTGACGGCTCTAAATCGTGTAGTGCTTGTGAAACTTTAAAAAATAATGGGTCTTCTGTACATTCTTTTTCTGAAAGTCTAATATTAACTCCCTTTAACCAATCTACATCGGTTTTTCTTTCTTCAAAATCTTTGTTGTAAAGTGGTATTAAATTAGTACAATCTGCAAGAATACCTAATTTTCCGTTAACACTTTCTTTTACTTGTGCATATGCCCTAAGGTTTATTTCGCCATTTTTAAGAAGTTTATCTTCTGTTTGATTTAAATCTCCACCAGCATCTTGTCTTTCGATTAAAGGTGTAATTCTAGAGGCAAGTGCATTTTCTTCTTCTTCAATTTTACTAATTATTTCATCATAAAGGTTAAATACTTCTTGTATTTGTTTTTTTCCAATTTCTTGTAAATCAACCGCTAATGAAAAGTAAGTGTATAAAGCTTTAGGGCTTGTAAAATTTTCTTTGTCTTTGGCATAAGCACTTTCAAAAGCTTGAAATTGTTCTTCCACTGTACCAATTTGATGATCAAACATTACTTGTGCAAAGTCAGCAAGCATAGCGCCTTCCTTTTTACCGTTAGGGAAGTATTGCAAACGTTCTCTACTTATTTTTTTATATTCATTGAATTCCTTTATTTTATCTGCTCCGCTTGCTTTTTCTATTCTATCCAAATAAAGTCTCTCTCCGTATTGATAAATGCTTAAGTGATAGGATGGGCAATCTCTGCGCAATTCTTCTAAATAAGGAAGTGCTGTACTGTAATTTTCAATTTTTGCTGACTCGGCAAAGAGTGAAAGCGTTGTTGCACAATCTTCATTGTTTGTGTTTGCATCATTTGCTTGGGCAGTGAATAGAATGCCTAGTAGGAATAATGTGGCTTTAAGTTTCATTTGTAATTGTTTTTCAATTATTGTAATTTTTAATCGTATAAAGTTTTTATAAACCATTTATCATTAAGAGATAGACTTATAAAGGTGTTGAAAAAATTTTCTTGTATTAATCCTGAATTAACAGTTCCTCTTTTCCCAAGTTCAAATCCAATGTTAATATTTGAAAATAATTTTCCAACAGGTAGTCCTACCCCAAAAGATATGCCAAACTCATTTATGTTTTCATTATTAATAACTAAACCAGTGTCTTCAAAACGTATTCCAGCCCGATAAGTAACTCTGCTAAAATAGCTTGAAAATGAATTTGAATTAGGAACAAAAAAACCTCCTAACTTATATCTAGAAGCATCTGAAAATTCAACATTATCTAATGTAAAAGTTCTGTTGTTAAAATTACTAGTTTTTTGATTGGTATATTCCGCACCTACAAACCAATTTCTTTGTTTCCCAACTCCCAAACCAAAGGTAAACTGTGAGGGAAAAGTTAAGCTTGTATTAGCAACATCCACATCTCTAGTATCTACATTTATTTGAAGGTTTGAATTAGGGATAAAAACACTAGCAAATTGTCTAAAATTTTCAGAATCTAAATTTGTTTCAGGAGTGTAGCTAACCGAGGTAATAATTTCAAGGTTTTTGAATACTGTTTCTCTGTATGCTGCTCCAAAATTAAAACTGAAACCCGATAAATTTGATCTGTTCGATTCTCTTGTGGCAAGTTCTACATCTTCTTGTGAAAGCAATGTTACGTTTTCTATATTTCCAAAATTATAGCTAGTTTCTATACCAAAACTTAATTTGGGTGTGATTTGATACCCCCCAGAAACGAATACTTTATTCATTCCACCAGATCCTGAATTTTGAATTAAGGTTGTGCCCGACAAATTTTCTAAATTATACCCTACAGCAGTAAGAGGTAGCACTCCAAAACTTAATCCAAATTTTTCTCCTATAGGTATTCCCAGTGCTAAATAATTAATGGATGTTGCTGTTGTTTTTCCGCTTTCGGTTTCTGTTTCCTGTGTAACCGATTTATGACTACCTCCTACTGTAAAAGTTACATATTTTAAAGAGGCTAATCCTGCTGGATTTTGCAAATTTAAGTGAATACTATCAGAATACATACTTATTCCGCCCATCAATCTGTTTTCAACAGTGCCTCTAAAATTTAAAGACCCAATACCAAAAAAAGAGTAGGGAGACGAAGTGGCTTCTTGTGCAGAGGCAATAGCAGTAACTACTACCAATGTTATAACTAAAAATTTTCTTATCATGTATTTTGATTGTATTCTAGCAAATAATTTAAACCTTCTAGAAGGAAATTTGAATTGGCAAATATGCTATTTTTTAAACTATCTCGCAAAAAATGAGCATTGCCTCCTGTTAAAATAACTGTTAAATCTTTAAATTCTTCTTTATAACGGTTAATTACTCCATCTATTTCAAAAGAAACACCATACATAACTCCCGAATGAATGGATGTAGCCGTTGAATTTCCAAGAATCGTTTTTGGCGTATTGGCATCAAGCAATGGCAACTTTTCGGTAAAAGTATGCAGTGCTTTATATCTCATTGTTATACCCGGTGAAATTGCACCTCCTTTAAAATGCATTTTTGAATCCATAAAATCATAGGTTATGCAGGTACCCACATCAATAATTAACACATTTTTATTTGGAAATAATTTACATGCTGCACTTGCCAAAGCAATTCGGTCAAAACCTAAAGTTTTCGGCGTGGTGTAATCATTTACAAAGGGAACTTTTGTAGCATTAGTAATGACATATAAATTAAATAATTTTTCTAATCTTTCTACATTTTTTATAGAAAAAGAGCCCACAACTCCTAATATTGCATTTTTGATTTTAGGGAAATCGCCCTCTATTTTTTCAAGATTCTTTTTAAAATCTGAAAGAATAAAAGTTTCCTTATGAATCAATACGCTTTCTTGAAAAACCGCAAACTTTACCAGAGTGTTTCCAACGTCAACTACTAAGTTCATTTTGAAATGAATAAGCGGCAAAAATACAATTTGAATTTATAAATACAACACGTCAAGTAAGAAATAAAACTTTTTTTTTAAATTTATATTTTGTTCAAAGCAAAATAGGTTTATATTTGCAGCCGCTTAGGAGATAACTTATACTTTGTTTCTATTGCCTAAAGCAGATTAAAAACAATGGTACCTTAGCTCAGTTGGTAGAGCAACGGACTGAAAATCCGTGTGTCCCTGGTTCGATTCCTGGAGGTACCACTAAATAAAATCCCCTTTTTTAACAATTGGGGATTTTTTATTTATTAGCAGATGCAGCCTTCCCCTCAACCCTCGGAGCTTTAGCCACCACAATTTAAATCATGAAACGTTTGTATTTGAAAGGTCTTGTTTTTATAAAAACTAACCTTTCTTTTTTTCGTAAATTTTGTAAGGAAACACCTTAATATACCGACTATTTGCTTATTTTTATAAAATGAATCCAAATACTGCCTTATTAATTTTTGCCAATACTGCAATTGAAGAATGTAAGAATAAACACTTCAGCCAAGCGCATAATCTATTTGAAGCGCTGAATAAAAACACCCTTAAAACGGTTCAAAAAACCGGAATTCCCTATTTTATTTTTACTGAAAAAGAGCAAGTTGGAACCAATTTTGCCCAGCGTTTTACTAATGCCATTCAAGCCGTTTTTGATAAAGGTTTTCAAAACATTATTACTATTGGTAACGACACGCCACATTTACAATCAAAACATATTGTAGATACCGTTGAAAAACTACAAAACAACCAACTGGTTTTAGGGCCGTCAACCGACGGTGGTTTTTATTTAATGGGACTGAAAAAATCGCATTTCAACCCTAAGACTTTTTTAAAATTACCCTGGCAAACTGCCCAACTTACTAAAACTATTGCCAGACTTATTGGCAAAAAAAACAAAGGCGTTTCTTTTCTTGAAACCCTTCAAGATATCGATTTTGTTGCCGATGTTAAAGCCATTTTAAAAGACAAACTTCATCAAATTTCACTGGGTATTTTGCTTGTTTTAAAACAAGTGATTCGTTCTTTAAAACCTGCCCACAACAAAATTACTTCCCTTTATCATTCGCTTTGTAAATCAACTTACTTCAACAAGGGCTCGCCTCAAATGCTTCATATTTAGTTTTTTACATTTTAAATATTATTAACAAAAAAACATTTTAAATAATGAAGCATCTATTACTATTGGTGTTGCTTTGTATTTCCTATACAGCAATTGCCCAAGACGATTTTACTGTAACCGTTATAGACAGTGAAACCAACCAAACCATACCTAATATTGAAATTAAATTAATAAACAGTTCACAAGGTATCAACCTTACCCAAACCACCAACGAACAAGGAAAAGCTATTTTTAGAAACATTCCGGTGTTAAATGGCTATCAAGTTTTTTTTGAAGGAAATAGCGACTTTGGGCCTTCTTTTAGTAGCCGAATTGACGTGCGCTCTAACCAAAGTCCAAACATTCAGTTAGTACTTTCAAAAAGCATTTCAAACGCGCAAGAGCTAGATGAAGTAGTACTTTCCAATCGTGCCATTGCAAAAATTAACCGCCGCGATGCCGAAGTGTCTTTTGAGCTTAAAGCCGAAGAAATTGAAGAAATTCCCGTTGAAGGTAGAGACATTACGCGTGTGTTGTTTCGCTTGCCAAACGTAACGCAAGCCACCGGATTTTTCCCGGAAGCACCAAATGTGAGTGTCAATGGCGGTAATGGACTCTTTACCAATTATACCATAGACGGTATGGACAATAACGAACGCTTTTTAGGCGGACAAAAATTTAACATTCCTGCCGGAGCCGTAAAAGACATCACGGTTTTTACCAGTAACTACTCGGCTGAATATGGTTTAACCGGTAATGGTATTATTGATATTACCACAAAATCTGGAAGTAATACCACCAGAGGCGAGGCCTATTTCATCACGCGTCCAGGACCGGATATTGATGGTTCCAGCCCGTTTGCGCAACGCGACTTATCCGGAAATCAAGTAAAAGACGGCTTTGCACGCTACCAAGCCGGTGGTGCTGTGGGCGGCGCTTTGGGAAAAGACAAAACCTTCTACTTTTTTAATTTTGAGCACACCACCGATATTAAAGACAACCTCTTAAACGTGCCCGATTTAGGGGTTAATGAAACCGTAAGAGGGAATAACTTTTTCAATTATTTCACCACAAAAATTGACCACAACTGGAACGCCAATTTTAGAAGTTCACTTAGAGCAAACGTTGGTATTGTAGGTATAGAGCGTCAAGGTGGCGGTTTGGATGGCGGCGTGCAGTTTGAAAGCGCCAAAAATACCCAAGAACGCAACAGCATTAATATAGCCTTTAAAAACAGCTATAACTTTGGCAACCTTTCTGCAGAAACCAATGTGCTTTATAGCCGTTTTAGATGGAATTATGCCGACCCCGAGAATGAAAACGACCCACAAGTGATTGTGCGCAACCCAAACGAAGAAACCATTGCCGTGTTAGGCCATCCCGGATTTGTGTTTGACGCTATTGAAAACACCTTTCAAGTGCAACAAAAATTCAAATATTACCTAAACAACCATACCATTAAAGCAGGTGCTAACATCATTAGTGGCGACCACGAGCTTTTTGGTGGTGGCAACCCAAATGGCATTTATACCGTTGACCTAACCCAAGCACAAATAGATGCCCTAAGAGCCGGTGGTGTAAATAAAAACCTAGGCGTAAATGATATTCCGCTAGATGCTCAAGTGGTAAATTATAATGTAGAATTGCGTCCTGCTTCCTTCGGAAAAACCCAAAATATCATTAGCTTTTATGTAGAAGATTTGTGGGCTGTTAACGAAAAACTAAACCTTACCCTTGGACTTAGATATGACTATGACAATTTATCAAAAGGCGGCAGTACTAAAGGCGACACCGACAATATTGCACCACGATTTAATTTCAATTATGAATTAACCCAAAAAAGCACTATTAGAGGTGGTTATGGTATTGTGTACGACAAAATAAACTATGCACTTTACAGCGATGCCTTGCAGCAAAACACCACTTCGGCTGATTATAGATTGCAAATACAAGAACTAATCAACCAAGGCATTTTACCCGCTAATACCGATATAGACCGCGTTACCTTCAACGGAAATATATCTGCCAATATAAGTGGTGTTGACTTTCTACAAGGACCTTCAGGTGCCGACTTGCAGGACCAACGCGAAGGTGTATTTTCAAACGAACGACGTATTTTAAACCCCAACGGTTATGACAATCCGTTATCGCATCAGTTTTCATTGGGATACCAATTGCAAATGGACGATGACAAGTTGTTTTTTGTGGATGTGTTTCATAACCGTGGCGAAAACTTATTCCGTTTACGCAACTTAAATGCTGCTGAAGAATTTCCTATCGATGCCAATTTTCAGCCCGGCGATGTACGACCTACCGATGTTGCCGATGCCACCAGACCCATTCCCATTGTAAACGGTGTAGGTATTATAAATGGTCAAGAAGTAAGTGGTGTTGCCAGAAATGTGGTAATGAGCGAAGCTGAAGGCCGTTCAGAATATTGGGCTGCCAGTTTCAACCTGCAAAAAGTGCGTGGCAATAACAACTATTCGTACCGCTTAAACTACACGCTTTCTTCGCTAAAAAACAATACCGAAGACATCAACTTTAGAGCTCAAGATGGTAATAATTACGGTACAGAATGGGGTCCGTCTATTAATGACAGAACCCATAATATTAACGGAATATTTAACTATTATCCAATAAAAGGAACAACCATAACCTTAGCCTCTTTATTACAAAGCGGACAACCCATTAATAGAATTCCCGATGCTGCCATTTTTGGTACCACCGATTTAAATGGTGATGGCTCGGGCTTTGGTGATGCTTTTGTGGGCAATAGCGACCGCTCGCCCGGCGAAAGCAGAAACAACGACAGACTACCGTGGTCTTTCAATTTTGATGTGGGTGTGCAACATCAGTTTGCATTCGATAACAACACAAAAATTGAATTAAGAGCCGATATTTTTAATGTGTTTGATGTTGAAAACCTAAGCGGTTACAGCAACAATGCTACCCAAAGTAACCAAATTCAGGCTGGACCTGCGTCTTCAGGACGTTTTGTGCAGCGCAATGCCGGACCACCAAGACAGTTTCAGTTTGGGGTGCGTTATTTGTTTTAATTCATTTAATAAAAACCAAACAGGAAGTTTCAGAGGCTTTCTGTTTGGTTTCATATATTTAGCTTATGAGAAAGTATCTAATTATTTTATTTGCTGTAATGGTTTTTTCTTGTGGTGAAAACAAAAAGCAAGAAGCTGTTGATGTGTTATCACTTTCGTGGGAAGACATTGAGCAACAAGCCAACGGTAAAACCGTAACGATGATGATGTGGACTGGCGACTCAAAAATTAATGCTTATATAAATTCGTTTGTTAAACCAAAGATTAAGAATACATATGGTATTAATTTAGAAATTATTGGTGGTCAAGGCGGAAATATCGTTCAAATATTAATGACCGAATTACAAGCTTCTGCATCTAAAAGTGATGTAGATATGATGTGGATTAATGGCGAAACTTTTTATCAATTAAGACAAATAAATGCGCTTTTTGGTCCTTGGACAGATAAATTGCCCAATTCAAAATACATCGATTTTGAGAATCCTTTTATTGGTATGGATTTCCAACAACCTATTGAAGGCTTTGAACTTCCGTGGGGTAATGTGCAAATGGCTATTGTATATGACAGTGCTAAAGTTGAAAATCCACCTATGAATCGTGAGGATTTATTAAACTTTGTAAAAGCAAATCCCGGAATTTTCACTTTTGACAATCAATTCACCGGATTGACTTTTTTAAAAGCTTTGTTAATTGACATTGCTGGAGGTGGTGAAGTTCTGCAAGGAGATTTTGACGAGGAAAAATACAATCTATATAGTCAAAAACTTTGGGCATACATCAACCAACTAAAACCTTATTTATGGCGAAAAGGACAAGTATTTCCGGAAAGTGTGGCACAAATGCACCAGTTATTTGCCAGTGGTGAACTTTGGTTTACAATGAGCAACAACGATGCAGAAGTAGATAGCAAAACCGCAGAAGGCTTATTTTCAGAAACTTCAAGAGCTTATGTACCCGATTTTGGCACCATACAAAACTCTCATTATTTGGGCATTACTAAATTGTCAGGGCAAAAAGCAGCCAGTATGGTGGTAGCAAATTTTATGGTATCGCCTGAGGCTCAGTTAGAAAAAATGAACCCTGTTATTTGGGGCGATGGCACCGTTTTAAATATGGAAGCACTTCCTAAAGATATGAAAGCCAAATTTCAAAACTTGCCTAGTAGAACCAAAGCACCTCAACGAAGTGAGATTCTGCATAAAGCACATTTAGAATTGGCACCGATGTATATGATTAAACTGGCCGAAGATTTTAGAAAAAAAATTATCAATCCTTAAACTCTTGAAAAAGCTTTACAACATAAAATCGTTTAGCACCCTATTATTTTTAATAATTGTGGTCTTACCTGTGTTTTGTGGTTTGGTGTATGCTACGCTGTATAGTTTTGAAATAGTAGGTATTATAAACTCTGGATTTACTACCAAACATTGGGAAGATATTATCCAGGGTTCGGCATTTTGGAGCAGTATTGGTTTTAGTTTTTATGTAGCAATTTGCAGTGTTGTAATCAGTTTGATTTTTGCCTTAGCAATGGCTTTAAGTTGGAAAAAAAACCTTCAAAAAGGTGCGCTCTCCACCGCTATTTATCTTCCCTTGTGTTTTCCGGGTACGGTGATGGCTTTTTTTATGTTTCAGTTTCTGTCTAAATCAGGGTTTTTATCCCGATTGGGTTTTGCGTCAGGTGTTTTAGAAGACATCAACAGCTTTCCGGCTTTGATAAACGACGCCTATGGTATTGGTATTATCATCACTTCGGTGGTTTTAATTACACCTTTTTTTGTGATCTTATTTAGTAATATTTACCACACCGAAAACATTGAGGCTTATAAAGAATTGGCTACCACATTTGGTGCATCAAAGCGTCAATTATTGCAAAAAGTAACACTTCCTATTTTATTAAAAAAATCGTCGGTTACCATTTATTTGTTCATCATTTTTGTGATGGGAAGCTATGAAATTCCATTGTTACTTGGCAGGCAAAGTCCTCAAATGATATCGGTAGCAACTGTACAAAAAATTCAACGTTTTAATCTTTACGACATTCCAAAAGGCTTTGCAATGAGTATTTTATATGTTTTAATTATTATGAGCGTATTGCTATTTCTGTATTTCAGAAATCGCGATTATTTTAAATCAGAAACAACTAAATGATAAAAAGGACATTACAATATGGTTTTATCATTTCCATCGGGTTTCCGGTAGTATTTTTACTCGTGTTATCACTCGGAAGGCGTTGGGCTTATCCCAATATTTTGCCAGAACAAATCAGTTTTGCTAATTGGGAATTTCTGCAACAAAGCGATTCAAAATTGTTTCAAGCGTTTTTTGTTTCGTTAGGAATTTCATTATGCGTTGCCGTTTTTGTAACCGCATTGGGCTTTGTGATTTCAAAATTTATTGCTTACAGCCAACGGCGCAATACCTTTTTGGTTTTGGCTTACATCCCTTATTTACTTTCGCCGGTGATAATGGCTATTATTTTTCAATATTATTTTATTATAACCGGGCTAACCGGAACTTTTTTGGGAGTGATTATTGCACAATTTTTAGTGGCTTTTCCATTTGGCATTATCATTTATCTCAACTTTTGGAATGCCCAATTAAAATCTATGGAAGAACTCAGTTATACCTTAGGTGGAAGCCGTTGGCAAACCTATAAAAAAGTGTTGCTTCCACTTTCAAAAAACGCCTTGATGCTTTGCTTTTTTCAGGTGTTTTTAATCTCTTGGTTTGAATATGGATTAACCAATCTTATCGGCTCCGGAAAAATAAGAACACTTACCGTGAGCGTTTTTAATTTTGTAACAGAAGCTAATATTTTTTATGCCGCATTGGCGTGTTTTTTGCTTATTTTACCACCAATGTTGCTTCTTTATATCAATAAGCGTTTTATTCTTTTTGTAGAAAAAACTGAACTATGAGCCAATTTTTAACCATACAGCACCTCTATAAAACCTTTGGAAAGGAAACTGTTCTTCAGGACATCAATCTTACTTTGGATAAAAATACGGTTTTAAGTCTTTTAGGCTCTTCCGGAAGCGGAAAAACTACCTTATTAAAAATTATTGCCGGTATAGAAACTGCGGATAAAGGCAATATATTTCTTGAAGGCAACAACATTAGTGACCAAAAACCTCAAGAACGACATATTGTTTATCTATATCAGGAAGCTTTGTTATTTCCGCATTTGAATGCCTTCGAAAATATTGCCTTTGGGTTACGACTACAAAAAATGAACGAAAGCCTAATTACAGAAAAAGTACATTTAATGCTAAAAAATATAGAAATGACCAAACACGCCAAGAAAATGCCGCCTCAATTATCAGGTGGTCAAAAACAGCGCATTTCTTTTGGTCGTGCAATGATTATTGAGCCCAAATTATTGCTTTTAGATGAACCTTTTGGTGCTTTAGATGCTTCCACACGAAGCAAAATGCAAGAACTTTTTAAAACTTTGGCGCACAATATGAACCTTTCTGCCCTGTTTGTAACCCACGACTTAAAAGAAGCGATTGTTATGGGTGACCAGATTGGAAAAATTCAAAAAGGTCAACTCGTTCAATATGAAACAAAAAATGAATTTTTTAACGATGCATTTTCAGGAGTTCAAAAAGAAATTGATTTCTGGAAAAGCATTGGTCAAAACACCTAATCTATGATACAAGCAGCAGTAATTTCAAATGGTTTAGAAGGTTTGCACCGATATTATGTGTCTAATAATTTGGTGCAATACACTGTTTTAGAAATCGATCAATATTTTAATCCTAATCTCGATGTGTTTGATTTATTAATTGTTCCAAATGGAAGCGACCACATAGCTATGGCAAAAATGAAGGATACAGTTTCGCAATTTTTAAACGATGGAAAAGCACTCTTTTGTTTTGATGGTTGGTTCACAAATTGGGTTCCCGGCAACCAATGGATTATGAGTAACGACAAAAAAACCATCGACATTAGGTATCGTGTTCATACAGACACTTACAAGCTTTTTGATGGGATAGACATCAACAAACTTATTTACAGTCACAATATTAGCGGTTGGTGGGCTTGTGGCTATATAGAAGCTTCTAAAAATGCAGAAGTTGTATTAGAAGACACCTGGAAACGTCCCATAATAGTGCTAGATGAAAAAACCACCAATGGCATAATGATTCTTACTGCAAGTGGCCCTTTAGGCGATAGCGGAGCCATACCGTCAGATGAAGCGTCTTCTTACACGACACTCGCAAACTTGTATCAAAATATGTTACATTTAATCATAAAAAAGAAAAATAATGAAAACCATAGGATTACTTTTTAATGGTGTTTGGAGCCATTACACTTTTGCTACAGCACCCAAATACAAAGAGCTTATTAAACTTATTTACATTCACGATTTTAATGAAGCATCCTTAGAGGGTTTGGAAGCTCTAATAATTCCGTTTCAATCCAATCAAAAAGCTATTGCAAGCAAAAAAGAATTGATTTATAATTTTCTTTCTAAAGGAAAAAAAATATTTGTTGAAGGCGACTCCTCTATGGAATGGCTTGATGCCAAATGGGAAGACCGCCCAACCAACAACTATTGGTGGGTAGAAAACCCAAACAATCCGCCCATTAGCGAAACCGATTTTACACACCCTATCTATCAAGGATTAAGTGCCAGACATTCTTGTTGGCACACACACGGTGCGTACACGGCTATTCCCAGCGAGGCAAAATCTATTCAAAAACATCCTAATGGTGAAATTATAAGTTGGGAAACAAACCAATATGGCGGCACGCTTTTTGCCACCACATTAGACCCTATCGTAGAGCACGGTGTACAACAAATTACACACCTCGATAATTATGTAGATAAACTCATTTATTGGTTGTCCGGAAACAAAGTTTCGGGAACCTTCGAAGTTCCAAAAGAAAATTACGGTATTTCTATAGAATGTTAAAAGAAAAAATTACAGAAGATTATACTCAAATTGTTTCTTTGAATGAAGCCAATGCTCAATTTCAAAGAAACAATGTTTGTGCTCCAATTTTTGAACCCATAAAACACAAATATCAACAGTTTAAAGGCTACAAATCGGAAGCCGATTTAGGTTTGGGTTGCGATTTTCCTTTTCAATACATCACAATTTCAAAAGGTCAGAAAGTTGCCGATTTGGGTTGTGCAGCAGGAATTGATTCTTTTATTTTGGCCGAAATGGTAGGGAAACAAGGCGTTGTTTATGGTTTTGATTTAACCGAAGCACTCATCTCTCGTGCCAATGCCATTAAAACAAAATACACCATAGAAAACGTTCATTTTCAAACAGCAGACATTGCACAAATACCCCTAAATTCCGCTTCTGTTGATGTGGTAACAAGTAACGGCGTTTTTAGTTTGCTGCCTAATTTGGAATTGGTTTTTAAAGAAGTTTACCGAATTTTAAGGCCCAACGGTATTTTTTGCCTGTCGGATATTAATAAAAAAACACCTTTTAGTGAAGCCGATTATACCAAATTAAAGACATTTACGGGTTGCTTAAATGGCATCCGATTTCAAGAAGTTTATACCAATCATATCAAAAAAACAGGGTTTGCTCACTTTGAAATTGTTTCAGAACGTCCAGTTACGCTCCCCGAAAATATTTCAAAAAAGCAAGGTGTTTTTATTACAACTTTTAAAATTAAAAAAAATTAAAATGAATCAAGATTTCAACCACATACAATCCATCTATTGGGTGTTTACCCAGCTTTGCAACGACGATTGCGACCATTGCTATAACGACAGTAGCCCCTTTGGTGCGCGTATTTCTAAAGAAGATTGTATGGCCATTATAGAAAATCTTCCCGAAAAAGTAGATCGCCTCATTTTAAGTGGTGGCGAACCCTTGGCAGACCGCAAATTGCTCTACGCCATTTTAGATAAAGTACACGAAAAATACCAAGGCAAAACCCAAATAATGCTGCAAACCAATGGCGATTTGCTCAACAAAGAACGCCTGGAAAAACTCATAGAAAAAGGCGTTACCCGTTTTGATATTGCCAGTATAGACCGCTATCACAAACACGCTGGTAATCGCCTGATGCAATTGGCAGATTTGTTTGAAAGCTGTGGCGTAAACGGCGACGACAAAGACCCTTTGGTTGACAGTAATTATTTAACCAACAAAAATTTGAGCTGGGGTTATTGGGGTGCCAACGAAGAAATGTGGATTGGCGGCAATTGGGCGCGCGGCAAAGCCTTAAAGCACGATATTTGGCACAAAGACCCCAATCATAATTTTTGCACCATACTTTCCGGTGCACGAAATTTTTTAGGAGGTTATGACGATATTCCGCAGGAAATTAGCATACAGTTGTGGCGCATCAATCCGTGTTGTCCCGGCACGCATTTCCCAATGGGCGATGCCCGAAAACAAAAAGTGGCAGAGGTTTTGCAGCGTGCATCACAAAACACCGTTTTTAAAATGCTTAACGATGGCGAACCCTTAAAAATGGGATTGCATTTAGGCATTTCAGAAGCAGATGCAAAAACTAAAAACGAAGAACTGAAAAACATTTGCCTCTATTGCGACCATTTTATGAAATGCCATAAAGATGATATATTTGACAAAAACGGCGTTAAAATAACAGAAGAATGAAACCAAAAAATTTAATAATGTTTTTAAGCCTTATGCCTGCCGTGCTTTTTAGCCAAGACAGTTTAGAAAAACTACTCAAAAAGCACAATGACAACTCGGTTCCTTATATTTCTGTGGATGAATTAAATGGAATTAAAAACGAAGTGATACTGCTAGATGCCAGAGAAAAAAACGAATTTGAAATCAGCACCATTAGCAGTGCTTATTTTGTTGGTTTTGATACCTTTTCAATAGAAAACTTCACTCAAAATTTTCCCGATAAAAATGCACACTATGTTGTTTATTGTTCCTTAGGAATACGCTCTGAAATTATTGGGAAACAACTAAAAAAAGCCGGCTATACTAATGTAAAAAACCTGTATGGCGGTATTTTTGAATGGAAAAACAACAATTTTCCTGTGGTTGATTCCACCGGAACTGAAACCGAAAAAGTACACGCCTTTTCAAAACAATGGAGTAAATGGCTAACTAAAGGAAATAAAGTATATTAACATGGCAATTTCAACAAAAAAAGACACAAACGGGGATAATGAAATCCTGACAGATTTTTATTACCCAACCTCAAAAAAAGCACTGATTATTTTCACCCGAAACCCAGAGTTAGGCAAATGTAAAACTCGCCTTGCTAAAACTATAGGTGATGCCAATGCTTTAAATATCTATAAGTTTCTTCTAATGCATACCGTTGAGATTACGACTAAACTAAAAGCAGATACGTTTGTGTATTATTCAGACACTATTTGGAAGGAAGACATCTGGAATCCCGAAATTTTTAGAAAAAAACTGCAACAAGGAAAGGATTTAGGAGAACGTATGGAAAATGCATTTATCGATCTTTTTAAAATGGGATACAAACAAATCATCATCATCGGCAGTGATATGCAAGACCTCTATCAAGAAGATATCGATGAGGCATTTCAGGCACTTGATACTTTTGATTATGTTTTAGGACCCTCTGAAGACGGCGGCTATTATCTTTTAGGCATGAACCAATTCAAACCTGAACTTTTCAAAAACAAAGCCTGGGGCACCGATACCGTTTTACGCGACACACTCATCGATTTAAAAAATGAGCAGATGCAATTACTGGAAGAACGAAATGACATCGATGTTTATGAAGACATAAAAGACAATCCCGTTTTTCAACAATTTTTAAATAAAACTAACTAAATATTAATCTATAAACATTCCCCCTCCTTAGGAGGGGGCAGGGAGGACAATGAAAGAACAACTAAACAAAACTGTACAATTTTTAAAAGAACGGGGCTTCGGTACACCAGAGGTAGGAATCATTCTTGGCACCGGACTAGGCCAGCTGGCTGAGGCTATTCAGACAGAAGTGGAAGTGAGTTACAACCACATTCCTTTTTTCCCAACAGCCACTGTGGAGTTTCACCAAGGGAAATTTCTTTTTGGCGATCTTTCTGGCAAAAAAGTCGTAGTGATGCAAGGACGTTTTCACGTGTATGAAGGATATTCCTTGCGCGATGTTACTTATCCTGTTCGTATTATGGAGCAGTTGGGCATTAAAACACTTTTAGTGTCTAATGCTGCTGGAGCAATAAATCTCAACTTCAAAAAGGGCGAATTGATGCTGATTAACGACCACATAAACTTGCAAGGAAGCTCGCCATTAGCATTTAAAGGCGTAACTCAGCTAGGCGAGCGTTTTGTAGATATGAGTGCGCCCTATGATCTAAAACTAAATGATACATTAAAAGAAATAGCAAAAAAACAACATATAACTTTGCACGAAGGTGTTTACGCATCTGTGGTAGGACCACAATTAGAAACAAGAGCAGAGTACCGAATGTTAAAAATATTAGGTGCAGATGCCGTAGGAATGAGCACAGTGCCAGAGGTAATAGTTGCCAACCATTTAAACCTTAACGTTATTGCCGTTTCAGTTATCACTGACGAGTGCAATCCCGCTGATTTAAAACCGGTAAACATTCAAGAAATCATAGCTTATGCCACCAAAGCCGAACCCGATTTGGTAGCACTTTTTAAAGAATTAATAAAAGAATTATAACTAGTAGAAGCCTATCCCGCTATTCGCTTTATCTTTTTTTACTCTAAAGAAGCAAAAAAAGGATGCCGCTACTATCGAGGCTAAAAAAATTATTTACAAAACCCCTGTAAGGTTTGTAGATTACACCCTAACTAAAGCAACAAATTGTTTGTATGAAAAAAATAACCTATCTCACCTTAACACTTAACCTACTCCTATTTATGCCACAATGCAACAATCTTTCAGCTGCGGGATTAAGCAATAAAGGACTTCCCATAAAAGAAGTAACCGGAAAGTTAACTTCCACCACGGCTAATTCATCTGTAAACTTAAATCACGATGCTTGGACAGCTTTACTTAAAAAACATGTGGACCATCAGGGAAATGTAGATTATAAAGGTTTTAAAAAAGACCAAGAAAAATTAAAAGAATACCTTAATTACCTTTCTAAAAACAAACCCAATGACGGTTGGTCTGTTCAAGAACTTTTAGCATATTATATCAATGTTTACAATGCTTTTACTGTAGAATTAATTGTAGAAAACTATCCCCTAAGTAGCATAAAAGATATTCGGGGCCCTTGGAAACAAAAATTTATTCTCATTGGCGATGAAACTTTTTCCTTAGGAGATGTAGAACATAAAATTTTAAGAAAGATGAACGAACCGCGCATTCATTTTGCGATAAATTGCGCATCCCAATCATGCCCTAAACTTCTTAACGAGGCTTATGTAGCAGCAAAAATTGATCAACAACTTAATGCAGCAGCAAAAAAATTCATCCTCTCTTCTGAAAATAAACTATCTGAAAAGCAGTTGCAACTTTCTAAAATATTTGATTGGTTTGGAAAAGATTTTATTAGTGATTCAACCCCCACAGTTGCATCATTTATAAACAAATATACTGAAATCCACATTCAGCCCAATGCTAAAGTTACTTATTTTGATTACAATTGGAGTTTAAACGAAAAAAAATAAGCACTTTTGTGCTATTCCATGAAGATTAGCATAATTATTCCGGTTTTAAATGAAGAAGAGCATATCTCTATACTAATTTCCTATCTTAAAAAAAATTCTTCTTCTAAAAACATTGCTGAAATTATTGTTGTTGATGGCGGCAGTACAGATGGTACATTTACGGTTGCCGAAGCAGAAAACGCCGTGGTTATTTCTTCTAAAAAAGGCCGTGCTATACAAATGAATACCGGAGCAAAACAGGCAACCGGCGAAATTCTTTATTTTCTTCACGCAGATTGTTTGCCTCCCAAAAATTTTGATATTGAAATCTTACAGGCTATACAAAACGGGCATTTAGCAGGATGTTTCCGCCTTAAATTTGACAGTAACCACTGGTGGCTCAAACTTGCAGGATGGTTTACCAGATTTAATTGGAGCAACTGCCGTGGCGGTGACCAAAGCCAATTCATTACAAAGGCTTTGTTTGAAGATATTGGTGGTTATGATGAATCTTTCCTAATTTATGAAGATAATATCCTTATCAAAGAACTATATAAAAGAAATCGTTTTACCGTACTCCCTAAAACGATTACTACCTCTGCGCGATTGTATAAAGAAAAAGGCATCTGGACATTGCAATACCATTTCTGGGCAATCCACTTAATGAAAAGACTTGGTGCAACAGCTAAAGAATTGTATGCTTACTATGCAAAAAACATCAAAGAGTCAGAAACCAATTCACATACAACTTCCTCTCAAAAAAATTTTGCAGATAAATAATTCCTAGTTTCAGCGCTTCTATATTTTGTAAAATACTAACCGGTTTCTAACCACAAGAAATCGGTTTTTTTATTAAGGAATTTTGGATTGGATAGCAAAAAAATTGATGAAAATTTCAATGAATTAATTGTGTCTTATGCCTTAGTTCACAACAAAAAATCCGTGAAGACCAGCTTAATCCGTGTCATCAGTGTTCTATTTATATCATAGTTAAAGATAATTTACAATATCACACCGATGACGCGGATGTAACGGATAACCGTTGGTTTATTACTGCCTATCTAAGGTGTTTTTAAACTTAGATTATAATAATTTTTGTTTTGCACTACTATCCTATGCTTACTATTTTTAATGTTTTATTGCATATAATATGAAAAAATAAGAATAAACTAATTCGTTATATAACTAATGAACTGACTTCTACCCAATTTCAAAAATTTCTTAAAATTTTATTAAAATTTTATTAAAAAAAAGGGATAAAAATTAGTTTATGTGGGGGGGGGGTATATTTACGATGAAAAATCCCCCTTAATTTATTGTTGTACAAAATTATCTAGACTCGATACCTAGTAAAAATGATGCTGCCTATGATTTAGAACCAAAGAAACAATTTTAAGGGGAATTGTGCTACAAAGTTAGTATTTCCCACCGTAAAAACAAAACAAAAGAAATAATTAACTTAATTTATTTAAAAATGAAACTAAAATTTTTAATACCCATATTATTTTTATCATTAATACTACTAAACTCGTGTAGTAAAGAAGATGCCATTGCAAATGATGTTGCAAACAGTACACAGGAAATTCAAAAAGTGGTTTTTGAGGTTCCGGGAGCTAAAAGCATTTCTACTTCTGGCACAATGTTGTCTTTTTCAAGTTTTGAAGAATTTGAAAGCACCGTGTCTAATCTAGTAGATTTGGTAGATGCTCATGAAGATGTCTTTGTCAGACAATATGCAGAACTTAGTGATGAGGAATTAAATGCTATAGAATTGACAACAGGTTTTGTGTCTCAACAACCCCTTATAGATTTTGAAAACCAATATAGTTTCACAAATTCTTTACGTAAAAAGTATAATGAATTAGAAGCAATTTGGTTAAATAATGAAGAGTTGGACCCAACTACAGATCCCGATAACACAATATATTTTAGTGCCGCAGAACAAACCCTTATAAATGAACATCAAGAGGTAATGGTTGCAGGTAAGGTATATGTGTTTTCAAAAATGAGTAATACGTTTGAGGTACACGATGAGTATGGTGCTTCATTGGCTAAGATTAAAAATAATGAGGATGTGTCACAAGATCCTAACATTACTTCTTATGAAAAATCTAGTGGGAGTTGTACAACCTGGAAAAGCCAAGAAGATTTTCACACTTATATCACAAATTATAAAGCTAAAAGAATTATAACATTTAGGTCATTACCACAATATACTAAATCCAAAGCAAAAGTTATTTCTTATAAAAAAAGCGGCAATAGTTGGACTAGATACAGGACGAATCTTTATGTTAGTGTACAAACTTACTTAAAAGGAAGCGATTGTGCAACTACAGTAAAACAAGGCTATGGCAATAAGAGTAAAAGAAGAAAAGAACTAAAAAAGACCCTTACAGATTGGGGCAATAACACTCTTAGAGCAAAAAACGGTCAATCTGTTTTTGCTAATTATGGATATAATGGTTATTCAAGTTCTAAAGTACTAGCATGGTAATTCTGTTAAATTTTAAAAAGGCGAATTTTATATTCGCCTTTTTCTTTTCATTAATAAGCTTTTCCCAAGAAAAAAAACAGATATTTTATCCTGAATTTGAAGGTTTCAAAAAAATTGGGTTTTTTATAGCTCCTGTCATGTATCAAAAGGCGAGTATAGATAGGAAATTTGGGGAGTATGAAATTATAAATAAAAACATATTGAGTTTTAGCTTTGGTTTTGAATACGTAAAAAACCATACAAAGGAATGGACTTTTAGATCAGGTTTACGATTTGATTTAGTGCCCTTTTATAATATTGAGTTTGTTATACCAAATTTTGATCTAGATGGATTCGGTGGCATGAACCTCGAAGATGATAATCTCAGGAATGTTTCAAAAATAAATATTACAATCCCCTTGTTGTATGAGGTTAAAAAACAAATGGGGGAAAATGTTTTTTTCTCTGCATATTCCGGATTTAATATGATGCTTATGCAACCAGGTCGTTTTGAATTAGGCTATCATTATGCTCCTGATTCAAACCCTAATGAAGGTAGACAGGTATTTGGTTTGTATGGAGAAGCAACAAACCCAACTATTATATATCCTAATTTTGTTATAAGTCCCGGTTTCTATTTTGTTTTTAATAAATCCATCATGCAACTAAACATAATGTATCAAAAAGCATTAGTTAAACATTTTAAGGGAGAGTATCAATTTGGCAATTTAGAAGTTTCACCACCTTCAAGAGGCGATTACATATTGTCCGGCAATTATTTAGGGATGAGCTTGACCATGTTTTTGAAAAAAAAGAAAGTCAAAAATAATAAATTTGACTATTAAACCAACCAAATCCTTTTATAAGTAAATTAGTTTTTAACCCTGCGTCCAATAGAAAGAAAGTCTTATTCAATAAATTACCTATACAAAAAATCTAACATTTAATAAAAAAGCTATGAAAAAAATGTATTTGTTCACCGTAATAATTTTTTTATTTCACACAGCCCAAGCCCAATTCACCGCCATCCCTGATTCTAATTTTGAGCAAGCCCTTATTGACTTGGGTTATGATGATGTTATAGATGGTCAAGTGCTTACTGCAAACATTGTTAGTCAAATAGAACTAGATATGTGGGATTATGCCATTCAAGACCTAACAGGTATAGAAAGTTTTCTCGCTTTGGAAATTCTTACTGTAGATGAGAACTTATTAACCACGATTAATCTTCAAAATAATGTAAATCTTAAATTTTTATGGGCAGACTTTAATAACATCACGCAATTAGATCTTTCTAATAATACCCAACTAATTCAAGTTATTCTGGACGATAATAATCTAACGCAAATAGACTTAAGCAACCAGCCCAATCTTGAAAGTTTGTGGATAGATAATAATAATCTAACGCAGCTTGATTTAGGTCTAAACGCTACTTTTACCGAACTGTATAGTAGTAATAATCCAAATTTAGCTTTCATAAATATTAAAAATGGAAACAATCTTTTCCTAGAAATATTTGAAGCCATGGGAATGGCCACAAACGCTTGCATTCAAGTGGATGATGCTCAAGCCGCAACAAATGCCAATACTTTCCCATACAATCAGTGGATCGTTTCAGCTTCTAGTACGTTTTCCGAAAATTGTGCTTTGACTGCTGAAGATTTTACCTTTCAAAACCTAGCGTTTTACCCAAACCCTACTACAGATCAACTTACATTTGTGAATGCCATCATCGCTTCTTTTGAAATTTATGATTCTAAAGGAAGTGTAGTGCTTAAAAACACCAATTTAAACAGCAATACTATGGATGTTTCAAGCCTAACTCCGGGCATTTATTTTCTAAAAATACATACCGATAAAAACCAAACCCAAAACATTCGGTTTGTAAAAAAGTAAACAGAACGTAATCATTTACCAAAAATAATTAACCGGTTTCTCCGCAAAAGAAATCGGTTTTTTTATTAAGAAATTTGGATTGCATTACAAAAAAATTGGCAGAAAATGCAATGAATTAATTGTTTCCTATGCTTTAGTTTACAACAAAAAATCCGTGAAGACCAGCTTAATCAGTGTCATCCCTGCCTTTGCCGGCAGGCAGGTGTGTTCTATTTATATAATGGTTGGGAATATCGTTCAATAGCACACCGATGACGCGGATGTAACGGACAACCGCTGGTTTTAATTTTTTTTTTAAATACTGCCTATCAAAGGTGTTTTTGAACTTAAAAAGTCTTTTAAAAATGCAATAAATTCATAGTATCCTATTCTTACTATTTTTAATGTTTTATTGCATATTATGTAAAAAAATAAGAAAAAACTATTTCATAATAAACCTAATAAACTGATTTATAGCCTATTAAAAAAAATCTTAAAAATTTCTTAAAAAAAAGTGAAAAAAATTAGGTTATGGGGGGGGGGGGGG
>PHDJ01000003.1 GCA_002842575.1 Bacteroidetes bacterium HGW-Bacteroidetes-2
GGTACTGAAAGTTTTGATAATAAATCATTCAGCGTATATCCAAACCCTGTTACTGATATCTTAAACATTAAAACCAGAGATGCTGTAAACAAAGTTTCTGTATATAATGTACTTGGTAAACTAGTTTATAGTGCCACTCCAAATGCTTTATCTCCAACAGTAAACATGTCTGCTATGAAAACAGGTGTTTACTTTGTAGAGGTAACCATAGGAAATGCTACAAAAACTGTAAAAGTTATTAGATAATTATTTTTTTCTTTACAAATATTTTTAAAAACATCTCGATAAAATCGGGATGTTTTTTTTTACCTTTATAAAAAAATAAAATGAAAAAATTAACACTACTTATCGTGGTTTTCCAATTAACTGCCTGTGCCGAATTGCAACAAGTGGTAAGCTCTTTTCCTCAAGGAGATGTTGGCATTAGTAATGCAGATATAGCTGCCGGTTTACGACAGGCTTTGGACAATGGTATTGATAAACAAGTGTCTAAGCTAACTCAAACCGACGGTTTCTATCGCAATGAATTGGTGAAAATTTTATTACCTCAAGAATTACAAAAAGTAGATAGAACATTACGCGATATAGGTTTGGGAAACCTAGCTGACGAAGGTCTTAAAGTATTAAATAGAGCAGCTGAAGACGCCGTAAAAGAAGCTACTCCTATTTTTGTAAATGCCGTCAAACAAATCACATTTGATGATGCACGAACCATTTTGTTAGGAGCTGATAATTCTGCAACCCAATATTTATCTAACAAAACCACCAATGAGCTTTATGGAAAATTCAGCCCGGTAATAGGTAATTCCTTAAACAAAGTGGGAGCTACACAAGTGTGGAACAATATCATTACTCAATACAACGCTATTCCATTAACAACCAATGTGAATCCTGACTTAACCGATTATGTTACTCAGGAAGCTTTAAAAGGCGTTTTTAAAATGATTGCTGTGGAAGAAAAAGAAATAAGGTCAAATTTCGCCTCAAGAACCACCGATTTATTGCGCCGGGTTTTTGCACTTCAAGATAGAAACTAAAAAATATCCATACTGTAAAAAAGATATCAGCCATCTATTTTATCAATCTATTAACCAAGCATTGGGATAAGTTTAAAGGACTCTATCGTATCTTTACCTTGTAATAGACAAAGCATGAACGGTTGGTTTAGACATAAAGAAAAAATTGAAATACTTCAAGAGCGCTTTATTTATCTTATGCGAAAATCGTATGAATTAGCATTGCGAGATAAAGAAAAAAGTGATAAAACAAATGAAGAGGCTTGTAGCATAAAAAAAGAGCTCAATAAACTTAGAACAGAACATTATTCGCATTAACTTTTCAATGCATGTAATTTTTTAAAATATTGAAATGCTTTTGCAAGCCTAGAGCCATACCAACTGAAAAATTCACCATCTACTAATACAACTTCACCAGTATAATTTATTTTTGAAAGCAACAATGCATCTTCCTTTTTAAATGGATAAGGTTCTGAGGACAACAAAATCAATTGAGTTTTAACTAATTCATTTTCTGTAATTTCAGGATACCTTTCTTCTCGTTCTTTAAAACTGTTTTCAAAATGATTTATTTCTAAAAGCGTGTTGATAAAGGTATTTTTTCCTGCAACCATATAAGGGTTTTTCCAAATCAAATAAGCTACTTTCTTAATTGGTTTTTCTGAAATAAAATCATTAAAGTCTCGCCATTCCCCTTCAATATTTTTTATAATGGAAAGCGCATTTTTTTCTTTTTGAAATAGTTCGCCAAACGCTTTAATCATCGCGAAACAATCTTCCATAGAAATAATATCACTCACCCAAACCGGAGCTATTTTTTCTAAAGCTTCTACCATTTCCAATGTATTTTCTTCCTTATTGCATAAAATAATATCCGGCTGTAAAGCTTTAATTTTATCTAAATGCACTTGTTTTGTTCCACCAACAATGGTTATTTCATTGCGAAGATTTATGGGATGTATACAAAATTTAGTAATTCCAACCAGATTATTTCGTAAACCCAAATCCACAAGTAATTCTGTTTGTGATGGCACCAAAGAAACCATGCGTCTAGGAACAGTAGATAGCGTCACCGTTCTTTGCATTTGATCTATAAACTGCATGATTAGATTATTTTACTATTTCAGAAGTTTCCAAAATAGTTTTCATTGCCTGTTGTAATTTTGTTGCCTCTTCCTTTGCTTTTTCGGCAAAATCACTTTCATTAGAAGCATAAATAATGGCACGTGAAGAGTTGATTAATAGTCCAACCTCTTTATTCAATCCGTGGGTACAGACGTCTTCTAAACTTCCACCCTGCGCCCCAATTCCAGGTACTAAAAGAAAACTATTAGGAATGATTTTTCTAATTTCTTTAAAAAATTCAGCTTTGGTTGCTCCAACAACGTACATCAAATTTTCAGCGTTATTCCAAGATTTTGAAGTTTCTAATACTTTTTTATACAGTATGGAATTATCTGTTTTTAAGGTTTGAAAATCATAGGCTCCTATATTGGAGGTCAGTGCTAAAAGGATAGTAAACTTATTTTCAAAAGCGAGAAAAGGTTCCACAGAATCTCTTCCCATATAAGGAGCAACTGTTATAGCGTCAAATTGTAAATCTTCAAAAAAAGCTTTGGCATACATAGTGGAGGTATTTCCAATATCGCCTCGTTTAGCATCGGCTATGGTAAAAATTTCTGGATAATTTTTATTTAAATAAGCTATCGTTTTTTGCAGAGAAATCCAACCTTTCACTCCATAAGCTTCATAAAATGCCGTGTTGGGTTTATAGGCAACCGCAACATTATGCGTAGCATCAATAATTGTTTTGTTGAATTCAAAAATAGGATCTTCGGTTTGCAACAAATGTGCTGGTATTTTTTCCAAATCGACATCTAACCCGATGCATAGAAAGGATTTCTTTTTGTGAATTTGGTCTATGATTTGTTGCCTTGTCATTACCCTTTCCTATTACAATTAACTAAAGGTATTTTTTCTTTTTATAAAAAATTTTACAAAATTTATAGAATACTTTTAAAAAATATCGCTGTTTACTTTCAACTTTTCGGTATTGTCCACTAATTGCAATTCGTCAATAATACGTTGAATATCGCCATTTATTATATTTCCAAGGTCATATAGTGTTAATCCAATTCTATGGTCAGTAACTCTACCTTGAGAATAGTTATAGGTTCTAATTTTTGCACTACGGTCTCCGCTGCTTACTTGAGAATTTCTTTTTGCGGCATCCTCTTCTTGGCGTTTTGCCAGCTCGATATCATACAATCTGGAGCGCAGTACTTTAAATGCTTTTTCTTTATTTTTATGTTGCGATTTTTCATCTTGACATTGTGCCACTAATCCTGTGGGTAAATGGGTTAATCGCACAGCTGAATAGGTTGTATTTACTGATTGTCCACCAGGTCCAGAGGAGCAAAAGAAATCAATACGCACATCTTTAGGTTCAATATGTACATCTACTTCTTCTGCTTCAGGTAGCACCATAACGGTAGCGGCACTAGTATGCACTCTACCTTGGGTTTCGGTTTGAGGAACCCTTTGCACCCGATGAACTCCAGCTTCAAATTTAAGAGTACCATAGACATCTTCGCCATTCACTTCAAACTGTATTTCTTTAAAACCGCCATTGGTGCCTTCGCTTAAATCTAAAACCGTTGTTTTCCAACCTTTGTTTTCGCAATATCTAGAATACATTCGGTATAAATCGCCAGCAAAAATACTGGCTTCATCCCCACCGGTACCGGCTCTAATTTCAACAACAACATTTTTAGCATCTTCCGGATCTTTTGGAATGAGCATAAATTTTATTTCATCTTCTAATTTTGGCAACCTAACTTTAGCTTCTTCCAGTTGCATCTTTGCCATTTCCACCATTTCGGTATCACTACCATCTGCAATTATTTCATTAGCTTCCTGCAGGTTGTTGGTTAAGGTGAGATATTCCTCTCTTTTTTCCATCAACTTACGAAGGTCTTTGTATTCTTTATTTAATTGTACATAGCGTTTCTGGTCAGAAATAACATCGGGTTGGATGATTAAATCTCCAATTTCATCAAAGCGTTGTTTAACAATTTGCAATTTATCTATCATAAACTCCCTCTATTTTTTAAGTGTTGCAAATTTAGCATAAAATAATGTAATAAAAATTGTATCTGTTGGAGAAAAGGAAAGTAATGAAAGGAACTTTATACTAAAGTTTATATAATCGAAAGGCATTTAAAATCATTAAAAGATATACACCAAAAGAAAAAACACTCAATAATGTAAAATCAATTCCTTTATCTAATAAATAACCAAAAATTACGGGTCCAACAGCGGTTGCAAAAACCATGACCGTAACAAACAAACTTCTAACCGAACCGACTATTTTTGTTCCGTACACTTCTGCTAAAACGGCATTTTTAACCGTTGCTCCAAAACCATTGGTCACACCTATACTTGTTATAAAAATAGCATAAACCCACTGGTATTCTAAAAAAACAAATCCTAGTAGTCCAATCATAAAAGGAATAATATAAAGAGGATATAATTTTTTAGCCGAATATCTGTCTGTAAGCCATCCTGAAAATAAAGCCATAGAAAAATTACCTACAGCATACCCTGAAAAGCTAAGTGCTATAAATTCTGGGGTCCATTGTCTTAAATCTCCAATTTTTAATTGAAAGAAAATAAATGCTGTACCAATAGCTGCACTGGAAAAATTTAATGGCGCTATTATCCAAAATGCTTTGGTTTTCATTATATTCCATGGACTCGAAGCTTTCTTGTCTTCCAAAGACATCCTTATTGGGATGTACATTTTTAATCTTGAAAATTTTCGCTTTTTAAACAGTAAAAATCGAGAAAAAGGAATCATAAAGACTACAAAAAGTGCACATAAAGTAACCACAAATCGCCAGTCAAAAAAACCAAGCAGCGAAACGATTGTTATGGGTAAAATAGCTTCTGCCAATGGATGTCCTATAGCTGCAATGCTTATGGCCTTACCTCTATGCTGGCTAAAGAATTTTGCCATTGAAGTGATAGAGGTATGCGACATTAATCCTTGCCCAAACAGTCTCAAAAGATAAAGAGAAAATGCGAAAATAAGGACATTGATGCTCAAAGCAAAAATAGTCATTGCTACAACTAGTCCAATAATTACAAACAAGCTGAACCTAGGCAACCGGACTTTGTCAATAAAACGTCCTGCCCAGGTAAGTGTAAAAGCGCTCGCAATGGTAGCTATAGCGTAAATGGCACCAAACTTTGTTTCAGATAATCCAAACGTCACCTGCAAAAGCGGCTTGAATAAAGAAATGAAAAATGTCTGTCCAAAACTGGACGAAAATGTAAATAATACACCAAATACTAAGAGTGAACTATTTGCAATGAAAAATGACTTAGAAAGCTTCATTGCGAAGTATTATAAGTTAATAAGTAAAGACGCCAAATTCACTTTTAATGGTTAGTTTTTTAATATCAGAAGCTTCTACCCTACCAACAATTTTAGCATCTACTTTATAAGTTCTTCTGTCCCTTGGATTATTGCACCAATAACTTTACCGGGAATTACATTTTTATTTCTTCCTATGGTAGAGGAAAGCAAGATATTATCTGTTGCACCAACGCATAGTAAATCATCCACATTCATAATCAAAGCATCTTTTGCAATGCCTTTCCAAACAGAGATATTACCTGTTTCTTTCCAGTACATATAAGCGAGAGACAATTTTGTACCGGCTCCATCAGCGTGCATTATCAAACAATACTCTTCATCGTTAGTGAGATAATGGGAATGATTTTACAAAATGCCTTTGGAAATAAGCCTTTATTTATATTTTGGTGTTATGCACATCTTCTTTCGCTGCAAAAACTCCTCGCTAGGTATATCGTTTTGAAATTTCTAAACTCATAAAGCAAAGGTAGAACAAAGTAACAAAGGCACAAAGTGGCAAAGAAATAAAGTTACAAAAATTAAAATAAGACGAAAACACCTAAACTCTCAATCTCTATAACTTATTTACTTAATTGTTCTTTTATGATTGATATATGTTCATCCTTTTCTATAATACGCTTCTCGTATTGCTCAATCAATTTTTCAGAAAGTTGGTTCACCACTTCGGCATAACCCACCCCATGATTGGTGCCAATTGTACCAATTATAGTATGCTCGGTTTTTATGAGATCCTCGGGTTGTATTTGAAAAAGTTGCGATAGCGTTTCAAGGTGGTTTGCCCAAGTAGTGTTTTTCCCTGCTTCCATACGGGCATAGGCAGATTGCGAAATATGCAAATGCTCTGCCACTTGCTCTTGGGTCATGCCCTGTTGAGTTCTATATTCTTTATTTCTTTCCTACTTGCATATACATAATAACCAAAATATAAGGCTAAAAATACACAAAAAAACAACAATATGCACACATAGGGTAACATTACCCTTTTTACGAATAAAACTATGAAAGTAATATAGATAATTTTACAGTAAAATGAACTAAAACCAATAATTATGAAAACAACAATTTTTAAACGTGGAAAATGAAAATATTTTTTCTCACTATTTTTTGTATCTTTATTGTAAACATTTCTGGTATGTTTGCTCAAAATGATATTGAATGTGTTATCGAGGGAACGTCCTCTTATGCAGACACACCAGACGTATATGACTATATGCAAAATAATACAGATGTGCCTTCGCAAGAACCTTTGGTTCTCAATGTATATTTTTGGCAAATAAAAGCCCCCGATGGCTCTTATGGGGGCATAAATTTTACAGAAGACCAACTACTTGCGTGTATTGCTAATCTTAATATTTTCTATAACAGCCATCAAATATATTTTAAATATCGGGGTTACCAAAGTGTTACTTCTCCGTCAGATAACCCTTTATGGCAATACGAATGGATAGATACCGATGAGGATAATATTCCCGATGCTTGGGTTTGTGTAGAATACCCTGGGCAGTTTGACCCCAATGGCTATGGTAATATTGGCAGATGCTGGGACTTAAGTCATTTTTTTGGTTGGGCAAATAGTAATGGGTATAGACATACAGATGCTATTAATATTTACGTACCCTATGGTTCAGAGTTTGGTGGAGCTGCAGCTGGAGTTATTAGCAATAGTACCATTTTAAAGTATGCAAAACTTGTAACACCTTCTGCTACGCACGAGATAGGTCATAACATAGGTTTGTACCATACACGCGCCAAAGGTAATGGAAATTCTAATCAAGAGCACGATACCCGTGATGAGTTTTTACCTAATGGTGAACTCAATCTAGAGTTTAATGCTCGCACGGCAGATGACAATGTAATGGATACTGCTGCCAACACTACCTTTAGATATGTGGATGCCAATGGGCAATCTATCTACCCTTATATTGATGAAAATTGTAAATATATACCTAATTTAATTGAAAAAGATGAAATAAACCATCCATACACACATATTACAAATTTAGATGTTATAAACACTATGGGCGATGCGTATGAGTGCTTAACAAATTATCTTAGTCCAGGACAGGTGTACCGTATGCGTGATAAAATACAAAACGCACCTCCCTTAAGTAATACATTAACAGAAGTAGCTTCTCTTTATGAGCCGTATAAAGGCAGCTATCCTTTATATTACCCACATCCTCAACCTTGGGTATATCCTTTATTTCAACCTGGTTTTAATTATCGTTTTGTAGAGTGTCAATGCGATTGTGATGATATTGACACTGGTGGTGGTCCGGTACCTTATGAATATACCAATTTTAACTCAACTAATACTTCTATTTTAACTATAGATAAAAATGAACCCAATTATAGTTTAATAACCCACCCCAATCATACAGCCATACGGATTTTAGAATTTAATATAAGTGATTATGCAGTACCAAGAAGATGCTACGATAACTGGTATAGCCCTCCTATTATTGGTGGGAGTATTATAAAATTTAATGATAATGTTTTTAACGCCAATGTAACTATAACCCCTCAGGATGCTAATAGTATTAACAATTCTAATTTAATAAATGAATTACAACCGGGATTGTATAATATTATTAAGACCGACAGCAATGGCAACAACCAAGAAACAGTAATATTTAAAGAAAATGAATAATAAATCAACCAAACAACTATACTACTCTTCCCTAAAAATGGGTGGGGCGTATGGTGGTATCCATTTAAAAGTAATGAAACATTTTTACTTTATTTTTTTATCTCTTTTTTTTTAAGCACAGGTATGTATGCTCAAATCTTTGGTCCAGAACAATTAATAACAGATGCATTTGATAGTCCAAATAGTTTTATTCTAGGTGATATTGACGGAGATATGCTGCCAGATATTGTTGTAGGATTTGTGGGAATCAACCCTATAGTTGCTTGGAGCAAAAATTTGGGAGGGAATTCATTTGGCGATTTTCAACAAATAGGAGTTGCAGAAACTAGAAACATTTCATTAGCAGATTTAGACGGAGATGGCGATTTAGATGTACTAGTACCCTACGTTTTTGTCCATAAATTTGCTTGGTTTGAAAATTTAGATGGTTTGGGTACTTTTGGGACGGGAAGAGTGGTTGATACAAATACTTCTGGTGCTTATGAGCTTATTGGGGGAGATATAGATGGGGATGGTGATGTAGATCTTATCGGGGCTATTGACCTTTCTGGCAGTGTGGTTTGGTATGAAAACCTTGATGGGCTGGGAACTTTTGGGCCTCGTACTTACATAACTTTTACCCTAAATGGATGTAGGAGTATTGTAGCACAGGATATGGATAACGATGGCGATTTGGATGTGATTGCAGCTACAGGAGGTAATAAAACTGTAGTTTGGTTTGAAAACCAAGATGGTTTTGGGAATTTTAGTGATGAACTAATTGTAGAAGGTGAAATCGGTACTTCTGTATCTGATATTAAAGTAATAGATATTGATGGAGATGGTGATATGGATATTCTTGCTGTTTCAGGTGTTCAAAAAATTTATTGGTATGAGAATCTAGATGGACAAGGTGCTTTTGGTATCAAACAATTAATAGTTGAAGATATTTATTGTGGTGATCTTTTCTCCACAGATTTAGATAATGATGGTGATAATGATGTTCTCTATTACAATTCTCCCTCCGTTAATATAGAAAACTCTGAATTAATTTGGTCTGAAAACATAGATGGCCTTGGTACTTTTGGTCCAAAGCAAATCATAGGACAAAATCACATTAATTTACGTTTTTCCTATGCTTCAGATATAGACAATGATGGAGATCAAGATGTTTTTACTTGCAGTAATGTAACCGATAAAATAGTTTGGTACGAAAACCTCACTATTTTAGGAGTAACCGATATAGATACCTTGGACATAAAAATTTACCCCAATCCCGTAAATGAAGTCTTGGTAATAAAAAGCCCTATACCCATACAAAGAGTGTGTGTTTTTACTATATTAGGCAGTAAATTACTTGAAGTTACAGAAAATTTTAATGAGATTTCTATGACGGGGCTACCCAGTGGGTTATTGCTAGTTGAGATAGAAACCGCACAAGGACATAAACAAATTTACAAACTCCTAAAAATATAATACTATGAAAAAAATGCTTCTTATAACCCTCCTATTTTTCAGTTTTAAAAGTATTGCCCAAGATCCTATACTACTAGAAACAACTTGGTATTTATCTGATATAACTATAAATAATGAAACTCTTTCTCCTCCAATAGAAGGGGGAACACCTCAAAATTTTATTTTAAACATTACAGAGACCGACTTTACAGCCAACTTTTGTAAAACAGCAAGCACAAACATTGTTTCTTTTCCAGAATTTGCTATAAGTGTAGATACCTATATTATATCTGGAGATGCCTGTGCTTATGAACCAAAAAATGAGTTTGAAGCAATCTATTTTAATGATTTCTTAAGAATAAATGAACCTACTAATTTATACACTTACGATATTATAATTATAGATGCTCCCTCACCCTTGAATAATGATGCTAGTGTGTTTGATACTATATTAATATTGACCAATGAAACTTGAGAAAGCGCGGTTTACGTAAATACTCCCCTTTTATCTACCCTTACTTTTTTAAAACCTAAAATTGCTTTAAGTCCTAATCCCGCGCTAAATGTGGTAAAGGTTTTAAACGCGCAAGAAGTAGAAAGGGTTGTTTTTTATGATACATTAGGAAGGAAATTAGCCTCTTTTACCCAAGATTTTGAGACACTAGAAATTTCAAACCTACCTAAAGGCATTCTTTTAGTAGAGATAGGAACACTACAAGGACAAACAGAAATTTTTAAACTCCTAAAAATATAATAGTATTTAAAAAAATATTTTTTTTAACCCTACTACAATTTAGCTTTAAAAGTATTGCCTAAGATCCTGGTACTGCTAAAAACAATTTAGTATTTATCTTTTGGAGGAATAAGAAGTTGTGCGCTTGTGAGCGATTAACTGCCAACTTACACAAAGGATGAAGCGAAAAGGCTTGAATAAAGAAATGAAAAATGTCTGTCCAAAACTGGACGAAAAAGTAAAGAGAACCAAAAAAAATAAGAGTGAACTATTTGCAATAATAAAGGATTTGGAAAGTTTCTTTGCAAATCAGCTTCTCTTAGTAATTGAAATTACCAAATTAAATTTTAATATTAAATTTTTTCTCTTTTTAGACTTCTAACCATCTCACAATTTGTGCATTAAATAATGACTAATTTTGAAAATGTAATTTTTGTAAGCATCGATGCACTTTTTATAATTACAACCAAAAATCAAAAGTTATAAAAAATACGGTATCTATAAAATAGAGCATTTCATTTTTAGTCAATACATTTTCATCATGTAAATCTTCTAAAATAATGCCTAAATCTGGATTTAAGTAATCATTGTTTTTAGTTTTATTAAATCCATTTTGTGTTAAAAATCCTCTAACTTCGTTTAAATCCGTTTTAGCTGTAATAATTACAAAAGCCTGTTTAACAACAGCATACAACACTTCTTTTTTTTACAAATCCAACTAATTCATATGCTATATCTGAAAAAAAATAGTTGTGAAGCAACAGATAATAGAGCTAATCTTCCCAAGAAACATAATAAATTGAATCGTTTAACTTAAGAACAAATTCTGTATCTTTTAAATACACTTTTTGTTCAGCTCCTTCGCTAATAAATTTTGAAAAATCAATATTGCTTACCCAAAGGTTATGCTTTGTTATATACCCCTCTAGGCTCTCTGCTTCTTGTTTTTTGAAATGCTTACTGTTTTTAATTTTTGAGCTTGTTGGCGTGCCTTTTGTAAGGTAACGGGAATTGCTTGGATAGTAGCTCCAAACCTAACTGAGATCTTTCCTGAAAGGACATTGTGAATTTCATTTTTCATTAATCATACTCAGCACAAATATACACAAAAAAAACGAGTGCAAAATTTCGTTTGAGGTTCTGTTCTTTTGACCATAATGCGTTTATCAATACTCAAAAACCCCAAATGTACTTTTTATAGTCAGTTTCTTTTCTACAGAAGCTTCTACCCTGCCAACAATTTTAGCATCAACTTGAAAACTTTCAGAGATTGCTATTATGTCTTTGGCAATATTTGGAGAACAATAAATTTCCATTCTATGACCCATATTAAACACTTGGTACATTTCTTTCCAATCGGTATTCGATTCTTTTTGGATTAACTGAAATAATGGAGGTACATCAAATAAATTGTCTTTTATAACATGAAGCTTGTCAATAAAATGAAGGATTTTAGTTTGCGCGCCGCCACTGCAATGCACCATTCCGTGAATGTCGTTGGCGTTAAATTTTGATAGTACTTTTTTTATGATTGGTGCGTAAGTGCGTGTGGGTGAAAGCACTAATTTACCGGCATCTAAAGGGCTAT
Source organism: Bacteroidetes bacterium HGW-Bacteroidetes-2 (assembly GCA_002842575.1). Lineage (GTDB taxonomy): Bacteria > Bacteroidota > Bacteroidia > Flavobacteriales > Flavobacteriaceae > Planktosalinus. The sequence continues at coordinate 11,863 of PHDJ01000003.1, forward strand.
TTTCAACTGTGTCGGTAAGTTTTTTAGAACCGGAATACACTAAATCTTTAGGCACAGAAGCATCATAACTTTCCGGATACTTTTGAGCAAGGTATTTAGAAAACACATCATGACGTGCTGATGTAAGGCCATTACTTCCCATCCCGCCATTGTATTGTTTTTCATAAGATGCTTGACCTGAGGAAGCCAGACCTACAATCACATCACCCGGTTGAATGTTTGCGTTATCAATCACATCGCTGCGTTTCATCCTGGCAGTTACGGTAGAATCTACAATGATGGTACGGACTAAATCGCCTACATCTGCCGTTTCGCCTCCGGTGGAATGAATAGTTACGCCAAATTTCTTAAGTTCTTCTATAAGTTCTTCTGTTCCTTGTATAATTGCAAAAATAACTTCACCAGGAATTACATTTTTATTGCGACCTATGGTAGAAGAAAGCAAGATATTGTCTGTTGCCCCAACGCATAATAAATCATCTACATTCATAATCAGTGCATCTTGTGCAATGCCTTTCCAAACAGATACATCTCCAGTTTCTTTCCAATACATATATGCGAGAGAAGATTTTGTGCCGGCACCATCGGCGTGCATAATTAAGCAATAATCTTCATCGTTAGTAAGATAATCGGGTACGATTTTACAAAATGCCTTTGGAAATAAGCCTTTATTTATATTTTTTATGGCGTTATGCACATCTTCTTTTGCTGCGGAAACTCCTCTTAGGCTGTATCTTTTACTAGGTTCTGAACTCATACTGGTTTATTATATTGCAAATATACATAGAATAACGCTTGGTAAAAACGAACAAAAACAAAAAGACGACACCGAGATGCCGTCTTTTAAGAATTGGTTAGTTAGTTGGGTTGTTATTATTGCCAGTCTGGCATGAAGGCGTTAGAGAATAACTGAGTTCTTAGGTCTGTATCATCAAGTATTCGTTTCCAAATATTTTTTTGAGAGATTCCATCGTTTGATGTATTTACAAAAATTATTTCAGCTTCATTTGGAGAAAATCGAACATCCAAATCATTAGTTCCTCCCGGTTTATCTTCTGAGACATCTGTAGTGGTATCGTCTGGAATGTTATAAATAAAGGCTCTGGAATTTAATCTTCTGTATGTAGCATTTTGATTTCCCGATACATCATACGTATATAGTAAATTTTGACCATCAAATGAAAGGTTTAAACCACTTGCCGCTCCCTCAACACCTTCCAAAGCTGTAGCAATTAAATTTCCATTAAAGTTTATGACAAAAATATTGATGTCATATCCATTTTGGTTATTAGTTTTAAGGGCAATTCTGTTAAGGCTTTCATTAACATCTACTTCTGAAATAAAAGAACCATCTGTAGTTTGATAAACTAATTGTAAGCCTTGCCCATTGGTGTTTATGCTATACAATTTATCAAAATTAGGAAAATAAATTTTATCGCTATTTGGTGGCCAAGAAAAATTAATTTCGTTTAGGTTAAACCCATTTGGGTTTATAGACGAAGTAACTTTAAATTTATTAGAACCATCTCTATTCATGGTATAAATATTCATTTGTGCTCCATTTGATTGTAAATATGCAATTTTGTTTGCCGCAACATTTCTTCTTGCCCTAAAGCTATTTACATTTATGGAGGTCAATTGAAATTCTGTACCATTTTCATCTGCTGAAAAAATCACGTTATTTCCATCAATAATGCGAGTAAACAGAAAACGATTTTCAATGGGAGCTCCTATCACTTCAAAAGAACTTACAGAACTAATAACTGGTGTGTTAATACCATCATCGACTGTAACTTGCCAAAAATATTTTGCGCCCAAAATTAAAGGAGTAAAAGTAAAAGAAGAATCTGTAAGACCTTCAAAGACTTCGATTGTGTTATTTATATCGTTTCGTAATTCTAATGAATATGTTAAAACATCCTCATCAGGGTCTGAAACGCTCCAAAGGAAGTTGGCTTCTATGTTTTGCAAAATCTCGTTATCTGAAGGAGAAATTAAAGTAGGTGGAGGTGGAGGTCTGTTATTAGCTGTTGATATTTGCAACTCAAATACAACATTGCTTGTTTGTCCAACAACAACATTTGCAGCTTTAAAAGAAGACAAAAAACCATCTAATTGTGCTTGTACAGAATAGTTTCCAGCAATTACATCTGTAATGGTGAAAATTCCATTTTCATTAGTAAAAACTGTATTTGAAACAGGAGATGTAGAAATTTTAACATTTGCAAGAGGTAAATTATCCCCCTGACTTACTACTGTACCAGTTATTGTTCCTTTACCAGATTCATTTATAGGATCTTCGCTACAGCTTACCAGAAATAGGATAATAAATATCCAAGAATATCTTTTAATTAATTTTTTCATTATTCCTCGATTTTTTCAAACACATCATTGTTTCTCTTTTTGCCAAAATAATATTTAATTCCAAGACCAAAATTATAGTGAAAATCATTTCTCTTGCCGCTAATTGCTCTATCTAACTCATCACTAAATGCAAGATTATGTTCTCCAAAAGCAAAAATTCCAATTCTTTCAGATACAAAATACTCTACACCTACGCCGTACTGAATTTTAAAATAAGTATCTCCGGTTTTCAATTTTTCCTCTGGTTTTACTAAATCATTAATAACTCCAAAACCGGCATATAGATAGGGTCCAAAATTATCATCTGGTAATAAATAAACAGAAGCATTAAGGTCTAAACTTATCAATCGATTGGTATAATTTTTTCCACTTACAAACTGAAAAGCATTAGCATTTAGGTCTAAAAAAAAAGAACGAGTTAATTCTCTGCTATAACCAGCCCTTACTAAAAAACCCATTTTTTTATCTGCTAAATCGCCATCTAATATATTTGCTCCGCCGGCAGCACTAAAAGAATTTTTAAAATCCCGTTTTACCAACTTTCTATCATATAATTTTGTGGATTCTTCCATTTCTTTGTCAAGCAAATTATACGTATATATACGTATAGGCACACCAAGAAATTAACTCTATCTAAATGATTATAAAGAGTGTAAGAAGAAAAAAAAAACGCATCCCTAAAAATGGATGCGTTTTTTTAAAAACATAAATCAGTTTACTTAGTAAATAATAACTCTCTGTATTTCGTTAATGTCCAAAGTTCGTTATCTACTAAAAGTTCCAGTTTATCACAATGATAACGAATACTGTCAAAATAAGGTTTTACTTTATTACAATAGGCGTCTGCAGCTTTTTCAAAATTTGTAAGGTTATTGGCTATTCTACGCTCATCCGTCATTTCAGTTACTCCTTGGTTGATAAACTCGATGTGGTGGCTTATGGCTTCTATAATTTCCATTTGCTGTTTTGCCATTTTTTTAAATTCGGTTCCATAAATTTCTTTAAGACCTTTTACATTGTTTACTAACACACTTTGGTATTTTATAGCCGTTGGTATAACATGATTTCGAGCAATATCTGCCAAGACCCTACTTTCTATTTGTATCCGTTTTGTGTATTCATCCACTTCAATCTCATAACGAGCTTCGCATTCAATTTTATTCATGATGCCCATTTCTTCAAAAAGTGCAATAGTTTTTTTGGAGATTTTAGCTTTTAAGGCTTCCGGAGTGGTTTTGTGGTTGCTTAGTTTTCTTTTTTTAGCTTCTAGCTCCCATGCTTCTCCATAACCATCGCCTTCAAAACGAATGCGTTTAGAATCTTTAATGTATTCGCGCAATACGTTAAATATAGCATCGTCTTTTTTCATTTTTTTGTCTGCTATTAGGGCATCAACAGCTAACTTAAATTCCATTAGTTGTTTTGCTACAATGGTATTTAATACCGTCATCGGGTTAGCGCAATTTGCTTTTGAGCCTACCGCTCTAAATTCAAATTTATTTCCTGTAAAGGCAAATGGCGATGTTCTGTTTCTATCGGTATTGTCTAAAAGTATCTCTGGAATTTTACCTACCACATTTAATTTTAAATCGGTTTTCTCTTCTGGCGAAAGTTTTCCTTTAGTAACATTTTCTAAGTCATCTAAAACTTTAGTAAGTTGTTCCCCTATAAATACAGAGATAATTGCAGGAGGAGCTTCATTTGCTCCTAGACGATGGTCGTTGCTGGCACTAGCTATACTGGCACGTATTAATTCCTCATATTCATTAACCGCTTTGATGGTATTAATAAAGAAGGTTAAAAACTGTAGGTTGCTCATAGGTGTACTGCCAGGTCCAAGAAGATTTACACCCGTATTGGTAGCTAAAGACCAGTTGTTATGTTTTCCGGAGCCGTTTACTCCTTTAAAAGGTTTTTCATGAAATAAAACGACAAAGTTGTGTCGCTCAGCCACTTTTGCCATCACATCCATTAATAGGGAGTTGTGATCTACGGCTAAATTTGTTTCTTCAAATATAGGTGCCAACTCAAATTGGTTTGGTGCAACTTCATTATGTCTTGTTTTTACAGGAATTCCTAGTAGCATGCACTCTCTCTCAAGATCGCGCATATAATTTAGTACTCTGGATGGTATAGAACCAAAATAATGGTCTTCTAGTTGTTGTCCTTTTGCAGAAGTATGTCCTAATAATGTTCTTCCTGTAGATAAGATATCGGGTCTGGAAGCTGCTAAAGCGGAGTCTACTAAAAAATACTCTTGCTCCCAGCCTAAGGTTGCATTTACCTTTGTAACATTTTTATCAAAATATTTTGCTACGGCGGTAGCAGCTTCATCTACTGCATTTAAAGCTCTTAGTAAAGGGGTTTTATAATCTAATGCTTCGCCTGTATAGGAAACAAATACGGTAGGTATGCATAATGTAGGACCTATAATAAATGCAGGAGAAGTAGGATCCCAAGCGGTATAGCCTCTAGCTTCAAAAGTATTTCTAATACCGCCACTAGGAAAGCTGGATGCATCTGGTTCTTGTTGTACTAATTGACCACCACCAAATTTTTCAATTGCCAAACCATTGGATGTTGTTTCAAAAAAAGCATCATGTTTTTCTGCCGTAGCTCCCGTTAATGGTTGGAACCAATGGGTATAATGGGTGACATTTTTTGAAATAGCCCATTCTTTCATCCCTGTTGAAATATGATCTGCAAGATTTCTCGGAATTTTGCTGCCAAATTCCATTGCATCCATTACAGCGGTAAATGCTTCTTTGGTTAAATATTGCCGCATGGCATTTTCATTAAAAACATTTTGTCCAAAAAGAGATGACCGTCTTTCTTTTTCCTCAATACATAAAGGTTTGCGATTGAGTGTTTCACTTATAGCACGAAAACGAAGTGTTGGCATAAATTATAAAAATTGAAGTTTAACAAGGCAAATATACATTAAATTTTAAATTAATAATAGCATACCCCTATTTTTTAGGGGGTCATTATATAATAAATGTAAATTATAAAATATATACCCCCTAATTATTAGCCAATAAAAGTAAGGGCTATAAATGCAACATAAGCAACAAACAGAATAAGCCCTTTGTAACGGCTTAAATTGAATTTTTTTGGAAGAAAAGCTAGTGGAATTAAAACTACAGAAAAACCAAGCATCCAGAAAACATCATTAGAAAGTATCTGTATACTAGTTACAGCAATTGGTTGTATTATTGCCGTAATTCCCAAGACAGAACCAATATTAAAAATATTAGAACCTATTAAATTTCCTAGCGAAATGGCTTTTTCTTTTTTAAGGGCTGCAATTACCGAGGCAGCAAGTTCAGGAATGCTTGTGCCTACAGCAATCATGGTAACAGCTATTACTCTTTGGCTAATCCCCATGGATTCCGCTAAAACAACAGCCCCTCGCACCAAAAGTTCTGCTCCGCCCCATAATGCAAGACCGCCAATAAGAAACCAAAAAATAATACGAAAGGTAGTTGCTCTTTGCAAATTAGAATCTACTACTTCTATTTCTATATTTTTTTTCTTTTTTGAACGTCGTATCAACACTATCAAATAGACTACCATAGCCAGCAACAACCCTATTCCTTCTGATGAGGACAACACATGATCATTCCATAAAAAAAAGTATAATGCAATGGAAAAAAGCATCATTACCGGCCAGTTAAATTTATAAAAATCCTTGTCAATAGTTAGAGTAGAAATAATGGCAGTAATACCTAAAACTAGACCGATGTTTGCAATATTCGATCCTATGACATTACCAAGAGAAATGTCTGAAAATCCTTTAAGTGCTGCTTGTAAACTAACCAGCAATTCGGGGGCAGAAGTAGCAAAAGAAACTACTGTCAAACCGATAACCATTTTTGGAAGCCTCAATTTAAAAGACAAACCCACAGAAGAACGCACCAAAAATTCACCACCAACTACTAAAAGCAATAAACCTAAAAAGATAAAGAGGATGCTCATTCTGTTTTTTTTTGCGAAGATAAAAAAAGTTAAAACCTGCTAACAATAAAAAGTCCTAAAATAATTTAGGACTTTTTAATAGATTGAATTTATTTTATGACCATTTACTAAATAAGAAATAGCCAATAAAAATGTTTATTTGATAATTAAAATTTACCCATTCATAGAAATCAAAAACTCCTCATTATTACGGGTTTTTTTGATTCTGTCATTAATAAATTCCATTGCTTCTACAGGGTTCATGTCTGCAAGGTATTTGCGAAGTACCCACATTCTTTGCAAGGTGTTTTCGTCAAGTAACAAGTCATCACGACGCGTGCTGGATGAAGTAAGATCCACAGCAGGGAAAATTCGACGGTTGGATATTTTTCTATCTAGCTGAAGCTCCATATTACCAGTACCTTTAAATTCTTCAAAAATCACTTCATCCATTTTAGAACCGGTATCGGTTAAAGCTGTTGCTATAATGGTAAGTGAACCTCCGTTTTCAATATTTCTGGCAGCTCCAAAAAAGCGTTTTGGTTTGTGTAATGCATTTGCGTCAACCCCACCACTTAATATTTTTCCAGATGCTGGTTGTACGGTGTTGTAAGCTCTTGCTAAACGTGTAATAGAATCCAATAAAATAACCACATCGTGACCACATTCTACCAAACGTTTTGCTTTTTCAAGAACAATGTTTGCCACTCGTACATGTTCATTAGCTTCTTTATCAAAGGTAGAAGCGATAACTTCGCCATTTACATTTCGTTGCATATCGGTTACTTCTTCTGGGCGTTCGTCTATCAACAAAATCATTTGATATACTTCCGGATGGTTTGCGGCTATTGCATTGGCAATGTCTTTCAATAAAACCGTTTTACCAGTTTTTGGCTGCGAAACAATCATGCCTCGTTGTCCTTTTCCTATTGGAGAAAACATGTCCATAATTCGGGTAGAAATAGTGCTTTGTTTTTCGGCCAAACGAAATTTTTCTTCTGGAAATAATGGGGTTAAGTGTTCAAAGGAAATCCTGTCTCTTACTACATTTGGATTCAGTCCATTAATTTTTATCACTTTAATTAGAGGAAAATATTTTTCACCTTCTTTAGGAGGTCTTACTTCCCCAAGAACTGTATCCCCCGTTTTTAAACCAAACAAACGTATTTGAGATTGAGAGACATAAATATCATCTGGTGAAGATAAATAGTTGTAATCACTAGATCTTAAAAATCCGTAACCATCCTGCATAATATCTAAAACACCTTCGCTTTGTATGATACCATCAAATTCATAATCGGGCTCACGATAGCGATTGCGCTTGTCTTTATTGCCTTGGGCATTTTGATTTGGGTTGTTTTGATTTGGGTTGTTTTGATTTGGGTTGTTTTGATTTGGGTTGTTTTTAACCGAATTAGGATTTTGATTTGGATTAGGCTGTTTTTGTCTGTTTTCATTGCGAGACTCCTGAGGTATAGACTTAGAAGAGTCGTTACCATTTACATTTTTTTCCTCAGCAGGTTTATCTGCAAGTCGATTTTCTTTTTGCCCGTCCTCTCCTTTTGCATGTTTTGGATGTTGCGGCTTAGGGGTTGTTTTTTCGATTTGCTTTGGCTGAGTGACCACTATACTCTTAGCTCCTGTTTCTTTTTCAACAACAGATGTGTTTTCTATAACAGAAGCATCATTTACTGTTTCAGTAGTGTTACTTTTTTGGGTAGTGTTTTGGTTTTTATGAGGTGGCCTTTGTGGCGCTTTACGCAGAACATTTACAGCTTTTTTTTGCTCAGAAGCGACTAGCTTGGGTTCTTCTTTTACTAATGTTAGCGGCGCAGGTTTCACCTCTTTAATGATAGACTCTACTGCTTTTGGATTTGCAGCTTGATGATCTAAAATTTGATACACTAACTCTGATTTTTTTAAGGTGCGGTATTTTGGTACACCTAAGGTTTTAGCGATGTCCTGAAGTTCAGGCAGCTTTTGTTCCTTTAATTCTGAAATTTCAAACATGAATAATATGGAAGTATTAAAATTTTAATTTTTTAAATAATTTATTTTCCGAAGATGGTAAATTTTAGTTGAAGGATAAATAACCTTGATTGAGTTGGTTATGAATTATTACTGCAATAATACAACAATATTTTTATTTTTGATACTATTATGTTTAAAAAGAAACATTATTTTTGTGCAAGAATTAAGATTAAAAACAATGATTCAACGCATTCAAACTGTATTTATGCTTATTGTAGCACTTATAATGGGCGGGTTATTTGTATGGTTTCCTGTTGTAAAAAATGATGTAGGTGGTTTACTTTTTCAAAAAAGTGAGCCTATATTTTTTATACTTATCTTTATTTCAATCACTTTATCTATTATTTCTATTTTAAATTATAAAAAAAGGCAACATCAGTTTGTTTTAAATCGATTAAACATACTGACAAATCTTACTTTACTAGGAGTTTTCGTATATCGATCCCTAACTGTATCCGGAGAAACTTTAATTTCAGAGAAGGGTATTGGGATGTTTCTTCCTATTCTTTCTATCGTTTTTTTAGTATTGGCCAATAGGTCAATCAAAAAGGATGAAGATCTTGTAAAATCTGTGGACAGATTGCGTTAAACCTAAATCTTAGTAGTATTAGTGCGAAAAACCCGAGGAATGCCATCCTCGGGTTTTTTAATGTTTGACTTTAAGACCATACGATATATGACGTACGGACTTGCTTTTTTTTAAATAGGCATTATATAAATAAGAATATTTCTTAAGTCTTGCAATCTATTTTTTAAACTCCACCACTTCCAAATCCCGAATTGTTTCACCTTCAATCACAAAGCGCAACATGGTTCGCACCTGATGAAAACCATAAATACCTGCGGCTCCAGGATTCATGTGTAGCAACCCCGTTTTTTTATCATGCATAACTTTAAGTATATGAGAGTGCCCAGAAATAAATAATTTAGGCGGATTTGCATAAATTTCTGAGCGTATTTCCGAATTATATCTTCCCGGATAGCCCCCTATGTGCGTAATCCACACTTCTACACCTTCACAATAAAAACGATTGTGTAACGGAAATTCCTGCCTAATTTTTGCATCGTCTATATTGCCATAAACGCCTTTTACTGGCGTTAATGTTTCTATAGCAGTTATAACTTCTCTTTTACCAATATCTCCGGCGTGCCATACCTCATCGGCTTGTTTTACATATTTAAGGATTTTATCGTCCATATGACTATGCGTATCGGAAAGTAATAAAATTTTTTTCACTTTTATTTAAGAATTAGAATGCCCTTAAGCATTCTTTGGTTTGTGTATCTTTGCAACAAACAAAAGTAACAGAATCCTTGCGATATTTTATAGAAATAGCTTACAATGGTAAAAACTACTTTGGCTGGCAGTGCCAACCCAACGCTATTTCGGTACAAGAAACTTTAGAAAAGGCTTTAAGTACTTTATTTAGAGTACCTATAAAAATTGTAGGTGCCGGAAGAACCGACGCAGGGGTTCACGCAAAACAAATTTTTGCGCATTTTGATACATTTCAGGATTGGAATCCTATGGATTTGGTTTTTAAATTGAATTCCTTGCTTCCTAACGATATTGCTATTCAATCCATTTTCGAGGTTCATAAAAATGCACACGCCAGATTTGATGCTTTGTCCCGAACCTATGTTTACCGAGTTTCCCTTTTAAAAAACCCTTTTACCGTAGGTTATGCCTTTCAGATACACCATAAACCAAACATAGCTTTAATGAATGAAGCCGCTAAAGTCTTATTGTTCTATAAAGATTTTCAATGCTTTTCTAAATCAAAAACCGATGTAAACACCTATAATTGCACTATTCAATTAGCGGAATGGATTGCCTTAGATAATGAACTTATTTTTACCATAAAAGCAGATCGTTTTCTCCGCAATATGGTGCGCGCAATTGTTGGTACTTTATTAGATATTGGCTCCGAAAAAATTACAATACATGACTTACACCAAATAATTAAAGGCAAGGACAGAAGTAAAGCAGGTGCATCTGTGCCAGCTGAAGGTTTGTATTTAACCAAAATAGAATATCCAGAAAAAATAAATATTTAATATGGCATTATCAGGCAATGCATTTGATTTTAAACTATTTGGCAGGCTGCTGCATTTTACAAAGCCTTACCGACTTATCTTTTGGTTTGTTGCCCTATCTGCCATACTTATTTCAGGACTTTCGGTGCTTCAACCTATACTTTTAGAATATATAATAGACAATTCTATTGTTCCTAAAGACTATGAAAATTTTGTTTATCTCATTTCGTTAATGGGTGCTTTTTTAGTGCTTGAGGTTATTTTTCAATTTTCTTTTATCTACTTTTCTAATTGGCTGGGTTTAAGTGTTGTTCGCGACATCAGAGTGCAACTGTTTGATAAAATCCTGTATTTTAAAATGCGGTATTTTGATAAAAGTTCGGTAGGAAGGCTTACTACAAGAGCGGTAAACGATATAGAAACCATTTCAAGTATTTTTGGGGAAGGTTTGTTTACCATTGCAAGTGATTTGCTTAAAATGCTTGTCATCTTAGCTTTTATGTTTTACCGAAGTTGGGAGCTTACTCTTATCGTCTTGGCTGTGTTTCCTTTCATTCTTTATGCAACACGAGTATTTCAAAAAGCCATGAAAAAAGCATTTGAAGAGGTAAGAAATCAAGTGGCAAATTTGAATACTTTTATTCAAGAGCGACTTACCGGAATGAAAATAGTTCAAATATTTACTAGAGAAGAAACGGAATACAAAAATTTTGAAGAAATTAATACCAAACATAAAAATGCCTGGATAAAAACCGTTTGGTACAACTCGATTTTCTTTGCAGTAACAGAGATGACAGCATCTATTACTATTGGTTTAATTATGTGGTATGGGGGCTTAAAGGTCATTGCAGGCAGCACAATCACTATTGGTGTCATCGTTGCATTCATACGTCTTTCGCAAATGCTTTTTAGACCTTTAAACCAAATTGCCGATAAATTTAACACCCTTCAAATGGGTATGGTAGCCGCAAATCGCATCTTTGAAATTTTAGATACCGAAGCCTCCATAGAAGATAAAGGCACACAAGAGTTAAAAGATATAAAAGGGCATATCGTTTTTCATGATGTTCATTTTGGGTATGATCAAGAGGAAGAGGTTATTAAAGGTATTTCTTTTGAAGTACAACCCAATCAAACTATTGCCATTGTTGGCGCTACAGGTGCAGGAAAATCTACTATTATCAACCTACTTTCCCGTTTTTATGAAATTCAGAAAGGAAAAATAACCATTGACCATACCGACATAAAAAATGTGCCTTTAAAACAGTTGCGAAGTCAAATAAGTGTGGTTCTTCAAGATGTATTTCTTTTTGCGGATACCATTTTAGGAAACATTACACTAAACAATCCAGAAATTTCAGAAAAAGAGGTAAAGCAGGCCGCTAAAGACATTGGCATTCACAAATTTATAATGACACTGCCAGACGACTATCATTTTAATGTAAAAGAACGCGGAGGAATGCTTTCGTCAGGACAACGACAACTCATTGCTTTTTTAAGAGCTTATGTAAGCAATCCTGGAATATTAGTTCTTGATGAAGCGACCTCGTCTGTAGATTCTTATTCAGAACAACTACTTCAAAAAGCAACCTTAAAAGTTACCGAAGGAAGAACATCAATTGTCATAGCACACCGCCTTGCAACCATCAAAAAAGCAGATACCATTATTGTGATGGACGAAGGAAAAATTGTTGAAAAGGGTTCACACCAAGAATTACTTAGAATTGAAAATGGATATTACCGCAATTTATATGAGGTACAATTTATGGCTGAAGAAATTTTATAATTTAATTTTACCAATCAAAAAACTATTTATTTTTTTATTTTCTTTAAAACATAAAAATTTTATACCTTTCGTTCATTAACCTTAAAAAAAAAGTGATGGTAAAAAATAAATATCAAAAAGTTCTAGACTTAGGTGAACATCTTCAAATTAAAAATGGCGAAGTTAAAGAAGAAAATGGAAAACTTTATATTAAAGGAACGGCCGAAAATCAATATCAAAAAGATTTACTTTGGAATGAAATTAAAAGTATAGGAGGAGAAAGCCCAATTGACCTTGTAGCAGACATAACAGTAACAGATGATTCTATATATGCTAAGCATATTGTTAAAAGTGGGGATTCACTTTCTAAAATTGCTAAACAATATTATGGAAACCCAAGTAAATATAATACTATTTTTCAAGCAAATACTGACCAACTAAAGAATCCTGATTTGATTCATCCAGGGCAAATTTTAAAAATTCCAAACCTATAAATGCTTCCGCTTTTAAGGCTTCTAAAAAACAGAAGCCTTTTTTTTATATCAATTAGCAAAATTTTTCGCAGAATAGATGTAATTTTATCTTTCAAAAAAAAGAGCGATGTCTGCTATAAAAAAAATAAAACAACTAGGTTTTCAATGGGAAACACAAGATCCCTTTCTATTTTGTGCATATCACAAAGACAACTATCCTCCCGGTAAAGAAAACTTAGGCCCAGATTTAAACCTACTAAAAGGAAGATACATTGGTCAGGATTTTACTCTAAAAGATGGATGGCGTATGTATCATGGCTCAAAGGTTCCGGGGTTTCCTGCGCACCCACATAGTGGTTTTGAAACCGTAACGCTCGTAGAAGAAGGTTTTGCAGACCACAGTGACTCCTTAGGTGCAGCAGGTCGATTTGGAAATGGCGATGCACAATGGATGACCGCAGGAAAAGGTGTAATGCATTGCGAAATGTTTCCACTTATAAATTCAGATAAAAACAACCCCTTGTTATTATTTCAGTTGTGGCTTAATCTTCCTAGAAAAAGCAAAAATGTAGATGCCCACTTTAGAATGTTATGGAGTGAAGAAATTCCTGTACTAAAGGAAAATGGAATGCAAATAAAAATAATTGCAGGAATTTTTAATGGCGTTCAAGCCCCATCTCCTACCCCAAATTCCTGGGCAGCAGACCCTAATAATGAAGTTGCCATCTGGACCATCAAAATGGAAGCCGGAGCAACTTGGGAAATTCCTACCGCTTCAGAAGGTATAAACAGAACCTTGTTTTTCTATAAAGGTAATGAAATAGTTACCGAAGGATTTACCATTCCGCAAGAGCACTCACTAGATTTAATTTCAACCGAAAAAATAACCATCACAAACGGCAATACTCCTGCTGAATTTTTATTCTTGCAAGGAAAACCCATTGGAGAAACTGTAGTTCAGCAAGGCCCTTTTGTTGCTAATTCAAAAGAAGGCATTCAAGAAACTATTTCTCAATACCACAAAGATCAGTTTGGTGGATGGCCTTGGCCCAGCCATGAACATGTGCACAGTCCCAAAAAAGGCCGATTTGCCATTCATGCCGATGGTCGTGAGGAAATAAAATAACTTTAAAGCATGAAGTTTTTAACTTTATATGTTCATTTTATAATGAAATTACCGCTTGTTCTGCACATTTTTCACCATCAATAGCTGCAGAAATAATACCTCCTGCATAGCCAGCACCTTCTCCACAAGGATACAATCCTTTTATATGAATGTGCTCCAGAGTATCTTTATTTCTTGGAATTCTAACTGGAGACGAGGTTCTAGATTCGGTGGCATGCACTACGGCTTCATTTGTAAAATATCCTTTCATGCTTTTTCCAAATTCTTTAAACCCTTCTTGTAACGTTTTATAAATAAAGGATGGCAAAACACTTCCTAATTCCACAGAGGTAACTCCTGGTTTATATGACGTAATGGGCAAATTTGATGACAATTTTCCAGAACTAAAATCAACTAATCGCTGTGCCGGCGCGGTTTGGGTTTTACCACCTTCTAGCCAAGCTTTTTGTTCTACCTGTTGCTGAAAGTACATGGCAGCAAGTGGCGAATTTCCAAAAAATTTAAAATCCTGCGGACGCACTTCCACCACGATACCTGAATTAGCAGTAGCCTGATCGCGTTTGCTGGGCGACCAACCATTAGTAACTATTTCACCTGGTGATGTAGCACAAGGCGCAATGATCCCACCAGGACACATACAAAAAGAATAAACACCTCTTCCATCCACTTGCTTTACAATACTATAAGGCGCAGGTGGTAAAAACGCGCCACGATAATCACACGAGTACTGAATGCTATCAATAAGGTCTTGAGGATGCTCTACACGAACTCCTAAGGCAAATGGTTTTGCTTCTATGGCGATTTGTTTTTTATATAGTAATTCAAAAATATCTCTAGCAGAATGTCCTGTGGCAAGAAGTAATTTTTTACAATTAATGATTCCTCCATCTTGAAGTGCTACACCTATAATCGACTCATTAAGAGTAAGTATGTCAACTACTCTACTATTAAAAAGTACCTCGCCACCAAATTCAATAATTGTTTTTGTTATATCCTGAATAATCGCTGGAAGTTTATTGGTCCCGATGTGAGGATGTGCTTCCACTAAAATTTCTTTGGTTGCACCAAAAGCTACAAATAATTCTAAAATGCGTTGAACATCTCCACGTTTTTTACTCCTGGTGTATAACTTTCCGTCAGAATACGTCCCTGCTCCACCTTCACCAAAACAATAATTAGAATCTTCGTTTACAATATGTTCGATATTCAATTTTTTTAAATCGCGACGTCTAGCTCTAACTTCTTTTCCTCTTTCAATTACAATAGGTTTTTTGCCAAGTTCAATACAACGCAATGCTGCAAATAAACCGGCTGGTCCAGCACCTACAATAAGAATAACATCTTGCTTAGAAACATCTTTATAGTTAGGCAATTGCGGCAATTTCTCTATAAAATCTTCTTGTATAAAAATGAGTAGTTTTAGATTAATTTTAATGCTTTTTTGTCTTGCATCTATACTTCGTTTTAAAATTTCTATATGTGAAATTTCATGGAAGGGAATTCCAGAATGTTTGGAAACAAAATGTTGAAGCGCTGACGAATTTGCTGCAATTTCGGGAACCACTTGAATACTTAACTCTTTTTGCATGCCTTAGGTTATATTATGACAAATATAAGCGATTCCTAAGGCAGGTTTAAGAATTTTTCAGTAGGTTTTATGAGAGATTTGTTTATTTTTGGAATTCCTAAAAAAACCCACTTGATAAATCCCTCAAAAAAAATTGCTAAAAACACACGTTGGCATCGCAAAATTCACAAATATATAGCTATTACTTTGTTTGTTTTTATGTTTATTATTGGAGTTTCTGGCTTACTTTTAGCTTGGAAAAAAGATTTAAACCTTTTACCTCCTACACAAAAAGACATCACAAATACACCAATACTTCCTATTGAAAAAATTCAGCAAATAGCCTCTTTATACATTCTTGAAAACACCGATTTAGATGCCACAGTAGATCGAATAGACATTCGTCCAGAAAAAGGAGTTGCAAAAGTGCGATTTTATAATCATTACAGTGAAGTACAAGTGGGCATCAAATCAGGCAAAATCCTTTCAGTAAAAACAAGAACATCTGATATTATAGAACAAATTCATGATGGTTCCATAATCGATTTTTTTATAAAAAGTAACAACGAAGAAGTAAAAAAAATCTATGTAACTATTACCTGCTTAGGATTAATGATGCTTTCTATCACAGGATTTTATTTGTGGTACAATCCAAAACGTATAAAAAAACGCAAACTAAAAGAGAATTCCAAATAGGTAAGCCTAAAATAAATATGTTTTGTCTTTAGAAAATTATTGTACATTAGTAACTTACAACTAACTAACTAAATATTACTTCCTTAAAAATGAAAAAAACAATACTTTATGCAGCGGCACTAGTTTTCATATATTCCTGCAAATCCGAAAAAAAACAAGACGAAAAAAGAGAAGTTGGCTCCTATACTATTGAACAATTTATGGACAATGAATCTGTATTTGGTAGTAGTTTTTCTCCAGATAAATCCAAAATTTTAGTAACCAGTAACCGCTCGGGTATTTTTAATATGTACACCATTCCAACATCTGGTGGCGAAATGATGCCTATTACAAAATCGGATAGCGCTTCAATTTATGCCATTTCCTTCTTTCCAGAAGACGAACGAATTCTCTTTAGAATGGATGGTAATGGTGATGAAATTTATAAAATATTTGTAAAAGATGGTGAAAACCTAAAACGACTAACTCCCGAAAAAAATGTAAGAGCCTTATTTTACAGCTGGGCAAAAGACAAAAAAAGTTTTTATTATGGAAGCAATGAACGAGATTCCAGATATACAGATGTTTATCAAATGGATATAACCTCATTTATTTCTAAACTGATATTTGAAAACAAAGAAGGCTATGATTATGGAGACATCTCTGATGACGGCAATTATATAGCATTAGGTAAAGCCATAAACACGAATGATTCAGATTTGTTTATTTACAATTTAAAAGAAAAAATCTTTACAAAAATAAACAAAGAACAAAGCGGAAATGCAGCACAAACATTTTCTAAAGACAATAAATATCTGTATTACACAACAAACCTAGGAAGTGAATTTTCTTACCTAATGAAATATTCGATAGCAGAAAATACTTCGGAAAAAATAACAGAAAAAAATTGGGATATTTCCGGAATGGGAGTCAGTCATAATGGAAAATACAAATTTATCAATATCAATGAAGATGCTGCAAACAAGATAGAAGTTACTAAAAATGATACAGGAAATCCTTTAGATTTGCCCAATTTTGAAAATGAATTTATAACTGGAATTGATTTTTCAAAGGATGAAACATTAGCCATAATAAATGTAGGTGGTTCCCATACACCCACAAACCTATATGTGTATAACCTAGAAAGTAAGGAAAGTACCAAACTCACCAATGTTTTAAATACCGAAATAAACCAGAAAGACCTTGTAGCTGCTCAAATTATTCGATATCCTTCATTTGATGCATTAGAAATTCCAGCCGTGTATTACAAACCCCTAAATGCTTCCAAAGAAAATCCTGTACCAGCTTTAGTTTGGGTACACGGTGGTCCAGGTGGGCAGTCCAGACAAAATTTTAATTCCTTTATTCAATATCTCGTAAATCATGGCTATGCCGTTCTTGCCGTCAACAACCGAGGCAGCAGTGGCTATGGAAAAACCTTCTATCAATTAGACGACCAAAATCATGGCGAAGGCGATTTACAAGACTGTATAGAAGGAAAAAACTGGTTAGCAAAACAACCAGAAATAATTTCTACCAAAATTGGAATTATAGGTGGCTCTTACGGAGGTTATATGACCATGGCAGCACTAACTTTTGCACCTGAAGAATTTGAAGTTGGTGTAAACATTTACGGTGTAACAAACTGGATACGCACTTTAAAAAGCATACCAAAATGGTGGGAATCGTTTAAAGACGCCTTATATTTAGAAATGGGCAACCCATATACCGAAGATAGCATTCGATTAAAAAAAATATCTCCATTGTTTCATACCCAAAATGTCACCAAACCATTAATGGTGCTACAAGGCGTTCAAGACCCTAGAGTGCTTCAAATCGAGTCTGATGAAATTGTAGAAAAAGTAAGAGAAAATGGTGTGCCTGTAGAATATGTATTATTTGAAGACGAAGGACATGGCTTTGTTAAAAAAGAAAATCAAATAGCCGCCTATGAGAAGACTTTGGCGTTTTTAAATAAATACTTAAAAGAAACTCATTAAGAAAAACAGGATTACCAAAAAACCATTTTATTGTAAGTCAAAGAAAATGCTATCGACAAACCCAACAGTTTTAAAAAACTTAAAAACAATTAAATGGATCTTAAAAAAGTTACTTTTACAAATAACAAAGGCGAAGAATTATCGGGAAGGTTAGAGCTTCCAGATAACCAACATCCCCATAATTTTGTCTTATTTGCACACTGTTTTACCTGCAATAAAAATTTAAGTGCCGTTGTAAATATTAGCCGAGAATTGGCAGATAAAGGTTTTGGCGTATTGCGTTTTGATTTTACAGGCTTAGGAGAAAGCGCCGGCGATTTTTCAGACACAAATTTTTCTGGTAATGTAGAAGACTTAATTACCGCTGCTAATTGGTTAAAGAAAAACCATCAAGCACCTACAATTTTAGTTGGGCATTCTTTGGGTGGTGCCGCTGTTATTTTTGCTGCTGAAAAAATAGAAAGCATTAAGGCTATAGCTACCATAAGTGCCCCTTCTGATCCAAATCATATAAAAAAATTATTAAAAAGCAGTATTGAGGAAATTGAAACCAAAGGTCAAGCTGTAGTAAACTTAAGCGGAAGAGACTTCACTATAAAACAACAATTTTTAAATGATTTAAAAACTAAATCACTACCAGATATAGTGAAAAAGTTGCGAAAAGCAATTTTGGTAATGCATTCACCACAAGATTCTCTTGTTGGAATAAATAATGCTGAGGAAATATACAGTGCTGCAAGACACCCTAAAAGTTTCATTTCATTAGATGGCGCTGACCACTTACTTACAAAAAAAGAAGATTCAAAATATGTAGGTTTGATGATTAGTAGCTGGGCGAGTAAATATTTACAAGTCCCTGAACAAGAAAAAATAGTTTCTAAAACAGCTATTTTGGCTAGCTTAAATTCTAAAGATGGATTTCTGACCAAAATGGCAGTGGGCAATCATTTTATGGTAGCTGATGAACCCATTGAATATGGAGGCACAGGTTTTGGCCCCTCACCATATGAATTTTTATCTGCAGGGCTTGCAGCCTGCACCGCAATGACGATACAGATGTATGCAAAGCAAAAAAAATGGGAAATTGACGAGGTACAAGTTAAAATAAAGTACGACAAACAACATGCCATAGATTGTGAAAATTGTGAATATCAAGAAGCAAAAATAGATACTTTCAGCAGAGAAATTCACTTAAAAGGTAGTTTAGACACAAAACAACGAGACCGTATATTAGAAATTGCAGATAAATGCCCTGTACATAAAACGCTTCACAATAAAGTTCAAGTACTCACAAAATTAAGAGAGTAAAAGCTTTTCATAATTCTATTCTAAATCTTTGGATAAAACAATAATCCACATTAACTTTATTGTCAATTTAAATCCATTCAAAATTAACATTATGAAAAACTCATTCATTTTACTATTAATGATTATTGCATTTTCAATTACCAGTTGTAAAGACAATAAAAAGCAAGAACCTAAAGAGGAAGATACTACCCAGAAAGAAATGGTGGCTGCTGAAAAAACAGAAATAAAAGTTGTTATGGAGCCAAAAAGTGAAACAAACACAAAAGGCTTAATAACGTTTACCCAAGAAGAAGGAGTCGTAAAAATGATAGGCTCGTTTTCGGGATTACAAGAAGGCACGCATGCAATACATTTACATGAAAAAGCAGATTGTACTGCTGCAGACGGCACATCATCTGGAGGTCATTGGAATCCTACTTTTGAACAACATGGCAAATGGGGCGACACAAGTGGTTATCATAAAGGAGATATAGGAAACTTCAACGCAGACGCACAAGGAAACGGTGAAGTAGCCTTTAAAACAAATGAATGGTGTATTGGCTGCGGCGATGAAAAGAAAGACATTTTAGGAAAAGCCATCATTGTGCATGCTGGCACAGACGATTTTGTAACACAACCAACAGGAAATGCTGGAGGACGCATTAGTTGCGGAGGAATTATTCAATAAAATCTTCATAACATTCACAAAAAAAAGACCTGAAATTTTCAGGTCTTTTTTTTGTGAATTATACGCGTAAATGTTTCTTTTTAGAGATTCTCAGGTTTTTAGAGAATTTAATGTATGTTTCATTGTACTTGTTGGTTTGTACTAATAACAATTCTTCCACCAAAAACCCTACCAAAGTGTTTATTTATAACCGTAAATTATAAGTAAAAAAGATGATTTTCATTTTTTTTTACTATGTAAATCGTCAGCAAAAAGTGGACTACTTTAGACTATAATTAAGAGAGTGTTTTCAAAATCACTAAATTTGAAATATTTAACAAACACTCCTTAAGGAAAAATCCAAATTAGTTTGAAGACATACGCTCTTTCAATATCATATTCGACACCCGGCTTGAGAAGGGTGTGGATGGTTAATTTACTTTATTATTTTGCTTTTAAAACTTCTAATAATTTAAAGTTTAAATACAATTTCTCTTTTCCTACTTGTTCACTTATCAAGAAACCTTGATTTTCCAGTTCCTTTAAATAATTACCCACTGTTTTTAAGTTGCCTAAACCTGCTTTTTCTAGTTGATTTCTTTTTGTGTAAGGTAATCGAAACAATTCTTCCATTAAATCTTTTGAATAAATTTTGGGAAGTTGCTGTTGAATTTTTTTTTCCATATTATTCATCAATGCTTCGATTTCTGCTATTTGGTTTCTTCCTTTTAATGCGGTTTGTTCTACCATATCTAGCATATACATTATCCAGTCTTGCCAGTTTCCTTCTTCTGTCACTTTTCGCAAATTTGTATAATACTTGTTTTTATTTTGAATGATGTAATTACTCAAATATAAAGCTGGCAAATCAAGTATTCCTGCCATTTTGAGATAAAGCAAAAGGATTATTCTGCCTGTACGACCGTTTCCATCAAAAAATGGGTGTATTGCTTCAAATTGATAATGTATGATTGCCATTTTTATCAATGGATCTATATTATCTTCTGCGTGGATGAACTCTTCAAGGTTTTTAAGTTTATCGCGAATGATATTTTCTCCCTCCGGAGGTGTATAGACCACTGTATTTGTAATAGGATTTTTTAATTGTGTTCCTGGAGTATTTCTAATACTTGATTTATTTTCTTTGATAATTTGTACTAATGCGACAAATAAATTTGTGCTTAATATTGGACGTATGTTTATTTGCTCCACACCATACCATAATGCATCTTTATAATGCATTACCTCTTTTGTTGCCGGATTATCATTTTTCTTTTCGGCTATAGAAGCTTTAAATAATTCATCCTGTGTTATGATTATATTTTCTATTGCAGAACTGGCTTGTGCTTCTTGTAAGTTTATAGTATCAATAAATAATGTTGGATTTGGCAAATTTGTAATGGCTCCTTTCAATTCAGATAATGCCCTACTCGCTGCAATTGCCTTTTTAAGAATTATAATATTTTCTATTTCTGCTTGTGGTGGTAATAAGGGTAAATCGTTATATGGAATTGCAGGATTGAAGTTAACTTTATTATTCATTGTTAATCAATTTAGACAAGGGCAATTTTTACTTGTGATTCTTTTACGAGTGTAAATGTAATGAAAATTTACTCTCGTTTTGTTGTTGAGGGCAAATTTTGCCTATATCGTTATAAAAAAATAGGCTGGATTATGACTAATGGCTTATTAATGTACTTTTTGTCAACATTCTAGCTTTTGAAAGTTGAAGGTCATATGGCTCTTCAGATTCAATATCAATTTGGTCTCTAACAAAATTATTATAAATGTTTTGATATTCTAGTTCAAGAGATTCTAATTTATATGAATCAACCCCTTTTATTGCTAAAGATTCTACACCTACTCTATAGTATAAGTTTTTACCCGAAGAATTTATATCAATAAGCCATTATAGTTTGCATGATTTCTTTGTATTTTGTTTTCATTTTTAATTTCTTTTTGATGATGTTTTTACACATTAAACTGTGAAACTGAAAACGTCTCTTTTCATTTGCTCCAGCTGTTTCTCCATTTCCCGAATTTGAGCTGCGCGTTCAAAATGTTTAAGTTTCACAACGGTTTCTTTGAGTTGAGCGACTGCCTTTAGTGTTTCTTCAATTTTGCTGTTTAGGAGATTTGTATTATTGTTATATTCTTGAAGGATGGACATGATTTTACTTTTAATGTTTGCTCAAAAGTAAGTTGGGGTGCGGACAAGGTGTGTCGTTTTAATTTATTTTCATACCGCCACCTTTTGACGCATTTCGCTTTTAGATTTGCTTAAAAATCAAGAAATAATGAAAGATACATGGGAAAGACGCAGGCCGTTTAACAACAATTCACAAGTTTATGATGTTTTTTCAGGGGCGAAAAATTATCACAATAATCGCTTTTATTTTGCCTCTTTTGGGAAGTATCCAAGTATCTTGACTGTTAACGATGTCAAGTCACGGAATCTTAAAAAACAACTGGAAATTGAATTTGCAGGCACCATACTGGAACGAGTGGAACTCAAGGAATATGACAAAAAGCGGAAAGAACTATTTAGTGAAGTATTTTATTTCCTGGAAGGAAATCTTATGGTCAATCTGGAGTATGACAAATTAAACATTCATCACACGGGCAAGGAAACAGCATTGGTTTGTTCCCTAAGGGATTTGGCTTTTCAGCATCTTCAAAAAAAGAAGAAAAAATCAAGCATCCACTTGATGATAGCTACGCCTCATGGTATTGACACCGAGCAGGTAAAATATAAAAAGCCTAAACTCAATCTGGAGAAACACTATAATGATGGTTTTACGGAGGTTCATAATAGCATACTACAGAAGTTATGCCAAAAAAACAGTAATGGTTTGTTTTTGCTGCACGGTAAACCGGGCACGGGTAAAAGCACCTATATCCGTCATTTGATCTGTCAAATGAAGAAAAAGGTGATTTTTCTGTCTCCTAATATGGCCGGGCAGTTGGACCATATGGAACTCACTCGTTTTTTAATCAACAACAAGAATACTGTTTTTGTCATTGAAGATGCCGAGCAGTTGATTGCTTCGCGCGAAAACGAACGCAACTCAAGCCTTTCTACCCTGCTCAACTTAACTGACGGCATTTTGGGGGAATGTTTGTCTATACAGGTCATCGCTACGTTTAATACGCACGTTAAAAATATTGACGAGGCGTTGCTACGTAAGGGAAGACTACAGCTAATGTATGAGTTTGAAAACCTTACAGTTGAAAAAAGCAATGTGTTACTTCAGGAACTCAATGTTGAACATCGAACTACCGTTCCGATTACCCTTGCGGAACTTTACAATTATGAAGCTGTGAACCGCGTTGAGCGTGGAGAGCGGAAGGTGATTGGGTTTCGGTAGTTTTTGAGTTTGTGAGTTTGTGAGTCATTGAGTCATTGAGTGGTGGCCTCTTCGCCTTTGGCTGACCGAGGGGGGGTGGGGGCTGGTTGACGTGGTGGTGAATTTAATACGTCCCCTTCACTTTCCCCTCCCTAAAGGGTGGTGAAGGGAACTTAATTACAGATGTAGAATTGCGCTGTGTAAACCTATTTAAGGATTGTATGAGTGCGGCTCTGGAGAAGCCAGATATTTAAATTAATTCAATCAAATAATTCACTCTTATGAAAACACTTTCAAAGCCGTTATTCGGTGCAGAACATTTAAACAACTGTTTGGAAAATATTGCTGAAGCACGGCTTATTTTTATTGGTGGCCGGCCGGGTAGTATGAAGCTAAATTTTTTGCACAATCTCTTGCAGCGTCATATTGAACATGTGAGGAATGTGCCTGTATTTTTAACCGGAACAAGTAAGGACTATCTTATAAAAAAGTGGGAAGCCTTGGGGATGGAAATGGATCAAAATGCTGTCTATTTTAAAAATAACAAAGCACCGGTATTTTTTCTTGACGAAATTAACGGTTGGGATTTGGAAAAAGTCTGTAATCAAACAAGAAATTTACATCACCTTTTTAAATTTCCATTTGTGATCATAGACAATTTTGAAAACATCAGGAATGACGATTGCTTTATACTTCACGATAAGAAGGAGGATACTTTAGAAAGACTACGATGTTTGTCTCAAGAACTTCAAATTCCTATTCTGATACTTTCTGAATTAAAACCATCTATTGAAAAGCGCAAGGGGCATAAAAAGCGACCCCGATTAATCGATATTTATACAGATCGTTTTATATGTATGTTAGATTACATTGTTCTGTTTTATCGCCCGGAATATTTCCAGATAGAAAAATGGGAAGACGGAACCAGTACTGCCAATCAGCTAGAATTAAATTTTGCTAAAACTCCTACTGGGATAAGTTTTCGCAAGGTTTTACAATTTCATTTTAACGAGCGTAAATCGTTAGTTTTTTCAGAAATTCATAGTGAATAGAACCCCTCTGCATGACAGAGGGATTTATGAATAATTAATCATTTATGGTATCCTCCATTTCTTCCAGTTCTTCCTCGGTGATGTCGTTCAGGTTGGCAAGGGAATTCATAACGGTTTCCAATTCGTCAAAAAAGCCTACCAGTTTGTTTAAATTGGTATCTGAAGTGTCTCGAAATTGGTCCATGTCAAAGTTGTAAGTATCGCCTTCTTTGAAAACGCTGTTGACATCTGCCATTACACCGGTCATCCCGACGTTGATTGTTCTTGTCTGCAGCTCTTCGTGAGTTTCTAAAAGGAATTTGTAAGTCATTAGAATTTTTTCTCTGTAGGGTTTCATAGTGGTACTTATTAAAGGTTTATAATATATATAATTTAAGCTCTTTGCTTCTTATTCGAAGATACGTTCCGATAGCGACATATATTGTCGTTTATATATTTTATCTTTGAAATGAAAGAATTAAAATACCAACTTATGTCTGTCCATGAAACCCAACTTCGTCAACTGCTTTTGATTTCCAAATTGAGGATACGTCCACGTAGTTTTGAGGAAATTGAATCTATTCTGGAATTAGAGAGTGAAATCACCGGCTACAACCTGGTAGTGTCCCAACGTACTTTCCAAAGGGACATTCAGCAAATAGCCTCGCTCTACAATATTGAAATCAAAAATGACCGCAGCCGGAATGTCTATGAAATTGTTTACGATGGATCTGATGCCTACAAGAATCGTATGATGGAGTCATTTGAGATGTTTAATGCCTTGAATCTGTCGAGTTCGATGGAGCAGCATATCATCCCCGAAAAGCGAAAACCTTCGGGAACAGAAAACCTGCACGGTTTGTTGCATGCCATTAAAAACAAGGTGGAAATCCGGTTTACCCATGAAAAGTACTGGGAAGGCTTTGAGGAGCCCACATTGCGTATCGTACAACCCCTTGCTATCAAGGAAGCTCGTTACCGTTGGTATTTGATCGCCAAAGACCATAAGGACGACCTAATTAAAACTTTTGGCCTGGACCGTATCACTAATCTGGAAATTACCCGAACGCCTTTTACGCCTCCTGAAGGCTACAATCCTGAAGTTGCCTTTCAATATTGTTTTGGTGTGGTGGGTGATGCTTCCAAACCCGAACGAGTGGTGTTGTCTTTTACTGTCGAACAAGGAAAATATATAGAATCACTACCGCTGCATTCCAGCCAAAAAGAACTTATCAATAACGATAAGGAATATCGTATTGAGCTCTATGTACATCCGTCCCATGATTTTGTGATGGAATTGCTATCGTTGGGCAACCAGGTAAAAGTTTTAGAGCCGGAATCGTTACGTAGTCAAGTTGTGAGAAAGTTGCAGGAGGCGCTGGCTCGTTATAAATAGATTGATTTATGTTTAATTTAAAAACCATAATTATGGAAAAACCTTTTGCTTACCTTGAAGATTCATTTGAACCCCGGGAATTTGATTATATGGATATGGTGGCCTATGTGGCCTTACGCAAAGCCACTCCACTGGACATAAAAGACTTCTATTATATTGAAGAAGGATTTCGTGATAAATGGAATACCCATACAGGAAACCTCATCGGCGACGGTGATTTTAAAAATCATGTGTACCTGTATATTGAGCGTGCTATGGAGACCGGATTAATTAAAGATGTTATACCTCAACCTACCGTTGATGAATGTGTCGATTTGATTTTGGATTATATGGCTTCGATTGGCGAATGGTATTCAGATTTTAGTCGTAGCTGATGATTTGAAAAAAAAGTGAAATCATAAGATTAAATTATGATAAACTTTACCGCAAGGATAGGATTTGTGCTCAATTTGTACCCCATTTGAGTAAAATGGTTTTCTAAATCTAATAGTAGTTTCTTGCTTGTACTCGCCTCTTTGTATCGCTCGTGCAATATTATAAAGCTCCCATTTTCATTTGCTCTAAATCGTGGAACTTGTCTATAATTTGAAGGTCTTGCAGTTTCTAACCCCTGAAGTTCAATATACATTAGAACCTAATTTTCACTAAATGCATATGGTGAATTCAAAGGGAAATTATCAAAAATAGGATCCATTGCAAAAAATCTTCCAACCCTTGGGTCGTGCATCCTAAAGATATAATTCGTAGAATTCCCCTCACCTTTGACCTCATTATCCATCTCCTTTCCACCGAAGCCATACCTGTAATCACTGGTGTTTGCGTGCCTTCCGGGTAAGAGCATGCCGAACGGATAAAGAGGTTTTAACAGTTTTTCAACTCAAAACTTTAAAGAACGTTTTGTAAATATACGATAAATTAAAGCAGTTTTATAAACTACAATTGACGTTGTTTTGATACCATTCTCACAAAAAAGAAGCCCAAGGACTTTTCCAACAAGAACGTCGCCTCGCTTTTAAAAGCATCAAAAAAAGCCCCTCGTGGGTAGAAGGTTTTCATTTTATACTCTAGTGGTTGAGGGAGTACACAAATTTTCGGGCAAAAATACCCTGATTTTTGTAGTGAAATCTTTGCGAAGTATTGTATTTATTGAAATTTCTTTGAAAATTTTACTCACAAATAACTCACAAATAACTCACAGATATCTCACAAATATCTCACAAATCACCCCAAAAACTCACATAAATTGCGATAAATTTTGGTTTCGTTTGGTGACACAAAAAAACCTAACTATATGATTTACATATAATTAGGTTAATATTTGCGAGTTTTGGTAAACTCTTTGGTCGGGATGACAAGACGATGTACGCCCTACCTAAACCCTTATAAACATTGAGTTTGTTTGATTATCATTCTTTGAACTCACAAATATCTCACAATAAGAACAGAACATTTTGGTTCACTTTGGTTTCGTGAATGAAGAATAAATATACAAAATTTGCTTATTCAATCAAAGTGAAACTTATTGAATCTTCACCCTGATTAATCGATAATAAACTCCTCTACCAATTCCTTTTTTATGCCCGTAAAACTTGCAAATTCTTCTGTGGTGACGAATTGGTGTGGTTCCTTGTTTAAGTATTCTCTGATCTTGGACAAGAGGTTCCGGGCGTGTCTTTCACTCTTGCCGGTGATACGCTGAATATCTTTTGGGTAAATACATATCCGTTTTGAATACTTCATACTTTATCCATACTTCATCTACCCTTCAAAGATACAGCATCGTAGGGCGTTAATCAATGTTTTAATGGGTTGTGGTGGTGTTTTTTTGTTGGGTGGATTATGGTTTCATCTGTTTTGGTTTGATTTGGTGTTTGCGGTTAAAATGGTCTGTTTCGGAAAAGGTGGTTGGTATCGGAAATGGGGTTCTTTGAGAGGTGGTGTGTGCTTATACTTTTGGTTTTTATTAATCAAAAAATCGAATAGTTATGGCAAGACAGACCGGAATTATCAGGTTGAAAGGTACCATTGGAGGTGTTACCTTTTACAAGACCGCCGACGGGCATTTGGCTCGTGAAAAAGGTGGCGTGGACAAAAACCGAATTGCCAACGACCCGGCGTTTCAAAGAACCCGTGAAAATGGGGCTGAATTTGGACGTGCCGGTGCCGGTGGTAAATTGGTGAGAAAGGCCATTCGTTTGCTGTTGCAGAATGCAAAGGACAAACGAGTGACCAGCAGATTAACTCAATCACTTATGCGAGTGATTAAGACGGACCCAACCAATGAACGTGGGTTGAGAACCATCCCTGATGGGGATATGGCATTGATCAACGGGTTTGAGTTTAACATCAACGGGAAGTTGAGTACCGTGATGTTTGCTGATTACACTCCAACTCTGGACCGGGTTGCCGGTACGTTGGATGTAGAAATCCCGGCGTTTACTCCTAATGCGAGTATCGATGCTCCCGGTGGAACTACTCATTTTAAAATCGTGAGCGGGTTGGCTGAAGTTGACTTCGAAAACGAGGAGTTTGTTTTTGACAGTCAGGAGACTGCGATTCTGCCTTGGGATGCTCAGGCGACTGCGCTAATCAATCTTGTCTCTACGGTGACTGCTAACTCTACCCTGCCGCTGTTGCAGGTGCTTGGTGTGAGCTTTTACCAAGAGGTGAATGGTGATATGTACCCGTTGAAAAACGGTGCTTACAACTCCCTCAGTTTGATTGGTGTTGATCAAGTGTAATCATGATTTCATTGGGTGATGGAATTGCAATTGTTCAGGAATCAGTTTGAAGGGGGCACCAATGGTGCCCTTTTTCATCAAGGGAAGTTTATCTGTTTTATGATTGAATTGCCCTGGAAGGAAAATGCACGGAATATTTCGTGTATTCCTGATGGGCGTTATGAGCTGGCGCTTTGGTATACGGACCGGTTTAAGCATCATTTGGTGGTTAAGAATGTTCCCGGGCGTACGGGGATTTTGGTACATCCTGCGAATGATGCGATGAAAGAACTTCGGGGGTGTTTGGCTCCGGTTACACATTTAACGGGTATAGGAACCGGGTTGCTTTCGCGTAAAGCGTTAGACAAACTCTTGCTATTCATTGAACGGTGCCGAATGAAAAAGGAACCTTTGTTTTTGAACATTACCTCAGCGGTGTTTGATGCCGGTGAGGGGATTAATTAGCTAATTTAATTTTGATTTGAGTTATGAATTTAAAAGAACGTTATACAAAACCGACTCCTAAGTTTTTTAGGACGTTGCGAAATATTGGGATTGCGCTGACTGCTGCAGGTGGTGCCATTTTGGCTGCTCCTGTGGCGATTCCGACTGCTTTGTTTACGATTGCCACTTATGTGACGGTTGCCGGAACTGTGGCCACTGTGGTGAGTCAGGCGGTTGTGATGGATGAGGATGATGATAATGATGAACCGGGCGGTGAAGTGCCTGCATTAGGTATTTAGTTATGGAATCACATTCTTTTCATAAAGTGAGTTTTATAGGTGGCACTGCATTTGGCTTGTTGCCGAATTTGCCTGTGGAGGATGTGTTTACGACGGTTATCATGGCATTTATTGGCGCTGTGGCGAGTTTTATTGCTTCGGTGTTGTTGCGGTTTATTTCCCGGTGGTTTGGGAAGTAGGTTGGTTTGGTGAGAAAGCCCGGTTTTGGTGTACCGGGCTTTTTTTATTGGTGTAAACAGGGCTGACGCCCTGTTTTTTAGTTTAATTGCGGTTGGTAAGACCTCATCATTAAGATTTTGTAATTTTTGAGATTGACCGACTGCTTGCGCAGGTTTTCTTCTGCCTCTTCCAGTTTTTTGAGGACCTTGAAGCGTTCCTGCCAGTAGTGGCCATCGTAATTGAACAGGCATTCTATAATCAGGTTTTTGATGTCGCAAATGGATACAAACGTGATGACGGAGCCTTTGTGGTAAGGTTTGAACAGGCTACCAGCGTGGAGGATGGCGCATATCCAATAGAGTTTTTGGAGGTCGCTTTGGTTGTTGCAGAAAATGACAAACGCATTTCTGTAGGGTTCAAATGAAGGTTTTCCGGCGTTGTTTCCTTTGTTTAGGATGAAGAAGTGCGGTGTGTTGTAAAACCTTCCGTGTTTGTGGGTTTTGATTTTGAAATTAAGCATAATTATGGATTTAAAAATTAATTATGCTTTCGCTCGCTTCGCTCACATATTTTTTTCGGAACAAAAGAAAAAACAAAAAAAAAGAAAGCCCTATCACTGAGGGCGTGGCTGCGCTGTCAAGGTTTTTGGAAAAAATACTACCCGGTTTTTAGTGAGTAGTGGTGAGTGGTGAGAGGTTAGTAAAGTAATGAGAGATGCTGAAAGAAGTACAGCATGGAGGGTGGAGATTTTTTTCAAAACCGGAGGCTTGACCTTGACAGTGCTTTGGCGGCTGGTGGAGGGAGCCCACTAACTTTGCTTCCTTTTTATTTGTTTTCGGAAAATTTATCTAATATTTATTTTCAAGTTGTTTTTCCTTTACACTCTTTAGAATGAAAGGAGTAGCTATAATTTACTTATAACTGAGCTTCTAAAATTTAAAAAATAATGTATTTTAGATTTATGAACAGGATTCAAAAAATGATAGTTAAGAAAATGGCCGTTGGATATACTCAAGCTGAGGTTTCTGAGTATCTAAAAGAAAGAGAAATTTTACCTAACAGTGTAAGTATGATTGAAAAAGAGCTTAAGAAATTAAGAAAAGAATTTGGCGCTCATAATATTGTTCATCTTTTTGTGATACTATCAAAGAAGGGATATTTATAGTAGCGATTTATCCTTATACATTATTCCTTAAGTAAACTTTCAGCGGACACGTTCGCGGGGATTAGATTGAGACGTTTTCGTAATCTACTTTTTCTAAGATAGACTTTACATCGCTGTGAATTTTTGGGCTGAAGAGGTCTTTGCTTACTGTGTATGGATTGAGTTCTTCTTCGGGGTATTGAGCGTTGATGAGGTGTTGAATATCCTTATCATTGAGGTTGTCTGCTAACCAGTTTTGCTCGTTTAATGTGGGGATTAGAACAGGTTGCCTTTTTATATTTTTAGTATTGTGAATTTTTTCAAATAGCGGGGATGCAGTCTTCGTTAAGATTGAAAATGTTGGCATTCCATCTATTAGTGTATAGATACCTGCCAAAGCAAAGGCATCGTTATCTTTTCGGGAAATGTAAAAGGGATATTTATCCCCTTTCGCTTCATGAGGCTCAAAAAAACCGGTAACTGGGATTAAGCAACGCCGGGAATGTGCCACGTGTTTATAAATGAAATGGTTGAACAGCTTTTCTGATTGTGCATTTAAACCACCACCATAGCGAACGCCTTTTTTATAATAATCACTAACTTCTTCTGGTTTTTTGTTTTGAGGGACTATACCCCATTTGCCTTCTACCAATGCTGCAGGTTCTTCCTGGGGGATGATGAGCATATTGGGGTGAGCAAAGCCGTTTAAATGGTATGAGGGGATATCATAGGCATCGCGTGCATCATCGTCGTGGAGGCTTGCTTTAAAGCGATTTTCAAGTTTTGTGACTTTTTTGGTTTGGGAGGTGTGGAAGCACATGGCGGTTGTGTTTTGTTTTTACGAGTTGAAGATTATTTAAAAACAGTGATTTTTAAAGGCAATAAAACTATACAGTAATGTAAAATAAGATTTAATAAAACGTGAAGTGATTGCATACCCTGATTGGTTTTCTTTGTGGATAATTTAAATTCAAATTTATCTTTAAACTAAAAAGCATCTAATCAATATTCCAATAATTTTCAGGGTCACCTTCGAAAGCACTATCAATTGTATTGTCGTCTAAACCGTATACACCATTGTATTTATCATATTTTGGTGAATCTGTCTCATCAAAATTTGTCTGAGTTTTAAAATCGGATTCTTGTTCATCAATATTTTCAATACCAGTTACATAATATTCAATGTAGTGGTTTGGATCTAATTGTGTATCAATAGTAAGAACTAAATCATTGTCTTTTGAAAGTGCATCTAAGTGGTATTGTGAAATATAAAGACGTTTAGAAGAAACTTTATCAAAGTACCTAAGTAATCCTTTTCTTAATTCCCAATTGATACTTGGAAAGTTATCATCTTTTCCAATATCAAGGATATTTATATTTATAAGACTATTTAAGGTTTCTAAATTACCTTTTTTTATATCTTTTAAATAGAATTCTTTGTTTGTTTGTTCCTCATTTAAATATCTTTGAGGTGTTTCAAAGTATGAAAACTCTTTGTTTTCTATCCATCCATTAAGGTAAGTGGATGTAATTCCAATAGATGGGTCGTGATCGTATGGATAGCTAGTTTCACTTCTAAAATCCATACTCGCTGATATTATTTGGTCTTCCTTTATTTTCAAATAGTATTCAAAAGCTTGCTTGTTGTAAGATTTAAAAAAAGCAGAATTAATACGGATATTCTTCTTGTCAAAATTATCTAAGAGACATAGCATTTTAAACTCATCTTCATTAATGGTTATCAAATATTTAGACAACAATTCTTTATCATTAGTTATTATAAGTTGTGTTTGAAGAAATGAAGTGTCATTGAAATCGTCAATAATTTCTATAATTTTGTCTTTTGAAAATACCTTTTCTAAATGATAGTCATCAGATTCATATTCGTGCCTGAAATATCTGTCATTAATTATTATATAAAAATTTACTTGTTCCATTTTTAGATAACTTTTTCTATACTAAATATCAATTAATTTTTAAGGTATTAAGACAATCAACGATATTAATATTTTTCACTGATATGAGAACTAAATTACGAATTTTAAATTTAATTAATTGTTCCAATTGAGATAGTCTGTGTTAATGATATTTATTAATGCAATATTACATAGGTGAAAGTTTATTCATTTGGAATAACTCTATTTGTGTTCATTTCTAAATTTATACTTTGTAATATTGGACTTTCGGGATAAATTTCTTGACTCCAAAAGAGTTCATTAAATATTTCTAAAAATTCAATCGTATTTTTGAAGTATTGTCGGTCAATGTAGATGTCGAGTTCTTTAAAAGGCAAAACAAAAACACTTAAATGTTCTTCTTCATTATTTTTATCATAATCTAAATAGTCGACAAAAAAACAAACATACTTGTCAGCTCCTAAATACTCATTTTTTATAACCCATTTTTTTAAATCAGACTGCGACTTCTTAATTTTATTGTAATCGACCATTTCTTGCTCAAAATATGCTTCATTTCTATGATAACCTGAAACCTTATCCAGTGCTTCATACAATTCTAGAAACTTTTTTTGGTCAGTAGGTTTTCCAAATAGATTAAGACGCATAACCGAACCTTCCTCTATTTCATATAAGTTTTGATTATAAAAAAAATCATAAGCACTTTTGTAATGATCTGAATATTTTAAAAGCCACCATTCAATCATAGGCATCGATAAAATGTTGTTGTCAAGGATTAATCTTATAAAGGATTGAATAGGATTCGGCATTATTATATTTCTTAATTATGGAACACCACGATTGGTTTTTTGAATATTAGTTATTTTTAACTGAGTTTAATAATATCAAAATTTGTTAAACCACAACTCCCTTCACTAATGCTAGTACCGTATTTTGAATTTAAGTTTTCGCAAATGACTCTTTGAGATGGTTTATTAACGCTATTTGCTTGAAATATTTCTGCTGACATTCCTTTTTTTAATTTTGAATTATCACGCAATGCTGTTACTTTCCATAATGATGTTCCCATAATTTGAACTTTATTTTTAGTAGTAAACTAAAATACAAATTTTAATCTATTGTTTACAGCAAGCTGTTGGTATTTCAAGAATATTTGTGGTGTAGCGCGGGGAGAGGCGTTCTTGTTTCATTTTCCACTGGCGGCCGAGGGATTGGCTGCCGAATTTGATTTTGTTGTTGCCGTAGGCTTTGTTAAGGCGGTCAACGATTTGCATTATAGGCTCGTGTTTGGGGTTGCTTTCTGTGAAGAGGGAGAGTTGTTTTTGGTTAGTGGGTGACAGGCCCATAACAATAACACCGGCTTTTTTGTAGTGGTAACCGGGTTTGTAAATGACTTTGAGGCCTGCCTGAGCGTATTTGATGAGGTCTATGCTTGAATTGGTTGGATAATGGGTGTTGATGACGATGTTGCGACCGTATTGGGGGAGATCTTTCCGGAAGCCGTTGGTGTGAAGGAATACCATTATAAGGTTGCAGTGTGAATCTTGACGGCGAAGTTTTTCGGCGCAGGAAACGGCAAAGGTGGATACTCTTTCTTTTATATCATTGAACTCTGTGTACATCTTTTCAAAGGAGCGTGTGGTGGCGATCATCTTTTTGGGGTTTTTAACTTCGAGGGGGAGTGTTGGTTTTCCTTCGAGGTCGTGTTTTAATCTGAGGCCTACCACAGCCATATTTTTACGGACCCAGTCGTCAGGAAGTTGGGTGAATTGCCAGGCGTTGTGGATGTTTTTTGCTTTGAGTCTTTTGGCGTGTTGCCGGCCTATGCCCCATACATCTTCAATGGGGAGCCATTTGAGTGCTTTGATTCTTTTTTCATCGGTGTCTATGAGGTGTACGCCGTTGGTTTGTTTGTCAAACTTTTTGGCGATTTTGTTGGCTACTTTTGCCAAGGCTTTGGAGGGTGCAAATCCGATGCTGATGGGAATGCCAGTGCCTTGGGTGACTCCTTTTTTCATTTGGAGGCCGATGTCATGGAGGTCAAATTTTTCGAATCCATTGAACTGCAGGAAGGCTTCGTCGATACTGTAGATTTCGATATCGGGTGTGAATTCTCTGAGTAGGTTCATCACGCGGTTGCTCATATCGCCATAGAGGGCGTAATTGGATGAGAATACGTTGATATTGTGTTGCTCGAATGTCTTTTTATATTCAAATGCCGGTGCTCCCATTGGAATACCTAAGGCTTTGGCCTCGTTGGAACGGGCAATGACACAACCGTCGTTGTTGGACAGGACCACAACGGGTTTGCCGTTGAGGCCAGGGTTAAAGACACGCTCACAGGAGGCATAGAAGTTATTGCAATCCACCAGTGCAAACATTAGAGATATTTTATGACGTTGATGACTATTCCCCAGATAAGGAGTTCGTTTTCATCGGTTACTTTGATGGGTTTGTAGTCTGGGTTTTCGGCTACGAGCCAGACGCAGTCTTTTTCTACTTTGATGCGTTTGACTGTGAATTCGCCATCAATGAAGCAAACGGCTATTTTGTTGTTTGCCGGATCCAGGCTTTTATCTACAATGAGGATATCACCATCGCTTATGCCGACATCTTGCATGGAGTTGCCGGAGACTTTGACAAAGAATGTTGTGTATTGGTTTTTAACCAGGTGTTTGTTGAGGTCGATGTTGATGTCCAGAAAATCATCTGCAGGTGATGGGAACCCTGCGCTTACTTTACTGAATACTAATGGTATTTCGACTTCGCAAGAAACGGAAGCGTTGTAGAAAGTGAGTGGGTTTTTATGTTGCAGTTTTCTGAGATTCATACTACAAAATTAGGTGGTATTTTTGGAATATTTCCAAGTTTTATAGGATTTAACTTTTTGTTTTTTGTAACCCGGGACTGCTCGCTCAGAAATGGGCAATGCTTGGTGTTGAAAGTACTGAATGGTGTTTGGAAAGGGTGCTTTTTTAAATTTAGGGAACACGATATTTTCAATTATTTGAGGTTTGAGGCTGGCGGCGCGCACGGTCCTCACCCCCCTGCCCCCTCTCCTAAAGAGAGAGGGGGAGTAGTATCGAATATGCTATTAGAATTTTGCTAGCGTGTGTGTTGCCGGCCGTTGTGGGATTGAGGGTTTTGAAGTATTGAAAGGTTTTTAAAAAAGCACTCTTTCTAAGCGGTGCTAA
This sequence comes from Bacteroidetes bacterium HGW-Bacteroidetes-2, assembly GCA_002842575.1. Classification (GTDB taxonomy): domain Bacteria; phylum Bacteroidota; class Bacteroidia; order Flavobacteriales; family Flavobacteriaceae; genus Planktosalinus. The sequence continues at coordinate 47,462 of PHDJ01000003.1, forward strand.
AGGCTGGTGCAACTACTGGTTTTAAATGTATAAGTATCCCTATTTGATACTTTTTATTATGTAAACGCATTGCACCTGCCTTTTGCACATTTATGGTGTTGTGATGCATTGCCCATTTCTGAAACCGCTGAATGGGGTGGGCGGGTTTAAACGACGTGAACGGGAATGCATTGATGAGTTTTTTTAACTCACGAATCTATTCCACTCCTTTCGGTTATTGATGAATGTTATTAAACTAACGATGCTGTGCGGCTGGTGAGCGGCTATTTAGCTCGTGACCTAGTTGTTTGTTTTTTATTGGTACTCGTGAATAGCCCCTATTTTTGATTTTAGTTCAAATTAGCGCGTAGGCTTAGGGGCTATTTTACATAATGGAGTTTTAACTTCAAAAAAAATTACCGCTTAAAAATATAGTTGCATTTTTTTTGAATTAAAACTAGCCGTTATGTAAATATAGCTTGGGGTGGTTTTTTGTGGCGGGATTTTTTGCTTGTGCGGTTGGGCAGCTCTTTGTGGCATTGCGGGATTGCTTCTCTACGTTCGCAATGACCGTTAATCGCAATGGCGCAATGTGCTGCATTTGCGGTGGGGCAAAAATCGTGACGCAAAAAACCACAGAAGTGTGGCGCGCGGAACAACCCAAAAGACTGAGGCTTTTTTTGAAAACACCACTTTATCAAAACTGTACTTTCGTTTTCAAAAAAATCTGGGTTTTGGGTTGTGGGGAGTTGTACGGATGAGATTAGTTAAGCTGTATCTATTGTATATTAATTTTAAAAGTATTTAATTAGGAAATGGGTATGCACAAAAATATTGATCTTATAAAAATTTAAGTAAAGTTTTGCTAACAATTTATTGATATAAAAAACATCAAAAAAAAGGTTTCCTATCCGTAAAATAACACTATTTTTGCGCGCTTAAGATGAAAATCATTACCTCTTCATATCAATTTACACAGCTTACCCCGCCCTAGGTAAAGGTATCTCCTACACACTTTTATACCATTTATAACAGACAATTGAGGCTACTTAATTGTCCTTACATTTTATTAAAAAAAATTCAATGAAAAAGTATTTAAATTTATTTGATCTCAAACAAAAAGTAGATTACAAAACAGAAGTTTTATCGGGCTTAACTGTAGCCCTTGCTTTAATACCTGAAGCTGTTGCCTTTTCACTTATAGCCGGCCTATCACCTCTTACGGGTCTTTATGCTGCCTTTGTCGTGGGTCTGATTACTGCCATATTTGGTGGAAGACCGGGAATGATTTCAGGAGCTACCGGTGCTATTGCCGTAGTAATAATCGCATTAGCACAATCACACGGTGTAGAATATGTTTTTGCTGCAGTTATCTTGGCAGGTATTATTCAAATGGCAGCGGGATTTTTGCGTTTGGGTAAATTGATACGATTGGTGCCCCACCCGGTGATATTTGGATTTGTAAACGGACTTGCGATTATTATCTTTATGTCTCAACTGGACCAGTTTAAAGACCCCAGTGGGAATTGGCTTACCGGTGAAGCACTTTATATTTTATTAGGGCTTGTCCTATTAACGATGTTTATTATATGGGGTTTACCCAAACTTACCAAAGTAGTACCTGCAACGTTAATAGCGATATTGGTGGTTTTTGGATTGGTTGTGGTTTTTGGTATTAATACCAAAACAGTTGGAGATATTGCCTCCATACAAGGGGGTTTTCCACCGTTTCACATTCCTCAAGTGCCTTTTGCCTGGGAGACATTTATGATTATACTGCCTTATTCTGCAATAGTTGCCGGGGTGGGGCTTATAGAGAGTTTGCTAACGCTTAATATTATAGATGAAATTACCGAAACCCGCGGTCGTGGAAATAAGGAAGCTGTGGCTCAGGGGGCTGCTAATTTTATGTCCGGTTTGTTTTCAGGTATGGGCGGATGTGCAATGCTAGGGCAAAGTTTGATCAACATCACTTCAGGGTCTCGTGCCCGTTTGGCGGGCATAGTAGCAGCGGTTATGCTCTTGGTTTTTGTAATGTTTGGCTCCGGCTTGATAGAACAAGTACCGATGGCTGCACTTACCGGACTTATGATTATGGTTGCCATAGGAACTTTTGAATGGGCAAGTGTAAAAACATTCAATAAGATGCCCAAATCTGATGTTTTGGTGATGGTATTGGTGACGCTTGTTACCGTGGTACTGCACAACTTGGCACTGGCTGTGTTGGTGGGGGTTATAATTGCTGCTTTGGTATTTGCGTGGGACAATGCCAAGCGCATTCGCGCCCGCAAGTATATTGATGAAGATGGCGCTAAACATTATGAAATATGGGGTCCATTATTTTTTGGTTCGGTGGCTGTTTTTAATGAAAAATTTGATGTATTAAGTGACCCGGATGAGGTTATTATTGATTTTGCTGAAAGCCGTGTTGTGGATATGTCGGCCATTGAGGCTTTGAATAAAATTACAGAGCGGTATCTAAAAGTAGGGAAAACAGTACATTTAAAACACCTGAGCCCGGATTGTAAAAAGTTATTGAAAAATGCTGAACAAATCATCGATGTAAATGTAATGGAAGACCCAACATATAAGGTGCTTACAGATAAAATATAAACTTATTTATTTTGTTGTGGAATCCCAGATACTTTCCGTTTTGGCGGAATTTACAATCTGGGATTTTTTTATAGCTAACAAGTGTCTAAATCTTAGATATAAGAAGTTAGCTATAAGGAAGGGCAACTTCTTTTGCTTTTCATTTCCAAAAAGCAATGAAAAAGATTAGATTTGTGAACACGTTTAAGTATATGACGAATTTACTCTACAAATTACCGAGCTTTACTTTCCTTACTCCGCCCTAAAAGGGTTCAATTTGTTATTTTGTTATTATAAACTTGATTTGCATTATCGGGTGTATGCTTACATCTGAACTGTAAATCGTTTGAATTCATCTAAAAAAATAAATTATGAACCCCTATAAAGAAATTATTGAAAACTTATTGGAGCAAGCCGGAATTACAATTGAGGGTCAAAAGCCCTATGATATACGTGTTTATCATCCTGATTTTTACAGGCGCATTTTGAAAGATGGCGCCCGGGGTTTAGGGGAGAGCTATGTGGAAGGTTGGTGGGAATGTAAAAGGTTGGATCGTTTTTTCAATCGTGTTTTTGATTATCAAGTAGAACAACAGGCAAATCAACAAGTGCGTTTGTGGAGCCTAGAACTACAAGACAATTTATTTATGCGCTTTCCGGGAAAAGAAGATTTGCAGGCTTGTTTGCATCGTGAAGCAGCGGATTATCCTTTTTATCAAAAGATGCTTGGGAGTTTTTTGCTTTATCAAAGTGGTGATTGGCAGGGTGTATCAGATATAAACACAGCGCAGGAACAACGATTGCTTACTGTATGTGAGCAACTGCAACTTAAGAAAGATGAGACTTTATTGGATATGAGTTGTGGATGGGGAGGATTGGCTTTTTATGCAGCCAAACATTATGGGGTTAAAGTAGTGGGTGTTACCCAATCACAACAGCAACATGCTTATGCCACAAAGCTATGTAAGGGATTGCCTATTACAATAGTACTAAAAGACCAAAGGGAAATAAAGGGAGTTTTTGATAAAATAGTTAGCCTTCAGCAATATGACGATGGTGGTGTTATGAATTATAAAGCATTTATGGAGACTGTAGATTTTAAACTTAAGCGTACCGGAATTGGGGTTTTTGATTTATTCTCAAGTGGAAAAAGCGGAAACAATCAAAGTGCCCTTTTAAATGATTTTGTTTTACCTAAGCATCGGCCACTGCGCCGTTTGGCACAAACGATAGGATTGGTTGAAAAGCATTTTGTTTTGAAGAAATGGAGCATTTAAACCCAAATTATGTAAAGACGTTACTTGCGTGGCAGCAAAATTTCAGAAAGCATAGTGGTAAGATCAGGACAGATCGTGAAATGCGATTTTACCGAAAGTGGAACTATTATTTATCCATTTTGATAGCTGCATTTGAAACCCGGGAGATAAAATTATATTCCTATGTTGTTCGAAAATCCAAGTAACTTTAAGTAATTTTAAAATAAAAATTTATGATCGATAAATTAGCATTTACAGAAAAAGTGTTTGAAGAGATTCATAAACTTGAAAATGCAGTCAAATTGTATGAAGGCATGACCCAAGCTGTAGCACCAGATGATGCGATAGGCCGGGTATCGCGTATGGATGCCATCAATAACAAAAGTGTCAATGATGCAGCCTTGTTTGAAGCCAAAAAGCGTTTGCAGCAATTGTCTTACGTTTTGGACAGGTTGAATGATTCAGATTTTGGTATTTGTGTAAAATGTAAAAAGCCCATCCCTGAGGGGCGACTTCTCATACGCCCGGAAAGCCGTTTGTGTGTGCAATGTGCGCGTTAATAAACTAATTTTAGTTTTTTTTGAAGACAAAAAACCTGTCAGTGAGTTCAAGCAGTTGGTAATTGAATTGGTTGGCAATGAACTTAATGGTTTCTTTTCTGTAGATAAAAACGTGGGTTTGGTCTTTTCTGTATGCCCATTTTTCAAAGTCTACAGCGTTGTTATACAATAAAGTCATTCCCACAAATATACCTCCTGGGAGTAGCATTTTATCCAGTTTTACAAATTCTTCTATAGGGCTGAAAAAGTGCTCAACTACTTCACAGCAAGCGATGTAATGGTATTTATTATTTAAAGCCGATGAGTCACGGCAAAAATAGGGGTCATATTGTTTGATTTGATACCCTTGATCTGAAAGCATTTTTGAGATTACAGGCCCGGTTCCTGATCCATAATCCAAACCATTATGTTGTGGCTTGCAATGATTTAAGATATACTGCCAAACAGGAGCTGTAAATTTTTGATAACGCGGGTCGTTTACATCGTTATTGTGAGATTTGTACCGTTGAATTTCTTCCTCTTTTGAGGGTAATAGTTTGTGGTTTTTGACCAAAGCCTTGCAAAATTGGCAATCATAGTAAAGGGGATCTTTTAAAACCCTTAGCATGGTGAAGCATAAAGGACATTTCATATTTAACGGTTTATAAAAGTTGATGGTTTTTTTGAGTATGTAAGCATAAGTTTGTGCATTGCCCGGGTACAGGCTACATAAAGCATTTGTCTGTCTGATGGTGTTTTATAGTTATTTTCTGTAACAAACGGTACAATGACCCGATCAAATTCAAGGCCTTTGGCGAGATGTGCCGTTGTGATGACAATACCACTTCCAAAAGCAACACTTAGTGCGTTGAGAAGTTGCACTTGATGATGTTGGTCAATTGCATCATAGAGTGCATTGGCTTCCTTTTGTGTTTTACATATAATACCCAATGATTTAAACTTTTTGGTATCCCAATTTTTGAGTTCGTTTTTGATGGTGTTGAGTTCCTCTTCTTCATTTTTACATTTCAAGATTTTTGGTTCTTCACCGTGTCTTTCAATGGGCTCCACATTTACATTTTGGCTTATTTTTTTTGTAAACTGGGTTATTTCATAAGTTGATCGATAGCCTTTGGTCATTGTCATGGCAATGGCATCAGTGAAAATATCGGCAATTGTATCCATATTTGAAGCGCTAAAAGGGTTTACCGATTGGTTGATGTCGCCGAGAATGGTTTTTTTGCAATTGAACAGTTTATTTAGAATTTTATATTGTACTGCAGAATAGTCTTGCATTTCATCAATGACCAAGTGTTTTACATCTGTAAAAGGTTTTAGGCCTTCGAGTTTCATTTTAAGGTAGAGCAAAGGATATACATCACTGTATTCAAAGACGTTGCCTTTACGTGTTTTGAGCAATTCAGGTTCACCTAACCATTCATAAAACCCTTTGTAGAGTTTTCGCAGATTGGTGGAGGGAAACATTTTTCTGATGGTTGCGTGTAATTCTGTTCGTTCTTTGCCTTGGACTTCATAGTTGTAATACATCCAGACATTATTGACAATTTCGCGTACCACCTCATTAAACCTGTTCAATAGGGGCAGGCGGCTGTATTGTTTAAATTTCTCTTCAATAAACCAGGCCGGTATCGGTTTTTTATTGACAAATATATCAATGGGTTTAAACCCGTTATTTTCGAGAAACAGCAAGTAATCGTCCATTTTTTTAATCAAATCTACCGAGGATTTAAATTGGATGCGCTCAATGAATTTTTGGTTGTTTTTTTCGAGCAGTTCAGCCACCTGGTCATAGAAGGACCTAAAATTCATTTGGTAGTCGAAGAGTTGTTGTGCAATCTCTTCCATATTGGTTTCGGCTACTGTTTCTTCTCCCAATTCAGGGAGTACATTAGAGATGTAGCTTGCAAAGACTTTGTTTGGTGAAATGATAAGGATGTCTTGAGAGGTAATTGTGTCTTTGAATTTATAGAGCAGGAAAGCTATCCTGTGAAGTGCAATGGATGTTTTGCCCGATCCTGCTACCCCTTGAATGATTAGGTGTTTAGCGTTTTCATTTCTAATGATGGTATTTTGCTCCCGTTGAATGGTAGCTACAATGTTTTTCATTTTGCCAGAGGAAGCTTGATTGAGTTCTTTTTGAAGCACTTCATCCTGAATGGTCACATCACTGTCAATCATATATTCCATATTTCCGTTGCGGATGCGAAATTGTCGTTTAAGGGAGATATGCCCTTGAACTTCCCCATCCCTGGTCTCATAGGCAGCCTCTCCTGTTTCATAATCATAAAACATACTGGAAATGGGTGCCCGCCAGTCGTAGACTAGGTTTTGATGGCTCTCTTCGTCTTGAAAATTGTGGACACCAATATAAATGGGTGCCGGTTTTTTTTTGGTATTTTCTTTAAAATCGATTCTACCAAAATAGGGTATGTTTTTTAACCTTAGCAACCTCTTTTTTTTGTCAACAGAATGATCCCCTTGTAAGGCTACATTATATACAGATTCCCTTACGGCATTTTTTTCAAGGTGATCCATATCGCGTTTATGCTCTTGTAAATGGGTTTTAAGGTCGTTGATTTCGTTGGATTGCTTTTGAATGCGGGTATTAATTTTGTCGATTGCCTGATCAACTTTGTGGATAAGGACTTGAAGATGTTTTTGCTCTTTTTTTTCTTCAGTCATAGTATAGGTATTGAAACGGGATTAAGGACTGTGTAAACCCCTTTGAAATATGAAAGTGGCAAATATAAAACAAGTCTTAAAAAATACCTTGTTAAACTTATTCTATTTATATTTGCCCTTTACCAAGTCGTGCTACTTGGTATGATTCACAAACCCTTACTTTAATGACAAGAGCAGTTATATTGGAACAGGCTTTGGCAGCCGCTTTGAGGGAACCAAAAACAGATACACTGGATTATATCCATCGCCAATTTTTAAAAAGCAAAAAACGGACGTATGTGAGATTTCTTGCAGACTTTTTAAAAAAGTATGGTATCAAGAGTTTTGATGTTTTACCTGATGCTGCTAAAAATGAAGGTAAATATTATCCTTATATAGAATGTGATGAAGCCAATATATTTGGCGACCCTAATGGGATCATTCAATTAACTTCAAAAAGTATTAGTTCTGCAAGTAGTGAAAAGATCCTGGCGGATTATATTCTTGATAATTTACAACGTCTGGACATTAGTGTTTTAAGAGCATGGCATACTAACTAGCCTAGAGGAACAACCCCTTTTTTACTAGCCTTTATTTTCAATAACAGGTTCTTTTCTTTTGAAGAGCTAATTTTTTATAAAAATGATTATTGAGATTATTTATCCTAGAAGTACTTAAATATGTAGATCGCGATTCAATTGTGCACTTGCGGGGGAATGAATTCTAGGAGAACGCGATGCAATCGCACACTAGCTGGGGCTGCATTAGTGTTGGGGCAAAAATCGTGACACTTCGACAGGGCTCAGTGGGGGCCGCAAAAAACCACAGAAGTGGGGCGCGCGGAGGGTTGCAAAAGACAGAGGAAGCCCGGAATGGGTTAATAATACAGAGTGTTAATGTATTTATGATTGGGGTTTGATTGACGAGATGCCCGCCTACGTGAGCATGGAATGAGGGCGCTGGATTTTGCAACCCGGGGAATTGAGATGACCAATTGTTATTAGACATTAATACCTTGGATAAATTAAGAACTATATATTTTATATTCCATTAATGTTTAATTTCTTTACCTAACCATACACCATATTGTTTATATTTTTCATAGAGAATTATCCATTCGATAATCCAGGGAATCATCTTATACAATGGTATACCCCGTAATAAAGGTTTATCAATTAGGGGATGGTACAAACATAAAGTCATATCCTTGTAAAGATGAATAGCATCACTGTATTTAATAGACTTGTCTTTAATAGAAATTCTATCATATCGAAAGTTGAAAAAAGGTGAATAGTAAAGTTCTATATCATAACTTTTGTTTTTAAAATATAAAGTTCCTTTACCAAATAGAATCTTTTTATTGGTGAGTATCTTTAAATCTAGCCACTCAAAATGTTTTTCTACAAGTGATTTTTCGGTATTTAAAAACACAAACCAATTTTTCTTAATTTCAGATATTCTACTTGCCTCCAAAGCTGTGATGAGGTTCATTCTTTATACCGGTATTTACATTAATGTTTCCTTTAGAATCTGTCATTGCATTATTTCCAATGATTAACCCTGTAAAACGTGTGAGATCATCATCAGAATTTTTTGAGTACATAGTAATTTGTTCAGTGAGTGACTTTTTATAAATACCTTCACCAAACAACTCAATGTAATCTGAATTACTTGTTTCAAATGAGTTTTTCAGATTTTGCCATTTTTTGTGAAAATCAGATATGAAGTTATAAAAGCTATCATAATGATTTTGGGACCAGGAATCTGTAAAATCTTCATCGGGATTCACCGGATTAAAAACTTTAGGTAATGATATATTTTGCAGACCCAAATATTTGTTGTATATTTGATATGTGCAAAATCAATAAGTTATGTGTAAAGTTACCGAAACCAAATTTAATTCCCTATTAGAAGTATCTAGAATCGCAAATGACGAAATAGCTTGTAACAAGTTGTTTGCTCATTGGCGTTGGAACGGAAAGCCGTTTTGTCCGCATTGTAACCATTCTGAAAAAATATACACCTTTAAAGACGGTGTTTACTACAAGTGTTCAGAATGTAGAAAAAAGTTTACCGTAAAAGTAGGAACTGTTTTTGAAGGTTCTAACGTGAAACTTGGAAAGTGGTTATTAGGAATATATTTAGCTACTTCACACAAGAAAGGTATTTCATCACATCAATTATCAAGGGATATTGAGGTTACACAGAAAACAGCTTGGTTTATGTTGCACCGTATAAGGTTGATTATCCGCACGAAATCGTTTAATCAACCTTTGGACGGTATTATTGAGGTTGATGAAAGCTACATTGGTGGAAAAGAAAAGAACAAACATCTTTCTAAAAGGGTAAAAGGAACACAAGGGCGTTCAGTTTCAACCAAAGCCCCTGTTCTTGGAATGGTAAAAAGAGGTGGGGATATAATTGTTCAGTACGTAAAAGACACCAAAGGAAAGACTATACAGCCAATTATCGGGAAAAACGTTTCAGCAGGGTCAACAATTATGAGCGATGAATGGTGGGGCTATAACGGTCTTTCTGAAAATTACTCACATTATATCATCAAGCATGGGAAAGGACAGTATGTAGATGGTATAGTTCACACAAACACAATAGAAGGCTTTTGGTCTTTGTTTAAAAGAGGTGTTCACGGCATCTACCATTGGACAAGTAAAAAGCACTTACAGGCTTATTTGAATGAATTTGAGTTTAGATACAATACAAGGAATATGAACGCCTCTTCAAGAATGGCTCTTGCAATGACTAATAGTGAAGGAGAACGATTGAAGTACGAAGAATTGATAAAAAACAACTAATATTGCAAAAAAAAGAGGGAGTTATTAACCCCCTCTTTAAACTAATGACGTTTTAGTTCGGTGTTGACCTGTAATGAGGTTTTACCTTTGTGCCATTAGACTTGCGGTGTGGGGCTACATAAACTTTTTTTTTGCCCCCATTTGTCTTTGCCATAATAGTAAAGATTAAGGTTAATATTGCTCTTAACACCAAGCCGTAAGAGTTTCGGCTGAACCTCTGTTACAGCAGGGGTTTTGTTTTAATACTGTGTTAAATTGTGTTACGCTTTGCAACATTTAGCAACATTTAACGTATATTTGTATTAGAAGAAGGGCAGACGGGATTCAAACCCGTAACCTTTGGGTACGACACCAAATACTCTATTCATTTGAGCTACTGCCCCTTCTAATTACACATAACAAAAATTGACCCCGACCGCACATCGGGGTTTTTTATTCTCTAAAAACAAATATACGATAATTTGAAAAAGTTTAGATTTTTTTCTAAACTTTTTTATTAACACCTGTTTTTGTTGGTATTTTTGATTATATTTGTGCAGATATTTTTCTAATATTCCAGATATGAACAACCGTCATAAAGATGTAGATAAGTTATTAAATCGTCTTTTTAGTAAAGATGATAGGGTAAATACATTTCAGATTAAAGAGTTGTTTGAACAGCGTATTGAGTATTTATCAATAACTAAAAATCAAGCGTGTAAAATTTTAGATTGGGACAATAAAACTTTAGATGCTTTTTTAGAAGGTGATTCTAAAAAAATCGACTTTGTTTCAATTCTAAAAATGTCTGACTTTTTAGATATTCCGCATGATATTTTGATTGAGAAATATTTTGACCTTGCATTAGATTCTTATAACGAAAGCATCGAACTTACTAAGAAGCGTAATTTCATTGTAAATTATTTTGACCTTCCCAGCCTAAAGAAAATAGGGTTTATTAAAAGCATAAACGATTTTGAGGAAATCGAAGACAGGATAAATTCCTTTTTTGGATATGATAGTATTTTTGAGCATCAAAAACATCACATTGACGGCGTGTTTAGTTCTGCTAAACGAAAAACAAACCATAGAAATTTACAGTTTTGGTATGCAGCTGTAAAGGAAAGTATTGACAGAACACCTAACCCTTATGAATATGATAGGGAGGGCTTAATAGATTATTTCCCTAAGATTAGGTGGCACTGTATGGATGTTGAAAATGGTCTTACCGTTGTTGCTCAAAAACTTTTCAAGTTAGGGATTACACTTATCGTAGTCCCCAAATACAATCAAGATGTACATATCCGAGCGGTAACATTTAGTCATGGTGGTAAACCTTGTATTGCCTTAACTAAGTACACACAATTTTACCCCACAATATGGTTTGCATTGGTTCACGAGTTATTCCATGTGCTATATGATTGGGAAATTATTCTAAGAGAGAAGCAGCATTTTTCTATAGACTCCAGCAAAGACAATCAGTCAGGATTAGCAATTCATACTATAGGTATTGACGAAGATGAGGCAGACAACTTCGCCCGACAATATCTTTTTCCAGATGAGAAAATGAAAGCTATACTTCCTCACATTCACAACTCTGATTACATTGAAGAATTTGCTCGTCTTAACCACGTACATCCGAGCCTAATATACGTTTTTTACTTATGGGATTATGGCGATAGTAAGGCATACGGTCGATTTAATCGATTTTTCCCAAAAGAAGATTTTAGCAGGCTTTTGAATAACTTTAGTTTTGACCTGTACGACAATTTTAAGCCGTTGAAAGTTGTTTGTCAAACCCGAAATAAGAACCTCAATTATAATACTCTCTGATTATGGCAAAGGAAAAGAAAGAACAAAAGAAAGGCTTCATTAAGGACGAATTAAAAATAATTCATGATAAACAGGAGCAACAGGAATTATTTCTAAGAACAGAAGCATTAGTCCCTGAAAAAAATGTTGACATAGAGTTAGAAAAAATCTACCTTAGAGACGGCAGGGTAACAACGCTAAAACAAGAAAAGGATGTTATAAGTAATATAGTAGGTAAATATGCTCCTATGTTCCCAAATAGAAAGCCCTTTTTCTCTCTTATGTACAAGTTGAACCAATGGCATGATATAAATCCGAATGACTTTAATAAGCCACCGGTGTGCGCCCTTTGGATAAAGCAGTTCATTTATGCCCGATTTGATAAAGATGTGCTTCCTACTTTATTGAAAATAGAGAATCCTGTTCTTTACGGTCATGTGAAAAAATATAAATTATTTCAGTTTTTAAACGATGAAGGTTTATTGCTTATGGAAAACTTCATTAACCAAGCTATTGCAGTAATGAAAGAATGTAAAACTTGGTATGAGTTTGAATTGAAATATACTGCTAAATACGACCTTAATGTTCAATTAAAAATGTTTCCTAAAGAATTTAATCTGTGAGCAAGAAAAAAGAAGAAAGTTTAGACGAAACTATGCGCCGTTTCCTTCAAACCGACCCTAAAGAGGTTGAGGAACTAGAAAAGAAGGAAAAGAAGGATAAATCCAAAAAGAAAAAGGATGAGTAGTTTTCAAATCCCAAAAATCAATGTACCTGTTGGTATTTATTTAATTTCAATACTTTCTATTGGTTTTGGAGAATACTACGACCTTTGTGTTACTTTTTGGGCGGGAATTGTTTCGGGTGGTATATCTATATTAGCAATAATTTGGACTATGCCGTCTTATGTGAGAAGATATTTGAAGAAAGAAAAAAAGGACTGAAAAAAATCGACGTTCAACCCTTCAGTAAAATATTTATTTAATTGGGTCTAAATACTATATCATTACCAAACTTTAAATCTTTTGCCTGCTTTAATAGAGACTGTATAACTATCTTTTATTTTTTGAGTAATATTATCAATGGCATCAAAAATTGAACCCTCGCCATTATAGAGTTCTGCTACAAGTGTAGTAATAACAATACTTGAAACCCGATAATCTTTATTTTCAAAGTAAATGTCCCTATATCGTTTTATGAGCTGTACTGCTCTTTGAAGAGGGGTTTTCAAGTAGAGTTCATCAGGCAATGGTTCTGATTCAACTTTAGCTTCTAATAACTCCCTAGAGTGCATTTTTAACAAGGAAGTGTCAAATGAATTAGCTATTGTAAGAAACCAGCCTGCAAAGCCTTTTGGGTTTGCAGTAGACCAATTTTTCAGTCCTCTTTCAGGAATTTTGATTTTTTCTTTATCAAAACTAGTGGGCATACAAGCCGGCAATATGTCCATGTGAAAATCGCTTTTAAAATTAAGTCTAACACATCTGGCCTTTCTTTCCATTATTGATTTATAATAAGGATTCTTTTCTAAAGCTTTTCTCAAGGCATTATAGATTATCTCCGGCGAATGATTATAATATAGATCGTATATATGAAGAACAGTGTCTAAATCAAAATCTTCATCATTTATGGGTTTTACTGTGGTACCAATCCTTTTTGAACCTTGAGCGTAAATTTCAATTTCTAAATCATTGAAGAAATCATCATCTTTTTTTAATACTTCTGCTACTGAATGATATGCTCTTTCCATTCTTTCAATCCTTGTTTTGTCTAACTGAAGTTCTTGCGCTATTCGTGCTAATAGTTCTTCCCGTTGTAGTCTGTAATTATTAAATAAGTCTATCATTTTTTTAAAATTTTTGGTTGATTAATAATTTAGTTTGCGCTCCAATACGAGCAATTTGTTTACCGTTTTCCATAAATCGTAACTGTCTGATATCATCAGAACTGACAATAGCATAACCATTTTTCAGATTGTTTTTATTTTGGCTCAAAGTTTTAAGCGCTTCTTTTTGTTCTTCATTTGGAAGTAGCTCGAAGACATCAAAAACAAGAACTTCATAACAACTAAAGAACTCACTCCATTTTAAGTGTTTTGAAAATCGTCTAATATGCTTATATTTTATTTGCCTAAATACGTGGGCATTCATAATAGAAGTATTAATGAGTTCTTCATTAAATTCTCTATCAGCACTAACCTCTCTTTCTTTTCCTTCGTCAAACCATTTAATGACTTTGACGACATTTTTCCCAATAACTTTAAATCTTAAATCACCATCACTCTCTGAATCCACATCTAATCCATTGTGTTTATTGTCAGGTGAATACCCCCATTCATTAAAGAGTTTGTCGTCACCATAGCGCTTATAAACACCGCCCACCGGCTGTAATTGATTTTCTATTCTTCTGTTCAACACAAGTAAATATTTATCAGTACCTGGTATTTGGATTTTAAAAAGATAACTAATCGAAAATCTAATCTCTTTATTTCGATATTTACCGAAAAGTGTTTTTAGGTAAAGATCTAGTAAGTCTTTATTTTCCCATAGTTTAGCTACAGATCTAGCAAAAATTATTTTTAGTAAAAATTCCAACATATTTTTTATTTTTTTTTAATCATATTCCAATACCAGATAGAAAACTTTAGTGAACACAACTTAATGTGATAGCTTATTCTTTTCTAATACCTTTAAAAGGCTACTATCTAATGTTATAGCAACCATACAACCTTATTTTTATTGGATTTATGTTTTTTCCAATAATATTTTTTTGAGGCTCACAGTTTGTGAACATTCTTTTATTTTGAACCCAGAAAATCGCTCTTTATTTCCCTTTGCTGTCTTTTCTGTTGCTTCTAATGTGTTCTTTAACGGTAATTATTTTACCACCTACATTTCTTTTGTGTTCTGGTATTCTGTTGAATTTTTTGCCAGATGAATCCTTTGCCATGGTTCTAATTTTAAATTGGTTATAATTTTCCTTATATTTGAATCTCCCCATTAATTATTTACTAACATTATATTAGTTAAATTTAGGTTTTATGAGTGCCGTTCACTTATATACCTTAATAGATATATCCGTTTTGGTATATAGATGAATACAGATACGAATCAAAACATAGATTTTGAGAAAATGCCTAGCGTTGAACTGCTAGAGTATATTTCTTTTAAAGAAGAATTTCCTGCTGAAGCCCAATTGGCTTTTGTGCAATTCTGTTATCGTTTTGGTAAGGATATAAAACAGAAGTCTGAGATATATTGTAATAAATATAGATATAGTGAGGTGGTTGCTTTGGAAATAGCAAACTGTACTTTTGCTAGAGTATGGAAGTATCCTACTTTTGATAAAGAGAAGTCTAAGGCCAAAGATTTGGACAAAGGGATACTTATTTGGATGTATCGAATTCTATACACCCAAATAATTAAATATGGCAAACAGAACAATTGCGCAGAACCAACAGAGGAGGAAGATTTAAGTTTAGTAAATGATGCAGAAGAATTGGTTGATACTCTGAATATTGAAAATATTGAGGCCAAAAGAGAGATAGTCGCCAAATTGAAAACCATCGAGAATGCTCTTGCACAATTGACAGAGAAACATCGAATCATATATTTTACATACCGAGCCTACCAAAAAGAGGGTAAAAAAGTACCCAGAACAATTACCAAACTATTAAGAGAAAAACTTTCACTAACCCAAAAATCCGTGAACACATATTATGGAGATGCTAACAGACACGTTCATAACTATTTAAACATTACCAATGGGAAAGTCTAAAAAAATAGGGTTATTTGAAGTAGAACACTTGGACAGTTGGTTAAGTTCTACAGGATTTCTATTTCCAAGTAATGAACTGGAACTTGATAGGTTCAATAAGTTATTTGATGATTATGACTATAAATTGGATGATAAATCAATTGATCCCATTGCTATAATTAATAATACATTCCACAGAGAACCAAAGGTTATTACAATTTTCGAGAATGATGTTGATGATGAAATAGAAAGCCTAAGAATGGTCGCAAGAAAAGGAAAAAAAGAAATACCACAGCATATCATTGATAAAATGATAAAAAAACACAGCCAAGATTCTAGTGATTCGTAATAGACCAAATATAAAGGAACTTGCAGAAAGTATTGCATTGGAGTATCCAGAGAAGATAACACCACTTGATAAGATATTAGAGGATGAAGAGTTGTCTGTATATTACGATAGTTATGGGAAGAACACTTTTGATGGAATGACTTTTTATGACAATGGGAAGTTCAATATTCATATAAACACAGACTTAGGAAATAGACCTAGTACTCCAAGAGGACGATTTACACTGGCTCACGAGCTTGGGCACTATTATATAGACTCACATAGAATAGGGTTGAAAAAGGGATTGTTGAAGCCGCATCCATCAAAAACAAACCAAAAGCAGTTTAATCAGATCGAGCGAGAAGCAGATTTATTTGCATCTTGTTTATTGATGCCCCAAGAGAGGTTCTCAAAAGACTTTTATCGCAAAAAGTTCAGTATAGAATTAATTGATTTTTTGAAAGATGAGTACAACGTTAGCAGAACTGCTTGTGCGTTTAGATTTGCTGATATTGGGAATCACGATATAATGATTCTATACGGGGAAAATGGTAATATATGTTGGAAATATAGTAGTGAAGAATTTCCTTTTCAATATTTGTTATACGAAAATAAGGTAGCACCTAATACAGTGATGGGAGAATATTTTAGAGATATTACCGACAGCCAGTTTAAAAAAGAAGAAATTTGGGCGGTGGATATTTTCAAGTATGTTAAGGAAGAAGACATTCATAGAAAATTTTTTGAACATTGTATTACATTCAAGGGGAAGGCTCTTAGTATTATTTGGGAAGAGTAAGTATTGATAAACAAGAAGCGTTTTAATGAAGTTAAAGAATGACAACCAGAGACCTAAAAATAATTGACGACTTAATCACCAGAACTAATAACTTGCCAGAAATTTTGCATTTAAGAGCAGCTGACGATGGGTATATGTTATCAGAAACTGACAAAATTCTACTCCTTGACACTTACGAAAAACTTGACGACATACTTAAAGAAGTTGCAGCATTTATCAATGTAAAATTTCCTGGTCGACAAGACCATATGTACGGGTGGAACAAAATTGACTTTGATACTAAAATTGGAGATTTCAAAATCATAACGAATGATCGAGAACACATAAAAAGAGCCTGGCTAAATGGACTTTTTGACCTTAAGAGTTTATTGAAATCTTTAAAAAACGAAGTTGTTCTTTTGCTCGACAATGAAGAGCAAATTGATAAGTCAGACATGAACGTTAGAACAAATAATTTTACTGGTACTATCATTTATAATGAAAGTAAGGTCACAGGTAAACAAATTCAATCATCGCCTCGACAAACGGAAAACTCGGTAACCAAACTACCTAAAACGACTACACAAATTTTTAAAGATATACTCATTGGACTTTTTGTAACTATTATTGGTGGAATAATACTATGGTTTATAACAACAATTTTAAATTGACCGAAAAATAATTCTAGCGGATTTAACCCCCTCCCTAATGCCAATTTTAAAGTAGTTGACATTCCGGCGGATACTGACCAACTCTATATGTTATTAAAATAGCTAATATTGTAGAGACTGAAGGGACTGGAAAAACGTAATGCAAAATGGATGCTTTGGAGGTCGATTACTTTGTGGCACAAATTGAACCGGCATGACTGGCACAATGAGGCCGAAATAGCTAATTGAATGTTGGGAAAACCATTGAACATGTTTGGTTAGGATTGGCAGTGTAAAGGAGACTATTGGATCTTCGAGGTTGCAAACCTCGAAGATCATAAGTTCAGGGAGTTGAGATGACAAATTGTTATATATTTTTGGGAAAGTTGAAAAGAGGGTCTATTTCATTTGCTTTTTTATGGGCCCATTGTAAATAGTTTTGAATTTCACCGACCTCATCATTTTTGGAGTGCTGAATTTTAGTTTTAAGTGCCGCCAGATAGTTTCGGATGTTTATTGCTTTATGGTAGTTATCGGAATCTGTTATTAATTTTTGCAACTTTTCTTCCTCGAGGGCTTTTTGCCTGGCAATTTCTTCCTCTATCTTTTTTTGGGCCTCTCTTTGTTCTTCTTTTATTTTTTTTTCTTTAAAATGGTCATCCCAGAATTTACTGTCTTTTTCTATGTGGTCATAAATTGCCGGGAGGTAGTCTTCCAGACTTTTCGTTTTTTTATCAATCCAGCTTTTGTGATATACATAGCCTATTAGAAATTCAAGTTTATTACTTTTTTCAAGCTCTTCATATTCATATCCTGAACTGTCTCTTTTACGTTTTCTATAAAATTTTTGTCTTAAATAAATTTCGGTTAATTGGCCATACATTTCAATGTGACACCGATCATATTCAAATTTGATGCTATGGTTGTTTTCTTCAAGTTTCTTAATCAAAGTATCCATAAACTTTAATGCTCTTGACCTTAGTTTTGGTTCTACAGAAATGGGTAAAATTTCAATTTTATCATTACGCTCCTCTTTCCGTCTGATATCTTTTATTTTATCCAGTTTCTCTAATTCAACCTTTGTTTTCTGGACCAGTGGGTGGTATTTTAATGTTGCCATTATAATTTATTTTTAATCTTTTAACAGGTAGTATGAGTATAGTAATTTATATAGTATTTATAACTAAGTTAAGGTAAAATGAGGAATTCCGCATTTCTAATTTTTAGAATAGTTATATCTTCGTAAGAATTGATTTTATTAGTTTAAAAAAAACACTCCCCTGATTAAAATCATTTTGGCTACTAACAATCTCCGGTTGTTTGGAGTATTGATAAAATTATTTCCAATGAGATACCTTACCAAATCGCGTTACAAACTGGGGCTGGAGTGCCCTAACAAGTTGTTTTATACCAAGAAAAAGGAGTATGCCGACACCAAAGTGGAGGATCCATTTTTGGAGGCGCTGGCGTCTGGTGGGTTTCAGGTTGAGGAATTGGCCAAGCTTCATTATCCCGGGGGCATTCTTATTGAGGATAGAAAATCTGATGGGAGTTATGATTATGAGGAGAAGATTGCTGCTACAAATGAATTACTAAAAAGAGAGAACGTTGTTATTTTTGAAGCTGCTTTTCGGTACAATAATCTCTTTATACGGGTGGATATCCTTGAAAAAAAAGGTAACAATATTAACTTGATTGAGGTCAAAGCAAAGTCGTTTGATTCTTCTGATTGTGAGTATGAGTTTATAGGAAAGCGCGGTGGACTTAGCGGCGGTTGGAAGTATTATCTTTTTGATGTTGCTTTTCAGAAGTATGTTATTGAGAAGTCTTATGAGGATTTTACTGTGACTCCTTTCTTAATGCTTGCCGATAAGCATAAGACTACTACCATTGATGGTCTAAATCAGTTATTTAGAGTCACAAAGCAAGCTGACAACCGAACGGGTGTGGAATGTAAGCTTGAAAAGCTTGATTACCCGGCAGAACAATCTGTTTTGACCAAGGTAGATGTTTCTGTTCCTCTGCAGGGAATTGAGTCCGGGCAACACAGAATTCTGGAAGAATACGATTTTGAAACCTCCATACAGGTACTTTCAGATACTTATGAAAATGACCGATATTTTGGTTATCCCCTCAAGTTTCCAGTATGTAAGCAGTGTGAATTTAAAACTGAGGAAGAGACAGCCCATTTAAAGTCGGGTTTTCAAGAGTGTTTTTCTAAACAAATGGGTTGGACCGATGTGCAATTTAAAAAGCCGAATGCCTTTGAGATTTGGGATTTTAGGTCGTGGAAAAGCTTAGAGGAACAGGGAAAATTATTACTGGAAGAACTTGATGAATCTGATTTTGGGAACCTTAATGCCAAACCCGGAAGTATGTCGAGGGTGGAGCGGCAATTGATTCAACGTGAAAAATCTATTGCCAATGACCCTATACCCTATCTCCTTAAAGAAGAACTCAAAGCTGCACTGGATAGTTGGCAATATCCTTTGAATTTTATTGACTTTGAGACCTCAACAGCTCCCTTACCCTTTTTTGCCGGTCAAAAGCCCTATGAGCAGGTAGCCTTTCAGTTTTCACATCATATTTTCCACGAGGATGGACGTGTGGAACACGCCAGACAGTATATTAATGTGAATGCGGGAGAATTTCCGAATTTTGAATTTTTGAGGGCCTTGAAGGCTTCGTTGGGCAAGAATGAAGGTTCTATATTTATGTTTTCGAATCATGAGAATACCGTGCTTAATCAGGTAATGGTGCAACTTCTGGAATCACAGGAAGCTGATAAAAATGACCTCATCGCTTTTGCACAATCCATCACCAGGCCCACAGGCAATAGCAGTAGAACCTGGAATGGTGATCGGGCTATGATTGACTTGTGCAAGGTTATTAAGGATTATTATTACAACCCCTTTACCAAGGGGTCGAACTCGATTAAGAAGGTACTGCCGGCAGTATTTGAGAGTAGTGCTTATATCCAGAAAAAGTATACGAAGCCCATTGGAGAAATTGGATTGAACTCTTTGAATTTTGATGCCGGAAAAGTGTGGTTAAATATCGCAGGTGAAAATGTACAGGACCCTTACAAAACCCTACCCTCGCTTTTTGAAGAGTGGGATGACGATTTTGAATTGGTATCTGAAATGGAAGACATTAGTGACGGAGGTGCTGCTATGACTGCTTATGGAAAACTGCAGTATACGGATATGAGCGAAGCTGAACGCAACGAAATCAAGGATGCCCTGTTGCGGTATTGTGAACTGGATACCCTGGCAATGGTGATG
Source organism: Bacteroidetes bacterium HGW-Bacteroidetes-2 (assembly GCA_002842575.1). Lineage (GTDB taxonomy): Bacteria > Bacteroidota > Bacteroidia > Flavobacteriales > Flavobacteriaceae > Planktosalinus. The sequence goes on from PHDJ01000003.1 coordinate 67,910, forward strand.
ATTTATGAGCATTTAAGGGAGGTTGTGGACAATTAAGTTAAAAGGAAATTAAACAATTGTATAAATGCGGAATTCCTCATATTATTCAAAACGTGCTGATTTATAATTGATAGAAGTTTTGCGATTCACTGTAAGTTATTGAAGTCAGAACAAGATTGTTGAATTAATTTTAAAAAAAAATGTCGAGATGCAATACAAATTGGTAATTAATATTATAGAATTAAGTAACTTTATTAAATAATAAAACCATATAATATGAATAAATCAGAACTAATAGAAGCAATGGCTGAAGATGCTGGTATAACAAAAGCATCAGCTAAAAAAGCCTTAGAATCATTTTTAACCAATGTTGAAAAAACCTTAAAGAAAGGAAATAGAGTTTCAATAGTTGGTTTTGGCTCTTGGTCAGTATCTAAAAGAGCTGCAAGAGAAGGCAGGAATCCTCAAACAGGCAAAATTATAAATATTTCAGCTAAGAAAGTTGTTAAATTTAAACCAGGTTCTGATTTAAGAAATACTGATGATACTGGACCAATGAAATCTCAATAATGAAATTAGAAAATTATAAAAAAAAATCTCATGAATATACAGCAAAAGCTAGTGAAATAGCTCGACAGCTTAATTTTGCCGGGATAGGTATTATTTGGATTGTTAAAACTACATTTCCAGAATTGAAATTGAGCGATTCGGAACTCTTATTGCCCTTGGTACTCATTGCACTATCATTAGTTTTTGATTTTCTTCAATATCTTGTAGGTGGTATAATATGGATAATTTTTTATAATAATAAACAAAAAAATGGAATTTCAAACACTGCTGATGTTCAAACGACGAAATGGAGAAGTAGAGTACTTTATACATTTTATTATATAAAATTCACTTTGATGTTTATTGCTTATCTTTTCATAATCAAAATCCTTTTTCAATATTTTTAAAAGAAAAAAAGACAAGGGAAGACTACAACCCTGCAATTAAAAAATATGACTTTGAATTTTAACGAAATTACAGACGACAGAAAATTTGAGGACTTAATTATCTCATACTTTGAGGACTTAAAGAATGAGAAAGACCATAAAATTATTGACGTTAATGTTAAACCCTCAGGGACTGGAACTGACGGAGGCAGAGATATTCTTGTGACTTTTAAAGTTACTGATACTGTAATGACATTTGAAAGACGGTGGGTTGTCCAATGTAAATTCCACAGCTCTAATATATCTACTGATAAAATTGCAGACATAAATATTCCAACTTTACTTCATTCATATAATGCAGCGGGCTATTTACTTGTGTGCAGAGAAAAGCCAACTTCAAAGTTGACAGAGTTATTTGAGCGCTTAGAGAAAAATTGCAAATTTGAAAATAAATATTCCGTTTGGAGTGGTGAACAACTTAAACGACTAATTTTGGTGAAAGCTCAAAAGGAAATATTACAGCAATACTTTCCGAGCTACTTCAACTATTGCGTGACTAATAATATCTTTTCATTATGAAAGCATTCGTATCATATAGTGTGACAGACAACAACGAATATATCTTGACTTTGCTTTCATCTAAGCTAAGAGAGAAAGGCTTTATAGTTACAACAAGTCAAAATTTTTACAGCAATATAATGGACTTCAACACAATGAGTGAGATAGGAACTTCTCATCTTTTTATAGGTGTTATTACAGGAACTGGAAATGAAAGAAACAGAGTTTTAGAAGAGTGGGATTATGCGGTTCAGAGAAATGTGCCTAATCTATTACTTATTGAAGACACTGTTCAAGTACACCAACTATTTAAGGGAAACTATATTAGATTTAACCGTAACAGACCACAAGTTACGATTGACGAAATAAATAGAAGAATGACACCTTCTCAACCTGTTACATCAAAAAATTCTGATGACATAGTTCCTTGGATTTTAGGTGGCGCAGCTTTGTTAGCTATTATTGGACTGTTAAGCAAGGACAAATGACAAGGACAGAAAGAAAGAAAGTAAGACAAACTATAACAGAACCTGCCTAAAAGTGGCGGTTCAGTGTTTAAAACAATCTTTATACTTCTATGGTAGTTTGTGCTTAGTTGATAGTTAAATGTATCATAATCAGCTTCTTAGAAAAGCGAAAAAACTTTATGAAAAAATATGTATAGAATTTTTACAACATACTTGATTTTGTTTTCAGTATTTGTACATAGCCAAGAGCCATTTAATATAAGATCAAATGACACTACAGCACTCAATTTTGACAAAAATGAATTAATTATCCCTTTAAATCAAGATGGCTTAACAAAAGTTGTAATGATTGAAAAAAATAGTAAAGTTGATTGGCTTAAATATTTATTACCGATTTTCACTTTATTACTGGGTATTTGGGTAAAAGGATTTCTCGAAATCCGGTCAAATAAAAAGAAAATCAAAAAGGCTGGGGAAAGATGGATTGCAGAGTTGAGAAGTTTAAAAGAACCCCTCGAACAGCAAATAGAATCACTTGAAAAGTTTCAGACCGAAAATGTTACTGATGAATTCAATATACCAAATCTAGGTTTATATTCAGCTGTAAGCGGAGAAGTTTTTAAGTCATTAGATAAGAGTGAATTAATAAAGTTTATTGAATTAAAAAATAAGGATCTAGATTTTAAGAATGTAATAAAAATTTCAAATAGAACGAATGGTTATATTAGTATTTTAGAACATCTTTTTAAAACTACTAATGAAAAATTTGAAAAGTATTTAGCTGGTATTTCAAAAAATACTACCGAATTCACAATAAATATTCAGGCATTTAATATTGCTTTTGCTGATTACGGAATTGCTATCGAAAAAGAAATTGGTGCAGACCCAATTAATGATGCAAGATACAAGCCATTAGCCGAGTTGTATACAGAATATATTATACCTCATTTAGCTGATGGAAATTTTAACCCTTATGTTTTAGACGAGCATTTTTTTCTCCCTATGGTAAACATTTTAAGTCGTTATAGATTAGAACCTCAAACAAAACCACTTTCAAATGTTATTACAGCTTGTTTAAGTTCCATCAAGGGTATACGGTTGGAAAAATTTTATATTACAGCAAACATAAAAGCATTGATTAATTTATATCAAAAACAGCTCGAGGAATTAGACGAAATTACATCACATCTTGAAAAGCACTAGGTTAAATACAATCTTAATCTATTGCTTATGAGATAACTTGGAAAATTGTCTACTGATAGCTCTCTGCAATTGTGCCTATCGAATTCTTACTTGCTTTAGAAACTTTCGTTGTCTCAGCTAGTGAATTATGCTCCTTAAAAATGAATTATATGAAATGTTTAATAATATATCAATTAAATTAAAAACACTATGAATGAAAATGTACTAAATGAAATCAACAATACACTGAATGATATTAAAAATGACTTGCCAGCAGAAACAAGTCTTTATGATGTTGAGAAAAAACTTGACAAATTAATTGAGCTAATGGAAAATCAGAATGACCTTACAGAACAACTCTTAAATAAGATGGAAAATGTTTATCAAGAAATGCCTGGGGAAAACAATGTCAGTACATATAAAATAGAAGACTTGAGAAAATCTGGAATAAATTAGATGATATGAATTCTAATTTAGGTGATATTAGCTCTAACACTTATATATAGCAGAGAAACATTGCAGGCAATAATTCAGCGTTCCTGTGGTAGTTACTACCAAACATGAACACTTTTGTTAATTTAGTGGCAATATTAATTAACTTTGAAAAAAAATATTATGTCATATAAAGATAAGTGGACTTTGCTATTGAGCGATAAAAGATTCCGTGAAAAGTCCTCCACTATTCCATCCGATGGTAGGAATCCTTTCGAAAATGATTATGGCCGGTTAATTTCGAGTGCACCTATCCGAAGATTACAGGACAAAACACAAGTCTTTCCTCTAGAACAAAGTGATTTTATCAGAACACGATTGACTCATTCTTTGGAAGTAAGTTACATTGGCAGTTCTATTGGCCAAAGTATTGAGAAGAAGTTATTAGAAAAAAATGATTTAGATATTTCACTGAAAGGGAACCTTAGTTCTCTCCTTCGCGTTGCTGGTTTGGTTCATGATTTAGGAAACCCACCTTTTGGACATTTTGGTGAAGAAGCGGTGAAAACATTTTTTCAGGATTTTTTCGCTAATAATAAAACAACACTTAAACCCATAGAAAAAGCTGATTTTACAAACTTTGACGGAAATGTTCAAACCTTTAGAATTTTGTCAAAACTCTCATATTTTGGTGATCAATATGGATACAATCTTACTTTTTCCAGCCTAGCTTCTATTGTTAAATATCCTAGTAACTCAGTAGAAGGAAATTTAGGAAAAGATAGCGCGGAAATTGCTAAAAAGAAATTTGGGTATTTTCAATCGGAACAAAAGAAATACAAAACGATAAACACTCAACTCCAATTGGGAAATAGACGGCATCCTGTTGTATATCTTCTTGAGGCTGCGGATGATATAGCTTATAGTGCAGCTGACATTGAAGATGGAGTTAAACTAGGGATAATAAACTTTTACGATATCCGAAAAATATTTGAAAACCATCTGACAAATAACAAAGAAGGTGTCCTGAAAAAAATGGACTTTTTAATTGAGAAGTTCCGTGAAGATTCAGAATCAGAAAATTTGATGATTCAACAGTTCAGAATATTTACACAACAGTTAATGATTGAAGGAGTTGTCAATGCTTTCGAAGAACACTATGAAAAAATAATGAACGGCACTTTAGAAGCCGAGATAATTGATGTTTCAAATGCCGCGGATGTTCGAAAGGCCTATAAAAAACTGCAATCGCGGGTGTTTAGTGATAAGAACATCATAAAGAAAGAGATTGCAGGTTGGGAGGCCGTTTATGGCTTGTTAAGGATTTTCTGTGAGGAAGCAAAAAGCCCTAACTTTACCATCAGCGGTAATACTAGAGAAAATAGGTTTTACAAGATCATTGCGTCAAGTCATCGAAAGGTATTTGAAGAAATAGAAGAGTATAACAATGAGGAATATAAAAAACTGCAGTTGATTGTGGACTTTATCTCTGGAATGACCGACTCATATGCAATTAGTTTATTTCAAGAATTAAGTGGAATCAAGGTGTAATGAGAAATTTAGCTGAAATTAAGCCTGAATTTAAGAAGCATGTTAACAACTTCCTAAATGATCACAAAGCTTTCAAGTTTCTTTTGTTCGATATCTTTGTCGAAGGAACGGCATATATCGTCGGAGGATATTTTCGTGACTTTCTCTTTCATCGAAAATCACGTGATCTAGATATTATTGTCGACTTACCTAATTCTGTACTTATGGAAAAAGTTACTGCGTCAGGTATAGAATTCAAAGTTAACCGCCATAATGGAATTAAATTGAGATTGGAAGATTTTGAAGTTGATATGTGGAGCTTAGAAAATAATTGGGCGTTTAAAGAAAAACTCGTAAAATTAAATCAAGAGGATAAAATCCATAGTATTGTTAAAGGCTGTTTTTATAACTATGACGCTTTGGCAATTAATTTACACAGCTTCAACTTTAACATCCAATACTTCAATAATTTTTTGAAAACTGGTACTCTAGATATTCTTCAGGAAAATTCTTTTTATAAAAATCTGAATCCAACTACAGAAGCAAACATTTTGCGAGCTTTTTATATACAAAAAACAACAGGAGCAACCTTCTCAGACAATGTAAAAATTTATCTTTTAAAGAAGTTGGGGCAACTGGCAGATACTTCGAACTCAAGTATTTCTAGACTTCAAGAAGTTAAAACCAAGTACCCAAAATACGATAATACATTAAAGGATCTTGATATTTATATTATGTCACATGAGATTATTAAAGGGATTGTTTATAAAAAACAATTTTACTTAGACTTATAGTTTAAAACATTTAGCGAAACTGTGTCTCATACTGCACAAACGGTTGAAAACTGAGATTCATTCCTGGGCAAAAGGACACTTTTTTCATCATAGTGGACATTCCGGACTAAGCTGCCCCCCTAAAAGCCATTATAAAAGTAGCTGCTATTCCTACGGATATTGCCCCCAGCTATTGAAAACGTAATAGCTTATTTTAGGGACATAAGGGACTGGAGGGACATAATGTGTTGAGGGGTGCTGTGGGGGTAGATTATTTTGTGGCACAAGTTGAACCGTGTTGACTGGCACTAACGGCCGGAATGAGTGGTTTAAATTAGCAATTTTACTATTTAAAATGGAAAATAGTATCTTTGATATAACTAAATGGATAAAATGCAAATTGGGTTAAGTTATCATAATAATCAATTACGTGACTATTCTTCCTTGTTTTCAAGGAGTGAGGTGCTTTCATGGTATAAAAAAGACTTCACTTCCATTAATTATAAGATTGAACGTTATGATGAACAATGGTATAAATTAAATAAGGCAACCTATATGGATTACCTTAAGTATGTTTATTCCATATTAGAGTCTCATTATCAAAATGAATATGTGTTTAAAAATACATTTTTAAACGATTGGCTGATAAAAGAGATAGGCGAACAGAACTCAAAGGTGTTTAATGAATTTAGGGTGGGCAATGCAATAGCAGATTTAGTTATGTTTAATGGCCATTCAAAAATATTTGAAATTAAAACGGGCTATGATACTGATACCAGGCTTCCCTTACAGCTAGAAAATTACAGAAAAGCTTTTAACCAAATTTTTCTCATAGTACCGGAATCAAAACTGAGTATCTATGAGAAATATGCAAAGAATATTGGTTTGATATCTTTTAATAGTGATGGTAGAAATAGATTTCAATTACATAGAGATGCTGAGATTAATTTAGAAATAGATTCAGCTACTTTAATGAATATTTTACATACTGAGGAGTATAAAAAAATAGTGAAATATTTCTATGGTAGTCTTCCAAAAATGACCAGTTTTAATCAATTCATTATTTGTAAAGAGCTTATAGAAAAAATACCAAGCACAGAATTAAATAAACTGTTTATAGCGCAAATTAAAAAACGTGGCACAACGAACACTTTGTCCACCAGATACTATAAAGAATTTAACCAATTGTGCTTAGCGCTTAAAATGAATAAAGCTGAAAGAAATCAAATGATCGCAAATCTAAAAACACAACTTCATACCTAAATTGTATGTATTATCCATTTTTAAGGGCAAGACAATTTGAGCTAATTGCATTGAGGGAATTAGCCATTGAAGAGGCACTTCAAGGTGTTATAACCCCCATTATTGAGCCCGTTAAAGAAGCACATAATAATTTAAACCTCGCTTATAAAGTTTTTCTAGAACGGCAACAAACAGCTTATCTTATTGTAAATCCCATGGTGGGTGAGCTTGCCGGTGATCATACTCAGTATCTTGAATACTTGAATAGCTTAGATGAAGATAATTTTAAGCCTGCATTTCATTACAGGAACAATTCTGAATTTATAAATGAAAGTGTTGCACAATATGGACTGACTGATTGTATGCTAATCTGCCAGAATGATTTAAGTGTGGATGATGACGATTTTAAGGCATTGGTTGAGTCTGATGCCATTCAATCGATTAATGTTGAAGACCCCGGAAGAAACAGGGCTTTGCATAGGTACCTTATAGGTTTAAATAAAAACTATATAAGGTTAGATGATTTATTTGAAAAGCAAGCCCGAAATAGTGATTTTCTTGACATAGAAGAGCATAGGTTTTCAGAAGAACATCTTTATTTTCAAGATGAAGGCTTCAAAGGGTTTTCTGATTATACAGTTTTGCCCAGTGAATACACTGATGGAGGCAGTACACCACGAGCTGTCGTCATTCATTTGACCTATCTAAACGGGCAGGATCAAATATGGATAAGGCATTTTACTTCAGACACTAATGATTCCATTGCAAACGTCCAGGGAAAATTTGCTGAAGCAGCTGCAAAAGCTGTAGCGTATTGCAGAGCGCATGACTTAGATAATTCATCAATAGAAGAATTAGTAAACTATTTTGATGATCAGCATTATCCCGGTTTAGGAACCGTAAAGAAATTATCTATTAAAAACCACTTATTGGTCTTAAGCGAGTATTTAAAAAATAGGTAATTGTCATGAAAGTTTGTTCCAATTGTTTTGCCGACAAAGAGCTTAAAGGTTTTATTTCGTCCTCTTCTGAAAAAGGGAATTGTAATGTATGTGATTCTGAAAACCAACAGTTATTGGATATTGCAGAAATGTTAGACTTCTTTCAAGAACTGATTGATAACTACCAGCTCACCCAAACAGGAGAACCATTAAATGCCAAAATACAAGGCCATTGGAGTTTTTTTAGTTCTCATGGTGTAGCGAATAAAATTTTAAATTTTGTGTTGCCCCAGCTTTCAACAGAGGTCACTTCCGCCAATGAGTTGGTTGATTATACAAATGATATCATTGAAAATTATAGTCACTGGGAGTTATTAAAGGAAGAGCTAAAGTGGAACAATCGATTTGTGATAAACATAGAGCGTATTGAAGATTTGGGTTGGGATGGATTTTTCAATACCCAATATAAATTAACATCTGATATTCCATTGTATCGTGCCAGGCTTCACCATCAAAGTGGTTTACCTGTTTATGAGACTGAAGTAATGAATTGCCCCCCTAAGGAACTTGCTGCCGGTGGTAGAGCAAATCCATCAGGAATTCCATTTTTGTATCTAAGTGATAAACCAGACACTGTGCTTTATGAAGTAAGAGCATCATATCTAGATGAGTTGAGTGTTGGGACCTTTCAATTAAAAAATGGATTTGATTCAGTAAAACTAGTTGATTTCACAGAGGACACACCGTTATTTCAACCGAATGCGAATACCGTAAACAAGACAATAAAGAGCAAACTTTTAAGACAAAGAATAAGCAGGGATTTATCAAAACCTATGCGCAGGTATGACAGCGAACTTGAATATATACCTACTCAGTTTATTTGTGAATTTATCAAGGTATTTACCGGAGCGAATGGAATTAGATTTAGCAGCTCATTGCACCCAGAAGGAAATAATATTGTCATTTTTAGCCAAGAGATAATGGAATGCAAATCTGTGAAGCTAATGAAAATAAACTCGATAAACTTAAGAGCAGTAGAGCTTGAAAGCAATAATCCTAGCGCAGGTAAAGAGAAATTAAATTAGAGCACACTTTCTATTAGCCTACATAAAAAGTGAGTTAAACAACGCTTTGTAATGGATGTTTAACCAATCTCATTCAACAAATAATTTATCTGATTGAATATGATGTGCCCAAAGACCGGGGTGTTTATTTATGTGATGCAATTTTATTTATCAGCCTACTAAAAATTATTTAAATCTAAAAAGAATACCGTTTGTTAATTGCACTAGACATTAATGGAAATAGAATTCAAGCATATAAAGGCGGGCTTGGGAAATGCCAGGTTTGTAAAAATGAAGTAAGGGCATATTGTGGTGAAATAAATATTCATCATTGGAGGCATATAGATTTGGCCAAATGTGATTTTTGGAAAGAAAATGAAACTGAATGGCATCGTAAATGGAAAAAGAAATTTCCTATAGAATGGCAAGAGGTTATAGTAAGCGATGGAGAACAAATTCACAGAGCAGATATAAAAACAACTTCAGGCTTAGTTGTTGAGTTTCAAAACTCCTCTATTTCTTCCACTGACGTGAAGAAGCGTGAGAGGTTTTATAGCAACATGATATGGCTTATAAATGCTGAAGGGTTCAAAGAAAACTTTGAAATATGGAGTGTAGTAACAGCACAGCTTAGTTATTTAGACAAAACCAATCCTACTTTTAATTTAGATTCTATTTTTTCAAAAGACAGTGTTAACGTAAGTGCTTTAAAAAATGATATTACAACTATTGAAAGAGAAATAAATTCAAATGGTTATAAAATAAGAAAATTAACAGATAACATTGACGAAATAATAAAGCTTGAAAGTGATTTAAATCAGACCGTTGACCAATTTTTAGAAGGGACTTTGGGCTATTACAATCCATTAAAAAGTTTCAAGTCTGCTATTAGAGAAGGTTTACCACTATTGTCCAAAACTTTAGAAGAATATACAGAAACTATCAAATTAAAAAAATCGCATTTAGAAAAAATTGAAACTTTTGAAAAATGTAAAATCCCTAGTTTAGAAAATTTCACAATTGTAGATTATAAGTTAATTAGCTCCAAACACTATAAAATCTGCAAATTGATAAAAAAAGAAAGTATGAATTCTTTCTTTCCGGACATTATCAATTTTTCTTCTGCTCAAGATTTTGATAGGATGTCTCGAAATCAAAATTATATTCTGGTTATAGACTTTACTACTATTATTGAAACCCTTAATACTGAAATTGTAAAACTTGAAGGGAATATTTTAAAGGTTAAGAATAATCAATTTAAACAGAAAGATACTTTAAAAATTGATATTGAGAGCTTTCTAAGAACTGAAAAAATGAATGGTAAGGCTACAATAGTTAAATTAAAAGATAAGAATTTGGAATTGCAAAATGAGTTAAAAGTTCAAGAGGAACAATTACAGGAAACCATCAGGCAGGAACAACTTGAGGAAATTAAGGCTAATGAAAGAGCTGAGAAAGCAATAAAAAAGCGCAGATATGATATCATGAAAGATTATAAAGGTGTATATGGGTATCACTGGAAGTATAAAAGAAAAACCTGGGACTTTGCTAAAAAACCACTTTATTTAGATTTTGGAAACAGTATTTTTCATCTTCAAAATAGTAATACATTTATAAAAATCTCACATCAGGATTTTGTTAAAAAAATATTTGGATATACCGGGCTAAGCTGACCCTCCCCAAAAAATCCAATTTTATTAAAGCAGCCATTCCGGTTGATACTGACCCCTCTGCTTGGATATAGGAATATAACTATTGTATGGACATTAGGAAATTGTGGACTTAATAAATGGAGGTACTTTGGAAATAGACACCCATGTTGCACAAATTCAACCGGAATTGTGCTTGTAAACGGTCGAAATAGCTTTTTAAATGAAGGTAATGTAGCCTTCCCTTTTTAGGGAAGGCTACAGGAGTGCCATCGTAAATTGTTTGGGTTGACTGGGAATGCTAAGGAGAATAAGGAGGTAAGGTGATGCAAGCCCCGAAGAGCAGAATAAAGTTACTCTATATAATTATAGTCCTTTTATTTATTTTTCTGGTAAAGTGATTGTTATATTACCTAAAGAATCTCCTGTCAAAACGTGCTTGTAATATTTATAAACAAAGAGTGCGGAGTCTAATTTTGTATATCTTTTACTATATTGAATATATTCATCCTGGCTTTCAATATCGTAGGAAATACCATAGTCTCTTTTCATTAATTCGTAAAGCTTTTTATATATTTTTAATGAATCAGTGGGTAAAATTATTGTAGAAATTAGTTTATTGTCTTTTTCTTCGGATTTGTAATTCACATTTAAATTGGATTTAGATAGTTCAATATATGACCTATATACTTTAAGTGAATCTAATATTTTTGAGTTTTCAATCTGTAATTTTTCTATAGTCCTTATTTGGCTATGCATATACTCCAATAATTCCTCTGTAGAGACTTTTTCGTTGTTAATTAAAATATCACAATCTTTAATATAATGATTGATGATACTGTCAGTTTTAGATTTTTGTTTACTCAAAATACTATCTTCTGAAATAGTTTTTTTAATTAAATGTTCTCTTTTTAAAACTTGGTTTTCCAAATCTTTATTATCTAAATAAAGTAAGCTTGAAATTCCAATAGTAGTTGCCAATCCAATGAATAGGGCAACTATAATATAATTTGAATTATTTTTATTACTTAACTTCATTTAATTTAGATTCTAAATTTTTAATAGTTTCCTCAATGTTTTCTACCCTTCGATTTTGAAGTGATTGCTTTTCTTCTTTACAACTATTGATTTGGTTTTGTAAATGCTCATTAAATTCTTGTTTCATCTCATATCTTTCCATTCTAAATTCAATATTTAATTGAATTCTTGCAAATGAATAACCCAAACCTGCAATAAAGATGAAACCTGCTATAATAGCAAACCATTTTTTTACAGGTTCTTCATACCATTTCTGTTCTACAGATGTACTATTATTGTTATTGTCTGCCATTCTTATCTCATATTGCTATGAATTAGAAAAATTAGTTAATTCTCGCATACATTGAATTTTATTAATTGTAATAAACCTCATTTGAGAAAGTTTTTTTAGATTGTTGTATTTTAGAATATCAACTAATTTATAATTATTTAGCTTTTTTTTATTTTTAAAATTCTATTAGTTTAATTTTGGTGTGCTTGAATCTGGTTCTATTGTAGGTTTGTCAAATTTCATAATGATTGGCATTGGAAAATCTACGCCTGTTAAAATGGCTTCTCCTTCTCCTAGAATTGGTAAAAAATCCAACGTGTTTTTATTGGCAGTACTACAAGCATTACTTACCGCCTCCTTGTCGTTGTAGTTTATAAGCCTATGAACGATAAAAGTACCCATTTGACTTAGTGTTCCACTTGGAATATCTCTTGGCATTTGCGTTGCAATACAGAGGAATAAACCATATTTTCTACATTCTTTGGCAATTGAATCAAAAGCATCTAATGGTTTTGTGTCAAAGTACTCGTCTTTTATTGATTTATTTAGAAATTGATGAGCTTCATCAATTAATACGACTACAGGAGATTTCTCAAAATCTTTGTTACGTGCTTTGTTCAAAAGATATTTTCCTATTGCATTGACTAACGTTTCTCTAACTTGAAAATCATACTTAACACTTTCCAAATTTAATCTTAGCAACGAATCAGTTGTATTTTCTATAGAAACAAAAGAATCAATAAGATTAGTTATATCGGTCTCTTTTTTAACTTCTTGAAAACCAAATATCTGGTTAAATTCAGGGGTGTTTGCTAAATTGTTTACTCGAGAAATAAGACTTATACAATAAGACACATCAACTTGATAAATGTTTTCCCAATGAGTTCCTTTATCATATGCACACTCTTCATTAATTTGCTTAGCAAGTTTAGTAAAATCAAAATCTGCTAAACCGTTTTCAATAGTACCAATATGTTTATAATAAAACACATCATAAGGCTTTTTCTTTGCATTTTCTTTTTTAACATTACCTTCTTCTATCTTTACTGTTTCTCCTTTGTATGTTATATCTGAACCATTTAACATTTTTGCGATTTTCAAAGATCTAATTGCCTCCATAAGTTTTGGCATTTGTGTTCTTATGGATGGTTTGAGCATAAAGAACAAATCATCAATTGTAAGTTGTGAATAATGAAAAATATTTTCTCCATTACCAACATTTATACTTTTAATGCCTTTGTAGCTACCTGAATATTCCCCAGTTGCATCTATTAAAATGGCTTTATTTCCAGTTGCAATTAATGACTCAATAAGTTTGCTTACGGTGTAGCTTTTTCCGCCACCTGTTGTGCCAACTACGGCACAATGTCTCCCAAAAATAGATTGAAGATTTACTTTAACTTTTGTATCTGGACTTGAAACTAAACTACCAAGTAATGGTGGCTCTTTGACTTCTTCGCCATTTCTCACACCAAACCTTGACATATATTGTTGTACCAATTCTCCTGAACTTACAAATACTTTTGCCCCAATATTTGGGTAGGCTGTTAATCCTTTCTTGACATCAAAAGGGTTGTATAAATCAAAAGATAAAAGAATTTCAATTTTTCCTGTAGGATGAAAATCACTGGTTTGAAATGCTTTCTCATTCAAAGAAAGTCGTTCTGATTCTGGTAGTGATAATTCTGTAATTCTACCTAAAAAACCATATTTATCGCCTTCAATCACGACAAAACTACCCACTAAACCACCGTTAAATTCTTTACCAAAATGAGTGAATCCATTCAATAATACCGAAGATGGAAAATGAACTTTCACAAATTGCGGTAACACCTGATTGATATAACCAAGAAAGTATTCGTGCTTGAAAGGACTTATTTTGGTTTTAGTCATTTTTTATATTTAAAGTAACTTGTTTTACGTCATTATAGGTTTGAATTTCTGGGAAATGACTGGCAAAGTCGGTAAATGTTTCTGAAACCATTATAATTCGCTCTGTTTCTAAAGCTTTGCTTTTAAGTTCTTGAAGTAATTTAGATCCATTAGGATTATCAAAAAATGGGTCAATTACAGCTAGTCTAAATCCTGGGTTTTGGTTAAACGCTTCTTCTATTGCCGCATTGATATGTTTGTCGTTAAAACTATATCCAAGGCAAACCAACAAGGTATCATCATTTAACCTAAGATTTCTTTGAAAACGTGCCATCATTTCAAAAAATGGTTGTTCGTAGGAATCTTCATATTTGGCTTCTCGTGGATAAACCATTAAAGGTTCTTCGGAATTTTCTTTAATTTCAACTGTTCCTGCATTTTTATTCCTTTCCCAATTAATAGAACCGTGTAATTTATGTAAATGAAAAACACGCTGAACAAAATTATCTTCTTCTTTTAGTTTACTTCCTTCTCTTTGTACAATATCATAATCAAAATATCTACCGCTGAATGTTCTTGGAAATGTATAAGAAAATCCATCAATAACAATAGCGTTTACAGCTGTTGCGGAATCTTCAAATAGCAAGTCATAATTTAAAGTAAATATTTTTACTCTTGGGCTGGTTTGCTTGCGTTGCAACACTTTTTCAAGCAATACTTTGTGCGGAAATGCATCATTTGGGGGCTTTGGGATTGTACATTCATCCTTAATCGTTTTAAAAATTACTTTCTTAATTTCTAAAAGATTTTGTTCTCCATCTTTAAGTTTGATTTTTGAGTCACCCGAAAACTTAATGACTCCTTCAATGTGTGATAATAAGGATTCCAGATTCTTCGATTCATAATCAAAATTTATAGCTGAAGAGAAATCTTTGAAATCACTTTTTACAATCGCCTTATCCTTTTCTTCAAAGTGGAATTTTCTTTCTGCAATATCCCAAAGTTGGTACATTGATTTACCTCCAACATCCATTGATGAACCAGCACCTGATAGAAACACTAAATTTTTAAATGGCTTCTGGAAAAACTCTTTATAAAATGTACGCTTTTCATTATTAGCCAGTTCAGCAGTAGGGTCTATGTCTTTGCCCTCCGAATCCTTTTTATTAAATGGTCGAATATCGGATAAATTTATAAGTCTTCCTTTTTTGAAATCTGATGGCTTGACCTTAACTTCAATAGTTTTAGATTTTCCATTGATTAAAATATATTTCCAGTTTTCATTTATTTCCTCTGCCATACCTAAAACGCTTTAAAATTATCTTTCATATAGTGTTTTAGATTCCATTTTTTGGTGGTGTCCAAGGCACGTTCTAGCACAATGAGTTTTTGCTCGGTGTTTTTCTTAAAATATTCTATAGTTTCTTCTACCAAATCGCCATCTAAGCAAACCAAGGCTTCCTTGTCTCCATCTGTGGCAAAAAGAATTTCATTTTTGGTAAATTGCTCTTGCTTCGTTAAAGTATAATTAAGTTTAAAACCGTTTTTGAGTAAAATTTCTGTGATTAATTCTTCTTTATTGAAGGCAGAAATTAATTGAGCTTCTTTATCTCTGATGTATTTCTTGAGTGCTTCAATATTTTCTTCGTGCGTTTTATTTGGGTCAGGTGCATATTCTACTCTCGGGAAATTGGATTTTTGTAGTTTGAATACTTTAAAACCAAGCCCTTTTAATTGCTCTTGCGCATTAACTTCTGCGTCAAATAAATCTGGTTGAGCAGTTTTCTTTTCTTTGATAATTTTTTCTACAACTCGCTTATTGCGTTCAATGGTAATGTCGCTAATTTTTTTATAACCTGCTTTGTAGGCTTCGCTTGTTTCATCTGTGGCTTCGGGAAGTTGAACTAAAATGTATTTTCGGTTGCCTCCGTCTTCTTGGTTTAATTCGGTTATAGCGTGACCAGCTGTACCTGAGCCCGCGAAAAAATCGAGTACAATGTCTTCTGTAGAAATTAATGGTTTTAGAAAATCTTTGCAGAATTTAAACGGTTTAGGATTGTCAAATTCTAACTCTAATTTCTTAAAAAAAGCATCATCACTACCTGCGAATTCGAGAATACTTGGTATGTTCTCAAAAATATTTTCCTCTAAAAGATATTTTCGTTCTGGCTGCTTTCTTTCGTCCTCTCCAAAGAGAATTAAATCCTTTTCTAATAGCTCTTTCATTGTATTAGGTGGATTTCGCCAACCCCTTTCTGGAATGGGACATTCTTTTTTTGTTATGGGATGAATTAATGGAATAAGATACTCATCGGGTGCTTTTTTCTTATTGGGCCAGGCCATTGACACTCCTCTATAAACTTTTCCATTTTCATCAATTTTAGAATAAGCTTTCTCTCCGCCACTGAATCCTTCTTGACATTTAATCCATTCCTTAAATTCTTCATTAACAGTTTCTAAATCTGTTTTATTTATTTTTTTAAACAAAATTTCAGCTTTTCTTAAAATAGCTTGAGCATTAGGTTTTTCTCTTCTTAACTCAGTATTACTTAATAAAAACTCACTGTTCTTTGCAAATAAAACAATACTTTCGTGTTGATAGCTAATTGCTCTTGCATCACCCTTTGGATTTAATTTGTCCCAAACCACAATCCCTAAAAAATTTTCCTCTCCAAAAACTTCCTCACACAATTTTCTTAAATGATGTTCCTCGTGTTCATCTATGTGAATGGCGATAATTCCATTCTCTTGGAGCAATTGTCTAGCAATCAACAAACGGCTGTACATCATATTGAGCCAGTTGGAGTGAAAACGTCCATCTGTTTCGGTATTGGTGTCTATTTTAAAACCATTTTCAGTTACTTCGGTATCTTCCCAGTATTCTTTTTTGTCTTGGTTAAATTTATCGGAATACACAAAGTCTTTACCTGTGTTGTAAGGAGGGTCAATGTAAATACACTTTACTTGTTCACGGTAACTGTTGCTTAATAATTTTAGAACCGCTAAATTTTCGCCTTCAATAATGATGTTTTCGCTTTCGGTGGGATTTACGCTTCTGTTTTCGTCATAGACCAAAGTAGCATCTGTAGGCGTAAAGGCTTCACGCTTGGCGTTGCTTTTGCCAAACCAACGAAATTCGTAACGTTCAGTTTCGGTTACTAAACTGGGGTCAACTACTTTTTTAAGTTCGTTGATATTGAGTTGTCCATCATTGGTAAACAAATCGGGCATCAGGTTTTTTAGTTGTTCCAAACGTTCTTTGTTCCAATCGTGTGATTGTACGTTTTCTATTGGGTTTTCTGTGTTTCCTAATTCCTTACTCATTATGCTTTTTCAATTAATGTGTTAATAGTGTTTCTTGCATCCTCTTTAAAATATTGATAATCTTTTACAGGTGCTTTGTATTGTACTTCCACGCCCAGCGTTGCAAAGTGCTTCATTGCACAATTTATTTTGTACACTTCACTTTCTTTGAGTGCTTTTTTATCGTTAATGTCGTTTGTGCCTTTGGTTTCAATGACAAAATAAAATTCACTTTCCTTTCCATCACGCAATTGTTTACGTTTCATAACGATACCAAAATCGGGATTGTAATTGCCAATTGGGGTAGGGATTTGATAATATGCGGGCAGTTTCATAAAACAAATCACTTCATCATCTTCATCTGTTGCTAAAGCAAAATTTCTTTCTATATCACTATCCACAAGCATTTTATCATAAAAACCTCTTATGGGTGTGTCTCGATATTGATTGTATTCGACTTGTTTTACAAAATCCTCAAAATCAAAAGGAAAAGTTTCGTCCGTCAAATGATAATTTAGTCCTCTTACCATTTCTTCCAATTCAATATTATTGATTTTGGCAGTAGCCTGCTGAATAAATAGTGGTGGGTTTTTAGCAAATGAATCGTAATTGATTTCATTTACAATTTTGAATGCTGTAATGTAGCTAATGCCAGTATTTTCACTAATTTCTTCTACCAAATCTAAAGCGGTGTAATTGGCTTTGAGTTTGTAGCTTTCAGTACCTCCAAATTGGTCTTTGATACCATCTTCTGAAATAGAACCGATAGAACGACTGCTTACTTCTGCCAAATAATCTGCTATTTCAATGTTGTTTAAGGCTTCAATACTTCTGTTGATTAAGGCTTCTTCATCAAAGCTTACAGTGTAGTTTGTTTTCTTGGCTAAAGCACTCCAAAACCTTTTAAATGCTTGAGTGATGGTTTCACTTTTACTACGTTTAAAATGTACTTGGTTTAGCTTCTCGCCTTTGTGCGTCTGTGTCATTCCTGCACCTGCTTGTTTAGTGCCATACACCTCTTTTATTTCTTCTTGGTATTGGGTCACAAAGGTTTCATAACTTTCATTTGGAATGACGGTGAGTTGATTGATTCTTTCATCATCTGAAACTGTTAGAGTATCATAAACACGTTCTCCTTCAGTATTAACACAAATCCGCAACCCACGTCCAATTTCCTGTCTTTTTTTAATTTCTGAATACGAATTACTAAGTGTTGCAATGTTGAAAATATTTGGATTATCCCAACCTACACCAAGGGCAGAATGCGAGAAAATGAATTCAATTTTATTGGCTACAGAATCTCCAAAATTTAATAGTTCTTTTTTGTCTTTGAGAATGGCATCAAAAACCTCTGAATTTTTACGCATTGAGTTTTCGTTGTCTGTATATTCTCCTTTTCCAGTTTGAGCAAAATAAAAACCTTGTATCGCATCAATATGCTCTGCTGTTGGCTGTTGATTATCGTGAAATTCAGGATAGAGTTCTTTATATTTTTCTACAAAAAGGTTCTTTATAACGGGCTCTTCGCTTATATAATTCGCTACTTTATCAATAAAAATAAGCGAAAGGCATTTGATGCCATTTTCTTGTAGTTTTTGTTTTTTAGTAAAGTGTCTTATAATAAGCCACTCTAATTGCAAATTCCAAATACTTTGAATGTTTCCAGAGGTTTGTTTTTCAAAAATTTCTGTTCCATTTGTGAATGCAACCGACCATTTTCCAGTTCTTAAACTTTTTTTGATACGTTCAATTTTATAATTGAGATAACTAGGATTATTGGTTACTTCCCCCAAATTATCGCCATCTTTCAGCCATTTTGAATTTTTGAATTCAATCTTTCCACTTGACGACTGATGCCAGGCCTTAATTTTTGCTTGAATTGGCCCTTTACCATTTTTAGTTTCATAAAGTTCTAGTTTTAAAGTTGCTTCGTCATTCTTCTCAGTTACTGTCAGCACTTCAATTTTCTTTACTAATCCTTGTTGGTAACTGTCGTAAGGTGTTAAGCGATAAATCTTGTTTTTTGAAACTTTATGAGTTGCAGAAAATCGGATTTTAAAAAGCGGATTGAGTTTGGCAATTTGTTTAATCGAATTATCTGTATCCATTCCTTCCTGAGGCTCGTCCATTATGATGATTGGGTTTGTTCTACCAATGGCATCAATGAAAGGAATATTTGCAAAAAGATCTTCTCTTTTTGTTTGGTTCAAAATTTTGTCTTCAGAATTAAATGAAGCCAAAGTCATTACCATTATTTGAGGATGTTGCTCTTCTATAAAGTGCGTTACTTTATTAAGCTTTTTACTGTTGTACTCAAATGATTTAGGGGTAAAGCCGTAAATGTCTTCTAATTGCTTTTCAAATGTCGAAAGCGTACTCAATACACCTTGTCTAATAGCAACCGAAGGCACAAGTATGATGAATTTAGTAAAATTGTAGTGCTTGTATAATTCGTAAATCATTTTGATGTAAACAAGGGTTTTACCAGTTCCTGTTTCCATTTCAATGGTTAATTCTTGGTCGTCTGTAAGTTTAGCAACTTCATCACTGATTGCATTTTCATTTAAAACAGTTTTTATGTTTTCGGTAATTTGTTCGGGTGTAAGCGAACAAACATTTGAGCGAATGCCATCAACAGAAGCATTATCAAAAGTATTTTTTACAGAACCGTCAAATACATCTACTACAGACATGATAGCGGTTTCTTGATATTCTAATAGTTCTAATTTAAACTCCTTCAATTCCTTTGTTCTTTTTATTAATATATTTGATTTGCTGCTCTGCTACTTTCAGTGCTTTTTCTCCCAACTCTTCGTCTTTTATTTCATAAAGTATTTTTTCGCTCAAGTATTGAACAAGTAAATCTTCTTTATTCAAATCAAGTACCTCTGCCAGTTTTAACATCTGTTCTTTAGTTGCTTTTCGCTCGCTTCTTTCAATTTTGCTAAGTATAGCTGTATCAATATCCAATTCCGCAGAAACGTGCCTTAAAAGCAATCCTTTTTCCTCTCTTTTTTCTCGAAGTAGTTCGCCTACCAACTTAGTGTTTTTCATTTGTGAATTATCACTTGATTAATTTGACTTGACAATATTAGTCAAATATAATAAGTGCCGATAAATGTTTTAAAAATTATCTAAGAACTTTTTAACATTTTTTTGAACATAGGATTGTACGTCAATAAAAACTTAAATGTTCCATTTTCACTATTGTACTTTAAATTATTTAGATTCTAAGAATACTTCATGCGATTAAGCCTTGATTTGATTTTTAGTTGAAGAACTGAAAACTAAAATATCTGAGGAAAATAACTAAGATTACTTACTGTATTTAAATACACTTATTTTTTAGTTTTATTAATTAATCTTAAAAGTGCGTGTATTGTTGCTAAATAATGATAGAACATCCAACTGTGCCAAATAGCAACATCATATTTGCTTTTCTGTTGTTCATTGTGATGCCGAATACCATAATTATTTGCAATATTAAATAAGTCCTTTTCATCTTTTGACTCAAGTAATTCTTTTGCCTTCGGTCTTAAATATTCAAGTACATCAACTAATTCTCTAATAGAGTCTTGTCTGTCCTCCATTGTAGATTTATATCTGCGAAATTTAAGTACTGCATTGTTGATTTTATTTTTAATGTTTTCTATGTCAGTAGTAGGTACATCAGCTTCAAAAAGGTGTGACAGCCCAGAGTCAGCTAATTGCAAAATTTCTCCATCTGTGGATAGTTCAAATCCTTTAGAGTAATCTTTTAAGATTGGATTAATTTGTTCTCTAAAATAATTTTGACCTTCTTTATCATTAAATTCTTCGTAATGATAACCGCAACCATTATGTTGATGGAAATAGCCATCTATTCCCTTTGAACAATAATCGTGAAGAAATTCGATAACATCGAATAAGTCATCTTCAGAATAATTTTCTATCTCAGTTGTTATTGGGAAAAGATTCTCTTTTTTAAGATGTATGAACATCACATCTTTTAAGTCATATCCTAATTCACCGGGAACTTCATCTTGGTCAATACAGTAATATCCAAAATATTTTTGAAAATATCCATCATTTTCAATCTTCTTGTATATCAAAAGAAATAACTTTTTAAGAACTTTTAAATCAATTATTTCATTCGGTATAATTTTACCTGTTCTTACCGAAAAATAATCCCTTTTGTTCATAATGGTGTTTAACTAGTCGATCAATAAAACTGTGCTTCTTCAAATATATAAAAAATGTTAAAACCCTAAAGTGTCAAAACTACAAAAGCAGGTTGAGATGATTTTACGGGATTCCTCATTTTAAGGTAAATATTTTACCTATGGTGTCGCGATAGACCCTGAATTTTAGGGTTTATTGATACTAGTAAGGTAATATGTAAACACCTCAAACCCCTCCCAAGAAGTTTGAATTTTTAGGCGCAAGATATTGCGCTTGTACTGTTGAATTTCTTAATCACTTAGTTAGTAGCTTGGTTACTAGCTTAGTTAATTATTAACTTAGCTAGTATAATCTTGAATTTGTAAATTTCACTTTTCACTAATTTTGGTTTATCATCTCTAAATAGCTTTTAAGGTGTGTGAGTTTATAGGTAATACCTCTGTTTCGGTTGATTTTGTAGAATTTGAATTTTTTGATTTTAGCATATAGCAGTTCTTCTCCCATAAGATCTTCCAGTATAAATGTGATTGCAGTGTGTATGTCCTTTGGGTTGATGGGGTTGCTTACTCCACCTTTGGCGGATCCCGGCCTTTGGCGGTCACGGCGCAATGACGTGTTTGAATAGATGTGGATAATAATCTTACCAGTGCTTTTGATGTATTTTACAGGTTGAAAGTATAGGTCTGCAATTTTTAAATTGAATGCCCCAAACTTGTATGGTGTGTCGAGATTACTGTTTTCATCTTTACTTGGCTTTTTTAATGCTTCAAATTTCCAGTTGTCTATTCTTGGTGCGTGGTCTATGAGTTCGAATACTTTTGGGTATAGATCCTTTACTCCATAGGCTGTTATGATGAGAGTTGCCGGGCCTATATAATCACTTGCAAACTTTATTTCAAACCCGAGGCCTTTGCAGTAGTAGCTGAGGTGTTTGCTTAACCAATAGAAATGGCTGTCTCTTTCTTCTCTATCTAGTAATGGGAGGATGTATAGTTTTTGTTGGTTGTCTTGGAACCAGGTCCAGAATTGTTGTGGTTTCATGTTTAAGGTTTAAAGTTTAATGTTCAAGGTTTCCCTCGATACAATTTTTCTTTCAACTATCGTCTCAAGAAAAATCACTCGGGATGACTTCTTTGATTGATGAGTTCACTTCTCCGCCTACACTTCGACTTCGCTCAGTGAACGCGGCGGATCTTGATGACGGTGGTTTTGTTGTTGGTTTTGGTAAATTTTGAGGCGCAAAATATTGCGCCTGTACTGTCCTCACCCCCTAGCCCCCTCTCCCAAGGAGAGGGGGAACCTACTCGGAGGAGCTGCGGGGATTTGTTATAGACCATATTTTGATCTTTTTTTGAGACAATGTTTTATTCTGAAGAAGGGATAGGTTCTTCCTCTGTTACGGTTGTTTTTGTACACTTTGATGTCTTTTATTTTTTCATAGAGGTACTTTTCCCCTAAGTAGTTTGCCAATATTTCAATTACTAATGCTTTTAAATCTTTTGAGTGGTGTATTGATAAATCCTGATCTGAATAGAAGTGTAGTTTAAACTTCTTTGTGGTTTTGTAATATTTTACCGGTTGAAAGTAAAGTTTGGTCAATGCGATGTCGAAATCCTCTTTTATGTATTCTTTGAACTTTTTGTAGTCTTCTGAAGGTTGAAGGAAAGCTATTACTTTCCAATGGTTTAAGAGTGGTGCTTCATTTACAAATGCTTCCACATCCTGATAGATTTCTTTATTACCGTAAGCAGTGATTATGATTTCGCCTAACATGCTTTTGTCGTTTTTGAATTTGATAATATATCCGAAATACTTGTTTACTTCCAAAAGGTTTATCCTGAATTCTTTTATCCTATTGAGGAATTCTTCACTGCTTAACTTGTTGTGGTAGTAATATTTTTTTTCTAGTTTTTGGAACCATGTCCAGAATTGTTGTGTGTTCATTGTTTAAAGTTTAAGGTTCAAGGTTGCATTTTATTGACGAGTTCACTTCACTACGTTCGTGATGACGCCCTTCGATACAATTTTTACTCGTTCCTCGTAAAAATCACCAGCCTTTGCTAAAGCTCCGGCGGGCACGCTCAGGGTGACGGGTCTTTGTTTTTTAATTTTGCTTATCCGCTTTCCTCCTTCTCCGCCTTTGGCGGATTCGGAGGACGAAGCGCGGGTATTAGGAGCGTTTGTCCGGGGAAGAAGCCGGGAATGCTATTACGTTTACCATTTCGCGGAGGCGGGAGCGGACTCTTTCTCCGTAGCGTTCTTCGATTTCGTGGGCGTTGAGGTTTGAGGTTAGGTGGGTTTGTTTGTTTTGTTTTGAGCTTTGTCCCTGGCTGAGGTCATAACGGGAGACCAAGATTTCTGCCATAACATTGCTGTCGTGGCCGTAGTATCTCCCGGTGGGTTCTGCTCCGAGGTCGTCGAAACACATTGTTCTGAGGGCGCTGTATTTGTTGATGGTGTCTGAGCCGTTGGTATTGTATTCGATGACTATGTTGCGGGTTGGAAATAGACCGTAGGGTCTTGTTTGTGGATGGATGTATGGTAAAAGCTGCA
Source organism: Bacteroidetes bacterium HGW-Bacteroidetes-2 (assembly GCA_002842575.1). Lineage (GTDB taxonomy): Bacteria > Bacteroidota > Bacteroidia > Flavobacteriales > Flavobacteriaceae > Planktosalinus. Next base: position 91,860 of record PHDJ01000003.1, read on the forward strand.
TCAGTGTTGTTTTGCCACATCCTACAGGGCCGGTGAGCAGTATGCCTTTGTTTAGATTGATGCCATTGGCCGTGCAGGAGGTTTTGTCTTTGATGGTGTAGATCATCAGCTTGTAGATGAGGTTGTGGTCTTCTTTGTAAATCCGGAAGTGTTCGCCGAAGCGTTGCTTGCCTTTGACTTCGAGGTATTCCAAAGTGTTGTTGAAATCGTAGATGATTTGATTGTTGTGGTATTTGCCCAGGGTGTATGAGGTGTTGTTGTCGATGATTGTGAATAGGTTTTTCATAATGGTGAATAGTTAATGGTTAATTGTTATTGGTGAAATGAGGCGCAAGATGTTGCGCCTGTACTGGTCCTCACCCCCTCTCCCCCTCTCCCAAGGAGAGGGGGAACGAGTTTCTCGGAATAGCGGGGATTTAGAGTGGGGTGTCATAGTTTTTGTTTTTGTTGGTTTTAAGATGATTAAGCTTTTTGCTGGTTTTTTTGGTTTTGATTTCGAGGGCTTTTTGGAGCCAGTTTTGGGCGGCGGCTTGCCAGTCTTTGATGGGGGTCTTCCCTCCTATCATCCAGCCGGTGGCTTTGTTGTGGTTGTAAAATTTTTCGGCCTCGGTTTGTAATTGCTTTTCCGGAAGGAGGTTTTGAAATTCATTTTTAAAAAAAATAACGACTTCTTCTTTTTTTATGTTTATTTCTGTTTTAATATGTTTATCATGTTTTATATAAGGTACTAATGCTTGTCCCACAGCTTGTCCCGGTACTTGTTCACTACTTGTATCAAATTTGAGCAACTTGATTTTGCTTCCTTTGTAGGGATTGTGTGAAGGCAGGTATTTTATATATCCCCAATGGTCGAGTTGCTTGAGGCACCGATGGTAGGTTGCCTTGGAACCAATTTTGGAGAGCTTCATGATTTCTTCGCGGTTGATGTAAAAGGTTTCCGGGAACCGGTTGAGGTTTCCCAGCTGGAACAGTGAGAAATACAAGCTGATATGCGTGGGGTTTAATCTGGAGTCTTTGTAGAACTTTGTGAATATGGCATTCATCTGTTTGATGTAATTCATTCTTCATTTTTAAACTCTATTGCTGATTTTGTTTTCTTCCATCATTTTTTCGATTTCTTCTCCATCGTAGTAAATGATTCCTCCCACTTTTGTGTAGCTGAGTGTACCGTTAGCCCGTAGGGTTTGTAGTGTACTGTGGCTTATTTGCAACATTTTTTTTACTTCTGTGTTTTTTAGCCACCGGGTTTTTACGGTTTTTTCTTTGGCCATTAAGGATCTTAATTCGTTGATGACGTCTTCCTTGAATTGGTCGAGGTCTGCCTGGGTGATGATTGGTGTTCCCATGATTCATTGTTTTTAAATTAAGCCGGGAAGGGGGATATCAGCTTTTGGCTGCGACCCGGCTTAGGGTTCATAGAATGGTTTGACTTTCGTGGGACAAAGTTGGGGAGTTGGATTTTCAGAAAATCGTAAGTTGACCGGACGTCGGGTGTTTTTTTAACATAATTTGATTTGAAGCACCAAATATTCAAGCACCCAAACCTTCAGTGAACTTACGGCTGGCAATGCAAGTTCCAATGGAATAATCAGTGTTCAGTGGCAGTGCTCAGTTTGATTATCCTTTGATTGGAGGATTAGTTAAAACTTAAAAAAACTCAAATGGAACGCTGATGACGCGGATTTGGGCGGATTTTACGGATTGGATTTGAGAAGGAATGCGACCCCTCCCTTCGGGAGGCAGGCCGCCGGGGTCTTGGGTTCTATAGGTATGGGCTTTGTTACAAATATTTGACCCCGCTGGGGTCAGGAAGTACTTTTTAAATACATCATGGTCTGACGTTAAATTGAAGCAGTAATAAATAAATTTGAATTAGGTAAGTGTTTGCCTTTTATGTTTGGTTCAGTTTGTTTTTTTAGGGACCGGCTATGCAACTTAACGTCTCGATACATACAATTTTTTTATTATATTTGATGTATGGACTTTTGGACAATTATCGGTATTCTTTCTTCTGTTTTAGGGATTTTCTCATTCCTTAAAAATGATTTTATGTCTATTGTACCCCTTTTTAAAAAAACCTCATTTGTCTCAAAAAAATAAGAAAGTGTCCCAGAATTGACACAGAGATCTACTATAAGAACTGATTTCCAATGCATTAAATTCCGAAATATAACCCTGAAGGATTCAAACCTGTAACCCTTTAAAGACCGTGAAAATGTTTTTATTGTGTAATCCCTGAGGATATCCGAGAAGTCAGCGTGTTTTTGATCGAGGAGCAACAAGAGGATGTTGCGCAGGATATGGGAAAGTTTAACTCCTCAACTTTGGTTTCCCCATAGGTGTTGGAAGACCTCAAGGATATTGGAGGCTACTAAGGGACGTTTTTCAACAGAGACATTCCGCAGTACATTGTAACCAAGGTTAAGGTTTGGGTCAGTGGCATCGAGGTAAATAAGGTCGTGTTGTCTTGAGAAATGGATATGGGTGAGTACCTTTTGTACCAAATCACCGTGGATATCAATGAGGCACAGGCCGTTTCCTGCGTGGATGTCATTGTAGATTTTGGTTTCAAGTAAGGTGGACTTCCCTGTTCCGGTTCGTCCCAGGATATAGGTGTGGTACAGGCGGTCAAGCAGGTGGATACCAAACCGGTCCCGCTTGTCCCGGAAGTTGGTTTCTGCAAAGTAGCATATTGGGTTGTCGGGATGATAACGTATCCCCCATTATTACTTTCCTCTTAGGGTTGCAAAGGTGGGGGATGTTGTAGAATTCTTTTTAGGCTGTTTCCTTACAAAAAAAAATGGGAACGTTTTTATAAATAAAAAACAGCCTAAATTTTAACGGTTTAACTTTTTATAGAAAATATGGTTGGGAGTGTCTAATTCATATCATTACCGATACTTAATCAATTAATTCATGAAAACCTTTTTCAGAACTTAATCCTATACGTTTTAGTTCTACCTCATTTCCGTAGAATTTTATTGCCAGTATAACGGACGTCTTTTCTTTAGGCTTATACCATTTTACTTCATTATCTATTATCATTTTCAAATTTAAATCTTCTGTTCTTATGTTTGTTTCGTTATCAATGCTCAAAAGGCACGAACCTCCCTCTTCGTTTACTATGACTTGTAGAGATAATAATCCTCTAATTTCTTTTACTGTTTTTTTGTCAAAATTGGTTGCAAGAATATTTACAAAATCAGTTTTTTGTTTTACTGATATTGTGTTACTTTCCATAACAAACTTTTCTGTATCACAATTTTCAAATTTTTTTTCAAAAATATCCTGCGCAAAAGTATTGAGGCTGAAAGCTAATAAAATGTATATCAAAACTTTATTTTTCATTTTTTCATTTTTAACCGAATAATAAATAGCTTAGAATTAAGAACGTCAAAAAAGTTATAATTCCAATAAGAGTATTTATGTAGTCATTTGTGCTATTAAATACTACATCATTGCCCCTATCTTTAAAAAAAGCATCAAAACTTTTTGCCTTTCTACCAGCTAATTTATGGCTCACAAAGCTTATAAAATAACGAACCGAAGCTCCTATTATTTGAAGAAAAAAAGATACCATAATTTATTCCAATTGTGATTTCATTTGTTTAAAAAAGGCTTTAGGGGTTACTATTTTCTTCATTAAAGAGTTAAATACCTTTAGGGCTGTACCTTTAGTACTTGGGGAAAGTTGATTATACCAAGTTCCTTTAAAAAATGAATTTGATTGAGCCATATTAAACCCACGTATATTAAATTTAGGTAAAGGCAAAACTGTCATATATCCATTAATACCAGAGTTAATATGATCTTCACTTCCTCTTATGGAATTAGAACCATCTAAACGAAGTGGGTGTTCTTTGGGATTCAATAAATCAAAACTAGTCACAAAAGCAGAAACACCATCTGCTATGTTATAAGCAGTTTCAGAAAAAGGGATATTGTTTTCTACGCCAAAATCTCTTGCTTTTTCAAAAATAGTAGATTCACGTTCTAAAATTTCTCCTGGCCAAGGGGTTCTGTCTTCTCCCATTTTTGGATTGGTAAAAATAGATGATATTGGATTATTTTCTTCATGATGCTCTTCTACATCCTTGATAGATGGCCCTACATGTTCAAAACCTTTAGGTGTATTATGCTCTCCTGTAACATTCCCATCCCAAACGTACTCTTTCTTGTTCTTATCCCATATCCAATCATCAGGGCTTTCCGGCGTCATCCCTGTAGGGTCGATGTACTTCACTGGGTTTTGTAAAGTATAAGCATATGGACTGAACGAAGGGTATTTATCATACATCTGGTCAACCGATAACATTATACTCCACTTCGGGTCATAATACCTTGCACCGTAATAATAGTTGCCCGTCTCCGCATCCAGCTCTTTTGCATTAAACTTGTATTCTGTTTCACTACATGCGTTTTTAAATTTTTTTTGCTAGAATGCGTAGCGGGTTAAAAAAAATATATCAACATATTTGAAACATAAACTTGATCTAGTAATTAACTCATTCAACATTATGGTTTTATAAGAGCGGGGAACTCATTGCAAAATTTGTTAGTTTTATTTTTAATTAACCGAGTCTTTTACATAAATTGTTTCGTCAAAAAATAATATACGTTCCATTCTCTTTGTGGTATCTTTTTTATCTTTAACATACTCAGAGATATACCCCCTTATCCTTTCTTCTCCAGGTTTTTTATATATGATGCCAAAATTTGCATTATGGTTTTTAGGGACTTCTTTAGGAATTTCTGGATGGGGGATACCATCATTTTTTAAACTATAAAAAGTATTTTTTTTTATGTCATCAATGTTTGAAAAATCTTCCTTTAAATCATTATCATTTTCAGGCATAACTACTAACATATCAGAATCATAACTAAAATATGGCTGAAACAAATAAAACCTATATTCTAATGTGTCATTTACAGAAATAGTATCTTTGTTGAAGATATAATAGTAATTACCTTTATTTCTTATAGTATCTTTTGTTTTCTTATTCAAAACCCATACTTGGTTAATATAAGATTTATTATTCATATTGATGTATTCAACTATACTATCTGTTTTTTCTCCACCATATTGCTGCCAATTACCAATCCTATAATCTAAATTGTTTCTTACAATATTGCCTTCTGCCCGTTTTGTTCCGTCTTCTTTGTAAATGACAGTATAGCTAAGGCTATCTCCTGCGTTAAAATACACTACCTGTTTTAGCTTTTGGGACGGATAATATAAGTAAGAAGAATCTATTTTCTTATCCTTATTGTAATAATGGATAGATTCAATGTTCCCGTCATCATCTCGATCTATGACTTTGTGGTTTTTTTTACAAGAAACAAAACTGATTATCAGTATTAAAAAAGTTATAAAATGTTTGTTCATCTTTATTTATTTTTCTTTTCTATTATTTTTATAGAATCAGTACTATATGTGCTTAAAGTACGTTCATCTTTATTTTTAGCCTTTTCCATCGTTTCTGTGAAAATCTTTCTTGCTTCTTCTAAACTTTTGGCACCATCCTTCCATATCACGTTATCAGCATCACTATTACTGGAGTATTTTATTAAAACATGAGTATCACTTTTCTTAGAGTCATCACGGGTTACTTCCCGTCCATCAATCTCCTCATCAAGACCCAAAATCATACGCCATCCCTTCCCTGCATACTCAGCAATTTTTAGCCATGAACTTTCAGCATCAACATTTATACTATGCTTTGCTCCTTTTTCATTATTAACACCTATACTAGCACCATTATCACCTGCTTTTTGTGCTCCGTAAATTGTGAAATCTGCTTCGGTGTCAGGAATATCTTTTTTATAGCTCTCAAATACTTTCGAAAGAGATGAGTACATTTTAACTAAAGGGTTATTATCTAAATAAGATTTAACCTGTACTACTTCTGGAGGAGGATTAACTCCCTCTGGGCAATCTGGGGGACAACCACATCCATTTGCCCCTTCCACAAACATGCCTGTAGGGTCAGTGTAACGAACTGGATTTTGTAAGGTATAAGCATATGGCGATACACCCGGGTACATCTCACTTGCGGGATCAACACTGAGGAATGTACTCCATTTCGGGTCATAATACCTCGCCCCATAATAATACCACCCCGTCTCTTCATCAAATTCCTTTGCGTTGAACTTGTAGGGCGAGTTGTTTCTCTACTTAAATGCTCCTCCAACAGTGTGTCACGCCGAAGCAAGGATACTTTGGAAAGGCGATCACATCTCTATTAACTTAGTAAGATTAACTACTGAGTAAATAGCATTCTCATCTGTAAACAACCTGCCAGATTCATCACAATAAACATACATAATGTCTTTATAAAATATAGGATTACCATATTCAGTAATATCTATATAATAGGAATGATTTATATAAACTGCTTGATAATCTTTTCCGTAAGTATAAAATAAAATATAGTCCGAGTAAATAAAATTACTCTTTTCATAATTCAAATTGTTATCTGTTCCTAAATTAATATATGGGATTTTATAATCAAATTTTTTTTTAGAAACAGGCCTATTGACATCTTCTTTGTAATCTTTTAAACTATTTTTTATATTTTCAGGCAACTCTTTAAAGCTCACTTTATCTTGTTTTTTTATTACGTTTTTTAAATCAATTACTTTATAATTGTTAATTATTGGTCTAATTAAAGCTATAGCGTGACCAGTTATAGGAACCTTATTTCCTGAAATTAAATTGTATATTATAGAAACAAAAAGAACTATAATTATTAACAATAATATTTTTAATTTTTTTTTCATCTTTAAGTTCATTCTTTAATTTCTAATGATTTTAATCGCTTAGCAAATTCATTAATCTCATTTCTCATTTTATTTAATTTTGGAAGCCATTCATCCACGTTTTCATCACTTTGTCCATCATGACCTAAATTCCAACTGCCACTGAAGAGACCAGATTTATCCCTATAGCCTATATTAAAAGCCTTATCAGATTTTCTTCCAGCTAAACCATTAGGAATATTGTCAAAATCCTTAAAGCCAGCAACCTGAACTATATCATCAGGACTAAATATGTTATAATGAGCAACACTGCTATTTTCCGATAAGCCATATTCCCTTATGGGGGTATTTATGGTAAGTATATTAATTTGTACTTTTTCACCAATACTTTCAAAATGATTTTCTAACATGTTTGCTGTTAAAGTAACTACATTACCTCCATGACTATGTCCCACTAAAGTAATTGGTTCGCCGGCCTTTCTATTTTCTAAAACAAAGTTATATAAACCAGCGGCAAACTTTAATCTTCCTATTTTGGTGTTTGGCAAACTTTGCGCCCTATTACTAGAATCAAACATATTATAATGATGAGAGGAAGTGTTTCTAAACTCTTGGCGAATTGCATCCATACTTGACCGACTCATCCCTATATTATTAACAAAAGTTCCATGCATGAAGAAAGCTTGTTTACCATTAGGGTCAATATAAATAACAGGATTTTGATAAGTATAAATATATGGGTTTAAGTTAAAATTATTAAAAAACCCACCATTATGCTGCCCATCTCCATAAAACTCATTTTCCATAACTGGATTATATGTTGCCAATGGATCAATACTTAACCACACACTCCACTTCGGGTCATAATACCTAGCCCCGTAATAGTACCACCCCGTCTCTTCATCCAGCTCCTTGGCGTTGAACTTGTATGGAGAGTTGTTTGAGTTCAAATGTTCCTCCACCAGTGTTTCACCAAAGGGCAAATATTCCATATGCTGTGTGATATCCCCTGCTAAATTAGTGATATAACTTGAACTTCCCAAATGGTCGGGATGGTACCAGTAAGCAGCAAAAACCTTATCGTTATGCTCAAACCTGCAACTAAATGCCTCGGTAGTGCCATAAAGTACTTGGGGGCTTATGAAAATTTCTTTGTCAAACTTCAAATGATCTGCTACTATGGCGTCGCTTGCGTCAATCACCTTTTGGTCCACCAATTGGACAACCGCAGTACTTACTTCCATATCTTTACATAATAACCCCAAATTATTTACTGTTCCCAATGCACTATGGATACGCTCACTACCAATGTAGTAATGTTTGGTGTATTTAGTCAGGGGGAATTGGTCCAATAAATCAGGTCGTATCCCGTCAGGCAGTTTTAAGGGCTTGACAGTGAGTAAAGGGCTTGGATATACCGTGGCTTCCAGTTTATGGGCAAACCCTGTTTCTTTTGCACTGTAGCGGGCATCAAACCGTCCGGGGGCATACTTTATGGTGCGTTCGCCACCGGCATCATATGTGTAAACGGCTACTTCGGGTTTATCAATATCGGCTTCTGGCACCAAATCCACAGCACGCAAGCGGTCTTCTTCGTCCCATAGGTTTTGTCGCAGTAAAATATCAATAGTGCCCGTGGGCTCATTAGGGTCACTCACACGTTGTGTGGTTGATACCATATTACCATTTGCGTCATAATCAACAAGCTGGCGTTTGATGCGGGGATCATTAGGGTCATCATTGTAGTCGTGATTGGGCAACTCGGTGATTTCACGGGGTGCATGGGGCTGTACATAGTTGTAATCACCTGCCACCTGACTGCCACTGGCATACCCGTCATACTCCAGGTCATAAGAGGTGGTCATTACCGGGATCACTTGATTGATAGGATCATTTAGGCTGTTTATTGCGCCCTTTATATGGGTTTGTTTTTTGCTTAAAATGGTATGATCCACATCATAGAGCATATCCAGGGTATACTCGTGCCTCAAGAGCTCCGGGGTGACATCGCCGGGACCTACATAAGACCCGTTGGCCTCTATCAGCCTGTTGTAATCATCATATTTATATGTATGGTTAACAGGGCCACCCAACGTTCCTGATATAGGACTGGTGCTGTTAACGGTTTCAATATTTAAAATATTACTTAAAACGTCATAGGAATATTCCTTTTCAATATTGAAAGAATTAAAATTGTGCGAAACAGCATTCATACGCCGGCGTATGTCATAATCATACGTGGTTTGTGTGCCATTGCCATAAAGGATACTGGCGCGCTCACCATAATCTGTATAGGTGATATTTTCCACAATGTAACGTGGAGCGTTTACCCCGGGTATATCCCTTGCTATGTTATTAAGCTGTCCGGCTTTATCATATTGGTAATCTACGGTTTCACCATCAGGATAGTATATTTTACTGATACGGTTCCAGCTGTCATAAATCCATTCTGTTTTGAACCAGTAGGACAGCTTTCCGGCCACGGCAACTCCCCGTATAGTCTCAATGAGCTCTCCTAGTTTTCCGTATTCAAACTGTTGTATGCCCGTGGCATCTTCCTGCATTATCAATCGACCAATGTTATAATCGTCCGGCCCTGAGGTCAAAGCACTTCCATAGGTGTACTTGACATCATTTTCAGGATGATGTGGGTAATTTATTTCGGTGAGCCTGTGATAGTTGTATTGGTATGTGATCACACCGGTCTGATTGGGTTGTGAAAGGTTTGCGGTTTTCTTCTCGGTTAAGGCCCCGGCGTTGTTATAGGTGTAAGAGGTAATGCCCCTATCAGGATGCTTCTCCAGAATACGTCTGCCGGCCAAATCATACTCATATACAGTTTCATAACCCTTGGTGTTTTTTACCTTGATGAGCTCGTTAATGGCATTGTAATAAAACTGTGTCGTGATTTCGTTGTTTTGTACCACTTTTCGTTTCCTGCCCCTAACATCGGTGAATGATTCCTGTACCTGATCCTGACCAAAAGTATTCTCATTGGTAACCCGCGTGCTGAACATCCCGTCAACAATGGCATATTCAAAATAGGTTTGTAGTTGTTCCCCGGGCTGTTTGACAAACAATTGCCTGTCACGCTGATCATATTCCATTTCTACAGCTGGAAGATTATTTAAACTTTGAGCATAATAACCTGTATCAGCTCCTGAGAGGATATGCAAGTTGGTAGGATAAGTATTTTGTACAACCGGCAGGAAGCTTTTCAATACCCTGCCATAAGCGTCTTTTTCTTCATAACCGCTTACAAGCCATTTCATTGCGTCTGAATTGTGGGTCTTTTTAAGCTGGATTGCCTGACCAAAGCCATCCACAATACTCACGGTTAATATCTCATTTAGTGCATTGTCCGGATCAAAATGCCGGGTCACGGCATGATGCTGTGCGTTGTTCAATGGCAAGGTACCGGGTTCTGCTGCCACAAAACTGCCCTGGGCGTTGCTGATCATATAATCATTGGGGCCTGCACTCCCTATTTGAACGTGAACGGGGTCTTCCCCTTTATATTCATTTCTGATGGTCCACCCGTTTGGCAGTTCATAGGGCCCGGTGACCTCTATCACCCTTCCCCTGTTGTCTAAGCGCGTGCGCATGGAGTTCCCGTTCATGTCCGTAACATATACCGGCACACCGAATAAAAAATTGTATACTGAACTTGATTGTTGGTTAAAAGAATCGGAAAAACTCACAGGATAGGTTTTCACTTCGGTATCATACCCGATGGTTTGTATAAAATAACCGCCCAATGCCCCCAAATTATCCAATTGCTTTACTTGGGTGGTGTTTCCATAGGAATCGTAAGCAAATTCAACATTATTGGTTTCATTGTCTCCCAAGTTTATAATAATACGGTGTAATTTCCCAAAGGAATTATATACAGCTTCCCGTTCCCGCAACAACTCGTTGCTTTGGTTTTTAAAGACACTTATTTTTGTGGGCAAGCCCGGGTAACCTACATCTTCATATTCAATTTCAGTGCGGTAGGCGTCCTCAAAAGTGCTTCCATTATTATGGTAGCTGGTAATGTTCCCTTGACCGTCATATTCACTGAATAACTGGACCAAATTGAGGTTTTGCCCATCCTCAAAACTGGTTGTGATGGTTTTCACTGGAACCGCAAGCAAACGGCTATAGTCAGGGTCACCCGATAAAGGTTGCTGATATACAGCATCGATGTTGACATTGGTTTCAACAACAGGGGTGTCAGGGTTCAGGAGGTTATAAAACATCCTTGTTAACGATAGTATCTCATCGGCATCTGTGTAAACTGCTGTCTCTTTAACAGCACCTTTGAGATAATAGCTGGTATTGTGGTATTTTTTTTCAGTATACCTGTAGACCACCTCCAATGAGGGATGGCGTTGTTCCACTCTCAGGGTTTCAAAGCCTAAAAACTCACGCTCCCGCCGATCATGCTTCCCTTTATCATATACGATGGTTGTCAAGGTTTCATCAAAAGTGGGTGCTGCTTCCTGTGTAAATCCATCATGGGTTATGATTTTCTTCATCACCCATTTGCTATGGGGTAAATCATAGGTATTCTCAGTCAATTCATAATCCACTTCCCAACTGCCACCCAAGGGCGTATTGACTTTGTAGAGCAAATTGTTTTTCCCCACTTGGTTTAGCCGTGCTGAAACAGATGCATTGTCATCTTCACCGGTTAAAATATCCGGCAAACCGTCACCATTGATATCTTGTACGGTAACCCTTTTTTCGCCAAATGCTGCATTCAAACCAAAAGAGGGTGTAAAGGTCACTTTTATTGGTGCAAAAGGTATTGGGATCATAAAACCTGTGGTAAATGAAGCATAAACATTCCCCGAGACAGAAACGTCTTCTTCTACTTCACCGCCCCCATAAAATGGTTGCGGAACATCGTCAAACCCTGTTCCTGTGTTTAGATAATACTCAAATCCATTTTGGGTTCTAATAACCAAATCGGGCAATCCATCACCATTCACATCAGTTAATAAAGTATTCATCGCAGAGGTACTTTGCCCGCCACCAAAACCGGCAGCAAAGGATGCTGAAATGGGAAGGGGCGCACCCAAACCTAAATTGTCCCTTTCACTGGTCAGCAGGGTGCCATACCCACTTCCCCAAGGAATCATTTCTTCTGTGAAAGAACCATAACCTACGTTAAGCCGTACTTTGACTGCATGATCCTCAATAAGTACTTGATCCGGCAAACCATCACCGTTCATATCCGTCCATTGCTTTACATTAGATGTGCTACCATCACCGGTATTAATACCCGCACTGATATTTGATATTATGGGGTTTTTTTGGCTTTTCCCTTGGTCCGATTTAGGGTTCATGCCTGAAATGGTAACCCCATGGGTATTATCTTCATTGAAGCTCCCTGAAACAAATACATTCTCATTGTTTAAAGTAGTGCCCGACAAGCCCCCACGCAAATTTGTGTACTGTATTTTACCTCCTGTGATTATATCGGGGTAACGGTCCCCGTTTAAGTCAATGTATTGGTTCAGAACAACAGACTTGGCCTCACTAACGGTACCGCTCACAGTACCAATGTTCCCCGATTTTGCTTTTCCTTTGGATTCACTAAGTTGTTTGAACCCCACAACCACACCTGCCGTCCCGTCAATTAAATCGCTTGCCGTGAGAAAGAGGTCGTGTAAGTTGCTTTCCCCAAAACGCCCAACGGTCGAAGTAAGATCACCATCTAAGTTATAACCATATTTTGCGGTTATAATTGATGGGTTTTCAAACATCTGATCAGGTTGGTCCTGTGAATAAAAGGTATACCGGATGTTTTCGCCGTTAAGGGTCATATCTTCAGGGTCAGCATTGTCAATTTCATCTTGTAACCCCTCCGGATCACCATCAAAATCAAATACGCTCATGTCAATATTGCCATCAAATACATCGGGAGAACCAGGATTGGTGATTTCTCCTTCTTCATTGTATTCAAATGCCAGTCCCCCATTGTACAAAAACTGTCCCCATCCACGGTAAGGTATCCCATAAAAGGAAGGGCTTATGGAATGAAATGTTTTTTGAACTGAAATGGGCGTAAAGGAAACACCTTGAATATCCGGGTGCAAACTCAAGGTGGTGGATGTTGCATTGTTCTTGCCAAAGTTTTTATTGTCAATATAGAATGCCGAGTAAAGCCTGCTTCCGGGAGTATTGTATATAGCTTCTATATCTTCTTTACTTATGGGATATTGAAAATATTCCGTATCTGTTGCAGGGTTTATTTGATCAGATGTTGGGTCGGCTTCTTTTGTAAATATATACACCCAAACTGGAACCCAAGTGCCAACTAATTCAGCCTGAAGATAGAATGTTTCTCTATGAAGCACTTGGGTCAGATTTCCCTCTTTCTTCTTCACCACCCAATTTATCTTCACGGGAAGTGGTTCATCCTCATTGAAATAAGTATTCAATAAATTTGTATGATCCAGGTCAAACATATTGTGTTTTAATTCCATAAAAGGGTTCTGTTCATCCCCGGGCACCTGTGGGTCAATAATAGGATCGATAAGTTGGTTGGCATTGAACCAGTATTTTTCTTCATTCACGTTATCATCATATATCTTATAATTGACGGGCGGGTTGGCCATCCCTGTATTTTCACCACTGACCACAGGTTTCCAGTTTATTTCATCCCAGGCTATATTTGAATCGCTTTCTGCTTCAAAACTAAATACAAAATTACTGTTTGTTGCATCAACGTTGGTAGTAAAGGTTCCGGTGGCTCCCGATAGAGATGAATTTATATGATCGTAACTCAAGGTCCATGTATTGGTCAACTGTACTGAACCATCATCAAGGTCAACCTGGTACTTTTTTATTTTAAAATGAATGTCATCTGATAAATCAATAGCATTTAACTCGTTTATGGAGATGTTAAAATCTAGTAAGACGGATACATCATTTTGATGAGGGCCCCAACTTAAATCATTGTTCATGATAAAATCCCCTTCCGCTTCAAAAACATTCATCAATTTCCCGTTTTCATCATCGTGGGTGGTATACGGGAAGTTATCTGTTGAAGTATAGGTGATGGTAGGGTTCCATTCCACTTCACCTCCATATCCATATCCTAAATTATGAACCCTGAAAAACAGGTACTCCCCTTTATTCACTGAAACATTATTCTCATTAATTGTTGTAGCAGGGCCTGTTAGACTCTCTAATTGTATTGCATTACCAAGTGGAGTTGTTGTTCCAGTGGTTTGTTGGCTACCTGCCCGCTCAATGGTTAACCTAAACTTATTCTCATTGTTATCGGCATCTATATTTTTAGCTATTAATTTTGCTTGGCTCGCAATATTTACAGTTCCCTTATAAGGGGCACGCCAAACCTTTACATGATCAAATTGGGAATGCTGTTCACGCAATTCATCCATTGATTCAAGTTGCAAATACTCCAGTAAAGCAGGGTCAATAGCCCCTGAAACGATAGGGTTCTCAGTATCATTCACGCCATAATCATCAAATGATCTTAATGTATAATCACTGTTCTCCTGGGTGATATTGAATTTGACCCTATTGTTACTTAAGAGGTCGGGCAAGCCGTCGCCATTAAAGTCGACAAAATAATGGTTGGTAGTGGTTTTGGTTTTGCTTCTGCTTTTACCCACACCAATAAGACCAAGAAGATTGGCATCATAACCCGTTCCGTGTGATTTGGATATGGATTTGTCCAGACTCGTGGCTCCATCCACGAGCATTAAATTCCCAAATCCTTCACCGGTATTGGGCCTGTAATAAACCCCCCCATTATTATTGTAATACACTTTATCAGGGAGGCCATCACCATTGATATCGATAAAACTTATGCGTGTGGTTTGTTCATTCCTACTGTAATTATAAGAACCCCCGATGGTGTTTGCAACACTTGTAAAATTAGTCCCAAGCCCAAGACCGGCCCTTAACCCAAAAGAACTCCCTTTAGAGGTATTTGTCCCCAAAGCAGATCCTTTGGGAATATTATCCCCAAAACCGCCTGTAGCTATATTATGAAGCGTGGATGAAATGGTTTCACTGTTCCCGCTCCATAATGTTTCGGTATTGTTTATCAGAGGCCCATTGTTTAATACAAAATACTCCATGGTATTTGAATAAAAAAGATTCCCTTGGGTATCAAACTCTGAGATCCTAGTAAGAAGCTGTTTTTTAAAATCCCCTTCCGCATAATCAAAACGATAGGTGCGGATGGTCTGTTTTTGAAAGCCATCAAAATAGGCCACTTCAATTTCGGTCAACAGGTCTTTGGTAATTTGCAGTAAACCATAACGGGCATTGGTACTTATATCTTTTCTTTCTAAAGATGAAGTGGGTTGCCCTACACTATATTGATTCCGTTTAAAATTAACCTCATAATTTTTATTTACCCCAGTGGCCAAAGTATACTCTATCTTTGAAAGGTAAAACTCCTGAGCAGAGATAGTGAGACCGAGCATAACTTCATCTTTATCATAGGTGTACTTAATATAGTTGCCATAGGGATCCTCTTGTCGGTATATTGCCCAGTGGGCAATCCTTCCTTCTCCATCTTTAATGACAGCATTATCAACAACACTTCCCTGATACCCCCCGTAAAAACTTTTATTGCCATATTTATCGGTAACTTCCCACCAATAATTTTGAGGGCTTGAACCTTTACGGACAATAGAATTATAACTCCCTTCTTTTCGCAAATAAAACTGCTTTTCCGCAGTCCCACGACTAATATCCTGATTGATTCTATGAGGTGATGTATATTCACTTTCACCTAGTTTAAAAACCAAATCCTGGCCGTTTAAGCTATAAACCTCAGATTCATAGGTTGGATCAAAAAAGGGGATTCCCCATTTTGTGTTCACATTAATAGCAGGTGTTTGGATATCCCATCCCATTCCCATCCAACCGTTTCCACCCTCACTGTTGTAGGCAACTTCTAGGGAAGGTTGCAGGCCATTTCTGCCGGGAGGCAACTTAATGGGAAAACTGGTGCTTGCAGCACCCATATTGTTAGGGGAAGGCGGTGGGATGCTTACAACCCCTTGGGAAGGGTTTGCAAATTCTATATCACTCATTGCTGTTGGGACAAAATTGGAAGTCTCCGGGCTTTCAGATACTTTAATGATTCCGTTGATATAATCAGTTTCCCCTCCGGGGTCAGTAACCATTGACACGACACTGTTGCCTTCCATTTTTAGGGATTCAAGTGGCAACGCTTTCCAGTTGCGAGCACTGGCATCATAATAAAAAGTGCGGATGTCTTTAGCAGTATACCCTGTGGGTATCAGTTGTTCATCAAATTCAAGGTGCATTTTAACAGATGCCGTATCTTCTATTTGAGTACCGGTAACCCTGTATGCTTCATATACGCCTGAAGTGACATTGACCAAATCCTGGTTCAAGGGCTTCATGTCTTTAAAATTCAAGCCTTGGACCAAAATTGCTGCATTATCTTTAAAATACTCTTTGTAGTTTGTTTCTATGGTGACGGACTGAAATTGAAAGTCAGTGCTGGGTGTGTTCAAACCAAAAAGTTTGGATTGTGTTAAAAATTCATCTTGAAAAATGATTTCCTCTAAATCTGTTTCTTCAGCTGTGACAGGATGATGATAACTGTTAATCATTCCCTCTTCCTGATATTGTACAGTAAGTTTTTCACCTTCTAAATTTTCAATATTTAGAAAATAATCAATAACCCCATTTTTGACGGGTACCGTTTTACCTGCAATTGTAATTGCCCCGTTGGTATTTAATGTTGAAGTACCTACAATATACACCTGATTGTTGTTGTGGATTGCTTTGGCCGTTACCAATGTGATAGGGGCATCCTTTTTTTCAACAAGGGTCAACTTCACATTTTTAATAAAATAGGAATAAGGGATATCCGCCCGTCGCGTGAAGAATATCTCATTGTGCCCTTGCTTTAAATGGGTCGGATGGATTTGCTCTTGCACTTCTTTCCATGCATTGTCTTTTGTAATGATTTTTCCACCATATGCCTCGTTACCGTTTATGCTTTTTGTGGTATTGGCTGCCTCATTCAAACCAAATAAATCATAGGACAGGATCACATCGTGGTTGTCGATTGAAATATTTTCAGGAATAAAAATAGTGAAGAAATTATCATGGGGGTTTTCAGGATAAAACACCTCTTCAATCCCAATTTTGCCTTGTTCCTCTTTGGCATAAAAAACAAAGTATTCACTTAGATCATTAAAAGTATTGTTTTGGGTCTGCTGTGGTGCTTTTCTTTTTAAATTTGAATTCGTTGATAAAGACTCATTCTCTTTTGAACTCTTAACAGTAGTCCTGGGCTTATCAGGATTTACATTGTTTTCCACGGTTTTTAAAGTACCCTCTACCGGTTCAATAGTGTAGGTATCAGCTTCGGGCTTATGAAACGTGTTTTTATGGAAATGAATGCGAAAATTTTTCTCGATTAGAAGGTTTGAACTTGCTCTTTGTACCGGTTCAGCAAATACCATTAAATTGCTCATCAGACCGGCAATTAAAAAATTTGTATAACCTGGTTTTCTCAATGTTTTGAATACGTTAAAAGGCATATAGGTGGTTTGTTTGGTTATTTAATAATTACTCTGTCAACAAGAACGGTCCCATCTGTAGTGGTTGTTCTTATAAAATAAGTCCCTGAAGTAGATATGGTATATGGAAGTACAAACTGGGTATTCCCGTCTATGGTATTGGAATAAAGTATTTGGCCCGTGACATTGAAAACCTCCACAGTTCCCCCAAATGCAACATTGGAACTTACTTCATAATAAAATGTGACAGACGTGTCTCCCGGGTTCGGATAGACTAAAGAGTTGTATGTTTTTGGAGATAAATTTTCAGAGAGTATTGGACACCATCTTTTGGTAGCAAACTGCTGTGAGACACTGCAACCAGTTACAGTATCTGTTATTATAACCGTATATACATAGTTACTATTACAAGCGTTATTATTTTCATAAATAAAGTGACAATCAGAAGAAACAGCAAATGTTAATTCCGATTGGGTTGCAATTAAATCATCCCATATAAACCATTCATAATCAACATTCTGTCCCGTTTGGATCAAAAGAGATGCATCTAATGTAAAAGTTGAACTGACAGTGCACCCAAAATCAATCAAGGGGATATCATTACCGCAATTTGTCTCATTCATTTCACAAGGTTGACCAGTGCAATCCTCACATATATCAATGAGCTGGGAATAAATATCCAGTTCCAGTTCTGTAAACACAACAGTTTCTTCAAAAACTTGGCCATTGCCGTAATTATCGGTTACCCTTACCAAATACTCGTCCACAGGCAATTCGTATACTGTATAGTTGCCACTATGCTCAGACGTAAAATAGTATCCTAAATCACCAAATACTTCTGTTATGTAATTTTGATATCCAAAATCAATATTTATTTCTATGAAATTTGAGTTCTCTTCGCATTCGCTACTTGGAATTATGGTAACTTCCAATAAATAATCGATCATTATATTTGCCTCCACCTCACATTGATCTTCAGGGTCTATTGCAATTACACTATATTCCCCCGGCACATCTACTGTAATTTGAGGGGTGCTTTCCCCGGTTGGCAAACCATTATGGAACCATTCGTAAATGTGATTGGGGTTGGTGCCAAAAGGAATAGTTGCATCCAACGTGATACTGGGTTGTGAGGAACTTAAAGTGGCATCGGGGCCCAAGCTCAAGACAGGGCTTTGTGTTCCATCAATAACAATATTTACCTCAAAAAAAGAACCTGCACTATCAGAAACCGTTACCAAATAAGTTCCTGCGGCAATGCCATAATAAGTTTCAGTGGGGCCATGGGTGAGGGTAACATCCAAAGGATTATCTATCCCATATATATGTGTTTGATACGGGGGGATCCCATCACTCACTTCAATACTTAAATAACTCAACGCTTCACTGCAAATAAAGTGATAGGTTACAGTTCCATTTAACTGATACCCCAAATTGATATCATCTTCCAATTGGCAAGCCATGTCGGAAGTAGTTACAATTACACTATAATTGCCAGCTTCGGTAGCTATCAAGATGCTCTCATCATGAGCAATCTCTTCCCCATTAAAAAACCACTGATATATAGCATCTGGATCATTAATCCCTGCCCCGGCATTTAGCTCTATTTCTGTTAGAATTTCAGAAAAAAACTGATCGGGCCCTAAGTCCAATGTATAATTAAGTGCTTCAACACTAAAACTATACTCAGTACTCGCATTATTGTCATCTACAACTTCTACCGTGTATTCACCGACACACACATTTGCCGTATAGGTATATGCTTCGTTTAAATCTGTAAGGACTTGATCAAATGTTACGGTTACCGGGTTATCCATTTCATCAGTTAAAGTAACGGTGTAAGGGGGCGTCCCTCCTGTAATCAAGATTTCAATATCAAAACACTGGCCTACACATTGCCATTGGGAATAACGTACCTGTACCAACATTTCAGGTCCAACACCAAAAGTAAACTGGTCAAAATTATTCGTATCTGAATCAAAATAAATCTCATTGAAATGGGCATATATCTTACCATTGGGTAAAATTTCCAAATTACTATGCGTGGCATATTCAATATTCCCGTTATCAAACTCCGAAATAGAGCCATTATTGACATAGGGATCCCGTAGCATCCATACTTTATAAATACCTCCAGCAATACCCTCCAAAAATTGATCAGGAAATACCGTATTTAGTTCCAACCGCAAGTGTATTGGGACATCCTTTATTGAATCCCCTGTAACCTGGGCAAGCCATACCCTGTTCATTTGATGTAAACCCTGTGAATTGGGCTCTTTCAACCCCGTCAAACCATTGTCCCCAAACACTAGAAAATTTTTGTCGGTAATCTCAACACTGTCCTGCACCATCGCATTGGTTTCTAAAATTTCGTGGGTTGCGGCCACCAGAAACCCTGTTGCATGGACACTTTCACATTGCAATTGATTAAGTCCGGAAATATGGTCCCTTCCAATACCAAATATTCTATTGCCAAACAATTCATTGTTCCCTTTATTCCAGTATATCTTGTTGCCGGAATCCCTATAATGATCTGTATTCCATTTGGTAATACCATATTTTAAAGAAAGATATGACTCCACACGGTTAAGCTCGTTTTTGGTAAGGTACCTGTCAAATACAATAAATTCCGGTATGTAACCTGTAAACAAACCACTTGGATCAAGTTCAGGGTTTTGCATGTTACGGGCTATAAAGATGCTCGTTTCACCTTCTAAACCATAACTTTTAAACTTTTTCTCTATATTATAATGGCTCCAACTATAATTATAAACATGGGCATTTTGATGCTGGGAGAAGTTTGTCTTCATAGAACTTGCAAACCCTTGCTGGGTTTCAATTACAAAAGTATTCCTGCTCAATGAATCCAAAAGATCTGTTGGTACGTTTTCATTGAATGCGTTTCCAAAAAGGGGATATGAATTTTGTGTATCACCAGGTACTGAAACAATCATGAAATTGCGGTTGGGGGTACTTTCAAGTTCAGTATTGTATTTTAAATAGAACTCATTTTCTTTGATAGAAATCGTAGGGTTAAAATTTAAGAGCTTTTGATCATATATTCCAAAGGGAATGAACTGAATGTCTCTTTGACTGAAATTCTGAAAAATTCCAGTATTTAAATCTTCTTTCTCAGCTATATACCAAGCTTCAGTGCCAGGAACACCACCTGGTATGATGGAAGTGGTTTGACCGGCAAGGTGTAAAGAAAAAAATAGAACGATAAGAATAATCAGGGGTCGGTGGGTTAATGACATATGGAATGGGTTGGTGGTTGAAAACTTAGCTTATAAGATAGACTCAAGGAATGAGAAATATCTAAAGAACAAATGACACCATAAAACAATGGTGTTCTTTGGGTAAATAAACGAGGATACAGTTTAAAAAAATGTAAAGAAGATGAAAAATAAACCATGCAAGTCGCCTTTTAATAGTATTAATTAAGTATAGACTTTCTAAACTTGGGGAGTTTAAATCTAATTTAACTTAGGCGGCAATTATTTGGACTGCTAAACAAGTAAATTTGTTAAAATAAACCAAATAAAATCTTAAAAATAATTATAATTTAACAATTAGATTATAATGGTTTTTTTTGTAGTTTAATGATATTCAGACTGTTGAAATAAATAATATAATTCTAATAATATTTACCTCTACAATGATTTCTCATAATACTTCGAAGTTGCAAACTTCGAAGAGCTTCTCTTTAAGAATTGTAAACTACACGATACAATCGTGTTCCAACCTTAATCTACTGGATGGGATTCCTCCTCTTTCAAATCTTCGGGATGATAAGAGAGTAGTGATAGGTTTGGAGAATTTGGAGAATTTGGAGTTTGAATGGAGAGATTAGCTTCGCTGAATCTTCGATTTAACTTCGTTGAATCTTAGATTTCCCGCTTCCTCCTTCAGTAAACTTTCGGAGGACGAGGCGCGGGGATTTTTTTCGTAACCTCACCGGACGTCGGGTGTTTTTACCTGAAGGTTTTTTCTATTTCTTCCCGTAGGTTTATGGTCATTTCTTCAAGGAATTTTGTGGGGGTTTTTTGTCTTGTTTTGATTTCGGAATAGATTTTATAGATATCGCTAAGATCCACATCGAGCGTTTTTTCGAAAAACCGGGATATTTTTTTAATATCAGTTTTTCCGTTGTTTATGACTTTACTTGTGTGCAGGCCATATATCAATTCAACAAGTTCTGTTTTTGAGCCGGTCCACTTTATATCTGAGTGTTGATATAAAGGTGTCCCGTATTTCAGGAAATTGTCAATTGCATTGTATTTGGTTTTTAAGTAGCCCAGTAACTTTTTAAATGCCCGGATTTTAGCTAAAAGCAAATCGTGATTGGTATAGAAACTAGGATCTGTGTGGTAAGATTCGTTACAAACTGACCAGGATTCATTCATTGGTTTCAATGTATAAAATATTGGGTCAAGATTCGTGAGGTTTAAAGAAATGTATTGCACCAAAGAATCGTGCTTTTTAAAGAACTTTTTGATTTTTTGTTCCTGACGGAGTATGTATTCTTTTTTTGAAGCAATTGACAGTTCCGGGCTGTTAATTTCAAAATTCCTTACTTCTTCATAATAAATAAGGCTTGAAAGTACTGATCCTTTGTAGTTTTTGAAAAAGGCTATTTCTTCTTCTTGGTTTTCAAAAGGGTGTAAAATGGTGTATTTTTTAAGTTTAGACAATTTTAGCCTTGACATAATGATTGCTTCGTGAATTTTATCCAAACTCAAAAAATCCTCTCTCTCTAATTTTACCAATTCTTTATTGAACACCTCAACGATAGTAATATATTCTCTTTTCTTCATTTTGCATCATCTTTAATATAGAAGCGGTTTAAACTTTTTCCAACCTGTCCGACCGTCAGGCGGGTTGGTCAAAATAATGTTTCTGATTAGCTGAGAATGTATCGTTTATTTGGTTTGAAGTGTCGTGAGCAACTCCAATGTAAAATTGTCTTTTGCCTGCACGTAGGCAAAGGTGTCATAGACCGTCGCACCGAGCTTTCGTTTCTCGAAGGCCGCTGTGAGCCCGAAATCAATATTTTTAAACCCTAGCTCACCAGCTCTTTTTATGGTTTGGAACAATAACTGCCTGTAACTGTTTATTTTGGTTACATAGTCGTAATCCATACCTACCAATACAGGGACATAGGTTGTATTGTTGTTGTTATAGCAACACATCATACCAATCAACTTTTTGTGGTCTCCTTTTTCGTAGATACATTGGAACTCCCACAGGTCATTTTCATTCATAGTTGAGAAAAGCTTTTTAGGGTAGGCAAATGTATTCAGGCCCAGATTGTTTTGTTTTACATTGAGATAAAGTTGATAGATTTGATCCAGCTCTTGTGTGCTGACGGACTTTTTCCATTGTACCTCAACCCGGTCCATATAAGGTAAAATATCTTTTCTAAAATGTTTTCTAGATCTTGGTGAAAGTGTTTCTATAAATGTAGTTTCATCCTCCCAGTTTAGGTTATGGATTTGAGCAGTCTCAGGCATTTTGATTTTAATGAAGCCTTTTTTGTGCAAGAAGTTGTTGAGGTTATGGCTTTCCTTCAGGAAATCCCTTAAGACAAACATTTCCACAGGTGATTGAGCGTCTATATTCTCCATTGTATTTAGTAGTAATTGAATGGCTTCTTCCCATTGTGGATGCTTTTCGTTTAAATACCAATGGTTCCCTTCTGAAAGCAGTGAGCCTGTACTCAATACTTTGTTTGACATATAATAAGGTTCAACCTTTCTTCGGGATTCAATTTCTTCTGATACTGATACCGGTGCCAGCATATCTTCTTTCCAGAGTGCATTTGTAAGGAAGGTTAAAAGAACAGGGTTGTCTTTTTTATCCTTAATAATGATGTAATGAAAATCCCAATTGTTTTCAGTGGTATTGTTGTTTGTAAAGACTTTTTCAAGGAAAGCCAAACCGTCCCAATCGAAAATACTGTTGTTGGCCATGTGATTATTCCAGAGGGATTTTTCTACTTCGTTTATTGACTTGAGGTGTCGAATTTTTAAGTTTTGGTGAGTAGATTCCTCCTTTACCGTTTCTAATACCGGCAACCTGAAAAGTTTGCGCACTTTATTAAGGTTGGTTTGGGTATCTTCCAGTGCTTTGGGGAAATGATGGTTCATTGCTTCCACGAGTGCTGTTATTTCATCTAATTGATTGTGCCTTGAGATGGTAATGCGTACCCCGGTGTTTTTTACCGGAACCGCAGGAAATAGTCCGAGGTTAACAAAGAATCCTTCATCAAAAAGGCGTTTTACAAAATTGTAGCCTGTTTCAGGTACACCGGTACCGATATAGAATACCGGGCTTTCATTTTTATCCACTAAGGGAAGGTTTGATTTTTCCAAGAGTGAATTAAAGTGTTGAATCCTAATTTTAAGGTCTTTTTGCATTTCGTATATTTCTTCGGACAGATGAATATCTGCAGATGCAATTGCTGCTGCAACCGAGGCCGGGTCTAATTGAGCGGAGAATGTGAGAGGACCTCCAAAGTTTCTTATTTTATCACGAAGCTTAAGGTTAGTACAAGCAAGGACAGCTCCGCCAGCCCCAAAGGATTTACTTAATGTACCAAACAATAGGCAGTTTTCAGGGAGGTCACCCAGTTTGCTGGTGATATACCCGGTACCATTTTTACCGATCCAACTCATACCGTGCACATCATCAAAATATAGATGAAGTTTAGGATACTTTTTACTTAGAGTCATCAGGTGATCAACCGGCGCAAAATCCCCAAACATGGAATACACCCCATCTGCCATATACCATATTTTATTGCAGGTTGTGTTTAATTCTTTGATTTTGGTTTCCAGCATCTCCATATTGTTATGCCTGATCATTTCGACTTTTACTCCTTTTGTTTTGACCATTTGGACCGCATTTTGCACGCTCCAATGAACCTGGTGATCGAGTATCACTCCATCATCATCTTCGACTGCAGAGGGGATGACGGCCATATGACCCAGTGTGCTGTTTTTTGTAATGATGATAGGGGCGTTGTACATCTTTGAGACCTTAGCTTCCAGTTCAGCATAGAGGGGGTGTGAAATATAGGTTTTGGATAAAGGGAACTGCGTACCGTAATTTTCAATTGCTTTGATTGCTGCTTGTTTTAATCTAGGGTCTTGTTCCAACCCTAAATAGCCGGTAGTTCCAAAATGAAAGAGGGTTTTGCCATTGATTTGAATGTTTCTTCCTGAAAACTTTTTGTCTTCTGCATAGAGGTGTACGATGTTTTGACGTCGTGCATTGTTGATTACTTCATTCACTGTATTGATGAAGTTGTTGTGTTTGATTTTAGCCATGATTTTCTATATTGGTTATGTTGTTTTCACAATGAAACAGACTATTTCCAAGCTTGAAATATGAATATACTTTTGTGTTGAAAAAGCCTGTTGGGGAAAGATGTTTTACAAAAACAGTTACAAGCTATTTAAAAAAACAAAATGAACCTAAAGGAATTTGAACATCACCCTTAAAATAATCCCTAAGAGAAAGGTTTCTATCCTTTTGAGAAAGATTTAGTTAGTATAAACTTTATCTAAACTGCCAAAAACAATCAAATCAATACAATTTTAATATTTTTTACTAATTTAGTTTTCAAAGAGAAACAACCTTCTTACCATGTCCCTTATTTATAGAGGAAAATATTCAGACTTCTGGGTATCTGATGGTATTTTATATTTTGAGTACCATCCTATTCCTTTGGTGGATCTTAAAATTGCGAAAGCGATCGTGGGTGAGCGTCTTGATTTTCAAGAAGGAAGAAGCTTTCCAATTTTATGTAAAACACGAGGAATTCATGATGCTAATAAAGCAGCCCGTGATTATTTAGCTACACAAGGTTCCTATTTGGCAACAGCAGTTGCAGTATTAGAAGAGCGATTGGTAGCCCAACACATGTTAAAACTGTATTTAAAAGCCAACCAGCCCTTAATCCCAACTGAAGTTTTTACTGAAGAATATTATGCCCTTCAATTTTTAAAACCTTTTATAAAGCCATAGGATATGAAAAGAACAATTGACAACGAACGATTAGCGAGTATCAAAGAATTGCTTCTAGCAATCGCCGAAGGAGATTTAAACTATCAAATTCAAAGAACCAATGAAGAAGATGAATTGGAAACTTTGGTAGTGAGTTTAAACTGGTTAACACAGGATTTAAAAGAAGCATTTCATTTTTTTAGCTCTATTAATACCCGAGGTAGCCTAGATGAATATTTGCATATAGGATTTGTTTTAAATGAAGAATTTAAAATCATAAGTATCAACAAAGGTGCCCTCATAGAGTTAGGGATATCTAAAAAGAATGTAATGGGCAAATCATTTTCATCCCTTTTAGATAAAAACTCTCATAAAGATTGGGAAAAGATTGCTAAAGCAATTAATGAGCAGCCTGACTTTGAAGGGAACCAAAAATTTCTCTTTACCAGTAACACAAGGTTAAAAAAAATGTTTCATTTTGACATCAAGACCATCCCTGCATCAATTACGGGTCACCAAATTATTATGATAGATTGTATTCAACCCATTTCAAAGAGAAATTTTATCAGAAGCAAAATAAAGTTAAGAAGAATCCAGGAGTTGACTGATGGGAAGCTTCCCAAGGCTAAGCCCAAAGTATTGTTATCTCATAAGGATGTAAAAATGGTACAGGATGTTAGAGATTTTATATTACAAAATCTTGATAAACCCCTACCTAGTATTCAAGAATTAGCCAGAACGCATGGCACCAACGATTTCAAATTGAAACAAGCATTTTCTCAGTTTTACAATAATAGTATTTTTAGATTTTATACTGAAGAACGGGTAAAAAAAGCAGCTATTTATCTAAAACACACCCGGATAACCATTGAGGAAGTTGCTAAATTATCAGGATTTAATAACCCTACTCATTTTTCCACTGCTTTTAAAAAGCATTTTAGTGTAAACCCAACACTTTATCGCAAGCTTTATAATAGCAAATTAAAGTAGATCATACAATCCTATTGTTGCATTAAAAATCGATAAAGCTGCCATTTAAACAGCAACCTATTTTCACATATTTGTACTCAATATTTCTCATAAGGATTTGATTTTCAGTTAAAAAAATCCTTTTGAGAAAAGAAATAATCCGTTAAGAAAATATTTTTATTCTGAACTTTATCCCATATTAAAAGCAACACTATGGGATTTAAGTTTGCATCAATCAAAAAGTTTCTTTTAGACGTTTTGGTCTTTCTATTTATACTGCTGTTTGTGTATGCATCAGTAAGTAAGTTAGTAGATTATGAAACTTTTGAGAACCAGCTTGGGCAGTCACCCTTGTTGAGTGCATTTGCGGGTTGGGTCGCTCCCGGTTTAATTATTATTGAACTTCTTATTGCCTTGTTTTTGATTTTTGAACGTACGCGCTTAATTGCCTTGTTTGGGTTTTACAGTATGATGGTGCTCTTTACCACCTATATAATCATCATTTTAAACTTCACTGATTTTATACCATGTTCCTGCGGTGGGGTGCTGGAGCAACTGGGCTGGACGGAGCACCTTATTTTTAATGTTGGGTTTATGGGGTTGGGGGTGGTTGGGATTTTTATTCAAAGTTCAAAGTTTAAGGTTCAAGGTTAGTTTGCCCTCCTTCGGTAAACCTACGGAGG
This sequence comes from Bacteroidetes bacterium HGW-Bacteroidetes-2, assembly GCA_002842575.1. Lineage (GTDB taxonomy): Bacteria > Bacteroidota > Bacteroidia > Flavobacteriales > Flavobacteriaceae > Planktosalinus. The sequence continues at coordinate 118,816 of PHDJ01000003.1, forward strand.
GTGAAAGACGAGGTAGCTTCACCCCAACTTTGTTGGGGTTCGCAATGACTGGGAGTTTGATTGATGATTTGGGGTAGCTTGGACGAGGTCCCGACATTCGTCGGGATGACTGGTGAATATTAAAAAATAAAAATATGAAAACAAGAACGATCTTATTGCTGCTTTTGGGCTGTACTTTTTTTGGGGTGGGGTTTGTTAGTGTTTTGTTTTTGATGAGTGAGGAAAAAATGCAGCGGAACAATGCTTTTCAGCGGCGGTATATGCCTGAGGCAGTTGAGGAAATGGGGCATTTAACTTTGGATTATAATGCGTATTACATTGCCGGTATGGATGATGATACTATTCATCTGGGAAATGTATCAGCTCCTTTGTATTTGACTAAGGTAGCTATTTCATTGACTGGAGCTGAGGAAGTACAAATCGAGATTTCTGATTTGGATTTGCCATATCAGAGAGTAAAAACAAGTGTTGTGCCTCCTTATTTTTATTTGGGTGATGGCACTGTTCCGGTGCTTTTTAAAGGCAGTATACATAATTTTAAAGCAGATTATTATTCAATTGAGGATGCTTATTTTACAGAATTTGTTGTAGCAGACAGTAGTGGAGTGGGAATTGCTACCATAAGCGGGACGACCGGTTCAAAAGCATTGGGTTTACTGAGAAAAACTAAAATGGGGACTGAATTTGAAATGAATACCTCGCTTTTAGAAAAACAACAAGACGGAGTGTTTGACACTGATGGTATTTTACTGTGGAATGAAAAACATCAGGTTTTTATATATACATATTACTACAGGAACCAATATGTGATTGCCAACAATGCCCTGGAGCATCAAGCAACAGGCACCACCATTGATACTATTAGTCGGGCAATTCTAGATGTAGCCCATTACTCTTCCAAAGATCAATTCAAATTGGGAGGCCGGAGTGTGTATGTCAATCGGCAAAGTGCTACCTCTGATGATTATTTGTATATCCATAGTGACCGTTTGGGGAAGTATGAGAAGGCATCTGTGTTGGAACAGGCAAGTATCGTAGATGTTTACAACATTCAAGAGTACACCTATGCATTTAGTTTTTATGTTTTTCATCAGAAAGGCCAACGATTGAGTGATTTTAAGGTTTATGGAGATTTACTGATTGTGATTGTCGATGATGTTTTATGGCTTTACCGTTTAAATCCGAATTATTTTGATTTGGGTTTAAACTCACGATATACTGCGCGGTATCAGGAGAACGACTGAACACCTGAAAGATAGTAGGTCATTAATTTTTAAATTTTACTATTATGAAAACAAAAGTTTTAAAATTCGGAATGCCCCTGATGGCATTTTTATTGGCAATTGTATTTGCCTTTGCGACGAGCCCGGAAGCGGTTGTTGAAGAATCAGCATCATTTACGGGATACATACTTCAGAATGGAAAGTGTGTTGAAGTGAGAACTTGTAATAATGCAGGAGGACCATTATGTATGTATAATGGAGCTCCTGTTAGAACCAAAATTAGTGATACCCAATGTGGTTCTTTTTTGACCCACTGGGTTAATTAATTTGATTTTTTAACTTTTTATAGTTAGAAGAAATATCAATTTGTGATTTAGCCCCATAAAGATTTATGGGGCTTTTTTTAATTAGTTGTGTAGAATTGATCATGTCAATCGTCTGTATGTTTTTGTTTTAAGTGAGCGTCAAACCAATTTTTGATTTGGTTTGTCAGGTGAAACTGATTGGCTTTATCTAAGATCACATGTCCGTCATTTTCATAGAGGTACATTACAGCCGGCTTTTGCAAACGTCTCAAAGCAAGATATCCCTGGACACTTTGTTTGTGATCAATATTATCGTCTTCTTTACCTGCCCAAATGAGCAATGGGGTATTTACGTGGTCAAAATGGTGTAAGGGGGAGTTTTCCAAATAGGCTTCTTTATTTTCAAAAAAGGCATCTTTCATTCTTAATTGCCCTTTCTCAATTCTCAAATATTCAGGGATGCCTTTTAATTTTTGATATTCGAAATAATTACTGTACAAGTTAAAAATACCGTTACCTGCTACAGCAGCTTTAAACCTATCTGTTTGTGTAATGATAAATGCCGTCTCATAACCACCGAAAGAATGCCCTATCAGTCCTAGTTTATCTGCATCCACAGATTTTTCTGTTTCCAATACCTTATCTATTGCACTAAGTACACAAGTGGTGGCAGAAGCACCTGTTTTACTTTTTTGATATACTATATCCGGCAATAGAACAAAATAATCCTCCAAGGCATAATTTAAATAATTAAAGCCTACTTCGTTCTTAAGAACAGGAGGTAAAAAGGTGTGGTAAAAAACTGAATAGTCTTCATATACATGGACAATCATTGGGTACTTCTTTTTAGGGTTGTAATTGACGGGGTAGATGAGAATCCCTTTTAGGTCATCAGCAAAATGTGTCGAATACTGAATCAGCTTTTTATCCGGCCATTTAAAATCTTCCCAACCTTTGTTACTTTTTACGATTGTCTTTTCCTGTTTGTTTTTTGAATTAATATAGGTTACAGAAGGTGGAACATTCAGGCTTTCTTCCTGAAAAACGAAACCATTGGTATTCAAAGAATACAATCTTGAAAGCTTTTTGTCTTTAAAGGCAATTTTATTCAAAGTCCCATTTGGTTTTAATTTGTAAAACCCTGAACTGTAATTTTGCCGGCTTTGAGCACCTAATATAAGCTCGTTACCCTCTTTCAAAACAGGAATTCTCATAAGATGTTCATTGCTTTCAACTTTTTGAATTCCCGGTAAATCTACTATTGAATACCTTAGCTTGTCTTTTCTTCCATTGGTCAATTTTTGTTTTTGGCTTCCATCGATACTTATTTTCCAAATGTCATAGGCATCATTTATATACACATTTTTTTCATTGTTTGACCAAGCAGAGAGACCGTAAGGAGCCGGAAAACTGTAACTTGTCAAAAATTCATCATCAAACCTTACAGCAATACCTTCAGTTACATTAGTATGTTGGTCTAATTTAATGTCATAAACCCACCAGTTGTTGTCTCTAAAATAAGCCAAGTAATTACCCTTTGGCGCTATTTTTAAATAGTTACCATGGGTATATTGTTTGTCAATAATTTTTTGTTTTGAACCATTGGTTAGATTGAGTGTGTATAAGTCAGCAAATGGCCGAAAATTAAATTGAGGCTCGTAGTCTTCCGGGTTATAGATAATTGCATATTCTGTATTTGGGCTCCATATTGCTTTTGAATTTTCTTTTGTTTCAATGGGAATAACTTTTCCGGAATCAAGCAGCCAAACATTTAACCATGGGGTATCCTTGTCTTCGTAATTAAATTTTTTCCTTGAATACATAATGGGGTCTGCAGTATCCCATACCTCCACCGATGACTCTAGATGTTTATTTGTGTTCTCTACCCGAAAGAATACCCTTGACCCATCGTCATTCATTGATATTTCTGTATTTTCAATTTCAATTGGTTTCTTTTTAGTTGACGATTTTTCTTCAATCAAATATTGAATTGAATTTGAATCGTAATCAAATACACCCAGATTAAATGACTCCCCTTTTTCTTCCCTGTATAAAAATGCCAGTTTATCACCATTTTTATTCCAGACAATTCTTTTTATTTGACCTTTAGGAAGATTTAATACTTCCCGCCATTTATTGTTATTTAAATCTAAAATTTTAAGGGTACTTCCTTTTTCTGAATTCAAGACTATAGCCACGCCATCCTGAATCGGTCGAATACTGTACAGGGAGCTTTTACCCCTAATTGTTTTATCACCTGTATTCAGATTGATTGCATTGAAATCATTGTTAGAATCATGCACAATTAAAAAATTTGCGTTTGTTGTGAACCAGGCTGTCTTTACATTTTGTAAAGAGTCTTGCCGGTACGTTTTTAAATTGACCCAGTTTAGCGTATTGTTGTTTGACATGATACTAAACCACTTGCTGTTATTGCTAAATTTTCCTGTATGGCCCTTTTCAAAATCAAACACTTTGTCTGAATCCATTTTTTTAATAGAAGCCCTATTTCCAACAAAGTGAATACTATTGTTGTAATACACCCAATTTTTATCATCCGATATATCCAATAAGTAGAAGTTTGACCAAGCGGTCTCCTCGGTGACTTCATAGGCTTTTTGTTGTGCCAAGAGATTGATTGTGCTATTTGTCAATGCTAAATAAAACAGCAAAAGAGATATTGTATTTTTCATTTTAAGGTTTTGATTAATAGTACATTATTTTTTTATCCAACACTCATAAAAAGGGGCAAGATGCCCCTTTTTAGAGTTTCATTTTTTAATAGCCGGGGTTTTGAGGTTGCAGGTTGGGATTGATTAAAAGGTCAGCTTCGGGAATGGGCCATAGTGTATTTGTTTCCCTCCAACCGGGTTTGATTGGGCTAAGGATTTGGCTAGCCTTATTTAATCGCTTGATATCAAACCAGCGATGACCGTGTTCTGTAAAGAGTTCGAACCTCCTTTCATTGAGGATGGCGGTGATTAAATCTGTTTGAGAACCAGCAACTGCATTTTCCAGTCCTGCACGAGCTCTTATGGTGTTTAGGTCCTGCAAGGCTCCTTGCAGGTTGTTTTGCATTGCCCTTGCTTCGGCGCGAATGAGGTAGATTTCAGCAAGGCGAAACACAATGGAGTATTCCAAACTCATTCCGGTATTGCCTGTAGCTTTGTATTTGTAAGCATGGTACCAGGTTTGATTGCCATCGTTCAGTTCATCTATCCAATGTGTTCTTCTTAAATCATTTTCTTCAAAAGCTTCGACCAAACTGTTAGTCAGTGCTAAAAAAGGTGGTGGTACACTTATAAATATAAATGTGGAAGCTTCATGTGTATTTGTTCCAAAATTTTTGGGTTTGAACTGCAGAATTGCCGAGTTACTATTGATTAAGAATTCGTTTTCAATGTTTGGCTCAAGACTGTAAAGCGCTGTATTACTGATGACACTGTTGCTTTGTGCTTCGGCTTCCTGCCAGTTTCCGAGGTAGAGGTGAACTCTGGCCAACAAGGCACTAATGCCTGCTTTGTTCACCCGCGTGCGTTCCTCACCGATATAGTTTTCGCCCAGTAAGGATTTTGCTTCATTCAAGTCAGTTAAAATGAATTCATAAACCGTGTTTTGTGGCAATCGGCTTACGTCTTTATTGAGTTCAAAGTCTGTAGAGGTAATGTAAGGGATATCGCCAAAAAGGTTGAGCAGGTAATCATGAGAAAATGCCCTGATGAACAAGGATTCTCCCCTGAGTTGGTTTTTTAAGTTTTGAGATAAAGCTTCAGACTTTTCTAATCCTTCCAAAGCTGCATTTGCCATATGAATGAGGTTGTATGTGCTATTCCAGGTGGATTGAACGGCACTATTGGAAGCAATTATTTGATGCTGGTAAATTTCAAAGGCCGACTCTCCCGGCATTCCATAGAAATCGAGTTCGTCTGCATACAGTCCCATTCGAACGCTCAAACCGGAGGAATTACCGGTGAGCAATACATCGTCTCTAAGTTTTGCATACAGGGTAGTTACAGCAGCTGTGGCAGTTGCTTCGTCTTCAAAAATCTCCACATAAGGGATTTGACCGAAGGGATCATCAGGCTCAAGGAAGTCGCTACAACTTAGTAGCATAAGAAATGACATTGTAGCAAACGTTACTCCTTTTATAAAATGAGATTGGTATTGTTTTAGTATTGTTTTCATTTTTATTTGTTTTAAATTAAAAATTCAGTTCGACCCCAAAAGTTATTCTCCTTAATGGAGGCATAAATCCATTGAGTTGTTCAGGGTCTGCACCTTTGAAATTTGTAAGTGTGAGGAGGTTTTGGCCTTGCAGTGACAATTTGCAAGTTGTAAGGTCTTTTATAGTCAATGTATAACTCAGAGCCATCGTTTTAAGGCGTATGAATGATGCATCACTAATTGCCCCTGTGCTTTGAGTAAAACGGGTATAGGCATTGAACGCATCGGGGTCAGCTCCTGAGGTGAACCGTTGCATGGGTGCAGTATCGCCCGGATTTTGCCATCTGTCAAGAACGCCTACAGGCTGGTTTGATAGGGTGCCGGCGGGGTTGGTGAATCGGTATTCATTGAAGCTCATTTTTTTCATAAACTGGAAAAACACGTTGAGTGACCAATTTTTGTAGTGGAGGTTATTGTTTAAACCACCGTAAAATTCGGGTGACAAATCAGCTATGTATTGACGATCATCCATAGCTGTAACCACCCCGTCGTTGTTAAAATCCTCAAATTCAAACAGTCCTGTCTCCGAATTGACCCCTTGTAGCTTGTATAATTTTACAATGTCAAGTGATTGACCAATGACGAGCTGATTGTTGTAAGTGGTATTTTCAAGACCCGGGAATTCAAGCAATTTGTTTTTGGGAATAGAGAGATTGAAATCTGCATTCCATTTGAAGTCTTTCTTACGAATGATTCTTGCGGAAATTTCAACTTCCCAGCCGGAGTTTTCTACCAATGCATCCAAATTTGCCTGTATGCCTGTAAAACCTGTAGTTCCCGGAAGCGGGTATAGTATGAGTTGGTTTGATGAACGGTTGTTGTAATAAGCCAATGTGGTTGAAAGCTTGTTTTGAAAAAACCCAAGATCCAATGCCAGTTCCCATTTTTTACTTTCTTCCCATTTGAAATGGGGATTGAATAGTCTTGTTGGTGTAAGGCCAATATTATCTTCATACTGGTCGTCTGTAATGATGTAATTGTGCAGGTACTGGTAATCGCCAATCTGGTCGTTACCTGTTATACCGTAACTTGACCTGAATTTTCCGAAATTCAGCCAAGGAAGTTTGAGCTCTTCAGAAAAAATCCAGGCAGCACCTACAGCACCAAAGTTCCCATATTTATTGCCCGGGCCAAAGCGGCTTGAGCCGTCTCTTCTTCCTGTAAGGTTCAAAAACAGTTTTTCTTTGAGGTTGTAATTGACACGGGTAAAGAAGGATTGGGTGGTGTATTCGGTTTTGTTTTCATTGGTAACGATAAGCGTGGTTGCTGCACTTATGTTGTTTATAAACCTGTCTGATGGAAAGCCTATTGCAATGAGGCCGTGGCGATCAAATGTTTGTTTTTGGAAGGTGCTTCCCAAGATGATATTCAGAGCGTTGTTTTCCCATTTTTTTGACCACTGAATTTGTGGTTCAGCAATCCAAAAGGATTTGTCATTTTCCTGAACAATAATCATTGAGGCACTACTATCCATTCCCCAGGCGGGATCAAACATTGTATGAGGGAAGGTGTTGTTGTCTTTTAATTGTGAGTTACCGTAACCCACATTTAATTTGGCCTGAAGTTGCGGTGTAAGGTGGTACCCCATTGAAAGGCTTGAAAACAGGTTTTGAGAATCTGAAGTGTAGTTGCCTTCGAGGTTTGCCAAGGGGTTTGTCCAGGAGGAGTTTTCCCAATTGAGGTTGCCCTCTTCATCGAATAAGGCCGGTGCATTTGGCGCCAAATTAAGTGCAGTGAATGCAGGATCAAAATTGGGCAGTTTGTTGTCTTCAAGGGAAAATCCAACGTTTAGGGAAACCTCAAATTTGCGATTGTCGCTTTGGTGGTTAAGGTTTGAGTTGGCTGTAATCCTGTCATAGTTGAACCCGCCGGGAAAGACAGTAGTTTCATTTTGGGCAAGCCCACTTAGGTAAAATTGAGTGTGTTGATTGCCACCAGAAACAGACCCCTGCAGCAGCTTTAAGTTTGCCTGACCACCCAGGAGCTCTTTTTGCCAATCGGTATATCGGTTTTGGTCCCAAGTGCCATTCACATCATAGGCATTAAAGGGGTACTCCTCAATACCATCGTTTGCAAAGGCCTCACGGCGCATTTCGAGGTATTGTTCTGTATTGAGAAGTTTTACCCTGTTTTCGGTATGCGCAATACCTGTTGCACTTTGGATGGAGAACCGGGTTTTGCCTTCCTTGCCTTTTTTGGTAGTGATCAACACCACACCATTGGCTCCTCGTGAACCGTAGATTGCCGTGGCATCAGCATCTTTAAGTACCTCTATGGATTCAATAGAAGCCGGGTTGATGGCATTGAGGGGGCTGATGTTACTGCCCGGGAGGATGCCGATTGAGGTGTCTTGGAAACCCATAGATTGTGAATCGAATGGCACCCCATCAATGATATACAAAGGAGCAGTACCTGCAGCGATGCTGCTTCGCCCCCTAATTTGGATATTGAACCCGCTGCCCGGCACGCCGGAAGTTTCAGAAATATCAACCCCTGCCATTCGTCCTTGCATCGTTGCCAATGGATTATTGACGGGTTGGTTTTCGATTTCCTCAGCAGTGATTCTGGAGATACTACCTGTGCGTTCGCGGTCCTTTACTGAATAATAACCTGCATTGACGACCACTTCGCGCAGGGTCGTAGCATCTTCCTGCATTGTGACATTGATGGAATTGCGGTTGTTGACAACTTCCTCTACTGTGGCATAGCCGATGTAACTAATAACCAGGGTGTCATTTGGCAGAGCGTTTATTTCAAATTGCCCGTTAAAATCAGAGACGGTACCTCGTAATTCTCCCTTTATGAGAACTGTTGCCCCGGGTATAGGCGAAGCACCGTCATTGATTTGCCCTTGCACTTCCAAGGTGGAAGGTGTTTGGGCTAAAAGAGAAAAAGTGAGGGGCAACATGAGGAGGCAGGTTGTGATTTGCTGCCGTATGTTCTTGAATTGGTATTTATTTTTCATATTTTTGGTTTGTCCTCCCCCGGCTTCGACTCCGCTCAGCCTCCGGTAAACGGAAATGATTAGAGCCATGCCCGGAAAGGTGGTTAGTAAATAGTTATAAGGCCTTCTCTGTCTGTGGAAAGTTTGAGGAGGTCTTTTTGCTTCGCTGCGTCCACCTTCGCTGAAGCTATGGTAGACACAGCTCGCAATGACGGGCGTTTTGAAGATAAATTTTGCTTGCTTGACGAGGTTGCTTTGCTCCTTCACAGCTATCGCTAGTTACGGAGGACGAAGCGCAATGACGTACTTTGATTGACGTCTTTGCCTTTTGCACTCCGTGGCCCCTTGCCTCATGGCTAAATGATTTTAACAAGGGGCGTGGCTTTGCCGACCTGACTAGAGGTGATGTGTAGAGCCGTTGTGGAGTGCTTAGATAATTTGAGCAAGCTTAGAGGTTGTTTGTCATAGGCTTAATGGAGTATAGGGTTAAACAATAATTTATTGCGAAACCCCTAGAAATTGTGAAGTGTGCTAAGAATAATAAGGAGAGTTTGCCTATGGTTATGGCCAACGAAATAGGCGTGGAACTCAGCTTACTGTTATCGGGGCACTGGCGGTACCTTTACCACAGATAAGTGAGCCCACGCCCTTATAGACGTGAGCATCATACTTATCATCTCGTGGTAATTTAAAAACGCCAGTTTTCGATAACGAGATTCAAAGCGAATGCTTCAATGTTTGCTCTATTTGAAGAATCGCAAATTTATGTAATCTTAAGCAAACATAATAATAAAATGTTTGTAAGCCAAACGGATTACAAATAAATTTTAAATTATTATCAAATTGCGGTATGAGTAAGTTGGAAAATGATGATATCGCCCTTAAAAATAAAATTGCAGATAGAATTAAGTTTTTGAGAATTAAAACTGGTCTTTCTCCATCTGACTTTGCCAAAAAACATGATATCGATAGGCAAATTCTAAGTAGATGGGAAAATAAGAGTAATAAAAGAGGTGTCACAATTTATACAATAAACAAATTTTGTAAAATGATAGGAATAACTCTTAAAGATTTTTTTGATTTTGACATCAAAAAGGATAAAGATTAAATATCAATGTTTCTGCAGTTTAAATATTTATCTAGATCAGCCCCTGAATCGAAACTTCTTACTTCTATTATCTTGTTTTCTTTTGAACAATAAACTAGTTCCACAAAAAACTTATCAATTGCATAGCAGTTTAAACGGATGTTTTTGGTGACATAGTTATCTAGAAAGGTTTCTTTGTTGACTACTGTAAACCAAGAATACAATGCGCAATATATAATCCAAAAGCATAAAAGCAACATATAAAGTAAACATAATAATTTACTTTTATTATTTTTTGTATCTATTTTTGTTTACATTTTTATATATTTGTAAACAATAACATTTACATTTAGTATTGATTGTAAATTTAAAAAGGTAGTTCATGAGGAATAAGAAAAAACTTTTAATCGAACAATTGGATCAAAAATTAAAACCTTTTCAAAAAGCAGAAATGGTTGTGGTACCCGAAAAAGGATGGATAAACACGATCCGGATAGCACTTAATATGACTATGGCTCAACTTGGAGACAAGTTAGGTATTACCAGGCAAGGAGTAAAAAGAGTCGAAGATAGTGAGGCTAAAGGCTCTATATCAATTAACTCACTAAAGGAAGTTGCTGAATCACTAGATTTAAAATTTGTCTATGGGTTTGTCCCAAAGGATGGCACCATTGACAATCTAATCAATAGAAAAGCTGAAAATCTGGCTCGAAAAATTGTGTTAAGAACCAATCAGAATATGCAATTAGAAAATCAAGGAATCAGCGAGAAAAAGATTAATGACTCGATCATAGACTTAGCCAACGAAATAAAAAGGGAAATGAGAAAATCATTATGGGATTAAGCTTAAGATATACAAAAGGACAGACACCTCTGGATGAAGAAGAAAAAGAGGGGCTAAAAGTAAAATCAATAACCACACAAAAGGAACTGGATGAATTTGAACAACTAAATATTGAAAAAGCAGTTGAATGGACAATTCACACCAATTTCAAGCCTGAGAAAATATTGACAGAAAAGTTTGTAAAAGATTTACATAAAAAGATGTATGGTGATGTATGGAAATGGGCAGGAACCTTTAGAAAATCAGAGAAAAATATTGGGGTAAAATGGACTCATATTGGTATGGAACTAAAAAACCTGATTGATGATACAAAATACTGGGTAGAAAATAAGACCTATTCTCCAAAAGAAATTTCTATTAGATTTAAACATAGAATCGTTTCCATTCATTGTTTTCCAAATGGAAATGGAAGACATTCAAGAATGATGGCCGATATCATTATGGAATCAATATTTGGACAAGAAATATTCACCTGGCATAAATCAAATATGGTCAAACCCGATGAAATAAGGGATTTATACATTACTTCACTAAAAAAAGCTGATAATGGTGATATTAAGCCATTGATTGAATTTGCTGAAAATTAAAAGTAAATGTGAAATCAATACATTCAGATGTATATCGAGCACTTAAGTAAGTAAACCGGCTGTATATATTTTAATCACCTGAGCTCACATTTCTGACCTTCTCTTTTTTTGCACCTAATATCTTTCTCAAACTACCCATATCTTCTGAAATCTTTCTATCAATTACCCTTGCGTAAACTTGTGTGGTTGTGATCCTGGAGTGGCCAAGGAGTTTTGATACGGTTTCTATGGGTACGCCGTTTGTAAGGGTCACGGTGGTTGCAAAGGTATGTCGGGCTATGTGGAAAGTAAGGTCTTTTTCAATTTTAAGTAATTTTGCTATTTTTTTGAGATTGGTATTCGTTCTTTGATTGGTTAAAACAGGTAGCAATTTCCCTGTACTTTGTGTTTTAGGGTGATTACTGTATTTTTCAATTATTTGTAATGGAATTTCCAATAAAGGCACCTTTACCGGAACTTTAGATTTTTGCCTGCTGGTGTAAATCCACTTTTGGCCATCAATGCCCAGTTGAATGTTATCTGCAGTAAGGTTGAAAACATCAATATAGGAGAAGCCTGTATAACATGCAAAAAGGAAGATGTCTTTATTGATCTCGAGGTTTGGTTTCTCAAATGAAGCATTATAGATTAACTCTAATTCGTCTTCGTTTAAAAATTCCCTTTCATGTTTTTCAAATTTGAGCTTGAATTTAAACCCGGGGTTTTTATCAATCCATTCCATATAATGAGCCAGATTGAGTAGTTTTTTAAACCTTTCCATGTGCTTCATCAAACCATTGTTATTGAGACCGGATTTGTTCCTCAGATACGTTTCAAAGTCGATAATGAACTCATAATTGATTTCCTTCAAAAATACATTGTTGGTTTTTCTTTTTTTCTCAACGAAATCCAATAAGTATTTTTCAGTAGTATCGTAGTTCTTTAATGTACCTTCAGCTAATGGGTTTTGCCTTCTATTGTTGTGATAGTTGAGTAGATCAACGAGCGTTTTGCTGGCACTGTCTGTTCCAAAGTATCTTGATTTAACAAGATTGGCCGTTATGAATTTGTTTTCATCTACAAGTTCCTTATGAGCTTTGTGCAACCGTGCTTTGATTTGGTCAATAGCATTATTGACCGTTTGTGCTTGAAACGATGATCCATTAACAGAAGCTGACTTATTGCACCACTGTTTTAAAAGCACTTCGTGTTTAATACTGAATTCGGTTCCACGACCATTAACACGAATACGGGCGAAGATTTGACCGTATTCGGGGTCAATTTTTTTCTTTCTGATGATGAAAGAAACCTGAAAGGCGTTTAAATTGTGCATTATCTGGCGGTTTGATTAATAATGACACGAAAGTCAAACCAATCCAAAATGCTGTTTCTTGAACGTGAGGTAAATATAAAGACTTTTTTAATCTTTATGAATAACTCACAAATTTTCGGGCAAAAATACCCTGATTTTTGTAGTGAAATCTTTGCAAAGTATTGTATTTATTGAGATTTCTTTGAAAATTTTACTCACAAATAACTCACAGATATCTCACAAATATCTCACAAAACACCCCAAAAACTCACATAAAATGCGATAAATTTTGGTTTCGTTTGGTGACACAAAAAAACCTAACTATATGATTTTCATATAATTAGGTTGATATTTGCGAGTTTTGGTAAACTCTTTGGTCGGGATGACAAGATTTGAACTTGCGACCCCTCGCCCCCCAGACGAGTACGCTACCAGGCTGCGCCACATCCCGAAAATGTGTTAAAAAGCTCCATTTTTGTTTCTTAACAATGAGTAAAAATATCCTAATCTTAAAGTGGCGCAGCCCGCCCTGAGCTTGTCGAAGGGCTACATCCAGAAATCAGTTTGCAAAAGTAACCAATTAAAAAAGTTTTCCAAATAAGTGGCTGCTTTTAATTCCTAAATACAACAAAATCTTCTCATCTTTGGAAAGGTTTTAGTCGGGGTGGCAGGTTCGAATCCTGCCTCCCCGAAGCAAGTTCGGGACGCGATAACAAGGCTACGCCAACATAAAACAAAAAAACCTTTCCGCTTTGGAAAGGTTTTAGTCGGGGTGGTGGGTTCGAATCCTGCCTCCCCAAAACAAGTTCGGGACGCGATAACAAGGCTACGCCAACATAAAACAAAAAAACCTTTCCGCTTTGGAAAGGTTTTAGTCGGGGTGGCAGGATTCGAACCTGCGGCCTCCTGCTCCCAAAGCAGGCGCGATAACCGGGCTACGCTACACCCCGAATGTTTGATTCGGTATTTATTTAGTTTTAATGCAAATTTTTAAAAGAACCTACGATGCGATTTCTATATGGTGTTTGTCCCATAGGATATCGGCTTTACTCCCAACAATTCACAGCTAGTCTGTAAATTTTAATCGGAGTGCAAATATATACTTTTATATAGGAATCTATCTCTATTTTTATATTTTTTTTTCAAAAATCAATAAGCCTTTGGTTTTGTAATAATTAACAGATTTTTTGTAAAAATGATTCCTAATTCTATTCTGTTTTTAGTAACTTTTCGCAAAAATAAAAAGGATGAAATATTTTTTATCGTATGTAGTAGCAATATCTTTTTTTACTTCTTGTGCTCAGCAGTTGAAACTTAATGATATTCCTATAAAAGAAGAGGTTCGAAATTACACCATAAAATCTTTTGTTTCGAATATTAATATTCCTTGGGGTATGACTTGGTTGCCGGATGGAAGTATGCTCATTACCGAAAAAAGCGGAGACCTTATTCATTTTATAAATGATGAAAAAATAAATATCACAACAACTTTTGACGATTTATATGTAAGAGGTCAAGGCGGTCTTTTAGATATTGAGCTACACCCCAACTATCCTGAAAATGGTTGGATTTACATTTCTTATGCGTCAAATGAAGGCGAAGGCGAGGGAGGAAATACAAAGCTAGTTAGAGCAAAACTAATAGAAAACAACTTAACACAAGTAGAAACTTTATATAAAGCAACGCCAAATACAACTAGTGGTGTGCATTTTGGTTCGCGTATTGTTTTTGACAAGGAAGGTTATGTATATCTAACTATTGGTGATCGTGGAAACCATGAAGAAAACCCTCAAAACCTTCAAAAAGATGGCGGAAAAGTGTATCGTTTTCATGAGGATGGACGCATACCCGATGACAATCCTTTTACCAATGAGGCAGGAGCAAAAACCTCTATTTTTTCTTATGGACATCGCAATTTACAAGGTATGGCAATACACCCAACAAGCGGAAAAATATGGACACACGAACACGGACCCAAAGGAGGTGATGAAATAAATATTCTTAAAAAAGGAGCAAATTATGGGTGGCCTGAAATTACGTATGGCTTAAATTATAATGGCACCATAATTACGGAAGAAACCGAACGCGATGGCATGGAAAATCCTATTTATTATTGGTTTCCATCTATTGCACCTAGCGGCATGGCTTTTGTTACCGGCGATAAGTTTCCAGAATGGAAAGGCAATTTATTAGTGGGTTCACTAAAATTTCAATATTTAGAATTAGTACAATTAAATGGAAATAACGTTATTTCAAGACAAAAAATAGCAACAGACATTGGAAGGTTACGAAATGTAAAAATAGGTCCTGATGGATATATTTATATTGCCGTAGAAGGCAAAGGTATTGAAAGAATAACTCCTAATTAATATGAAAAATCCCATACATTTATTTTCGTTAACCTTCTTCTTTTTTGTGGGTTGTATTACACTAGAAAAGGAAAAAAATATAGAATCAAATTCTAAAAATTCAATACTAATTGCCGATAAACAGTTTCAGGAAAAAACAGAGTTGCAAAAAAGCATGCAGCGAGGTAAAAACATTTATTCCGGATTTTGTATGCAGTGCCATTTGCCCGACGGTAAAGGCGTTCCCGGAAACTTTCCCCCATTGGCAGGATCAGATTGGCTAACAGAAAAACGTTCTGAAAGTATTTATGTGGTAAAGTATGGACAAACCGGTGAAATTATAGTAAATGGCGTAAAATACAACAATGTGATGGCTCCCTTGGGTCTTAGTGATGATGAAGTTGCCGACGTTATGAACTATATAATGAATTCTTGGGAAAATACACAAAACCAAATGGTAACTGTTGAAGAAGTAAAGGCCGTAAAAAAATAAATCAAAAAACAAATCCTTTTTTTGCTAGCACAAAACATGAACTAAATAGCATTCTAAAAATCGACATCTTAATACTTTGTACTCCATTCTTAATACTATTTAATTATTACCTTTGCTAAAACTTAATCAGATGCTTATTATAGGAATAGCCGGTGGCACAGGTAGTGGTAAAACAACCGTTGTAAACCAGATATTAAATGAACTTCCCAAAGCGGATGTTGGAGTGATTTCACAAGACTCCTATTACAAAGACACGACCCATCTTAAATATGAAGATCGCGTAAAAATAAATTTTGACCACCCTCAAGCCATTGATTTTGATTTACTTGTTTCCCATCTTAAAGAATTAAAAAGTGGAAACACAATACCACAACCCGTGTACTCCTTTATAAATCATAACAGAACAAATGAAACAATACCTACAGCCCCAAAACGAGTGATGATTGTGGAAGGCATATTAATTTTTGCACACCCAGATATCCGAGAAATGTTTGATATGAAAATATTTGTACACGCAGATTCTGACGAAAGACTTATAAGAAGACTAAAAAGAGATATTACAGAACGAGGACGAAACCTTGAAGAAGTTCTAAACAGATACCAAACTACCCTTAAACCGATGCACCAGCAATTTATAGAGCCAACTAAAGAATTTGCAGATATTATTATACCTACTAACCGCTATAATACAGTGGCCGTAGAAATGGTACAAACCATTATCCATCAAAAATTAAGAGCCTAATATGGAAACATCCAAAACAAAAAAGAAAAAATGGCGGAGATTTTTGGGCAACAAATACGCCCTTATTCTTCTTGTTTTTGCTGTTTGGATGCTGTTTTTTGACACTAATTCTTTATTGGTTCATAAAGAATTGAATGATGAAATAAAAGAACTAGATAACAACAAAGTGTACTTTCAGCAAGAAATTGAAGGCGATAAAGAGTTTTTAGAAAAACTAAAGGACAGTAGTGAACTAGAAAAATTTGCCCGTGAAACCTACTTTCTTAAAAAAGAAAACGAAGAAATATTTATTATAGAACACGAGGATAGTATTCAAAAAAAATAATAAAGATGAATAAATTTTTATTTAAAGAGTTTGATGGTGTTTCTGCTAAAGCTTGGAAACAAAAAATACAAGCCGAATTAAATGGTGTTGATTATAACAAATCATTAGTTTGGAAAAACTCCGAAGGTATAGATGTAACACCCTTTTACCATCAAGACGAAATTAAAGAACCCTTTACCCCTATTCCCGGGCAACCAAAAAATTGGATAATTTGCCAGACCATATTTGTTGATGATGTAAAAATTGCTAACCATATCGCTTTAGACGCCATACATTGCGGTGCAGATGCTATACAATTTTCAGCTATAAAAGAATTTTCATTAGAAGCTCTGTTTAAAGGGATGGACTTATCTAAAACAAACTTTTATTTTCAATTTCAGTTTCTTTCTAAAGATTTTATAGATTCATTAAACGAATTTTTCAAAAACAAAAATGCTACATTTTTTTTAAATGTGGATATTATTGGAAATTTAATAAAAGAAGGCAATTGGTATTTCAATTTTAAGCAAGACCATCAAATTATAGAAGATATTATTAAAAACACTACTTCTACCAAAAATATTTTAAGTGTAGATACCTCCATTTATCAAAATGCTGGAGCCACGATGGTACAACAATTAGCATATGCTCTTGCTCACGCCAATGAATACCTAAATCACCTTAACTGCAATTCTATTTATAAAGATATTTCCTTAACATTTCAAGTAGCAGTAGGGTCAAATTATTTCTTTGAAATCGCAAAATTAAGGGCTCTCAGAAAACTATATGCCGCTTTAGCAAAAGAATATGGATTTTCCGAAAATTGCCATCTTTTTGTAACACCTTCCAAAAGAAACAAAACGCTTTACGACTATAATGTAAATATGCTGCGCACTACTACCGAATGTATGAGTGCCATTTTAGGAAGTGCAGATACGGTGTGCAATTTGCCCTACGATGCATTATATCATAAAAGCAATGAATTTGGTGAACGAATATCCCGCAATCAGTTGTTAATATTAAAAAAAGAAAGTTATTTAGATAGAGTAACTAACCCTGCCGATGGCTCCTATTATATAGAATCTATTACCAATCAACTTGCTGAAAAGGCACTCACACTTTTTAAAGAATTAGAAAAAGCTGGAGGAATTTTAATACTACTAAAAGAGGGAAAACTTCAGACAAAAATAAAAGAAAGTGCCCTAAAAGAACAAAACCAATTTGATGATGGCAAAAAAATATTGCTTGGCACAAACAAACACCCCAACAAAAATGACAGAATGAAAGATAATCTAGAACTCTATCCTTTCGTAAAAACAAAACCAAGAAAAACCCTTATCGAACCCATTATAGAAAGACGTTTAGCCGAAAAAGTGGAACAAGAACGACTTGAAAAGGAGTAGTTTTCAACCCAAATGATTATATTTGAATAAATTAAAATACTATGGAAGCTATAAGAAAAATTGTCAAAGTAATTGACAATACAATTACAATAACGCTCCCTGATAATTTTTCAGACGGAGAAGTGGAAGTTATTGTATTAAAAAACGATTCTATTTTTGCATTGACCGAGAATCAAAAAGAAATTCTCAACAAACGTTTAGCAGAACCCGATGATCATTACATTTCTGCAGAACAATCCATAGGTTATTTAAAAAAGAAATATGGCCTTTAAAGTCCAAGTACTTTTACAAACACAAAGAGAGATTGATGAAGCTATTGCTTACTACGAAGAAATAAGCCCATCAATTCCTAAAAAATTTATAGAAGAATTGTCTTCAACATACAATACCCTTTCCAAAAACCCATATTATCAAAAACGTTACTTAAATTTTAGAGGATTACCGTTGAAACGATTTCCATTTATATTGTTTTTTGATTTAAATGAAACACAACAAATAGTAAAAATTATATCGTGTTTCATTCAAGTAAAAACCCCACTAATTATCCAAAAAAGTTAAGATAAAGTAAATGAGTAGAAAAAACATACAACATATTAAAATTCAAAGTTCTGATAACATACATAGGCATTCAAATCAAACCTTGGATACTGCGGAAGGTATCGAGATAAAAAAAACCTATTCCAAAGAAGACATCGATACTTTAAAACACCTCAATTTTGTTGCAGGAATTGCACCACATCTTCGCGGTCCTTACAGTACCATGTATGTGCAAAAACCCTGGACCATCCGCCAATATGCCGGATTTTCAACCGCTGAAGACAGTAATGCTTTTTACCGAAGAAATCTTGCCGCCGGTCAAAAAGGACTTTCTGTAGCATTTGATTTAGCAACACATCGCGGGTATGACAGTGACCACGAACGCGTGCAAGGCGATGTTGGAAAAGCTGGAGTTGCTATCGATTCTGTAGAAGACATGAAAATTTTGTTTGACCAAATTCCGTTAGACAAAATGAGCGTATCTATGACTATGAATGGTGCTGTTTTGCCTATTATGGCATTTTACATCGTTGCCGCTGAAGAACAAGGTTTTTCACCAGAAGTACTAATGGGAACCATCCAAAACGATATTCTCAAAGAGTTTATGGTAAGAAACACGTACATTTATCCACCTACACCCTCCATGCGCATCGTTTCTGACATCTTTGAGTTTACCTCTAAAAAAATGCCTAAATTTAATTCCATTTCTATCTCTGGCTACCATATGCAAGAAGCTGGAGCCACCTGCGATTTAGAGTTGGCTTACACCCTAGCAGATGGTTTAGAATACCTTCGCACTGGAATTGCGGCTGGAATGGACATAGACACCTTTGCCCCTCGCCTATCCTTTTTTTGGGCGATTGGGATGAACCACTTTATGGAAATTGCAAAAATGCGTGCAGCGCGTATGCTATGGGCAAAAATAGTAAAGCAATTTAATCCAAAAAATGAAAAATCGCTTGCCTTACGCACCCATTGCCAAACCAGTGGATGGAGTTTAACCGCGCAAGATCCTTTTAATAACGTAGCCAGAACGTGTATTGAGGCTGCCGCGGCTGCTTTTGGCGGCACACAATCGTTACATACCAATGCATTAGACGAAGCCATTGCGCTTCCCACAGACTTTTCGGCACGAATTGCCAGAAACACACAATTATATCTACAAACAGAAACCGATATTACTAAAACCGTAGATCCTTGGGGTGGAAGTTATTATGTAGAAAACCTTACTAACGATATTGCAAACAAAGCTTGGAAGTTAATTAAAGAAGTAGAAGAACTTGGCGGAATGACCAAAGCCATAGAAGCCGGTATTCCAAAAATGCGCATTGAAGAAGCCGCAGCAAAAAAACAGGCACGCATAGACAGCGGGCAAGATAGTATTATAGGAGTCAATAAATATCGATTAGCAGAAGAAGATCCACTACAAATTTTGGATGTGGACAATCAAAAGGTGCGACTATCTCAAATAGAACGTCTCAACAAAATAAAAAAAGAAAGAAACAGCCAAAAAGTAAAAGCAACTCTAGAAAAATTAACCGCTTCAGCCCGTTCAGGTGAAGGAAATTTACTAGCTTTAGCAATTGAAGCAGCAAGAGATCGAGCTACACTTGGCGAAATTAGTGATGCTTTAGAGGTTGTTTTCGGAAGGTATAAAGCACAAATTAAATCCTTTAGCGGTGTGTATAGTAAAGAAATAAAAAACGACAGTTCCTTTGCCAAAGCCAAAGAAATGGCCGATCAGTTTGCTGAATTGGAAGGACGCCGTCCACGTATTATGATTGCAAAAATGGGACAAGACGGTCACGACCGCGGTGCCAAAGTTGTAGCCACTGGTTATGCCGATGTAGGTTTTGATGTAGATATTGGTCCACTCTTTCAAACCCCAAAAGAAGCCGCCAAACAAGCCGTAGAAAATGATGTACATATTTTAGGTGTATCTTCACTAGCAGCAGGACACAAAACCCTAGTACCACAAGTAATTGAAGAATTAAAAAAATATGGCAGAGAAGATATCATGGTTGTCGTAGGTGGTGTAATACCTCCACAAGATTACCAATATCTTTTTGATGCAGGTGCAGTAGCCGTTTACGGTCCCGGAACAAAAATAAGTGATGCCGCTATTGAAATGTTGCAGATTTTGATGGATTCGGTAAAATGATTTTTTCAAGAGGACAATAATTATTTAAAATAAAAACACTATTTTAGGGATATAATTTTTTAGCATAAAAACGCAGCAATAAGAGAAAAACTCTATAATTTCATTCGCTTTGCCGATGACAAAAAAGTAAAGGCCTTATATACTATTTTTGAGAAGGATCTCCTTGTGAAGGACAGCCCTTGGAATGAAGAATCCTTTATAAAAGAATTGGAACGCAGAACAAGTGAATACGAGAAAAATCCTAAAATGAGCTCCTCTTGGGAAGAAGTTATTGCGAAAACAAAAAAAACCTGAAATGCAATATCGGATAAGATTTCACCCTGACGCCGAACTTGAGTTTCTTGATTCTTATCATTGGTATGAAGATCACTCTATAGGTTTGGGGGATAAATTCAGAACTATTGTTGAAGAATATTTACTTCTCATTCAAGAAAACCCGTTGCTTTATCCGGAAAAAAGAAATCAATTCCGAGAATGTCAAACAAAAACCTTTCCTTTCTTAATTGTATATAAAACTATTCTGATAGTAAGGAATTATTGATTGTTTCTGTATTCCATACAAGCCGCGAACCTTATAAAAAATACAACAAAGCATCTTAATGTTATTGTTTAAAAATAAGAGAGGTTTTTTATTGAACTACATCAAAATTTGATAGTTTCCGAGGAGTACTAATACAAGTGCCATTTAATACTCAAAATCTTTAAGGGTAGAAAATTATTCCCTATTTTTACCCTATGAAAATAAAATTCCAAACCAAAGAAGAAAGTAAGAAACAACAACTGGAAGATTTTTTAAAACTTTCGGGTGGTGAACGGGTTTGGTGTTTCTTTTCATTGAGTGCACAAATCAATCGCTTTCCACATAAAAACAAAATTGAAAAAACACATAATTTTGTGATACACTTTGATCTCAACAAAACAAAACCAAACCTACTAAGAACAAACTATAAATTTACCCACCAAAGATTTACTGCAGATGGGTTTCAAATAAATTAATAAAATGAACTACAATCAAAAAATGCTGCGCGATGACGCACTTAAAGGAAAAACCATAGTAGTAACAGGCGGCGGAAGTGGTCTTGGCAAATCCATGAGTACCTATTTTTTAGAATTAGGAGCCAATGTAGTAATTACTTCCAGAAATCTGGAAAAATTGCAAGCTACCGCCAAAGAAATGGAAGAAAAAACTGGAGGAAAAGTACTTTCGGTGCAATGTGATGTGCGCAATTATGACGAAGTCGAGGCGATGGTACAAGCATCGGTAGCTGCTTTTGGTCAGGTAGATGTATTACTAAACAATGCCGCCGGAAATTTCATCTCACCCACAGAACGTCTTTCTGCTAATGCATTTGACACTATTATTGACATCGTACTTAAAGGAAGTAAAAACTGCACCCTAGCTTTCGGAAAATATTGGATAGATAAAAAAGAAACCAACAAAACCGTTTTAAGCATAGTTACTACGTATGCTTGGACAGGTTCTGCTTATGTGGTTCCCAGCGCCACTGCAAAAGCAGGGGTTTTAGCAATGACACGCTCCTTAGCAGTAGAATGGGCAAAATACGGTATTCGGTTTAACGCAATTGCTCCCGGACCTTTTCCAACCAAAGGAGCTTGGGACAGACTTCTGCCAGGCGATTTAAAAGAAAAATTTGATTTGGCTAAAAAAGTACCCCTAAATCGCGTTGGCGACCATCAGGAATTAGCAAATCTTGCAGCCTATTTGGTTTCTGATTTTGCGCAATACTTAAATGGTGAAGTGGTAACCATAGACGGTGGTGAATGGCTGAAAGGAGCGGGACAGTTTAACTTACTTGAGCAAGTAACCCCTGAAATGTGGAATATGCTGGAAATGATGGTGAAAGGAAACAAAAAATAAAGCAACACCGAAAAATGTAAAACGTAAAACGACCAAAGAATACCGAATACCAAACCGAGAACAGGAAACCAGAAACCGGAAAATCACAACTGTTAACAAAATTCATTTTTTATCCATTTAAATAATTGTATTTTTATGGCTTAATATTTTATGCATTTCATGGGAAAAATAATTGCAATTGCAAATCAAAAAGGCGGTGTTGGGAAAACCACAACCTCCATAAATCTAGCAGCATCATTAGGTGTTCTAGAAAAAAGAGTATTGTTGATTGATGCAGACCCGCAAGCCAATGCAACCTCCGGTTTAGGGATTGATGTAGAAACCGTTGAAGTGGGCACTTACCAACTTTTAGAACATAGTATTTCTGCATTACAAGTTATTGTAAAAACAGACTCCCCTAATTTAGACATCATACCTTCACATATAGATCTTGTAGCTATTGAAATTGAGCTTGTCGATAAAGAAAATCGAGAGTACATGCTAAAACAAGCATTAGCTGAAATAAAAGAGAAATATGATTACATTCTTATTGATTGCGCACCTTCCTTAGGATTGCTTACCTTAAATGCACTAACCGCAGCAGATTCAGTTCTTATTCCTATACAATGTGAATATTTTGCTTTAGAAGGTCTAGGAAAACTTTTAAACACCATTAAAAGTGTTCAAAAAATTCACAACAAAGAACTAGATATTGAAGGTCTTTTGCTCACCATGTATGATTCGCGTTTACGACTTTCAAACCAAGTGGTTGACGAGGTAAAAAAACATTTTTCTGGTATGGTATTTAAAACCATTATTCAACGAAATGTGCGTTTAAGTGAAGCCCCAAGTTATGGAGAAAGTATTATAACCTATGACGCAGATAGTAAGGGAGCTAACAATTATTTAAGTTTGGCTGAAGAAATAATATCTAAAAACAAATAAGGAATGGCCAAAGCAATAAAAAGACAAGCAATGGGCAGAGGACTTTCAGCACTTTTGAAAGATCCTGAAAACGATATACAATCAGCAAACGACAAAAATGCAGACAAAGTTGTGGGCAGTATTGTTGAATTAGAATTAGATGCTATTGAAGTAAATCCGTTTCAACCCCGAACTAGTTTTAATGAAGAAACGTTAAAAGAACTTGCTTCCTCCATTAAAGAATTAGGCGTTATTCAACCCATAACTGTAAGAAAATCAGGTTTTAATGCATACCAATTAGTTTCTGGCGAACGTCGTTACAGAGCTTCAAAATTAATCGGCTTAAAAACCATCCCTGCATATATTCGCATTGCTAATGATCAGGAGTCGCTAGAAATGGCTTTAGTAGAAAACATACAACGCCAAGATTTAGACCCCATTGAAATAGCCATTTCCTATCAACGATTAATAGAAGAAATTGATTTGACACAAGAAGAATTAAGTGATCGTGTAGGTAAAAATCGTTCTACAATTGCCAATTATTTGCGATTGTTAAAATTAGATCCAATCATTCAAACCGGAATGCGCGATGGCTTTATTAGTATGGGTCACGGTAGGGCTTTAATAAGTGTGGACGATGTATCCGAACAATTAAAAATTTATGAAAAAATTATAGAACGTTCACTTTCCGTTAGAGATACAGAGGCTTTAGTAAGAAAACAACAACAAAAAGACGCTCCAGTAACATCACAAATTAAAGTAATTCCAGCTTTTGTTAAAAAAGCCACAAAAGAGTTTTCAGATTATTTTGATGCCAATACCGAAATAAAATTAACTTCATCTGGAAAAGGAAAATTGATTATCCCTTTTAAAAATAAAGCCGATTTTGAGCGAATTTCCAAAATAATAAAAGGTGAAGAATAGCTGCTATTTCCTTGTAATTTTTATTCTTTTCTGTTCCTCTCTTGTGGCGCAAAAAAAAGACACGCTTCAAGTGGTTATTACTAATGAAGAGTTACTTACTAAAACCATAATAAAAGAGCCATATGACCCACTTGCTCCATCAAGAGCCGCTTTTTATTCGGCAGTTATTCCCGGACTCGGACAAGCGTACAACAAAAAGTATTGGAAAATACCAATAATTTATGCAGGTATTGGCACAAGTATTTATTTTTACGTAAACCGAAACCAAGAATACAATCGATTTAGAGACGCCTATAAAAGACGACTTGCAGGTTTTACAGATGATGAATTTCAAGGAATAGCCAACGAAACATTAATTAGAGCTCAACAAAGAGAAAAAAGAAACAAAGATGTCAGTATTGCCGTTGCCGTTGGTTTTTATTTGCTAAACATAGTAGATGCTAATGTGGACGCTCATTTAAAACAATACAATGTAAGCGAGGATTTATCTTTTCAACCCAATGTAGAATTCAATGCGCTTAATGCCACAACTAATTATGGCTTTTCATTAACCTATCAATTAAAATAAAATGAAAATTGCACTTTTAGGTTATGGAAAAATGGGAAAAACTATTGAAAAATTAGCAATAGAAAAAGGTCATATAATTGTATATCGCATTAACTCTACCTCTGATAAAGTTGAGCTTTCTGAAGCTGATATTGCTATAGAATTTAGTTCACCTGAAGTTGCTGTAAAACACATTTCTACATGCTTTAATCAGAATGTTCCTATTGTTTGCGGTACAACCGGATGGTTAGCACATTACGATGAAATACTAAAAAAATGCAAAATGTGTAACGGAAGTTTTATTTATGCATCTAACTTTAGCGTGGGTGTAAACCTGTTTTTTGAATTGAACCTGCAACTAGCCAAAATGATGGCAAAATATAAAGACTATTTGGTTTCCATAGAAGAAATTCATCATACCCAAAAAAAAGATGCTCCTAGTGGTACAGCCATTACTTTAGCAGAGGGTATTATAAAAAATAGCAATTACAACAAGTGGCAACTTAATGAAGTTGGCAAAATGGAAATTCCAATAACCGCAAAACGCATGGAGGAGGTAAAAGGCACACACAGTATTTTTTATACCTCACCCATAGACACTATAAGCATAAAACACGAAGCGCACTCCAGAGATGGTTTTGCCTTAGGAGCAATCCTAGCAGCAGAATGGCTTCTTGGAAAAAAAGGTGTATTTACGATGAAAGAGGTATTAGATTTGTGATGTACAAAAAAATCCTAACACTTATAAAAAAATAATTATTAACAATTAAAGTATAAGTCTCATGACAATTTCAGAATGGTTTCTCTTTTTTCTTGGAGTACAAGTAATACATTTTGCAGGTACTTGGAAACTTTATCAAAAAGCAGGTAGAAAATCTTGGGAAGCAGCAGTGCCCATATATAATGCCATAGTTTTAATGAAAATAATAAACCGCCCGTGGTGGTACACTATTTTACTTTTTATACCAATTATCAACCTAATTATGTTTCCGGTAATTTGGGTAGAAACCCTACGAAGCTTTGGTAAAAATAAAGCAATAGATTCCTTTTTAGGAATTATCACTCTAGGTTTTTACATTTATTTTATAAACTATACCCAAGATGTAGCACATATTAAAGATAGAAGTTTACACACTAAAAGTTCTTCGGGCGAATGGACAAGCTCTATCTTATTTGCTGTGGTAGTTGCCACCATTGTGCATACTTATTTTATTCAACCGTTTACAATTCCTACTTCTTCTTTAGAAAAATCACTCCTAGTTGGCGATTTTCTATTTGTGAGTAAATTTCATTTTGGTGCAAGAACGCCAATGACTGCGGTAGCTTTTCCAATGGTGCATGATACCATTCCTCTAATTAGCAAAAAATCGTATAAAAACAAACCACAAATTCCTTATTTTAGGTTTCCAGCGTTTCAAAAAATTAAAAGAAATGATATTGTAGTTTTTAACTGGCCAACAGATACAGTGCCTTATTTCCGCTATAAAGGACCAGAAACCTTTGTGAAACCAATTGATAAAAAATCAAATTATGTAAAAAGAGCCGTTGGTATTCCTGGCGATTCCTTAGAAGTTCGTAATGGCTATGTGTATATTAATGGTGCAATAAGCCAACTTCCGGAGAGAGCAAGAGTACAATTTGCCTATGCTTTTACCACGAAAGACCCATTACAGAACGTTCAATTTTTAAAGGATAGATATGATATTTCTGAAATTTACCCACTAAATAATACGGGGAAAGCCTTTCAAGCAAATATGACCAATGAAGCCGTTGAAAATTTAAAAAACAATCCGAATATTGACCAAATAATACCTATTAAAGACGAAGAAGGCAAATGGGATAATCAAACCTTCCCCCATAATGCTACTTATAGTTGGAATTACAGTTTCTTTGGTCCTATTTACATTCCAGAACAAGGAAAAACCGTAGCTATATCTACCGAAACCATTCCCTTATACAAACGTATTATTGAAGTGTATGAAGGAAGTGAATTAGGCATTGAAAATAAAATTACACAAGCCGGAACGCAAGTCCTATTAAACGACTCACCGATAAGCGAATACACCTTTTTACAAGACTATTACTGGATGATGGGAGATAACAGAAACAACTCAGAAGACGCCCGGAATTGGGGATTTGTACCGTTTAATCATGTGGTTGGTAAACCAGTATTTATCTGGATGAGCTGGGATAGCAATGCACAAGG
This sequence comes from Bacteroidetes bacterium HGW-Bacteroidetes-2, assembly GCA_002842575.1. Taxonomy (GTDB): domain Bacteria; phylum Bacteroidota; class Bacteroidia; order Flavobacteriales; family Flavobacteriaceae; genus Planktosalinus. Next base: position 145,768 of record PHDJ01000003.1, read on the forward strand.
CATCACCAATAAAATTAGATGGGAACGCATGTTTACTACCGTTAGTGGCGACGGACAGCCTATATCGTATTTTCGTTATTTCTTGATTCTTTTAGTGGGATGGTTTCTCTTTGATTTTATTAGAAAAAGAAAGAAAAAAGCTTAGAAAGTACGAAGTAGAAGTGGGAAGTATAAATGTTTTATTACAATATCAAACTTTAAAAATTTGTGTTTAATAAACCTGCTTCTTCCATTTATATATATTTGAATTGTTACAAGTGGAATCAATTATAATTCATCCGGCCTATTTTGGAAACATTGCCCATTATGTTGCTATGGCGCAAGCAAAATCGGTTGTATTTGAGGTGGAAGATAATTATCAAAAGCAAACGTTTAGAAACCGAACCTATATTGCTACTGCTAATGGTGTCTTATTGCTTAATATTCCCATTAAACACATTTCTAAAGGATTGCGTGGAAGTCGTGATAAAATACATCAAAAATATAAAGAAGTACGCATCGAAAACGATTTTAAGTGGCAAAAAGAACATTGGAAATCCATACAAATCGCCTATCGCTCTTCCCCGTATTTTGAATATTATGAAGATGATATTGCCCCTCTTTTTGAAAAAAAACAAACCTTTTTAATGGATTTTAATTTGGAGTGTTTTGCAGTTATTGCAGACTTGCTTACTCTTGAAATAACAACACAATCAACCTCTAGCTTCGAGCTTAATATTTCTGACAAAAAAGACTTTCGTTTTTTAGTAGAAACTAAAGGATTGCAAAACTTCACTTTTGACAGTTATACACAAGTTTTACAAAAAGAAGATAACTTTCTACCAAACCTTTCCATATTAGATTTGTTATTTAATGAAGGAACCCGCGCTCTTTCGTATCTAGAAAAACAAAAACTATGAGTATGGCATGTATCATGTGTACACTATATTTCTACTTTTAAACTGTACTATTTTTTTGGAGAGATTACACAATCAGAACTTTCGCAGCGGCGATGCTGTAATATTTTGGAAGGTTAATTAAAATGTGATTGCGCAACATTATGTAACTTTACGCAACGAAACTTAAAAGTGTTGACCTAAAATTTAACCAATATGAAAGGAATACTAGATTAAAAGCCAGTATTGTGACTGCCTGACTGAAGTTTATAATGGATTAAAATATAATTACCCCACAATTAAAAACAGCAAACTATTATTTATAATCTTTGTAATAAGTTATAGTTTGCTATTTTTGTTTTTCCCATTAGCTTCAAAAATAGATGATTCAGAATATTCCGGAAATATTTAAAAAAGACGCGCAAAATCAAACAAATTTATTTGTCTATGATTTTAGAATGACGGACGACGTGGTAAAAAGCAAAGTAAAATTAAACTTGCATATGTTCAGTTTTTTACAAATTGGCGAAAAACAAGTTCATTTTGCCAATAATTCTGTTGCCGTTAACGAAAAACAAGCTGTTATTATAAAAAGCGGCAATATTTTAATGACCGAACTTATTAATAAAGATTTGGTTTATTTCTGTAAACTGTTTTTTTTCTCTCAAAAAAATGTAGAAGATTTTTTACAAAAGCACGGAAATTCTTTCACATATCCTGATAAAAATTCAGTTAATGAAGTTCCCTTTTTTGTTATTGAAAATGACGCGTACACAACTTCATTTGTAAATTCACTTTCATCAATACAAATTTTAGAATCAAAATTTTCATATAATTTACTGTCCATAAAATTTGAAGAAATAATGCTTTATTTATCGCATAAATACGAAAGTGAATTTATTCCATATTTACATTCATTAACGTCATTAAACAGCCATTCATCTTTTAGAAAAATTATTGAAACCAATATTTTCACCAATTTAAAATTGGAAGAAATCGCTTTTTTATGCAATATGAGCTTGTCCACTTTTAAGCGTCATTTCATAAATGAATATCATGAAAATCCGGGTAAATGGCTGCAAAACAAAAGACTTCACAAGGCAAAAGCAATTTTAAGGGAAGGCATTCTTAAACCTTCTGAAATATATGAAGATTTTGGCTATAACAATCTTTCAAATTTTAGCAGCGCCTTCAAAAAAGAGTTTGGAATTAACCCAAAGAATGCCCATTTATTATAAATGAACTTTTTTCATAAGTTTTTGAACTTTAACCGTTAGCAATTATTTTAAGCACAAAGTATATTTGCTTCTATAATTATTAATCATTAAACAAAAAAAATGAAAAAATCAATCTTATTAGCGCTATTTACAATATGTTCTTATGCCGGATTTAGCCAAAATGGCATTTCTCTGGAACAAGCAGAAAAAATAATTGCGGTCGCAAAAGAAAAAGCAATTTCCCTAAACACAAAAATGAACATTTCAATAGTTGATGCCGGTGCAAATCTTGTTGCATTTGTGCGTATGGACGGCGCTTGGTTAGGTTCAGAAGATATTTCATTAAAAAAAGCAAAAACCGCTCGATATTTTGATATGAATACGGGAATTATTGGCAGTCTTTCGCAGCCAGGAGGTCCGTTATACAATATTGAACATTCAAATGGTGGTTTAATTACTTTTCCTGGCGGAGTTCCAATTAAAAACGCTGCCGGTGAAATTATTGGTGCAATTGGCGTAAGCGGAAGTACTGTTGAAAACGACCACGCAGTTGCAGAAGCTGGAGCAACAGTTTCAGCTTCAGCTAAAAAATAATTTCCTTATCCCCGCTATATGAGTGTAACTAACTATTAAATTTAATAGCTTCGTTACACTTTTTTTTTGAAAATAGTTTTGCGTCAGAATTCAGACAAATGAATGTTGACCTAAAATTTAACCGAGATATCAGAAATACGGGTTTAAAAGCCAGTATTATTACTGCCGTTTTGGTGTTAATAATGGATAAAACATTTTTATTTGTAAACAAACGTCTTTAAATAAGGCGTTTGTTTTTTATGCTATATTGCATTTATTATGGGTGAAACAATAAAAATACACGAAACGGCATTTTTGACGGCAACTTTCCGATCTATTGATGAAAATTTAAGCGGAGATTGTTATGGTAAATTGTGGCATCGCAAACAAACAGATTTATGGATTAAAGATTACCTAAAAAGCGTTTCAACAGAAGAACCTTACTGCCATTGCTTAAGAAATCGGTATTTTTTGGATCAGATAAAAAAATCTATAAAACAAAACCATATTGAAGTGCTCATAAACTTTGGCGCCGGTTTTAGTATGTATCCATTTCTTTTAACTGAAAAGTTAATCAATATAGAAATAGACAAGCCAGAAATAGTGGACTACAAAAAGCAAAAAATTGAAGATTGGCAAAATAAAAGTTTACTTCCGAAAAGAGAAATTCATTTTATTGGGGTCGATTTCAACGAAGATTACCAAACCAAACTCATCTCAAAAATAACTGCCATTAAAAAGAACAAACGTTGTTTTATATTGATAGAAGGCGTTTTGTTTTTCTTGGGAAAAAAGGAAACGATAAGTTTGTTTAACTTGTTTAATTCACTTCAAAAAGAAGGTGATTTAATTGGCAGCGTTTCGTTTCAAAATGCCGTTTCAAAAACAATCGCGTTTAAAAAAATGCTGGCGTTTTTAGCCAAAAAATTAACAAAAGACCAAGCATTCGATTATCAGTTAATAGCCAATGAATTTTATCAAAACATAGAAAACTACAAATTGACCGACCAACAAGATTTTTTTAGCCTTTCCAACAAATACAAGCACCAAACAACGTTAAGCAAGGACGAAATTCTAAATGAAACGATGTATTTATTGGAAAAGATTAACTCATAAAAAATATATAAAACAATAAATATTTTTAGTTCTTAATTAAAAACATTGGCGCATAAAAAACCCTCCCTTTTTCAGAGGAGGTTTTTAATATTTTGTTATTACCTATAAAATACTGAAAGCTGTTTATGTAATGGGTGGTGGACAAACTGTCTGTGTTTTTTATTGTTTTTTATATTTTCACGCCTGTGGCGTTATAAAGATAGGAAATATATTGGTTGTGCATAATGCAAAAAAACCATTTTCAACTCAAAAAATCCGTTATGAAAAACTAAATTTGTTTAAATGAACGAGAAAAACCTTTACATAATAGCAGGATGTAATGGAGCCGGTAAAACGACAGCGTCTTATACTATTTTGCCTGAAATTATTTAATGTAAAGAATTTGTAAATGCTGATGAAATGGCAAAGGGACTTTCACCTTTCCAACCCGAAACAGTTTCTTTTGAAGCTGGTCGAATTATGATAAACCGAATTAATGAACTTCTTGATAACAATGAAAGTTTTGCTTTTGAAACTACGCTTGCAACAAAAAGTTATAAGAATAAGATCATTAAAGCTAAAAAACAAGGATATACTGTTATACTATTATTTTTTTGGCTTAATAATATTGAACTTGCTAAAGAACGTGTAAAAATAAGAGTAAAAGAAGGCGGGCATAATATTCCAGAACCTATAATTTAAAGAAGATATTTAAAAGGAATTTTTAATCTATTCAATATTTATCTTTCTATTGTAAACGGAGTATTGATTTTTGACAATTCTTATGGAAAACATGAATTAATCGCACACAAAATGGGAATAGACTATTTAGAGGTAATCGATTTAGAAAAATTTGAACAATTAAAAAATATTTATGACTCAAAAAGATAAACAAGTAGAATTAAAGGATAAAATAGTCAAAGGTCTTGAAAAAGTTTACGAACGACTTATTGAGTTTAAGAAAACAAAAAAAAGTGTTCTTGTAGTAATGCAAGGCGATAAATTAGTGAAAATAAAACCTGAATAAGTGTAGCCTTCTCTAAAAACAGAAAGACCATGGTTTTATATATCAGGGTACTTACTAGGGTTTTGCGAAGCATGAAAAATGGCGTTTAAGAAAACCGTTTTACTAGGTTCATCTACAATAAAAAAACGATGTAGGGAAATTTATCAAAAGGTAAAAAGCGATAATTAGTATCGTGAAACTGGTAAAAAGGGTTTATTTGTAAAGCCTTGTATATTTTTCTGTACTCTTTCAAA
>PHDJ01000027.1 GCA_002842575.1 Bacteroidetes bacterium HGW-Bacteroidetes-2
CGCTACCATCAAGTGACTATTGGTTTAGAGTGGAGTACACAGAAGACGACACCCAAAAACAATTTAGAGGACATTTTACTTTGAAAAGATAAAATAAATATTACCCATGAACTTAAAAAAAATCACCTGCATCCTATCGTTTATCTTTGTTTTTCAGTTTTCAAACGCTCAAGATGGCATCCCCGTTTATTCTGATTATTTTGCAGACAATCTTTATTTAATTCATCCTGCTATGGCAGGGGCTTCTTCCTATGGCAAATTAAGGCTAACTGCACGGCAACAATGGTTTGACCAAAATGAAGCCCCTAATGTGCAAACGTTAAGCTATCATACACGGTTAGGCGACAGATCAGGAATTGGTGCTATTGTTTTTAATGATAAAAATGGCTATCATTCACAAACAGGAATGTATTTTACTTATGCACATCATATTATGTTTTCTAGAAATAAATTTGATTTAAATCAATTATCTTTTGGTTTGACGGCTGGGTTTATTCAATCAAAGCTAGATGAAACTAATTTTGATTTGTCTGACTTCGATCCTGTTATAGCCGGAATCATACAAAGCACTTCTTATTTTAATGTGGATGCAGGGCTTTCTTATAATTTTTTAGATTTCTCAGGGCATTTTACGGTTAAAAATTTATTGTTTCAAAATAGAAATATATTTACTGACGAAATTGAATCTAACAATCAAAGAACATACCTTATTTCCGCAGCTTATGGTATTGCTCCAAATTATGGTGACTGGACGTATGAACCTTCTTTTCTATTTCAATGGAAAGAGAGAACAGGAGAGCAGTCTATAGATGTGAACGTAAAAGCTTTTAGATCGATGGATTTTGGTAGTGTTTGGGGAGGAGTTTCTTATAGAAGAAGTTTTGATGGTGCTGAATTTTTAGATGGGGTTAGTATTTCAAGCCAAAAGTTACAAAATATAACTCCGGTTATTGGCGCAAATTATAATAAATTTGTCTTTGCTTATACTTACTCTTATCAAATAGGGAACGTAAAATTTGATAATGGAGGATTTCACCAAATTACTCTTGGTTTTAATTTTCTAGACGGAAAATATAGTAGTTGGTCTCAAGATATGCGTTACAATGGTATGCTTAGACCAAGAGGTTATTAGTTTTCAAACTTTTCGTTTCTTTAATAGCGAAAATTTTCTAAAAGAATATAAACAGTATTTATTTAAAAATCTAAATAAGAAAATTCAGATTTATTTTTATAAGGTGCTAATATCTCTTTAAGCACATCTAATCTTGAGTTTGAATAAAAATAGAGTGATGGTATTCTTTTTTTATTTTCCAATAAATTTTTATTTGCTAAAATGGTTTTGGTTTGAAGTGCTACAGCTTCACCAGAGTCAATAATTATTATTCCTTCAGGGAGAATTTTTTTAATTTGAGGAATAAGATAAGGATAGTGACTACATCCTAAAACTAAATAATCAATGTTTGCTTCCACCATTTGCCTTAAGTAAGCAGTTAGTAATTCTGTCATTTCTGCGGAATTCTTTTTTCCGTTTTCAATAAGACTTACTAGTCCTTCTCCAACAATTTCAGTTACCTCAATATTCTGCGTAAAAAGCTCTGAAGTTTTGCTGAAAAGGGAACTTCTAAGGGTGCCTTTTGTTGCAAGGATGCCAATTTTTCCTGTTTTGGATTGCAAAGCAGCAGGCTTAATGGCTGGTTCAATACCTATAATTGGAATTTGGTACGTAGCTCTTAATAATTCTATAGCATTTGTAGTAGCTGTATTACAGGCGACTACAATGATTTTGCATCCTAAAGAGATTAATTTCTCCGTATTTTTTATGCTTAATGCTTTTATTTCGTCTTGGCATTTATACCCATAGGGAGCATTTTTACTGTCAGACAGATATATAGTATCTTCCCAAGGCATAAGGGTGTGAATTTCCTTCCATATTGAAGTGCCTCCAACTCCTGAATCAAAAATACCTATGGGGTTATTTGTTTTCATTGGTATAAAAATAAAAAACTGCCAGTCAATTGAAAGGCAGTTTTTGTTTTATTTTGAAAATAATTTAATTATATTCCTAATTCTTTTTTAACATCTAAGAGTAAATCATCTCCATCTGCAACGATAAGTCCACTACCAGGTGTCGCATCCATTACATATTGAATTCCTTTTGCTTTTGCTACTTTTTTTATGGCATTTTTTGCTTTTTCAAATAGTGGGGTAAACAAATCTGCTTCTTTTTTTTGCAAATCTTTACTTGCATTTTGGCGGTATTCACCAATTTTAACGTTTGCAGATTGAACTTCCTCTACTCTTTTTGCATTTTCAGCTTCTGTTTTACTTTCAGCTTCGGCCTCATAACGTTGATATTTTGCTTCTAATTCTTTGTTCATGGAAACCAACTCTGCTTCATAGGTTTTTTTAAGACGTTCTAATTCATTTTGGGCAGATTTTGTTTCTGGCATAGATTCAATTAATGCTTGGGTATCAATATGTGCCATTTTCTGAGCATTTACAAAACTTGTAGCCCCAATAAACAGCACCAACGCTACTAATAATGATTTCATTTGTTTCATTTTAAATTGTGTTAAGTGTTAATTTATAGTTTAAAAAAATTGTTATTCAAAAAGATTAAATACCGCTTTCACCATTATCTTCTTCACCTGCGTTTACGGGAGGCGCAGAATTATTTTGTTTTGTTCCACGAATAGAATCTTGTTTTCTTTGTCTATCTTCAAGAATTTTATTTCGTTTAAGTTGCAGTTCTAGTTTTTTGGCATTCTGTATGGAATCCTGAACGCGTTTTCTTTCGGTTATTATTGCTTCTCTTGTTGCTTTTGTGTCGCCTGAGCCAACACCTGCTTTGTCGCCTGTTTCTCCTTCATTTGTGATGTTTTGTGATTTTCCATCGCCACCTCCCTCGGTTGTGCCTGAATTAGGATTATTCCTTTCTTCTAAAATTCGTTGACGTCTTAATTCAAATTCAGCTTGTTTTGCGGCTCTAATAGAATCTCTTTCTTTTCTTCTTTCTTCCAAAAGGGCTTCTCTTTCGTTTTTCTTGCCTTCTATAGCTCGTTCTCTTTCATTAAGAATTTTGTCTTGTTCATCTGAAAGACCGTCTCTTGTTTCAATTTCTTTTTTGTCTTTTTTGTTTTCTGCTTGGGTTCTTTTTGCAGATCTTACAATCATTCTAATAACTTGATCACTAATATCATTTCTTTCAGCGGCATAAAGCATAACTACATCGGCTGATTTGTCAAAGATAAAATCGTATTGTTTAGCGCCTGCAATTTCTTGAATAGCGTTAAATACTTGGTCTTGAACGGGTTGAACAAGTTGACGTTTTTGAATCATTAAATCGCCATTTGGACCAAAACGGTCTTGTTGGTATTTAAATAAAGCATCTTCTTTTATTTTGATATCTTCTTCGCGTTCTTCTATAAGTTCTTTAGTCAATAAAACTTTTTCATTACTAAAATTAAGTTTCATTTGATCAATTTCTTTTTGTTGATTTTCTATATCTTTTCTCCAGCGTTGTACTTTACCGTCTAATTGAAGCAAGGATTCTTGATATTCAGGAACGCTCTCGAGTATATATTCCATGTCAATATATCCTATTCTAACTCCTCTTTGTGATTGTGCTTCTACTAAAAGAGAAGTAAGAAGGAGTGTAATACTTAATAAAAATAGCTTGTTTCTCATATTTGTTAGTTGTTTAAAGAAAATATCGTGCCAAATTTAAAATTGTTGTCCTATAATAAAATGTGTTTCCCAACCATTAGGGTCAAAAGTTCCAGGTATTGGGTCAAATCCATACCCAAAATCTATTCCTAATAGTCCAAAAGCGGGCATAAATATACGAATTCCTAGTCCAGCAGAACGACTTAATTGAAAAGGATTGTAATCTTTAAATCCGATATAGGTTGCCCCACCTTCTATAAAAGTCAGTCCATAAATAGAAGCCATTGGTTTTAAGGTAATTGGGTATCTCAATTCTAACGAAAATTTATTAAAAATAGTATTTCCGTCATTTGGAGATAAAGATTGGTTTGGGTATCCTCTTAAAGAAATAATTTCTCTACCATCTAGGCTAAAGGCTCCTAGTCCATCGCCTCCCATAAAAAACCTTTCAAATGGTGGGATACCTCTGTCGTTATTATAAGCGCCTAAGAAACCAAATTCTGCATACGATCTTAGCACAAGTTTATCAATTATATTAGTGTACCAAGTTCCTTTAAATTTTATTTTATAAAATTCTAGCCATTTAAATCTTTCTTGATCTATTAGGCTTTGATTGGGAGTGCCATCAGCATTTTGGTACTTTTCTTGATTTTTTAAATCACCATAATTTATGTTGTCAAATGCAGAGAAAGGAGGCGACATTTTTGCGGTTATGGAAAATTCTGAGCCTCCTATTGGGAAAATAGGATTGGAATAGGTGTTATTTCTGCTTAAACCGATGGTGTAGGCTAGGTTGTTTGAGTATCCATCACCAAAAGTGAATAAACCTGTATTGTAATTTTTTAGGTTGTAATGCTGAAAACTAATGGCATGGGATAATACAAAATAATCATCGGGCCATTTTAATTTTTTGGCTATTCCTACAGAACCTCCTGTTATTAAAAATCTTTTGTCTTTATCTGCTTTTCTGGTCTGAAAATCAAAAAGGAATTGAATTGAATGTGAAAAGGATGCGCTAAATTGAATTGGTTTTTTACCGCCGAGCCAAGGTTCTACTAAGGATAAGCTATAAGTTTGATTAAAACTACTTGCTTGTGCTCTTAAGGATAGTTTTTGGCCATCTCCCATAGGTAGTGGTCTATATGCTTCGCCATTAAAGATGTTTCTCAATGAAAAATTGTTGAAAGAAAGGCCAAGTGTTCCTACAAAACCACCTCCACCGTAGCCTCCTTGAAGTTCAATTTGACTAGCTCCTTTTTCAACAACAGAAAATTCCATGTCTAGGGTTCCGGTATTTGGATCCACATTTTGAAAATCAGGTTTTATTTGTTCTGGATCAAAAAAGCCTAGTTGCCCAAGCTCTCTTAAGGTTCTCATCAAGTTGCGTTTGCTGTATTTTTGTCCAGGTTTTACTCTTAACTCTCTGTAAATTACATGATCGTTTGTTTTATCGTTTCCTACAACAGTAATATGATTAAAATAGGCTAGTTTTCCTTCTGAAATTCTTACTTCAAAATCGATAGTGTCGTTGTGTACGGCAACTTCTACAGGGTTTATTCTTGAAAATAAATAGCCGTTGTTTTGATAAGCGTTTGAAATATCATCAGCTTCGGGGTTAGAATCATCGGCTATACGTTTTTGTAGTAAAACGCCATTGTATGTGTCTCCTCTTTTTATTCCTAGAAAGTTTCTTAATTCTCTGTCCGTATAGACACTATTTCCAATAAAACGTATATCACCAAAATAATGTTTTCTTCCTTCTTCTATCACAAGGTTTAATTCTATGGTTTTGTCATTAATAACTACAATTTCATCGGAAATAATTCGGGCATCTCGGTAACCGTTTTCTTTGTATTTATTTATAAATGCTATCTTGTCTTCTTCATAAGCCGATTCGATGTATTTGGATCGTTTAAAAAGGCGAATAAAGTTTTTTTGCTTAGTTTTTTTCATTGCCTTACGAACTTTTTTGTCTGAAAATTCGGTGTTACCTGAAATATGGATGTTTTGTATTTTTACTTTTTCTCTTTTGTCAATTGCTATCCTCATGTCTTTACCTACTTCGGCACCTGCTGAATCTGTAACTGGGATAGTGCTAATGATAACCTCTGCATTATAAAAGCCGTCTTTACGGTATTTATTTGTTAAGTAGTTTCTGGTGGTTGTGATTAAGTTTTTTGTAATTTTTATGCCCTTGTTAAGTTTCACTTCCTTTATTAATTCTTTTGTCTTTCCTTTTCTAACACCGGTAATTGTGGTTGTGTTTAAGGAGGGAAGTTCTATAATGTTTACTTCTAAGTCAACAACATTATCTTCAATATTTGTAACATAAATATTTACGTCACTAAAGAGGTTTTCGTCCCAAAGTTTTTTAATTACGCTGCTTATGCGTTCACCGGGAATGTAGATTTCTTCTCCCTTTTTTAAACCGGTAAAAGTAATTACGGTTAATTCATTAAAGCTTTGTGCTCCTGTAACGGTTATTTCGCCTAAAATATATCTTTTACCATTGTCTAATTGGTTTTGCTGCGTAAAACTTATTAGTGGTATAAAAAGTAAAATTGAAAATAAATATTTTGATTTCAAACTTAAAAATAGGGTTGAAATTTTTTTAGTTAAGTTGCTCACTTGTTTTTCCAAATCTTCGTTCTCTGTGTTGATAATTTAATATTGCTTCAAAAAGATTGTCTTTATTAAAATCGGGCCAAAGCACCGGGGTAAAATAAAGCTCTGCATAGGCAATTTGCCATAATAAAAAGTTGCTAATTCGTTGTTCTCCACTGGTTCTAATTAACAAATCTACATCTGGCAAATTTTGCGTGTAAAGATGCTCATTTATAACCGTTTCATCAATATTTTCTATAGAAATTATATTATTTTTAACTTTATAGCAAATATCCTTTACTGTATTGGTTAGTTCCTCCCGGGACCCATAGCTTAGTGCTAGGGTTAATACCATTTTATCATACTCTTTTGTTTGTTCAATTACTTCATGTAATTCTGCAAAAGCTTTTTTGGGTAATGCGTTTATATTTCCTATTGCATTTAACCTTATATGATTATCATGTAGTGTTTGGATTTCTTTTTTTAGAGAAGAAACTAATAGGTTCATTAAGGTTTTAACTTCTATTTTTGGTCGGTTCCAATTTTCTGTAGAAAAGGCATAAAGGGTTAAATAGGGAATGCCTAACTCACCACATCCTTCTACTATTTCTTTTACTGCATTGGCTCCTTTTTCATGTCCAACCGTTCTAAAAAATCCTTTTTGTTTAGCCCAACGACCGTTGCCATCCATAATTACTGCTAGGTGTTCTGGAAGTTTGCTTTTGTCAATTTGATCTAGTTGGGTCATTAAAATTCTTTAAAAATTACAATAGCAGGGCTGTCTGCCAAAGGTAAATGTGATGTTGATGCCTGTAAAAACATACCAATCATTACTATTAATATTTCCAAATTTTAAAGCGCTTTGATCTGCTTTTTCACCATTAGGATTACTTCCGTCTAAATTATCAGTAAAGGTATATCTTGCGCCAATTTCAAATCCTAAAACAATATGTCGAATAATAGTAGTCTTATAACCCACTACCATTGGTATGGCAAAAGCCCAGTCATTTCCGAATTTTTTTAATTGATCATTTCGATTCAAGAATAGGCTTTCATAATTAAAATAGGTCAATCCGGTGTATAAATATGGAGCTGATTGTGCTTTGCTGCTGTGAACATCAAATTCCCAAAATGTATATTCAATTCCTGCTGACAATTCTAAAACTTTGTTTTTAAAAGAGAGACCTCTTTCTTTTCTTCTTTGCTCATCAGAATCTTTGTCATCTGATTTTAATCCCGCATACATTGCCGTAAAACGAAAGGAATGTCTATCGCTTCTATTCCAACGCAACATTCCTCCTATGGCTATATCATTTGGCGAAATATAATTTGTAGGACCAACCTCGCCTATGTAATTTGCGCCACCCACAACACCTCCTATTTCATAGGTTTGCGATTGTGATGTGTGTATGCCCAAAAAAAATACTACTACTGCGAAATACTTCATAAACCCCAAAAAGTTTGCAAATATAGCAATAAAGTTTGCTCTACAATAGGCAAAGCTAAATTGTCTCTCTTGATTAACAAGATTTACTCTTTTTTATTGTTTTAATTTCGCTTGTCTTCCCCCCACAATAATTTTTTACGGAGGGTTTTAATAAAACTTTCATCGTTTAGCTGAATCATTTTTATTGTAAATGGTGATTTTTTTATGGTGATAGTGGTTTCATTAGTTAGAGTGGCGATTCTAGAATCTAAGGACACCAAATATTTTTTTTCTCTACCGGATACTTTTAATTTGACCTCTGTAGTATCCGGAATGACAATAGGGCGAGCATTAAGATTGTGAGGTGCAATGGGAGTTAAAATTAAACTGTTTGTACTTGGGTCTAAAATAGGGCCTCCACAACTTAATGAATATCCTGTAGAGCCTGTAGGGGTTGAAATTATTAGACCATCAGACCAATAGGAAGTAAGATATTCATCATTCAAAAAGGTTTCTACTTTAATCATGGAAGTCGTGTTTTTTCGGATAACACTTATCTCATTTAATGCAAAATTAAGTGTGTTTAATTTTTTGTTTTTTGGAAATGTATCAATACTAAGCAAACTCCTTTCTGAAATACAATAGTTTCCATTTAGTATTTGAGTAACAGAGTGTGCTATTTCGTCTTTCTGGATACTGGCTAAAAAGCCTAATCTGCCAGTGTTAATTCCTGCTAGAGGAATGTTTAAATCTTTAATATACATTATTGATTTTAATATGGTACCATCACCACCAATGGTAAAAAACAAATCAAAGGATGAATCTAGATTTTTAAAGGTTGAAAAATTAGTATATTTTTCATTAATTTTTTTGTGTCTTATTATTAATTTTAAAAAATTTTCTTCTATAAAAACGATAATGTTTTTATCATATAAAGCCTCTAAAAGTATTTGAATAGAAATATCAGCATCCTCGTGGTAGAATTGTCCGTAAATACCGATTTTCATTTTTTTCATTTTTGTGGTGTTGAAAACTAAAGTTTATGGAAAAAGAAATTTAATTAAATATTAAGGTATTTAGTAAGATATTCAGAGCGTGCTTTTAAATTTTCTGCCATTTTATCTTCTTCATGACTAGTAATAATATCATAGCCATAACGTCTAAAAGTTTGTGTAATGGCATTCATACTTTCTTGTCCAATTTTTATAGTGGTCTGGGTTTTTTCGCCTTCAATTTTTGAAATAAAAACACCTAATATTTTGGTGTTATTCGACTCAATAATCTGGCAAATTTCACTAAAGGAATACTCTCTGGATCCTTTTTCAACCACAATAATTCCTCCATTTTCATTTAAAAAAGGGGTATTATTAAATAAGCTCATAATATCTGCTAACTCAAAGTAACCTAAATACACATTATTTTCGTCTAATACTGGCATAATATTACTGGCATTATTTGCAAAAGCCTCAATTATATCTAACCAAATGGTGTCTTTTCTAACATAAAAGGGCTCTAAAGCATATTGAAAATCTAACAGATTTTTTTCCGTATCAAAACAATGCGCATCCGTTTCTGAAACGCACCCTAAATAAACCCCATCCTTTGTAACAGGTATATGCGAATAGCTCAATTGATTAAATGCAACCTTTACATCCTTAATATTTGTGTGAATATCAAAAGGATCAATGTCATTAATGATATAAAGTTGTGTGTCCACGTTTTCTTTTTTTTTGCAAATTAATCAAAATAGTACAGATGATGGGTATTCTTGTTTGTATTTTTGTAACCAAAAAAACACTACATGACAAAGTTAAGTGTAAATATTAATAAAATAGCAACACTTCGAAATTCCCGAGGTGGAAATACACCCAATCTTCTAAAAGTCGCACAAGACATACAAGATTTTGGAGCCCAAGGCATCACTATTCATCCTAGACCTGATGAAAGACATATTAGATATCTAGATGCTTACGATTTAAAACCCATTGTATATTCAGAGTATAATATAGAAGGAAATCCAAATAAAAATTTTATGGATATGGTTTTAGAATTACAACCTACCCAAGTAACCTTGGTTCCGGATAGCAATGTGGTTTTGACTTCCAATGCCGGATGGAATACCATAATTCATAAAACTTTTTTAACCGAAATTATTTCAGAATTGCATAAAAAAAACATTAGAACTTCCATATTTGTTGACCCAAACCTGAAAATGATTGAAGGAGCAAAAGCTACTGAAACCGACCGAATAGAACTTTATACCGAAGAATTTGCAAAACAATACACCTTAGGAAATAAAAACGGAATAAAACCTTACACGGAATGTGCAATTCTAGCTAATGAATTACGTTTAGGCATTAATGCCGGTCATGATTTGTCCTTAGATAATATCGCTTTTTTTAATCAAAACATTCCAGGTTTGTTAGAAGTTTCCATTGGGCACGCTCTTATTTCAGAATCTTTATATTTAGGTTTAGAAAATGTGGTAAATATGTATTTGCACCGATTAAAATAATCACAATAAAGAAACTAATTACATAGTAGAAAAACCTTTTAACCATCTAAATAAAAAAATGGAAATACTTTATGCAAATGTAGAAGGAAGCGGAAAACCATTTATTTTCCTCCATGGCTTTCTAGGAATGGGCGACAACTGGAAAACCTTGGGCAATAAATTTGCCAAAAACGGATTTGAAGTGCACTTGGTAGACCAAAGAAATCATGGAAGAAGTTTTCGATCAGAAATGTTTGATTATGAAGTAATGGCACAGGACATAAAATCTTATTGCGATTACTATAAATTAGGAAAAATTATTTTGTTAGGACATTCCATGGGCGGAAAAACAGCAATGCTTTTTGCGGCAAAATATCCAGAAATGATTTCTAAATTAATTGTAGCAGATATTGCTCCAAAAAGCTACCCACAGCACCATCAGGATATTTTAAAAGGACTTTCCTCTTTAAATTTTAAAAAAATCGAAACCCGTGAAGATGCAGATAATCAATTAAAAAATTACATCTCAGATGTTGGTGTGCGCCAGTTTCTATTAAAAAATTTGTTTCGAAAAACAAAAGACGAATTTGCATTGCGAATTAATCTACCTGTACTCATAAAAAATATAGATAAAGTAGGGGTTGCGCTCGATCAAAAATATAAATTTAGTGGAGAAACTTTATTTTTAAGAGGAGAAAAATCGGGATACATTGAAGGCATAGACGAAATAAGTATAAAAAAACAATTTCCCAAAGCCTCCATAAAATCAGTTTCTAAAGCAGGACATTGGCTACACGCTGAAAACCCGAAGGAATTTTATGACTATGTAATGAGGTTTTTACAATAAAAAAAATAAGTAATACATTCAAAAAAGTTTACTATTTTTATAAAAACAACAAATCTATGAAACTACTCATTCAAATTTTACTTACAGCCATCATAGTATTGGTGCTAGCTGAATCCTTTCTGGAGTTTCTGTAAATACATTTACAACCTCGCTTATTGTAGCGGCTGTATTGGCTTTATTAAATATTTTAGTAAAACCAATTTTAGTGTTTCTAACCTTGCCTGCCACAATCATTACTCTTGGATTGTTTTTATTAGTCATTAATGCGGTTATCATCCTTATAGCAGATTATTTAATATCAGGTTTTAATGTAGCTAATTTCTGGTGGGCACTGCTCTTTAGTTTATTACTTTCTTTAGCCCAATCCATCTTATTTTCATTAACCGATAAAAAATAAAAATCGGTTGCATTCAAGAAGTTAAACCTTTTGCGAAGTAGTAAAATTATCGTACTTTTGCACCCGATTTTGGGTTAATACCATCAGGTATACGCACCAGTTAGATACATTTTAAATTCATTTTTATGAACATCACAAAACAAGATATTGACAGTTTAAATGCGGTTTTAAAATTAGACATTTCTAAAGAAGACTATGCCTCTCGTGTAGAAAAAGTACTTTCCGATTACAAAAAAAACGCCAAAATTCCAGGATTTAGAAAAGGTCATGTGCCCATGGGAATGGTGAAAAAACAATATGGGAAAGCAGTTCTATTAGAAGAAATCAATAAATTAATTCAAGATTCCCTTCACAACTATTTAACCAAAGAAAAATTAGACCTTTTAGGCAATCCTCTTCCTAAAAATGAAATGGATATTGATTGGGAAGCAGATAATTTTATATTTGAATTTGAATTGGGTCTTGCGCCACAATTCGAAGTAGATGTAAAAGCAAAAGCCGTTACGCATTATAAAGTAATTGCCGATAAAGAAATGTTGGATAACCAAGTAAAATCCATTCGCAAACAGTACGGAAAACTAATAACGAAAAACATAGCTGAAAAAGGGGATGAAATTACCGGAGTTTTTAAAAATGAAGAAAAAGAAATCGACAACAAAACTACTTTTTCTTTAGATAAAATTAAAGGTAAAAAACAGTTGGAACAACTTTTAGGAGCTAAAGTGGGAGATGTAATCACTTTAAAAACAAAAGGATTGTTTGAAGACGATCACGACAACCAAACCTTTTTAAAAGTTGCCCACCACGATGCACATGGTTTGGATATTGAAGTAATATTGACCATTGAAGAAATCAATAAAAGAGAAATGGCAGCCTTAAATCAAGAACTTTTTGACAAACTTTTTGGCGAAGGCAAGGTAGCTTCCGAAGAACAATTAAAAGAAAAAATAAAAGAAGATGCTGAAAAACAATTTGAACAACAAGCTGACCAAGTATTGTTAAATACAGTAGTAGAAAGCTTGATTGAAAACACCAAATTTGATTTGCCAAACACATTTTTAACCAAATGGATCCAAAGAGGCGGTGAAAAAGAACTTAGTGAAGAAGAAGCAAAAGAGGAGTATACCCGTTCAGAAAAAGGACTTCGTTACCAATTAATAGAAGGAAAATTAATGGCAGAAAACAACCTTAGGGTTACTTTTGATGAACTGAAAGAGTTTACTAAATCCATGATAGCCTCCCAAATGGCTCAATACGGACAAATGACTCCTGCTAATGAAGAAATGGATAGTATAGCTGCCAGAATTCTTGCCAATGAAGAAGAAGTAAAACGCTTAAGCGAACAATTAAACAGTCAGAAACTTTTGCAATTTTTTAAAGAAAACGCAAAATTGAAAGTAAAAGAACTTTCTTATGACAAATTCGTAAAAGAGGCATATTAATAAATCAATAATAAATTACTTATATTTAGGCGTTGATTACACTTTAACGCCTTTTTTAATTAACTTTAAAGTGTCTAATTCAATAAACATTATACAAATTATATAATACAACAAATAATGGATTACGGAAAAGAATTTGAAAAATACGCTACCAAACACCACGGAATAAGTAGCACCTACTACAGCAAAATAATAAGTAGTATGACTCCATATATCATTGAAGAACGCCAAATGAACGTAGCTCAAATGGATGTTTTTTCTCGATTAATGATGGATAGAATAATTTTTTTAGGAACGCAAATCAACGATGAAGTAGCAAATATCATACAAGCACAACTGCTTTTTTTAGAAAGCACTGATGCTTCAAAAGATATACAAATTTACATTAACTCTCCAGGAGGTGGTGTATATGCTGGTTTAGGCATTTATGACACCATGCAATTCATAAAACCCGATGTAGCTACTATCTGTACCGGAATGGCAGCTTCCATGGGAGCCGTTTTGCTTTGTGCCGGTGAAAAAGGAAAACGAAGTGCCTTACCACACTCTAGAGTTTTAATTCATCAGCCAATGGGTGGTGCGCAAGGTCAAGCTAGCGATATTGAAATAACCGCCAGAGAAATATTAATTTTAAAAGAAGAATTGTACCAAATAATATCAAAACATTCTGGACAGACGTATGATAAAGTATATGAAGACGGTGATCGCGATTTTTGGTTAAAAGCCGATAAAGCCCTTGAATATGGCATGATTGACGAAATATTAACAAGAGAAATAAAAAAATAAACATACTAAAATTACCCCGTTTATAACAGGTATTGATTTTGGAACTTAAAAAATTATGGCAAAAGAAGATTTAGAATGTTCCTTTTGTGGCAGAAAAAAAGCCGAAACCAATCTTTTGATTGCTGGCTTAGACGCACACATTTGTGACCGATGTATAGAGCAAGCCCACGGAATTGTTATAGAAGAAGCAACGCACATAACAAAATCACAACTATCCAGTGAGTTAATGTTAAAAAAGCCTAAAGAAATTAACGACTTTTTAAACGAATATATCATAGGGCAAGAGCACACAAAAAAAGTAATGGCGGTAGCTGTTTACAACCATTACAAACGATTACTACAACCCACAACTGACGATGATATTGAAATTCAAAAAAGCAATATCATTATCGTTGGACAAACCGGCACAGGTAAAACCCTAATAGCAAAAACTATAGCAAAAATGCTTAACGTACCCCTAGCAATTGTAGATGCTACCGTACTAACAGAAGCAGGATATGTAGGAGAAGACGTAGAAAGCATCCTTACTCGATTACTGCAAGCTGCAGATTATGACCTAGAAAAAGCACAAAACGGCATCGTATTTATTGATGAAATTGATAAAATTGCCCGCAAAAGCGACAATCCATCTATCACGCGTGATGTTTCGGGAGAAGGGGTACAACAAGCCCTTTTAAAACTCTTAGAAGGTACCGTGGTAAATGTCCCACCAAAAGGAGGTCGAAAACATCCCGACCAAAAGTTTATTGAAGTAAATACCGAAAACATTCTTTTTATTGCCGGGGGTGCTTTTGATGGCATTGACAGAAAAATAAAACAACGGCTAAATATGCAAGCAGTCGGTTTTAGTGCATCAAAATCGGATAACCAATTAGAACGCGATAATTTGCTGCAATACATCATTCCAAAAGATTTAAAAGACTTTGGTTTGATTCCTGAAATCATCGGCAGGCTACCTGTATTAACACATATGAATCCTTTAGACAAGGAAACCCTTCGCGCAATACTTACTGAACCAAAAAACGCAATTATCAAACAGTATGAAAAACTCTTTGAAATGGATGGGGTAATCTTCACCATAGAAGATGAGGCATTAGATTTTATCGTAGAAAAAGCAATAGAATACAAACTAGGTGCAAGAGGACTTCGATCGCTTTGTGAATCTATACTTACCGACGCTATGTTTGAAATGCCTGGAACAGAAAATAAAATATTGGAAGTATCTAAACACTATGCCGAAAGCATGCTAAACCAATCTGCCATAAAAAAATTAAAGGCGGTTTCTTAATTGAAATATTTTTTTATATTTAAGAAAATTTAAATCCTCCCTTATGAAAAGTTGGTTGCTATTTTTATTATTCCCTTGTTTTATTTATGCTAACGAAATTCAACCAAAATCTGTAATTAAAGAAGTCACCGTGTTTTTGCAGGGTGCTCAAATTACAAGCGAAGTAAAGTTGAATTTGCAGGCAGGTAGTTCCAAAGTGTTGATAAAAGAATTATCTCCAAACATTGACCCAAACAGCATTCAGGTTAATGGCCTTCAGAATGTCACTATAGGTTCCATAAATTTCTACACCAATTTCATTGAGAAAAAAACCGAATCTGAAAAAATAAACAGTTTTCAGAACGAACTCGAAAAGTTAAACCGCTCAGTTGCAGTTTTAAGAAACAAAATTAAAGGTCTTGAAGATGAGGAAGCACTTTTGATTGCTAACAGAAAAATTAATACGGAGCAGCAAAATGTTCCTGTGGAAAAGCTATCAGCTTACTCCAAATACTACCGAGACCGCATAGCCGAGTTGAGAACAGAAATGTATGACCTAAACAAGAGCATCGAAAAACTCAATAAAAGCATCAACGATATCAATCAGGAACTGAATCAACTCAGAAGCAACAATACCGAGCGAAGAGGCGAAATTCTACTTGATTTGGAATCACCATCATCCGTTTCATTGACACTTACATTAAAGTACAATGTAAGTAAAGCTGGATGGTTTCCAATTTATGATATTAAAGCTACAAATACCGAAAGCCCTGTTACTATTCATTACAAAGCAAATGTCTATCAAGACACTGGCGAAAACTGGGGCAACGTCACTATCACTTTATCAACCGGTAACCCAACCCTTAATACAGAGAAACCTGAGGTCAATCCACAGTATCTTAATTTCATAAACCCACACACTTACACACCGAAAACAAAAAGTAAAAATACAGCAAAATATACATACAACCCAACAGTTAGAAGGGTTACTGGGGTTATTTTGGACGAAACAGGACTTCCCCTGCCTGGCGTAAATGTAATTTTAAAAGGTTCATCTCGTGGAACACAAACCGATTTTGACGGCAGATACACCCTTGATGTTGCAGGTGCTCAGGAAATTGTATATTCCTATATAGGCTTTGAGACGGAAACCCTTCCAATATATGCAAGCCAGATGAATCTTTCGTTATTTGCTGACACCCAAACTTTAAATGAAGTAGTGGTAACTGGATATGCTATGAATAGAGCTTTGAGCGGTAAGACAGCAGGAATTTCAGTAGTTAAAGCAGAAGATATAGAACAACCTGTTATGACTAGAGAAGAAAATGTGACTAATGTATTGTTTAAAATTTCGAGGAAATACAGCATTCCCACTTCGCCTTCAGAAATAACAACGATGGAAATCAATACCTTCAATGTGCCAACAGAATATGAATATTACACAGCACCTTTACTAGTTCAAAATGTGTATTTAACCGCAAAGCTGAAGGGCTGGGAAAGTTTTGATCTATTGTCTGGAGAAGCAAAAGTATATTTTGCAGGCAGTTTTGCCGGAAATTCATACATAAACCCGCAACAAACGGAGGAAGAGTTAGTTTTATCTCTTGGGGTGGACCCCACACTAGTGGTGGAACGCAAACAAATCAATGATTTAAAAGACCGCTCGTTTTTTGGAAATACCCGAATTATAAAAAGAAATTACGAAATTTCCATCCGCAACAGCAAAAATTCTATGGTTGATATTACCTTGCTGGATCGAATTCCTATTTCACAAAACAGAGACATCAAGGTTGAAAATTTATCACATGGCAACGCAAGTTTTGACGATAAAACAGGCGTGGTTACCTGGAAGGTAAATCTACCCGCAAACCAATCAGAGAAAAGAAACATCAGTTATGAAGTGAAATACCCAAAGGATAAATTTATAAATCTGGATTAAACAGTTTTAAATTTCCCTTTTACGCTTTCTAGTTTTAATGTAATCCTCCACAGCTTCTTTGGTGGTGAGCCAGTTTCGGCCTTCTTTGTAAGCGTCAATTTTACCCTGTCTAGCAAGCAGACTAATATATTCCTGACCATAAGGCAAACGTTCTTCTTCTACAAGGTCTGAAATAACCCTGTAATCTGGAACCACACCGGGGAGTGACTGTAAATAGATGTTTAATGTGCGCTCAAGTGCCTGTGACATTAAGAGCATAAGCTTACTATAGTTGCCATTATTTGCACTGTTTAATGCTTCATAATATTTTTTTCGGTCATTGGTCAAAATGATGGCAGGAGGAAAGCCTTCTTTCATTAAAATCAAATTCATACAGAGCCTTACCGTTCTTCCGTTTCCGTCAAAGAATGGATGTATCCATACAAATTTATGGTGAAAAACTGTAGCCAACTCAAGGGTGTTCAACTGCAATGGGTTTGTATGGACAAAGTCTATCAGTTCATCCAGCAGCTGAGGCACCTTTAATGCATTGGGAGGAATAAAATTTGCTCCTGCTATTCTTACGCCTCCGGTTCTTAAACGTCCTGCAAAATCATCCTCAATACTTCGCAGCACTAGTTGATGCAGTGCGAGGATGTCTTTACTGCTAATTTTATAGTCGCCGGAAACCATTTCATACAGATAATTAAGTGCAGTCTCATGATTTTTGGCCTCAAAGTGCTCTTTTAAAGATTTTCCTTTAACGGTAATACCTTCCTTAAGGACGAGTTGGGTTTCCCTTAAACTCAGGGTGTTTCCTTCAATGCTGTTTGAGTTGTATGTCCACTCAATAGAAAGCGCCTCCTTTAATTTTTGCAAAGCAACCTGTGGCAAAGGCCTGCTTTTTTGTAAAACTAAAAGTTTATCAAACAGCCTTGTAAAGGTGTTTTGAAAATCATCACTGTATGTTATATCTATTTTCCACATAATATCGGGTACAAATATATATGTTTTATCCGATGTTAAAAATTATTTTCCAAAAAAAAACTCCAATAATATAGAAGGTTTTTAAGTTCTTAATTTAGGTTATGCAATATTTTTTAAGGAGTAGCAAGCATTGTTCTCTTTGAGCTCTTGTGAAGCGTGTACAACCGTAGCTTATGCAGAATATATGAACTCATTTAAACTTTTTTGATTGATGCGAAAATTAGCTATTTTGAGTTTGATTGAATGCTTTTTCGAGTTTCATAGCTGCGCTGCGGAATGAAAAAAAGATGAAAATCAAACTCAAAATAGCTCCCGATGCCTCGGGATTTAGCCAATTTGAAAAAATTTAAATGAGTTCATTGTATAACTACGCTTTAACAAATTCAGAACAGGCATAAAAAGTCATTGTATTCCTTATCCTAAAAGTACTATAATTTTTTTCTTAAAAATAGAGTATTGTCAATAATGCCATTGCTGTCGAAATTACAAGAAAAGGTAAAGAAAACTAGTAGAGTAACAAAAGTCAGTTTAAAAAAACATTTTTTATGTAATCGAAAAAAAATGAGTTTTACGTTAAAGATTAGTTGGTTTATAATTTTTACTAAAAAATGTTTTTTAATTTGTATTATAATAAATTTTAACATACATTTGGATATTATTCACTCCCTAATTAATCGTTTTAACCCTTTAAAACTTTATTATTATGGATACGTATTTTACCCCCCCCCCCCCTGTTTTTGTAGCCTATCACAAAAAAACTTCTTTAAAAAAGATTTTTTTTATCGTTTTTGCTCTTTTTAGCTTTGCTGTGTTTTCACAAAACAGACAAGATTACTATGTAGTTGCAAAATCTGGCTTTTCTTTAATGCCATTGCAGCAAACAACCAATCAAGATGAAACTTTAACGTTAGATTTTGAAAACAACAACTTTGAATCTTACATAAACAGTAAACCTGTTTATTATTTTCAAAAGGCATTTCCAACAGCTTCTACACCATATCTCCAAAGAGTATTTAAAATAACATTAAATAACGAAACATACTTACAAGAACTTATTGAAAGAGATGAAATTGAGAATGTATATCTTACAGGCAATGGAGAACCTCTTTATATACCAAATGATTTTCAATTTATTTCTAATCGTGCATCAAGTTCAATGGAACTAATCAATTCTTCATTAGCCTGGAATATTACTCAAGGAGATTCTAATATTATTATAGGAATTGTTGATACATATTTTGAAACAGATCATGAGGATTTAACTAATCAGATTTTACAAAATTTCGATAATAACCCTTCAGGCAATCCACATGGCACCCTTGTAGCAGGAATGGCGGCAGCTCAAACAGATAATAATTTAGGAATTTCAAGTATAGGTTTTAATAGCAAACTTATTACTATGGCTAATGGATCTAATATGACTCAAGTATTACTTTTATCACAAATTCCTGGTGTGAAAGTCATTAACATGAGTTGGAAAACCCCAGGCTGTAACTCAAATCCAGTAGATGCAATGGTCTGTGAGGAAATATGGACAGGTTCTGGGGGTTTTCCACCTGTGGTTTTGATTGCTGCTGGAGGGAATGGACCTAATGGGGGTAATTCTTGTGGAACAGATGGAAATGGTTATTTATATCCTGCAGCATATAAACACACTATTGCCGTAGGTGCAATCAGTCATTTGTTTCCTATTGGGACTAATGACACAGATTTAGGTGAGTCTAATTGGAAAGATGTAATTCCTAACATCATTGATAATTCTACAACAACATCTTCTTTAAACGACAAAATAGATATTTTTGCTCCAGGGTTTTATCTTTATTGTACAGCACTTAATAATTCCTATCAACTCAGGGCAGTTAATAGTGCTGAGTATGGTGCAGGAACTTCACTCGCATCACCTATTGTAGCAGGAACGGTAGCATTAATGTTTGCAGTTAATCCAAGTCTCACTCCAGATGATGTTAGGGAAATACTTTTAAATACAGCAGAGAACATTTCACTAATCCCTCAAAATAGTCCCTATATAGGTTATTTATCACCTAATACTGGTAGATTAAATGCCTACCGTGCCGTTTTAATTGCAAAATGTATGGCAAACCCCACACAAGGGCTAGATCTTGCCATTCAAAACTCCAATCTTGATACCTTTGCAGAGCCAGATATAACCACAGAATATTTATGGCGTAGTGAAGACATTTGGGTGCGTAACCAAGACGATGGTAAATTGATAGATGTACACCAAAATCCGGAATATAGCCCAACGCAACCCAATTATGTTTATGTTCGGGTTACCAACAACAGTTGTGAAACTTCAACAGACACAGATTTATTAAAATTATACTGGGCAAAGGCAAATACATCACTTTCATGGCCTCAACATTGGGATGGGTCACTATTTATAAATGACCCAATAACCAACCAAGACATCTTAATGGGTGATGAAGTAGGCACACTTGCCATTCCGTCCTTATCACCCGGAGAAAGTAAAATTATTGAATTTGAGTGGGTCGTACCCAATCCGGAGGACTATGAAAATATCAATGTAAATCCTTGGCATTTTTGTTTATTAAGTCGAATTGTATCTGTTGATGACCCAATGACTTATCTTGAGGGTACCGCAATTAATCAAAATGTAAAAAATAATAATAACATTGCGTGGAAAAACACAACAGTTGTAGATTTATTACCTAATACACCTTCTCCCATTGGTGGTGTTATTGCTGTAGGAAATCCAACTTCTTTAACAAACACCTATTCATTAGAATTTATAAAAGAAACATCCGAAACAGGCAAACCCATTTACGACGAAGCAGAAATTACCATAGAAATGGACGATGTACTCTACAATGCTTGGGTTCGCGGCGGAAAGTCTGGACAAAATTTTGATTCTACGAAAACTGCCTACAAAAAAATTGTTACAGGTAACAATACAGTTCTTAGTAACATTATTTTTAACCCAAATGAAATGGGAACTTTAAACTTAACATTCAACTTTTTAACTAAAGAGATTACTGAGAAAAGTGAGTTTATCTATCACGTTGTACAACGAGATAACACAAATGAAATTATAGGTGGTGAAACTTATGAAATTAGAAAGAAACCTCGTCCATCCTTTGACGCTGATGCTGGCAATGATGCAGAAATTAATAAAAATGAAAATGTAACCATCACAGCGGCACAAATAAACGAAGCCGCCATTTATAATTGGTATGACCCAGAAGGAAACCTTATTTATACAGGAGCAAATCTTACAGTTTCACCCAATGTAACACAGACTTATAAATTGGAAATTATTTCCGATATTGATGGCTATAAGGATTATGATGAAGTAGAAGTAACAGTAAACCCATATCAAATAGAATCATTAGTTCCAAATCCTGCATCAAATTTTGTAAATGTTAATTATACTGCAGATGAAGCCATATCTGCCTATATTATGATAGTAGATACCAATAGCGGTACTTCAAACAATTATATTTTGGACATAACAGAATTTACAACTATTATTGACATTTCAAACTATCCCTCGGGGCTTTATTCTGTTGCCTTGGTTTGTGAGGGTACCATTGTAGATTCATCTTTGTTAATTAAACAATAAAAAATAGCATTATGAAAAAATATATAATCCTACTTATTTTGGTTTTTGGTTTTACAAAGACTAATGCCCAAGACCCACAACTTTTTGAAAATACGTGGTATCTTCAAAATGTAATTATTGACGGTAACAGTAATATTCCTCCTTCAAATGATGAAGTGCCTTTTGTCACAGTAGCATTTGATGTTCCGGGATTTGAAACAGCCGTATGTGATGTTCTTTCTTCAGACATTAATTTTATTGGCTCTAATGAGTTTACAATGTTTAATGCAGGTACTACTTTTGATGATTGTCAAAATTCAATGAACACAGATTTTGAAATTCTATATTTAGATGATTTTTATATTAACCATATAAATGACCTTTTTAGTTATGATATTATTGACGAAACCAATGGCAGTAAAACGCTAACCGTAACAAATATTTCGGGTAATCAAGCAATTTACAATACTATGCTACTATCTAATTCGGAGTTTGAGGCAGATACCTTTTCAGTTTTCCCAAATCCCGCCTCAAAAGAAATTTTTATCCATTCGAGAGTGGATATAAAAATAGATGCCATTGAAGTTGTGGATGTAAATGGAAAATCGATTTTTTCAGATAATCACTTAAAAACTAGCAAAACGAGTATAAAAATAGAAAACCTAAAAACCGGTATATATTTTATTCTAATAAACAATGAAAAGCAAGAAATTGTAATAAAAAAGTTTATCAAGGAATAAATGAAATAGTTGCAAATCAACGAACTGCAGCATAAACAAAATAACGGTTTGGGGTGTTAACTCAAACCGTTATTATTAATTTTAGTATCCTGTAAACTTAAAATACCGTTTATAAATCAGCTTCTGCGTTTATATGCAAACCGTGAACCAAAAAAAAAGTCCTGATACAACAATCAGGGCTTTTTTATGCGAAACATGTTCTTATGCTTATGGTTGCGCAATAATTGTACTTCTTCTTTTGTGAAAAATTTCCTTTTGCATCACCTCTTTCTTGTCTTTAATAGTAAAACTAGTTGCTTCGTCTTGCGTTTTGTGCAATTCCTGCATCGCAACGGTACTTCCACATGAAGTCAAACTTATAGTGAAAATTAAAACTAGTGCTACATAAACTATTTTTTTCATCCGTTGTTATTTTCTAAAAAAATTATAGGGCAAATGTATCTAGTAAGAAAAGTACTACCAAAACTTTTAGATGAATGGATGGATATATTCGCTGAACTACCTAATGAAATTTTTTTGCCGATAAAGCGTATTAAATCAACGATTTAAAGCGTTAAAATCAAGAAAATAGCGGCGTGTTTTTTTGTGGTTTATGCTTTTAAACGGTTCATTTCTAACAATTCCTCAAGATAATTGCGGGTATTGGATAGTCGCGGTACTTTATGTTGACCACCCAGTTTGTCTTTTTTCTTTAACCAATCGTAAAATAAGTTGTGCCTGCCAACAATTATTTTTAATGGGTTCAACGTGGTGTTATGAAACCGTTTTGCTTCGTAATCGCTATTTACCTCTTGTAAGGATAAATCTAATAGGTATGAAAAATTTTCTAAATTTTGAGGAGGGGTTTTAAATTCTATAATCCATTCGTGAGCACCTTTTTCTCTGCCTTCCATAAAGATGGGTGCAACGGTGTATTCCACAATTTCTGAATGGGTGGCAGTGGTAGTTTTTCGTAAAGCATCTTCTGCGTTTTCAATAATAAGTTCTTCCCCAAAAACATTAATATGGTGCTTGGTGCGGCCTGTAACTTTTATACGATAAGGGTTTGTAGAGGTAAACCGCACCGTATCGCCAATTTTATATCGCCACAATCCGGAATTGGTGGTGATGATAATAGCATAATTTTTTCCTACCTCCACTTCGCTAAGCGGAATAACCTTTTCCGAATGTGTTTCATAGGAATCCATAGCGATGAATTCATAAAAAATACCATAGTCTAGCATCAACAACAATTCTTTATTGCTGTTTTCATCTTGTATAGCAAAAAATCCTTCCGAAGCATTGTAAATTTCGTAATACCTAAAGCTTTCTTTGGGTAAAATTTTATTGTACTGCTCAATATATGGGTTAAAACTAACCCCGCCGTGAAAATAGACTTCTAGATTAGGCCAAATGGAAAATAATGTATGCTCACCGGTGGTTTGTAGAACGTTATTTAACAAAACTAACATCCAAGAGGGCACGCCGGCTAAACTGGTTACGTTTTCCTGAATAGTTTCGTTTACAATAGCTTGCATTTTTGTTTCCCAATCGGCCATTAGAGAAACTTCATTACTAGGGGTGCTACTAAATTCTGCCCAAAAAGGCATATTAGCTATAAGAATGGCAGATAAGTCTCCAAAAACAGTACCGTTATTGTTATATAAATCTTTGCTTCCTCCTAGTCGTAAACTTTTGCCTAAAAATAATTGCGAATCTGGATTGTTATTTAAATACATACATAGCAAATCCTTACTTGCGGCATAATGACAATCCTCTAAAGCATCTGTGCTTACCGGAATAAATTTACTTTTTGCAGCAGTAGTTCCACTGGATTTGGCAAACCATTTTATGGGCGTAGGCCAAAAAATATTATTTTCACCAAGCCGGGAGCGTTTAATGGAAGGCTCCATTTCTTCATAGGTGGTAACAGGAACGCGTTCTGCATAAGTTTTGTAGTTTTGGATGGTGGCAAATTCATATTGATTTCCAATTTCTGTATTTTTTGCTTTCATAAGCAAATTATGAAGCAATTCCTCTTGTACCTCATTGGGGTATTTGAGGAACAAATCAATTTGATGAAATCGCTTCTTTAAAAACCAAGATGCAATAGAGTTAACAATGGGAATTGGCATAAAAAAAGTATCTTTATTGCTGCTAATAGATGTGTAAATTTAAACTTAATTTTTTGTAATGCAATACCATGGCGTTTTAACTAAAATGCAAACGGAATATACCCAACCCGTTCAGTACTACTTAGTGTTTGAGAATGACTTTCTTAACCTCAATCAAGCACTAGGAAAAAAAATGCAAATTACTTTTTCAGGGTACCAATGTCTATCTTGCGGATTGGATAAAAAAATATTCCGACAAGGATATTGTTATGATTGTTTTTACAGCATACCCGCTGCAGGTGATTGGATTATGCGTCCAGAATTGAGCACCGCACATCTAGATCTAGAGGATCGTGATTTAGCGTATGAAAAAAAAGTGCAGCTACAACCTCATGTGGTTTATTTAGCCAACTCAAGTAATGTAAAAGTAGGGGTAACCAGAAAAAGCCAGATTCCCACAAGATGGATTGATCAAGGAGCTCATGAAGCAATTGAAATTGTAGAAGTCCCAAACCGCTATTTGGCTGGAATTACCGAAATTGCCTTAAAAACGCACGTTTCTGATAAAACCAATTGGCGAAAAATGCTCACCAATAATGTTTTAGATTTAGACTTAATGGCAATTAGAGATTCGTTACAAAGTTTTATACCTGAGGAAACCCAAAAATATTACATCTCAACAAATACTGAAACTAATATTGAGTTTCCTGTTTTAAAATATCCGAAAAAAATAAAAACACTAAACTTAGATAAAACACCTACTTATATGGGTGTTCTTAAAGGTATTAAGGGGCAATATTTGCTTTTTGATGACGATACTGTTTTTAATGTGAGGAGTAGTGAAGGGTATGTGGTGGATTTGGTGATTGGTTAAAAAAATGCACTTATAGATTAAACCCAATGTAGTTAAACATAAGGGTAAATGATTAAAAACCAGGTTTAATTTTTAAAATAAAATCTTTCCATGCTAAAATTCAACCGCACTTATTTTTTATTAACTATTTTGCTTTTAGCAATAGAAATTAGTATTGCATTTTATATTCCTGACGGTTTTATCAGACATTATCTAGGGGATGTGATCGTGGTTATACTTATTTATTGTTTTCTACGCACCATTCTAAAATTAAAGACAGTGCCACTTATCTATGGGGTGTTATTATTTGTTTTCACCATAGAAATACTTCAATATTTTAAATTAGTGGAAAAATCGGGTTTTTCAAATTGTCAATTAGCAAGTGTTATTATGGGAAGTACATTTGATTGGATGGATTTGGGTATGTATATTTTGGGAGTCGTCTTAGTTCTTTTTGTAGAAAATGGGTGCAGAAAAACGAAAATAAATTTCAAAACTTAAACTGGCTACTAGCCAATCAATCGTTTCTCAATATAATTAGAATTCATAACGCCCAACGCACCCATATAGCTCATTTTAAAAGTAATTATATCTCCCACTTTGTACTTCTTTTTAGCAGCACTCAAATCCAATACTAACATATCGGAACTAGCACCTATAAACCCAAGGTCTTTTTCTGTAGGAAATAAAAATTCCATTTTTGCAATATCCAGTAATCCTATATCTAAAATGGCTCTTTTTTGGGTTTTACCGTAGTCACTCTCTTCAATTTTCAGAGTTTGCCCTGAAGGATTTACGTCTAAAACGCCGTAAGGAGCCATGGGTTTTTTGGTAATTTCTATAATTTCTGCGTGCAATAAAAACACGTCATCACACATGCCGTCAATGGTTTTGTTTTCAAACAAATCAACACCAAAAAATAGCGATTCTCCTATTCTAAAATGATTAATTCCCTTAGGCACTTGTCCTTTCATTAAAAGAGGAATCATTACAGAGGAGCCTCCAGAAACACCTGCAATTTTTTTACCAAATTTAGCCTCAATCAATTGCTCATATAAACTTAATTGTATGAGTTTGTCTTTACTAGGCATTACACCGCTCAGGCAATTTAAGTTGGCACCTATACCCATTACTTCTATATTGGGAAGATTAAAAACTTTTTTATAAAAATCAATCAAATGTTCACCCATGATTCCCTCGCGTAAGTCTCCCAACTCAATCATAATAATTACACGATGTGTTTTATTTTGTTTGATAGCTTCTTCAGAGAGCCATTGAAGCGTTGTGAATTCAGTGTTAAAGCTTACATCGGCAAATTTTACAATATCTGAAATACTTTTTCTTGCAGGAGGCTTGATGTAAATAGTTTCTGCTAAAGGCTTTATAGATTTAATGGTTTTTAAATTTCCCAAACGAGCGTCACAAACCTGTTCGTTTCCTAGTGAAAGAAGATATTCTAAATATTTTTTGTTTCCACAAAGCATTTTTAAAACCGGTGCCCACTGGATATTATTTTGGTGAAACAATGCTTGCAGATACTCGTAATTTTGCTTTAAGGAAGATTTACTAAGGGTAATAAATGCCATCTGTTCTATTTTAGATAAGAGGATTATTTTTTTAAGCGCATCTCTAAATATCTATTCTCAAACCCTAAATTTTCGTATAGAAATTTAGCAGGGTTGTCTGGCTCAACGTGAAGCGCAATGCTGCCTTTAGATAGTTCAATGGCTTTTTGCATCAGCTGTTTGCCAATGCCTTTTCCGCGTGCATTTTTGTGTACCGCAATGTAAACAAGAATGTTTTCTGGAATATAATTTGACATTCCGGTTTGGTTTACTATGGTAATTCCTTGAAGTCCTTCTTGGTTTTTAATTAAAAGTGCAAAACCACCCAATGCCGTTTTAGGCTCTCCTAATGCGTATTGTAGACACTTTAATATGTGTGCTTTTGGGTCACCGTAAGCCCCTAGGTGGGTATGCAAAAAATCTATTATTTCTTTCTTTTGCCTATCATCAGGTTTTTCGTGGGAAGTAAAGATTGTAAAGTTGTTCATGATTTCATCTATTGGTCAGCTTCATCCCTTAAGTTTTGGACGTATGCTGCTTTACCTACTTCTTTTCTTCGTGCAACAGATTTTTTTGTAAACTGTTGATTTTCTCTTACTTTTTGAAGCACTTTTGTGTCACGGTATTTTCTTTTAAAGCGTTTTAAAGCGCGTTCAATATTTTCTCCGTCTTGTACTTTTACTATAAGCATTTTGTTTTATTATTTAATGATTTATTTTTTTCAGAACGTTTCTGAAATGAAGACAGCCTTTGGCGAAATGAAAAAGGATTATTGGCTATCTCAGAGTATGAATTACGCTGAATACCAGTCGTGATTTGGGCAAAGATACTAAGAATAAAGCAGAATAACGTGTGGATTCTTAGTTTTAGATTGTTTTTAGCATGAAAATAAATGTATGTCAGGTAAATTGTAAGCGTTTTAAAATTTTTTTTATCCTTCATTTTCAAAAATAAACTAGTTCCAGAATTTCACGAATGACTTTTTAAAGAAAATGATTTTTTCCTTTTTAAAAAATGCGTTTAACTAAAATTCTTTTTCTTAATTTGCCAAAAAATAGGGAAACAACCCTTTCAGAATTTCAAGTTCTGAAAGGGTTCATTTTGAACCATGAATACTTTGCACGAAACGTACATAGCCTTAGGTAGTAATCTGGGAGATAAATTTTTGAATTTGCAGCTTGCCGTACGAGCCATTTTTGAAGATATTGGTTCTGTGTCTAAAATTTCTCCGGTGTATGAAACAGCTTCTTGGGGCTTTGAATCAGAAAATTTTTTAAACGCAGTCCTTTTGGTAAAAACATCCTTTACACCACAAGAGGTTTTAAAGGCTTTGCTAGAGATTGAAAAAAAAATAGGAAGAACCCGTACTTCTGAAGTTGGATATCAACCCAGAATTATCGATTTAGATATACTATTCTATGACGAGCAAATTATAGATTCTCAAACCCTTCAAATTCCACATCCTCAACTACAAAACAGACGATTTGTATTACAACCTTTGACGGATATTGCTCCAAATGTTTTTCATGCAAAATTAAAGAAAACGTCAGAAATACTTTTACAACAATGTAGCGATATAATTCCAGCTGAAAAACTACCCCGTTGGTTAAAAAACCCGCTTTCAGAATATAACTTGGCTGCTTTTAACTTTATTGCTATTGAAGGCAATATTGGCGCTGGAAAAACAACATTAGCCTCAAAAATAGCTGCCGATTTTAATGCAAAATTAGTGTTAGAACGCTTTGCAGACAACCCTTTTTTACCAAAATTTTATGAGGATAAAAGTAGGTTTGCTTTTCCATTAGAAATGTCTTTTCTTGCGGATCGTTACCAGCAAGTGCATGATGATTTAGGGCAATTAGATTTGTTTAAGGATTTTATTGTTGCAGATTATGATATCTATAAATCATTGATTTTTTCAAAAGTAACTTTGCAGGAGGAAGAATACAAACTTTACCGAAGGCTTTTTGAGTTGATGTACAAAGACACAAAACGTCCAGAACTTTACATTTTCTTATTCCAAAGCACAGAAAAATTGCTTGAAAACATCAAAAAAAGAGGAAGAATTTATGAGCAATCTATTTCTGCCCAATATTTAGAATCAATTCAAAAAGCCTATCTAGATTTTATAAAGACAAATTCTAAAAATAAAATAAAAATAATCGATATCACCAATAAGGACTTTTTAGAAAACAGAAAAGAGTATCTAGAAATTTTAAGGCAAATAAGTCAGAATTAGCAATTAGGCTCTTATGGATGTTGGATTTATTTCATTTTGCAAAACAAATCCCAAACCACAACGCCGGCACTCACGGCAATATTTAATGAATGTTTAGTGCCAAATTGAGGAATTTCAATTACAGCATTTGAGGCATCCACTACTTTTTGAGAAACACCTTTTACCTCGTTGCCAAAAACCAGGGCATATTTTTGTCCTTTTTTTGGTTGAAAGGCTTCAAGCATTAAGGAATGTTCCGCCTGTTCAATAGCTAAAATTTGTACGTTTTCTTTCTTAAGCCTTTCTACAAGTGGCAGAGTATCTTCGGCATATTCCCAACATACGGTATCTGTTGCGCCTAGTGCGGTTTTGTTGATGTCTTTGTGTGGAGGTGTTGCGGTAATGCCACACAAATAAATTTTTTCTATTAAAAAAGCATCGGCAGTTCGAAATACTGAGCCTATATTGTTCAAACTTCGTATGTTATCTAGTATGATAATTAGCGAAGTTTTTTTGGCTTCCAGAAATTCTTTTTCGTCAAGGCGAATTAACTCGCTATTTTTTAATTTTCGGTGGTTCATTATCGCAAAAGTAAACTTTTATTAGTTACCCAAAAATCTTTGAGGATATGGTTACTTTTCATCTGATTTTAATTTATGATACTCTTGGGCTCTACTCTTTAAAAACTGAACAATACTTATTTTGTCTTTTTTAATTATATCTAAGTAGCTTGGGTGTGCTTCACAAAAGAAAAGAAAATCATAAACAAAATCTGCTTCTATATTCAGTTCTTGAGTAAACTTACTTTCGTTAAAAGTTTCTAAAAGGCGTTCAATTCTACTTTTATCTTTATCTAATTCAATGTGCATTTTTAACATTTTTGTTCTTCCTGTTATGGCATTAATAATAGGGTCAAATGGAACAGTTCCGCCGCCAGTAGTGGCAGTATATAATCTTCTTTCTGATTGTGTTAAGGGAATGATTTCTTTATCTATTATTCCTAATGAAAGTGCGCTAATTTGAGGTGCAGTTTTAATGGATTTTGCATCCTTTTCAAGATTTCCGGTAAGACTATGTCTTTTAATTAAAATTGCATCCAGCTCATTCGTAGTACTTTTTAATGCTACTTTAATTTTTTTAGACACATAATGTTCTAATGTAATCACCACGGTAATTTTTTGAAATTGAAGAGCAGACACAAATAAAGTATCGCTTAAAGAAACCGCTAAAGTAAATTTACCCTCTTTATTTGTTAAGGTTCCTTTGGAAGTAGAAAGATTAAAAACCTGAACACTTTCAACATCCTCACCAGGGTCAGAAAATACCTCACCCTCCACTAAAAACTGTTGCGCTGTTGCAGAAGCTGCAAGCATAAGAAAGCAAAATATTAAAAAATAATTTTTTGGTATGATAATAAAGATTTATTAGTCAATATCAAAATAACTTAATAATTTATCATGAATGTATTAATAAAATCACAAAATGCTTAAAATTTAGATTTGTCTAAAGTACGGTTACTAAAACTTCCTAATTACTTAAAAAAAATAGTAGATACAAAGCATTGTGTACTTTGGAAAAGTGTTGATAAAATATCTATAAAATACAGCATGCTGTTTTAAAAACGAAAGAAGAATTACTACCTTAGCTAATTACAGAAACACCTACATAATGGCAAAAAAAGAAACTCCATTAATGAAACAATACAACACCATCAAGGCGAAATATCCCGATGCATTGTTGTTGTTTCGCGTTGGCGATTTTTATGAAACTTTTGGTGAAGATGCCGTTCGGGCAGCGCGAATTTTAAACATTACATTAACCTCCAGAAATAACGGTGGGGATCAAACAGAATTGGCTGGTTTTCCGCACCATTCTGTAAATACCTATTTACCTAAGTTAGTAAAAGCAGGTTGCCGCGTAGCGATTTGTGACCAGCTGGAAGATCCAAAACTTACTAAAACCATCGTAAAACGTGGTGTTACTGAATTAATAACTCCAGGAGTAGCCTTCAGCGATGATATTTTAACCTCTAAAAGCAATAATTTTTTAGCAGCATTGCATTTTGGAAATCAGGAAATAGGAGTTTCTTTTTTAGATATTTCTACCGGTGAATACTTGACCTCTGAAGGAAATAAAGAATACATCGATAAATTACTTCAAAACTTTAATCCGAGTGAAATTTTAATTCAAAAGCAAAAAAAGAAAGATTTTTTTGCGGCATTTGGCGATGATTTTCATTTGTTTTATTTAGAAGATTGGGTTTTTCAAGAAGATTATGCTTTGGAAACCCTGAACGACCATTTTAAAACGAAATCGCTAAAAGGATTTGGTGTAGATCATTTGCACGAAGGAATCATTGCTTCTGGCGTTGTTTTACATTATTTAAGTGAAACACAACATAACAAATTAGAACACATAAACCGTCTTGCACGCATTGCTGAAGATGCTTATGTGTGGATGGATCGGTTTACCATTCGCAATTTGGAGCTATACCATTCTTATGCCCAAAATGCAGTTACTCTTTTACAAGTTATTGATAAAACAATCTCGCCTATGGGAGGAAGAATGTTGAAGCGTTGGTTAGCTCTTCCGTTAAAAAATAGCGATAAAATTGTAGAACGGCATGAGGTAGTTAGTTATTTACTAGAAACTCCTGTTTTCCTTCAAAAAATACAACATCAAATTAAACACATAGGCGATTTAGAGCGTTTAGTTTCAAAAGTCGCTACCGGAAAAGTGAATCCCAGAGAGGTGGTTCAGTTGAAAAATTCATTAGAAGCTATAGTACCAGTGAAAGCTTTGGCACTTGCTTCTGAAAATGACTCTTTAAAAGCCTTAGGCGAAAAGTTAAACCACTGCGAGATACTTCGGAATAAAATAAAAGAGACATTAAATGAAGAAGCGCCAGTAAATATATTAAAAGGAAAGGCTATTGCCGTTGGTTTTTCGGAAACTTTAGATGAATTACGAGCCATTTCCAAAGGAGGAAAATCCTATCTTGACGAAATAGTATCCCGCGAAAGCAAACGTACAGGCATTACTTCCCTAAAAATTGATTCGAATAATGTTTTTGGGTATTATATTGAAGTTAGAAATACTCATAAAGACAAGGTGCCAGAGGAATGGATTCGGAAACAAACTTTGGTAAATGCAGAGCGCTATATCACTGAAGAACTAAAAGAATACGAAAATAAAATTCTAGGGGCTGAGGAGAAAATTTCTACCTTAGAACAAGAATATTTTGCTAAACTAGTTGTTTGGATAACCGATTATATTGAGCAAGTACAACAAAATGGAGCGCTCATAGCACAGTTAGATTGCCTGAGTTCGTTTGCACAGCAGGCTAAAGAAAATAGCTATACTAGGCCATTATTAGACGATAGTTTAGAAATTGATATCAAAGAAGGTCGGCATCCAGTGATTGAAAAACAATTACCACCCGGCGAGCCTTACGTAGCTAATGATGTTTTTTTAGATAATGAAGAGCAGCAAATTATTATGATTACGGGCCCCAATATGAGCGGTAAGTCGGCTATTTTGCGGCAAACGGCATTGATTGTTCTTTTGGCACAAATAGGGAGTTTTGTACCTGCAAAAGCAGTGCGCATGGGTTGTGTGGATAAAATCTTTACTAGAGTAGGAGCGAGTGATAATATTTCCATGGGCGAATCTACTTTTATGGTGGAGATGAATGAAACAGCAAGCATACTAAATAATATTTCGGAGCGTAGTTTGGTGCTTCTTGATGAAATAGGACGAGGTACAAGTACTTATGATGGAATATCAATTGCTTGGGCAATAAGTGAATTTTTGCACGAACACCCATCCAGACCAAAAACTTTATTTGCTACCCATTATCACGAGTTAAATGAAATGGCAGAAACCTTTTTACGTATAAAAAACTACAATGTTTCGGTTAAAGAGTTAAAAGACAATGTTTTGTTTCTAAGAAAGCTTACTCCAGGCGGTTCTGCACACAGTTTTGGTATTCATGTGGCAAAAATGGCGGGAATGCCGCAACAAGTTTTGCGTCGTGCGAATAAAATTTTAGAAAAATTAGAAAAATCACATTCTTCAGAAGCATTAACCCATAAGATGAAAGCACTTTCTAAGGAAGAAATGCAACTTAGTTTTTTTAATTTAGACGACCCTTTACTGGAAGAAATAAGGGAGGAAATACTTGATATAGATATAGATACAATCACACCGGTAGAAGCATTGATGAAATTGAATGAGATAAAGCGCATGTTAATTCGCAAGGATAGTATGCGTTTAAAGAAATAGCGTATTTATAAATTTACTTTTTTACGAAAACACTTTGGTATTGTTTAAAAAGTTATAAATTTGCAACCGCTATGAAGTTGAAAGGTTTCGTAGCAAAGTTCCTTATTATAATGTAATGCGAAAATAGCTCAGTTGGTAGAGCGCCATCCCGCCTTCGGCGGATGGAGTTGCGAGTTCTTTAAAAAATAATGTAATGCGAAAATAGC
>PHDJ01000028.1 GCA_002842575.1 Bacteroidetes bacterium HGW-Bacteroidetes-2
ATTTGCTGTGGTGAAAATTTACTCTTTCTCATAATTACTGTTTAAAGTTAATAATAATTTTATACTTTTAAACAGTTCGGTTTTAGGGGAAGCTTACACCATGATATGTGCTTTATAGCCTAAGCCTAATAAACTGTTGAGTAAACTTAAATTTATTTCATCAACACTACCTGTTTGATTGGTAAATGCATTTTTTAATTCAATATCCTGGTCAATTCTAAATAAGTAATCGTTCCAGTTAAAGTGATTTTGAAAAAAATTAAATACCTTCTTTGCCCTTTCTAGTGGTTCTTCTATTTTTACTATTTCAGAGGGAACTTTGTTTTTAAAGAAATTTTTTTGATTCAGCTGTCTGTGTATAAGATTTACTTTTTCAAAGTTTTCATCAATATACTTCCAAGTCCGAGAATAGTTAGTTGTTTTACCATAGATGTTGATATATTTAATCAAGTCAAATGAAACTCTTGAAGCATAGTTTTTTTTAGAAAGCATAAAGTCTTCTTCAATAAAGGCGGGTATGTTACTCATTGCCAAATGGATAACTTCACAGTCAGCAGCATTTACAAAACCATCAACAAAAAAAACATTTTTTTTGCCATGTTGAACTTTCAACGTCTAGCTTCAAGTTGCCTATTAAAGTTTTTCTATATATGTAATTAGCGTTTATTTTTGCATGAAGTTCACTGTAAACCTTTGGGTATTCTGATTGAAATTCCCAGTCTTCAAAAGCAAAGTGATAAGGGGAGGCAAGTTTATAACGGTATTCTACAATGCTACCATCTTTTAGGTTGGGAAAAGCAAATGTTTTAATATGCCATCTTCCTTGAAAATGGCTGGAAAATACATTTTCAATGGATAAGCTATCGATAGTGCCTTCATTATGAGTGATTGCTTCCAATGAATTTATTCTTTCGCCTATAGAATTTCCTACTCGGAAAGGAATTCCTATCGTACCATCAAATTTCAAGCTGTTAAACACTTTTATTTTTGCGTAGTATTCTTTGACAATCCAGATTCTATCTTCTATTGCTTCAAAATAAACATCTCCTTTTTCATATAAATAAACAGCATCTGCAGTAGGGTCTTTATCATACTTTTCCATTTTCATTTCACTTGGAAAAGGTTTTCCAAATCCATGAGTTATGCCCGATTGTGTAAAGCCTGAAAAGGAAAGTAAAAAAGCAATACTTAAACTACTGAAAATCCGCATTAGTTTATAAACTTGTTATCGTTTTCCTTATTGCAGATAAATCGCTCAACAATTTTTCAAGATATTGTAAATCCAGCATATTAGCGCCGTCACTTTTGGCATTAGCAGGGTCAAAATGGGTTTCTATAAATATGCCATCTGCTCCTGCAGCTATACCTGCACGGGCTATAGTGCTAATCATATCGGGTCTTCCTCCGGTTACGCCACTGCTTTGGTTGGGTTGTTGTAAACTGTGGGTTACATCCAGAATGGTTGGGGCATATTCTCGCATGGTTGGAATGCCTCTAAAATCTACAATCATATCTTGGTAGCCAAACATGGTTCCTCTATCAGTAATCATTACTTGAGGGTTGCCACAATCGGTTACTTTAGTCACGGCGTGTCTCATGCTTTCCGGACTCATAAATTGTCCTTTTTTGAGATTGACGACCTTTCCGGTGTTTGCTGCTGCCACAACCAAGTCAGTTTGTCGAACCAAAAAAGCGGGTATTTGCAAAACATCTACATAGGCAGCTGCCATTGTGGCGTCGCTTACTTCGTGAATATCAGTAACGGTAGGGACATCAAAAGTTTCGGAAACTTTCCGAAGAATTTTTAAGGCTTTTTCATCGCCTATACCCATAAAGCTGTCTATTCGGCTTCGATTTGCTTTTTTAAAACTTCCTTTAAAAATGTAGGGTATTTCAAATTTATTGGTTAATTCTACCACTTTTTCAGCAATGCGAAGTGCCATTTCTTCGCCTTCAATAGCGCAAGGACCTGCTAGTAAAAAAAAGTTGTTGGATTGTGTATGTTTTATTTTTGGTATTAAATGGAGTTGCATGGTGTATGTTTATTAGTTTGCAAAGATAGTTAAAAGTAACTTTCACTCAACTTTGAAGAAATAAACATTGTTTATAAGAATCACTCTTTTAAAATTTTATGAATTTTGAAATTGCCATTTAGGTCTTCCACCTTTATGAGATAGATTCCTTTTTGAATTTCAGAAAGGTCAATTTGGTTGTTTTCTGATTTCACATGAATTTGTTGTCCTGATAGGTTATAGGCAGATATATTTAAAATAGGATGTTTTGATTCTATATATAGAATGCCAGATGTTGGGTTTGGATAAATTTGATATCTGTTATTTTCATTTTCTGAAATACTTAAGGTGTTGTTTTTGTATATGGCTAATTTATTGTCAGCAATTGAAGCTGAAACAATATCAAGAAGGCCATCACTATCAAAATCAGCAGCTTTGGCATCTACTATAAAGTTTATTTCTGTACTAATTATTTGTGGGGTGCCAAAAGTACCCAGTCCATCTTCGTTTTCCATCCAAGCTAGCGTATTGCTATTTCTGTTCCAAAGTAAAATGTCATTGTCTGAGTCATTATCGAGATCATAAAAAAGATATTGGTGATTAAAACCCAGAATGAATTGAAGGTCGCCAAAGTTGCCTTGATTATCTATGTTTTCTAACCAAAAGGTGTTTAGGTTGTTATCATCTACTGAAGTAATAATAATATCTCTTTTTTCATCACCATTAATATCTTCATATTGAAATTCAACGATATTTGTCCCACCTGATTGAAAATAATCAAATTGATAAATAATTTGCAAAGGTCCAAAGGTTGTGTTTCCTAAATTTTTGTACCAAAAAATCTTACCCCCGAAAAGCACATAATCTGTTGCTAAAATATCTAAAAGACCATCGTTGTCAATATCCGCCAATGAAATTTTTGAAAATTCAGAGGCATTTTGAAACAACAGATTTTCTTCACTAAAAGTCCCTTGCCCGTCAAGATTTTCATACCAGACTATCCAGCCTGAAGACGTGTCGGTTATTGCGACAATTAGATCTTGATCTCCATCATTGTCGATATCAGTGGGAATAACGGATGTAATGAAATCCTGTTCATTTATGATTTGCTGCGGACCAAAACTTCCGGCTCCGTCAATATTTTCCAACCAAGCAATGTATCTGCTATTGTTGCTGAGATATAAAATATCTTGATCTCCATCGTTGTCAATATCAACAAAGTCCACTGAAAGATAAAAAACAGGGGTTTCATTTATTATGATTTCTGTGCCAAAATTTAAACCATCGAGATTTTTATACCAACTCAATTTATACTCTACTAAACCTGCAGTTAAAACATCAATTAATCCGTCATTGTCAATATCAAATGGAATGGATAGATAGGGTTTTTCAGTTGTAGTAGAAATAATTTGCTGTGGGCCATACTGTGCAGAGGCAAGGACACATTGAAGTAAAAACAAAAAAGTAATTAAATATTTCATCAGATTTCATTTTTCATTAGTGATAGATGCTTTAAAAATGAAGTAATTGTAGATTAAATGTATAAAAAAAAATTGGTTTCTGTATAATTAAAATCCCTTGTTTACAAGGTAAGCCTGAAATAGATTGTACGTAAACCTACTTTTTATTTAAATAAAAATTAACAATTTGTATTTTAATACTTCACGTAAAATCAATTAAAATAAAGTGTACCTTTGCACGCTCTTAAAGAAGCATTATCATGACTAAGATTAAAAATATTGCAATTATTGCTCACGTTGACCACGGTAAAACTACTCTGGTAGATAAAATTATGTACCATTGCCATTTGTTTCGTACCAACGAAAATGCTGGAGATTTAATTTTAGATAGTAACGATTTAGAGCGTGAAAGAGGAATTACGATTACCTCAAAAAATGTTTCTGTTGTTTACAAAGACACAAAAATAAACATTATTGACACCCCTGGTCACGCCGATTTTGGCGGTGAAGTAGAGCGAGTGCTTAATATGGCTGATGGCGTTTTGCTTCTGGTAGATGCCTTTGAAGGACCAATGCCACAAACGCGATTTGTATTGCAAAAAGCGTTAAACCTGGGTTTAAAACCTTGTGTGGTTATCAATAAAGTGGACAAACCAAACTGTACTCCTGAAGAAGTACACGAAAAAGTGTTTGACCTTATGTTTGAACTAGGTGCTGAAGAATGGCAGTTAGATTTTCCTACAGTATATGGCTCTGCCTTAAACAACTGGATGAGTGACGACCCAAATGTACAAACCGATAGTATTGAACCATTATTAGACATGGTTTTAAATCATATTCCATCTCCGGTTGTTGGTCTTGGAACCCCACAAATGCTTATCACCTCTTTAGATTTCTCTTCTTTTACCGGAAGAATAGCTATTGGAAGATTACAACGTGGTACACTTAAAGAAGGTATGCAAGTGGCTTTAGTAAAACGGGACGGAACCATAAAAAAAACAAAAATTAAAGAACTTTTTACGTTTGAAGGGCTAGGAAAACTAAAAGTAAAAGAGGTTGTTGCTGGTGATATTTGTGCCCTTGTGGGACTAGAAGGTTTTGAAATTGGGGATACCGTAGCAGATGCTGAAAATCCGGAAGGCTTAAAAACAATTGCTATTGATGAACCCACGATGAGTATGTTATTTACTATTAACGATTCTCCTTTCTTTGGTCAAGATGGTAAGTTTGTAACCTCACGTCATATAAAAGATCGATTAACCCGCGAGTTAGAAAAAAACCTTGCTCTACGCATGGAAGAAACAAACAGCGCCGATAAATTTTTAGTCTTTGGTAGAGGCATCATGCATCTTTCAGTATTGATTGAAACCATGAGAAGAGAAGGTTATGAACTTCAAATAGGACAGCCACAAGTTATTATTCGTGAAATTAACGGTGTAAAATGTGAGCCGGTGGAAGAGTTAACTATTGATTTACCTGAAAATGTTTCTGGTAAAGCTGTCGAAATGGTAACGATTCGTAAGGGGGAGTTAATGAGTATGGAAGCTAAAGGCGAGCGAATGATAATTCAATTTATGATTCCATCTCGCGGTATTATAGGAATGCGTAACCAATTACTTACTGCAACTGCAGGAGAAGCTGTAATGACCCACCGATATAAAGAATACCAACCATTAAAAGGAGGCATTCCCGAAAGACAAAATGGATCGCTTATTTCTATGGAAAAAGGAAAAGCTATTCCTTATTCTATTGATAAATTACAAGATAGAGGACGATTTTTTGTGGAACCAGGCGAAGATATTTATGAAGGACAAGTTATTGGCGAAAATTCACGACAAGATGATATTGTGGTAAACATTACAAAAACTAAAAAAATGTCTAACGTACGTTCTTCCGGTGCAGATGACAAAGCCAAAATCGTTCCTGCAATTAAATTTTCATTAGAAGAGGCCTTAGAGTTTATTCAAAAAGATGAATATGTGGAGGTTACTCCTCATTTTATTCGTTTGCGTAAAGTGTACTTAACGGAAAATGAACGTAAAAGAAATAAAATAATTTAATAAAATACTAAAACAATACAAAACCTCAATTGTTATCTAACTTTTGAGGTTTTTTTACTTTTCTATGGAACTATTCGGAATTTCACTTACGGAACTTATAGGTTATTTAGCTTCTATACTTTTGGTTATTTCTTTTTTGATGAGAAATTTAACCAAATTGCGCATCATAAACTCCTTTGGGTGTATTGCATTTATTATTTACGGTTTTATGTTGCAAACTTCTTGGCCTATAATTATTACGAATACCTTTATTGTTGGCGTTAATTTTTATTATCTCTTCTTGAAAAGAAGCAAATAGCAGCATGTTTTTTTGTGCAATTTAAATCCTAAATAAATTGCCTACTTATGTTTCAAAAAAATTATATTTTACCGCTCACTTTGCACCTCTCAAATCTAGCCATCATTATAATGTTGGTTTATTAAATTATCGTTATTTTTACCGCCCATACATAAAATTAAAGTTATGCAATTTTTATATTTTGATCCAGGTTTAGGCGCAATGATAGCTCAAGCAGCCGTAGCTATTGTTGCTGCAGTAGTCTTATTTTCAAAAACAGCTATGTATAAAATAAAATCGATGTTAGGGCTTTTTAAAGACAATAATGACTTTTACGATAGCATTGATAAGATAGAAGAAAAAGAAAAAGACAAAGAGAATGACAAACCCGAATCCAATTCTTAATTCGCACGAGGCATCTTTTAGAGATCCTTCCGGTTATATTATTCAAGATAAAGGGGTTATAAAAAGAATTATCCTTCCTATTTATTTTCCGCAGTACGATAAACTTGCTTCCTCCGGATTTTTTAAAAAGCTGATTCAGGCTAAATTACTTATACCACATCAGGAAATTTACAGAAGTGCATCGCAAATCATCCTGCAACCCGATCCAATTTCCTTTATTACCAACCCGTATGAATGGGGTTTTGAGCAATACAAGCACGCCGCTTTATTAACTTTAAAAGTGCACCGACTAGCTCTAGCAAATGGATTTATTTTAAAAGACGCTTCCG
Organism: Bacteroidetes bacterium HGW-Bacteroidetes-2; assembly: GCA_002842575.1. GTDB lineage: Bacteria > Bacteroidota > Bacteroidia > Flavobacteriales > Flavobacteriaceae > Planktosalinus. The sequence continues at coordinate 6,544 of PHDJ01000028.1, forward strand.
CATTTAATATTACTTTTCACAACGGAAATGCCATTTTTATAGATACCCTTTCCTTTGATTTTTATGAAGAAGGAACCCCTTGGCGCGCTTTCAAACAATTTATCACCCATTTTTTTGGACCCTTACTTTTAGCAAAATACCACGGCACAGAAATGCTGAAATTGATAAGTACCCACGTGGACGGTGTTCCGGTAAAACTTATCGCTTCTTTGCTTCCGTGGAAAACAAAAATAAGTTCTACTATATATACAAACATACATTTACTCGCTAAATTAGAAGACAAATACAGCGATGATTATAAAGCAGAAAGTACGATTGCCACCCTTTCAAAAAAAGCGCAAAATAACATCATAGAAAGTTTGTATGAGTATATTAAAAACCTGAAGGTAAATCAACAAACCGAATGGGGTGATTATTATAACAAAACTAACTATACAGATTCTTCTTTTCAACAAAAAGCAACTTTTATAAAAGAATGGACGCAAGAAATAGCTGCTAAAAAAGTAATTGATGTAGGTGGAAATGACGGTACATTCGGCAGAGAATTAATAGACATAGTAGATGAAATTTTAGTCACCGATATCGATCCAAATGCGGTTGATTTTAATTACCATCAGGTTTTGAAAAATAAAGAAACCAAGATGCTGCCTTTTGTTTGTGATGTATTGAATCCTGCTCCTGCTGTTGGGTTTAACAATACAGAACGTAGCTCTTTATTACAACGTCTAAAAGAATACCAGCCTCATCTAACAATGGTACTTGCTTTAATTCACCATATTACACTTTCGGGCAATGTTCCTTTTTATAAATCGGCACAGTTTTTTGCTTCTTTTTCTGAACATCTAATTCTTGAATTTCCTACTCGTGAGGATTCTTGGGTACAATCACTCTTGTTGAGAAAACGCGAATTTATACATCATTTTGATTTTTATAACGAGCAGAATTTTGAGCAAGGCTATACCGCTTTTTTTGAAATTACAAAAAAAGAAAAAATTAAAGATTCTGAGAGAATCCTCTACTTTTTAAAGCGAAAACACCTGTAAAATGACACTTCCTTTCAAAAAACAAATCCGTAATTTTTTGATTAAAGATAAGTATTTGCCCCTTATCGCAGGACTGGCATCTGGGTTATACCCTTGGGCATTTTATTACACCAATAACTTCAATTTTGTCAATTCTTGGGATCATTTTTTCTTTTTCCTAACGCGTTTTGTATTTTTTCCTACGGTAGTTTACTATTTGTATTATTCCCTTATGCAAAAAAAACACCTGCATCTTTATAAAACAATTGTACTTCCTTTTTTAAATGCATTGACCTTTTTTGCTCTAGTGATGTATGCTTTGTACGCAAGTGTAGGGTATAAAAAATTGGCATTGGTTATTGTGTTAGCAGTACTTGTAGCAACGTTAACCCGATTAGTAAAAAATCTATTCTCCAAACTGTTGGTTATTCAATTTTTGCTTTTATTTACAACCGCTTATTTGCTTGCCGTAATTGCCAAACAATATCTTTTTTATTCTGAAGATTGGTTGAAACAACCCGATGCTATTGAACAAGTTGTATTTAAAAAAAAACCTAATATTTATGTTATTCAACCCGATGGATATGCTAACTTTTCAGAATTAGGAAAGGGTTTTTATAATTTTGAAAACAGCAAATTTGAGCATTGGTTGCAGGAAAATGATTTTGTGCTATACCCTGATTTTCGAAGTAATTACAACAGTACCTTGCATTCAAACAGTTCACTTTTTGCTATGAAACATCATCATTACGATGTTTTAGATGAACGAAAAGTAATATTTGATAAAAATCCGGTTGTTGCTGTTTTCAAAAATAATGGATACAAAACCCATTTTCTGGCAGAAGTGCCTTATTTATTAACCAATCGGCCTAAAATAAATTTTGATTACACCAATTTTAAACTCAAGGATATACCCTACCTAAGCAAAGGGTTGGACAGCCATAGAGTTATTTTAGAAGATTTTTCGGAAATATCAAAAGAGGCAACTGGAAAAAACTTCTATTTCTTTGAAAAATTACTTCCGGGCCATATCACCACCTATAAAGACCAAGCCCAAACCAAAGAGATAGAACGCGAAAAATACCTGGAAAACGTAGTTTATGCCAATAATTGGCTGCAAAAATTAATACAAAAAATTACAGAAAATGATCCTGATGGACTCATTGTAATTGTTGCAGATCACGGCGGCTTTGTGGGGCTTGAATACTCTTTGCAAAGTAATACCTTTACTTCAGATAGAGAACTTATTTATACCATTTTTTCAGCCGCATTAGCTATAAAATGGCCCGAAAATTCTCGCCCTGAATTTGATGATTCCTTTAAAAGTTCTGTCAATCTATTTCGTATCTTGTTTGCTTATTTAGGCGAAGACCTTTCGTTGTTGAAAAACTTGCAGGACGACACAAGTTATATTCAAATAAAAGAAGGAGCCCCAAAAGGCGTTTATGGCTATATTGACGGTAGTGGAAACATCATTTTTAAAGAAATAAACTAGGATATTTTGCAAGAATTTACAGTAGAAAAATACCAAGACAAACACAAAAAACTTTGGGACGAATTTGTTAGCAAAGCAAAAAACGCTACGTTTTTATTTTATCGCGATTTTATGGAATATCATAGCGATAGGTTTGAGGATTTTTCTTTAATGGTTTATAAAGATAATAAGCTATTTGCCCTTCTTCCTGCTAATAAAAAAGGGGATACAGTTTATAGTCATCAAGGATTGACCTATGGAAGTTTTGTGTTGCAGGAAGAAGCTAAATTATTAGATTCCTTCGCAGCTTTTAAAGCGATGTTAGAGTTTTTAAATAAACAAAAAATTACCCAATTAAACATACGAGTTATTCCTACCTTTTATAACATCATGCCATCTGATGAGGTGGAGTATTTTTTGTATAAAGCCGGAGCAACTATAATAAAGCGAGATATTTTAATGGTCATTGATTACCGAAATAAATTGCGGTTTCAAAAAAATAGGCGTGAAGGCATCAACAAAGCCATTCGAAATGGTTTACAAATTCAGGTAGAGGAATGTTTTGAAGGATTTTGGAATGAAATTTTAATTCCAAACCTTAAAAATAAACACCAAGTAGTGCCAGTGCATAGTTTGGAGGAAATTAATATCTTGGCAACTAGGTTTCCAAAACAAATACAACAAATTAACGTTTATAAAGACAATAAAATCGTTGCAGGTACAACGGTTTTTTTAACAAAAACAACAATTCATCCGCAATATGTTTCGGGAAATGAAGATAAAAACCAATATGGAAGTTTAGATTTGTTGTATGATTTTATCATAAATAAATTTTGCACAGATAAGAATTATTTTGATTTTAATATATCCAGTGAAGAAAATGGAAACATACTAAATCATGGACTTATCTTTTGGAAGGAAAGTTGTGGCGCACGTTCCATTATTTCTAACAACTACATAGTAGATACAGCATCGTTTAAAACATTAAAGTTAGAAACAAAATGATTTCATTTCTGGACCTTCATAAAGTAAATACCCGTTTTGAAAGCGAGTTTTTTGAAAACTTCCAACAGTTTTTAAACTCTGGGTTTTATGTTTTAGGAAATCAAGTAAGTGCTTTTGAAACTGAATTTGCAGCCTATTGCGGAACTTCCTATTGCATTGGTGTGGCAAATGGTTTAGACGCACTTCGTCTAATCTTAGAAGGCTATAAAGTGCTGGGAAAACTAAAAAACAGCGATGAGGTTTTAGTGGCTTCAAATACGTATATCGCAACTATTATAGCTATTAAACAAGCTGGTTTAACCCCTATTTTAGTGGAAGCTGAAAACGAAACCTATTCCTTTAATATAGAACAACTAGAAAAAGCAATCACAACAAAAAGCAAAGCCATTATGCCGGTACATTTGTATGGGCAAATTACCAATATGGATATTATTTTGGCAATAGCTGAAGAAAACCAATTATTAGTTATTGAAGATGCCGCACAAGCTCATGGTGCGATATACAATGAAAAAAAAGCTGGCAATCTTGGGGATGCCGCCGGATTTAGTTTTTATCCTACAAAAAATTTAGGCGCTTTAGGCGATGGTGGCGCAGTAACCACAAACGACTCTGCTCTTGCTGAGGCTATTCAAAAACTTCGCAATTATGGAGGAAGTAAAAAATATGTATATGAATTATTAGGCATCAATTCGCGTTTAGATGAAATACAAGCCGGATTTTTGCGAGTGAAATTACCTTATTTAGATGCCGATAATGAAAGAAGAAGAGCTATTGCAAAAGAATATCTTTCTAAAATTACAAATCCTAAAATTATACTTCCACATATAGAAACAATTGAAATGCACGTTTTTCATCTTTTTGTAGTTCGGGTAGCTCATAGAGATCATTTTCAAGCCTATTTAAACTCCAACGGTATAGGCAATTTAATCCATTATCCTATCGCACCGCATCGACAAGAAGCGTTTAAAGAATTTAGCCACTTGGTCTTTCCTGTTACTGAAGAAATTCATCAAACCATTTTAAGCATTCCAATGAGTCCTGTTTTGACCAATGCGGATGTTACAAAAGTTATAGAGGTTATAAATTCGTATTAAGTGAAACTCCTAAAAAAACTTTTTAACGAAAACATGTTATTGAAGGTAACTTCCATGAATGCTGTAGGCGTTTTGGTAAGAATTGTTGCCGGATTTATCACTCAAAAAGCCATCGCTATTTTTGTTGGCCCTCAGGGGATGGGTGTTGTAGGAAATTTTAGAGATTTTCTAGCGGCCATTCAATCGGTTTCTACTTTGGGTATTACAAATGGTATTGTAAAATTTGTGTCTGAGTTTAAAAAAGAAACCAACAAACTTTCGCAAGTTTTAAGCACCTCGTTAATTTTGATAATAGGGGCATCCATACTTACTGCTATTGTTGTTTTTTTATCAGCTTCTTACTGGAATTCCAGCATTTTTGGCGAAAGCTATGACTTCACAACGATTATTAAAGTTTGCGCAATTGCCATTCCTTTTTATGCATTAAACTTTCTTTTAGTTGCTATTATCAATGGCTATTCAAAATACAAAGAGTTTATCGGAATCAACATTGTAAGCAATATTGTGGGGGTTGCTATAACAGTAGTTTTAATGTGGCAATTTTATCTGGAAGGTGCAATTTATGCGGTACTGGTAGCACCTTTATTAGCCTTAGTGGTTACTATTGGTTTTATCTATAATAAAAGAGCCAAGCGGCATTTATTTACTTTAGAAAATTGTAAAACAGATAGCCTGAAAAAATTAAGTTCTTATGCTATTATGGCACTACTTTCTACATTGGCACTTCCTGTGGTTAGAATTGCTATACGGGATTATATTTATGAAATTGATGATGAAGTGGCTGTGGGATATTGGGAAGCAATGAACCGACTTTCTAATTTTTATTTAATGTTTATCACCACCTTAATGACACTTTATGTTCTTCCAAAACTTTCTGGTATCACTTCTAAAAATGGGTTTAGAATAGAAGTAGTTAATTTTTATAAAACAATCTTACCTCTTTTTGCTGCTGGCTTATTGCTTATTTATTTCTTACGAAATTTTGTAATAAATGTTTTACTTACAAGAGAGTTTGCTCCTATGGAACCCTTATTTGTTTGGCAACTTTCGGGCGATTTATTTAAAGTGGCATCCATGGTAATTGCATATCAGTTTTTGGCGAAAAACATGTTTTGGTACTATGTGATTTCTGAAATAATTTCACTATTCATAATTTATGCATCCAGTATTTTCTTGATTAATAGATATGGATTTGTGGGTGCTTCTATGGCACATTTATTTAGTTTTGTGTTTTATTTCTTTATGGTAGTATTTCTTCTTAGAAAAAAATTATTTAGAAAATAGATGTAATTGTTTTGTATACTTTAACGTAACCAATTTAAGATGTTGTATGCTTTTTAATACCGTTGACTTTGCGATTTTTTTTCCTTTGGTATTGCTCTTATATTGGACGGTATTTAAAAAAAACACCACACTTCAAAATAGTTTTCTCATTGTAGTTAGTTATTTGTTTTATTCCTTTTGGGACTGGCGTTTTCTTTCGCTCATTTTAATGAGTTCTCTATTGGATTTTATTGTGGGTTATTACTTGGGGAAAACCTCTGGTAAACATGAAAGAAAGTTTTTACTAGCGGTAAGTTTGTTCTTTAATTTGGGCGTTTTGGCTATATTTAAGTACTTTAATTTTTTTGTAGAAACGTTTATAGACACATTTGCTCTTTTTGGAACTAAATTAGAAAGCACTACTTGGAGTATTATTCTTCCTGTTGGCATTAGTTTTTATACGTTTCAAACTTTAAGTTATACCATTGATATTTACCGCGGAAGGATTTTGCCTACTAAAAATATAATTTCATTTTTTGCTTTTGTATCCTTTTTCCCTCAATTAGTTGCCGGTCCCATTGAGCGGGCATCTAATTTATTATCGCAATTTGAATCTAAAAGACATTTTAATTATTCCGAAAGTGTAGATGGTTTGCGGCTTATTTTATCCGGTTTGTTCAAAAAAATGGTTATTGCAGATAATTGTGCATTGGTGGTAAACACTATTTTTGCAAACTACCAAGACCAAAGCGGAAGCACCTTATTCATTGGTGCCGTTTTTTTCTCTTTTCAAATTTATGGCGACTTTTCTGGATATTCTGACATTGCCATAGGCACTTCTCGATTGATGGGTTTCCGTTTGATGAAAAACTTTTACTTTCCTTACTTAGCTGTAAATGTCTCAGATTTTTGGCGAAGATGGCACATCTCTTTATCTACTTGGTTTCGTGATTATGTTTACATTCCTTTAGGCGGAAACCGAGTTTCTAAAACAAAATTGGTCATTAATATTTTTATCGTGTTTCTGCTTAGCGGACTTTGGCACGGCGCTAACCTAACTTTTGTGTTTTGGGGGTTTATTCATGCACTTTTTGTAGTGCCAGTTATTTGGATAGATTCTAAAAATGAACTACAAAAAAATGGGTATTTGCCAAGCCTGAAAACCATTTTTCAAATAGGCTTAACTTTTATGATAGTTACTTTAGCGTGGGTATTTTTTAGAGCAGAAACCATTTCAGGGGCATTTCAATATCTAAACATTATTTTTTCAGAAAGCCTCTTTTCAATACCTGATGTTCCACTTAAAATCCTGTTTTTTCTGTTTTTATATATGGTTGTGGAGTGGTTGCAACGAAACAGAGACCATGTTTTAGACATAGCACATATTCCATCTAAAATGCTGAGAATAGCAATTTACTATGGTATTGTTTTTCTTACTTTTTATTTTGCGGGCGATTTACAACCATTTATCTATTTTCAATTTTAAAAAATGAAAAAGTTTTACCTTAAAATAGGGTTGTTTTTGGTTCCGGTTTTACTGGTATGGCTTGCTTTAGAAGTTTTTTACAGAACTGTCGAAACCAATTATACCTTCAAAAGCAAAACCTTAGTTGAAAATTACACCGACATAGAAGTGCTTATTTTTAGCAATTCGCAGGCGTTTTATGGTATCAATCCAAATCGCTTCACTCAAAACGCTTTTAGTATTGCAAACATTAGCCAAACACTTTATTTTGACCAGCTACTTTTAGAAAAACATCTAGATAGTTTACCCAATTTAAAAACCATTATTTTAACGGTGAGCTATTTTACGTTAAGCTTAAAAGATAATACCCGAGAAGATATTTGGCGAAAGTATTTCTACAACCAACAAATGGATGTTGAGGTGCCTCATATTTCTGTGTTCGACCCTAGAAAATATAGTCTTTCGCTTTCTCGAAAACTAAAAAATTCAGTTGAGACCATTCAAGAATATAGAAAATTTGGCACTCTTGTTTCATGCGATACCAAAGGTTTTGGAAAGTATTTAAAACCAGGATCTCAAACAGATACCGATGTTATTGGTGCAATGATAGCCAAAAAGCACGAAGATCATTCTCTAGATTTTGAAATTAACCGAAACAGATTGCAACAAATTATCGATCGTTGTAAAGCTCGAAATATTCAAGTAGTTCTTGTAAATACTCCTGTTTCAAGAGCCTATTACCGAAACTTATACCCCGAAAAAGTAGAAAAAATAATTGCTACTTGTAATGCACTAGCTTTAAAAAATGCAAATGTTCACTTTTTAAGTTTCTGGAACGATACTCGCTTTATTGATGCAGATATGCGAGATGCAGACCATTTAAAAGTAGAAGGTGCCCAAAAATTGAGTACGATTTTAGAGGAAGCTTTACAGTCTTTTTAGGTTTGTTTTTATAATAAATATGTTGCTAACTGTTTAAAAAGCAATGCGTAAGTTTGCTGAGAAATAAAATAAAAATAAGCGAGAATAGTATAAATTATCTGAAAGCAGTTTCATAAACTTTCAAATACTTTTGTGCAATGTGTACATAATGATGTTCTTTTTCAACAAAAGCACTAGCGTTTTTCCCTATTCGTTCTATTTCTGATGGATTTTCTATCAGCCAACTTAATTTTTCTACTAAATAAACTACACTTGGAAGGGCATTGATGCAGACTTCATTTTCCTTTAGTTTGTAATAATCTAAAAATTCTTGTTCGGCACCTGTAAAAACTACCTTCCCTTTTGCCATAGCTTCCAGCGCATTATAACCTTGGTCGTAGGCATACACCATGTCCAATAAAATATGGGCATTATTGTAATGCTGAATATATTGGCGGTAAGGCAAGTTTCTTGTTACGGTTATTTTAACTTTGCCCTTGTATTTTTCAGCAATAACTTTCAAAGCTTTTTCAAAATAATGGCATCCTTTTTTTAACTCAGTCATGCTATTAATTCCTAAAAAAATTTGAATTTTAGCGGAAAGATTTACGCTTTTTTTTAGTAACCTTTCTGTATTTATTGGGTTAGGAATTAGTTGGATGGTTTTTAGATTGTTTTGTAACGCCAAAAAATAATCGATATCTGAAGGAATAATTCCATCCAAGAGATTTTCAAAATAAGCATAGTATTTTTTGTATTTGCAAGAAGTATAGCTAAACTCAAATTTAAACGTTTCTTTACTATGCTCGCCAAGCAAAACAGGAGTGAGTATATGGTATTTCATCTTGTTTTTTAATAGATATTCTATAATAGGAGTATCGGTGCCACAAGCACATAAAAAAAGTTTTTTATTGTTTTTTTTTAAATAATCTAATTGTTTTTTTTGAAGGAATAAAGGGGTTTTTAATGCATTTGAATTGATGAATTGGACTACATCATAATTTTTTAATTTCTTTTGATGCCAATAAAAACGAAAAGCACTTTCATACAATGCCAAATCTATGGAGGTAAGTTTGTAAAATGCCACTTTGCATTTTCGGGTAAACCAGTTAAAGTGAAGTATCTTGGGTTTTATGGAAATATCTACCGGATAATTTTTAAACAAATCGCCATCACCAATAATGGTAACAGCATGTCCTAAAAATTCTAGACCTTCTTTTAATGAATTATGCAGGCGGCTATACTCTCCTACAAGAAGTATTTTCATTGGTTTTTATTTAGGATAAAGGTACAAAATACCTATTTATAATGGCAAGACAACACATAAATAAGTAATTGCTTCGTTATATGTTCTGTTCAAAACGAAAATTTATGTAGGTTTGCTAAGCAATAAATACCATGCCTAAAATTACTAAAATAGCTCTTGTAGGGTACAAATTAAGTCACGGAGGCGCCGAGCGGGTACTTTCTGATTTGTCTATCTATTTTAACAAAATGGGTTTGGATGTGCATATTATTCTTATGATTGACCAAGTTACCTATCCTTATGCCGGAACATTGTTGAATTTGGGAAAACTTCGGAATGCTTCCAATTCTATTTTTAATAAAGTGAAACGGTTTGTCGCTTTTAAAAACTATGTAAAAACTCAGAAATTTGATGCTATTATCGACTTTAGGTTTAGGGTACATTGGTTACAGGAAATTTTTATTTTTAAATTTATTTACAAAGGTATTTTAATCCAAACCATACATAGTGGCAGATATTATTCCTATCTATTTAAAAATAAGGCACTTTCAAACTATATCTTTAAAAATTTTAACGCCATCGTTTGCGTTTCTGAAGGACAAAAGAATTTGATTAAAAAGGAATTACATTTTCAAAACCTTGTCACTATTAATAATGCGGTGGATATTACAGGCATTCAAAATAAGCTGCACACATCCATCGATTTAAACTATAAATACATCCTAGCCGCGGGCAGATTTGCACCTTCAAAACAGTTGGATCGTTTAATAGAAACTTATAGCGTTTCCAAATTGCCCGATTTAGATTTTCATCTTGTGTTATTAGGGCAAGGCGATGAAAAAGAAGTGCAAATAATAAACGATAAAATAGCACAGGTACAGCTTGCGGATAAAATTCATTTACTAGGATTTAAAGACAATCCATACATATATCTAAAAAATGCCTTATTTTTGGTGCAAAGTAGCCTTTTTGAAGGATTTCCTATGGTTTTATTGGAATCCTTAGCGTGTGAAACTCCCGTAATAGCTTTCGATTGTTTTTCTGGTCCTAATGAAATAATAATTAATGAAAAAAACGGATTGTTAGTCGAGAATCAAAATTTTGAATCTTTAAAAATTGCGATAAACAGAATGATTACCGACAGCCATTTATATGCAGAATGCAAAAAAAATAGTCTTAGCAGCATTCAAAAATTTGATATGGAACACATTGGACAACAGTGGATGAAATTACTTGAAAATTTAGTGGTAAAAAAATGAATGTAGAACTAGTACTATTACCAAAAATAAAAGACCCAAGAGGCAATTTGTCTATCATAGAAAAAGATATTTTGCCCTTTGAATTCAAACGGGTTTATTTTCTGTATGATGTGCCAAGCGGTGCGGAAAGGGGAGGACATTCACACAAAAATTTGCAACAATTTTTAATTGCCATCAGTGGTAGTTTTGATGTGCATTTAAACGATGGCCTTACCGAAAAAACAGTCACTTTAAACAAACCCAATGAAGGATTGCTTATTCATCCCGGTATTTGGCGTGAACTCAAAAACTTTTCCTCAGGAGCAGTTTGCTTGGTGATTGCCTCCAATGTTTTTGAGGAAGAAGATTATATACGTGATTTTGAAACTTTTAAAAAAAGCAAACCAAAGGATGCTCGCTAAAGAAACCACAATTATTTCTATTGGCGATTTTGTAGATGTTTACCAAAAATGGAAACAAAAGGGGCTCGGTAAGTTTCTATCCTTATTTCATTTACAAGCAAACAAAAGAGTTTCTGGAAAATGGGATAGCTACCAAGCTTCGTCCGATTTTTGGATTATTCCAGAATTGCAAGCGTATTGGAATCAAAAAATTTCTGGCAATCTGGCGGTGGAATATGAAGAGTATGTAGCAAAAAAATATTTAAGAGAACAAAAAGGATTAAAAATCCTCTCTATTGGCTGCGGTGAAGGGGTTCATGAGCGAAATTTAGCAAAACACCTTAAAAATTCTGAAATAATAGGAGTGGACCTTTCTGAAAAAAGGATTCAAATAGCAACAGAAAAAGCTAAAGACGAACAGCTTCACATTAGGTATTTTGCTGAAGATTTCCGAAAATTAGATTTACTAAAAGGTTCGTTTGATGTTGTTTTATTCAGTTCGAGTTTACATCATTTTAGTTCCTTAAGTCGGTTTTTAAAGGAAGACATTCGTCCACTTTTAAAAAATAATGGGTATTTAGTGGTTTATGAATATTGTGGACCAAACAGGCTGCAATGGAAAAATAGCCAACTGCAACAAGCAAATGTACTTTTAAAACAATTGCCTAAATCGTATAAAATGCTCATCGATGGCAGCACTATAAAAAAGAAAGTATATCGTCCCGGACTTTTGCGTATGCTGCTCGTAGATCCATCTGAAGCTCCAGATTCCTCCAATTTAAGAAAAGCCATTCATCAAAATTTTGAAATTATTGAAGAAAAAATGTTGGGGTGGAACATCTTGCATATTCTTTTAAAAGGCATTGCCCATAATTTTTTAGATAGCACAAACCAAACAAAAGAGTGGTTGCACTTTCTTATTAAAAAAGAAGAAGAATTTGTACTAAAAACCAAGGAAACCGATGCTATTTTTGGGGTCTATCAAAAAAAGGAAAGATGAAAAATTTGCTGTACATAACGCCACGTTTAGACGGCTCCGGTGGACTGCCTAAAATGTTTTCTGTAAAGACAAAATATTTAGTTGAAAAAATGGGCTATCAAATCACCATTTTAACCACAAATGCGCGTTCCAATTTTTATTTTTTCGATTTTAGCAAAGCAACTATTCGTAATCAACTTATTCCTGGCAAGGGTCTCTTTTACTTTTACAACTACCTGAAAATTGTAAAACAACAAATCAAAGAGCAAAACCCCGATATAATTGTCATCGTTGACAATGGACTTAAGGGTCTTTTATTACCCTATTTTTTAAAAAACAAAAAAAACACGCTTATTTTTGAACAACACAGCCATCGGTATTATGCAGATTTTGAAGAAAAAACTTCTTTTCTGAAGAAAATAAAGCAAAAGGTTTTAAATAGTTTCGTTGACATTTCTATTGCCAAAGTAGATCAGTTAGTTGTTTTAACGCCGGAAAGTAAATTGGAATGGAAAACAAAAAAATGTATCGCCATACCAAATCCGGTTTGGTTTACGCCTTTTTACCAAAATGCACTAACCCAAAAAAGAGCAATCGCCGTCGGCAGACAGGTGTATGAAAAAGGATTTGACCTCTTGCTTTCTATTTGGAAAAAAGTGGTTGCCGATTATCCGGACTGGATTTTGGATGTTTATGGCGAGAAAGACCAAGAATTAGGATTAGAAAAATTAGCGCAGAAATTACATCTCGAAAAAAACGTACATTTTCATGCTCCGGTACTTTCTATTTTTGAAAAGTATAAGGAGGCTTCCGTTTTTTTAATGACCTCCAGGCATGAAGGTTTTGGGATGGCATTAATAGAAGCTATGGCTTGCGGGTTGCCTTGCATTGCTTTTGACTGCCCCACAGGTCCAAGAGAAATTATTGAAAATGGAAAAAATGGGTTTCTTATCCCGATGTTCGACCAAGAAGAATATGCAATTAAAGTAAAAGAAATTCTTGCGCAAATGGACTTACGATTGCAAATGGGAAACCAAGCAGTACAAAGTGTAGAGCGATTTAAATTAGATGTGGTTATGCAACAATGGGATGCTTTATACAATTCCTTACAATAAAATTTATTGGTGCCGCTTCTTGATTTTTAAGTAGTAATTTAATTTTAATACATCAAACAGCAGTAGCGAAGGGTTTCGGGAATTGAGATTTTTTAAAATCAAAAATTCTAAACCGGTTATTGCAAAACCGAAAATACCACCCAATTTTCTTTTTTGTAATGCTACATAAGCTTTTTGAATAGGGCGGTAGTGGTTTGGAATTTTTTGTTCCTCTTCAAGTTTAGATAAAGTTTCTAATCCTTTTTTGGTTTTTAGGATAAAGGATGTATTGGTTTCTAAACCATAATGAATGATTGGATTATCGATATGTAATACCTGTACGTTTAGGTTTTCGAGATTTCTTGAAAAAAGCACATCCAAGCCATAGGTGTTTTCAAAAAAAGTATTGGCTTGAATAAATACCTTTTTTTTAATTAAAAAGCATTGCGAAATGATAGAAAGATAAGGCATTTTTTCGCGTATAGAAAAGGGTTTCGCTTCTCTGGCTCTGCCATATTTCCAACGGAGCATTTTTGATTTTTCCGGTGGATTTTTTTCATAGGAAATCCCGCCAAAAACGACATCAGCAAGGGTGTTTTCTAGGTTAAAAACTTGGATAAAAGTATTTTTTTTAGGAAGCACATCGGCGTCCATAAACAATAACCATTCATAGTTTGCTTTTTGGGCTAAAAAATTTCTGGTTGCCGTTCTGCCTTTATTTTCAGACAGTTCTATACATGTACAGTGGGGATATTGTTTAATAGTTCTGTTTTTTACTTTCAGATCCTCCTTTGTAGAGGCATCATCTACCACAATAATTTCATACGCATAAGATACATCTTCAAGTTGTTTGTATAATACGGCAACAAGTGAAGTTATGTCGTAATTGTATGTTGGGATAAGTATGGAAAGCATTTGAATTGTTTTAAGCTAAAATACAATAAAGTATCTATTTTAAAACTACACACACTTATTTTTTCAGTATTCTATTATTGGTTTACTTTCAGCATTTTGATTTAATCCTGTTAGAATAAAATAAAGTAGAAATGGGGTACAAAGTATAAAATAAGAAATATCTCCAGCACTTTCAAAATAGGTGGTATAAAAACCGGAATGCTTACTATGGTATAAAAAATAAATACTAATGGAAATAAATAAAGTAATACCGCTATAAAAATATACATCCGCATTTTTTTTGCATAATAAAGAAAGAAAAATAGCCAATACAATAAAGAAAACGGTATAACCAAAAGGAATTAAAAAAGAAGATTGTATTAAGAAGGGATTTATAATTTTAAAATCTTCAAAATGCCCCAAAACAAAGGGCAAAAAAGTTATTATAAATACGATAAGGCTGATAAATCCAAGAAGTATTAACTGCTTAAAACGTATTCGTTTGGTGCGCCAAATAAACAGAAATGCAATGATATATGGAATTATAAAAACGTTTCTTGTGGAAAGTAAAAGTCCAATTAAGACACCAATACCAATAATCTTCTTTGTAGAAAACATTTTTTGTTTTAAAATGTAAATCAATGAAAATACAATTAGAGCGGCATTAATAAACGTATTGCTTCTACTTACAATTTCCCATAAATAAAAGGAAGATAAAGCAATCAAAATAATTCCTATGGTTTGTAAATCGTTAGAAAATTTAGAATAACGCATCATAAAATAAAATGCAAAGATGCCTAAAAGTGAATACAAACCCATTTCGCCAATAGCATAAAAGGGCAAGGCTAATATAAAATAAAAGGGCATTGGTCCTGGAGGGTTACCTGTGTGTCCTCTTCCATAATAAGCATAACCTCCTGAAAAATAAGTATCCCAAAAAGAATTTATGATACTCCATCTATCCACATTTAAAGTTTCAACTGGAATTACATAAAAAAGAAATAAACTAACGACAATAAAGAGTAAAAGAATAAAAATATTCAATAAATATAGCTGAGGATAGAATTTTTTAAGAAGCAATTTAAACCGCCAAATCAGTATATAAATAAGGGATATTACCAATGAAATTACCAAAAAGTAGTCGGTTATTCTACTTAAATATTTTACTGAAAAGATGAAATTTATGAATACAAAAACAAAAAAGGCTATGTTGGTTTTATGAAGAATAAAATGGAACATTAATTGAAAATTTTAGAGGAATAAATATTCGTTTTAAAAAGAAAGTAACTAAATGAAACTTTTAAGACCCCCAAACCGTAAACGATACTTCTGGAAATATTTATAGAGGAAGCTTCTTTAAAATATTTGGTAGGACAAGTAATTTCAGCTATTTCATACCCTTTTGCGAAAATTTGCGCCAGCAATTGGTTGTCAAGATAAAATCGTCTGAATTTTTATTAAAATCAATATTTTGTAGCACTTCTTTTGAATATGCTCTATAACCTGTATGGTATTCTGAAAGTTTTTGATTCATTAATACGTTTTGTACAAATGTCAAAATGCGGTTAGCAATGTATTTATAAATTGGCATACCTCCTTTTAAAGCTCCTTTTCCTAAAATTCGTGATCCTAACACTGTTGGATATAAATCATTAGCTATTAAATAACTCATAGAATGAATTAGTTTAGGTGTGTATTGATAATCCGGATGTAGCATTATTATAATGTCTGCACCTAATTTAAGTGCTTTGTTATAACATGTTTTTTGATTACCACCATAACCGGTATTATTTTCATGTTTAATGATATGAACTATGCCAATAGATTTTGCAACTTCAATAGTATTATCTGTACTATTATCATCAACAAGTATTACCTCATCAACAATATCAAATGGTATTTCATTATAGGTTTTTAATAATGTTTTTGAAGCATTGTAGGCAGGAAGTACTACTACAATCTTTTTAGTTCCAATCATATAAATATTAAAAAAGTTAAAATTATTAGAAAGTTTGTTATTAAAAAAATTTAAACCGTTTTCTGCACCACTTCAAAAATTTGATTTTCATCGCATTTTAGAGTTTTGGAAGGATATTTTAATAACAAGGCATAATCGTGCGTTGCCATTAAAATAGTATTTCCGTTTTTATTGATTTCTCGCAACACTTCCATAACTTCAACAGAAGTTTGGGGGTCAAGGTTTCCGGTGGGCTCATCGGCAAGAATCAATTCAGGATCATTAAGTAAGGCTCTGGCTATGGCAACACGCTGTTGCTCGCCACCCGAAAGTTGGTAAGGATATTTAAACCCTTTTGTTTTCATATCTACTTTGCTCAACACTTCTTCTACTTTGCTTTCCATGGCTGTTTTATCGGTCCAGCCGGTTGCTCTTAATACAAATAACAAATTATCATTCACCGTGCGGTCGTTCAGCAGTTTAAAGTCTTGAAAAACTACGCCCAACTTTCGCCTTAAAAAGGGAATGTCCTTTTCTTTTAACGTGGGCAAATCAAAATCTACTATATGACCTTCGCCTTCTTGTAAGGGCAAATCGCCATACAAGGTTTTCATAAAACTACTTTTTCCTGTTCCGGTTTTCCCGATGAGATATACAAATTCGCCTTTGTCTATAGACACGTTTACATCAGATAGGATAAGGGTTTCTCGTTGAAAAATAGAGGCGTTTTTTAAAAACAATACGGGTTTAGACATAGTAGAATTATATTGATAAAGCGAAATTAACTTTATTTTAAATCATGCAATGCGTAAATATAGAAAAAGTTATTTGGTTTGGTTATTTGATTTCCCATAACGAATTTTTAAGGAAAATTTACCCGTATTTTTTTTGTCATTTTATACTTTGTGGAGGTAATCGTTACCGTTACCGTTTTCTCTTGAATACTTTCGAGCGCGATAGATGCCACTTCTGTTTGTGCATATTTTTTTCTGAAAACCACTTTTTCATCGGCTTTGATTTCCACTTCATACTCGGAATCCATAATATGCTCCACTGGACGAATAAGCAGCTCACGAATTTCCTTAGCAATTTCAATAATAACAGGGTCTTTTGATTTTACTGGGGAGGAAATGGAGTCTTTTTCTAATGCAGGTTTTGGAATTCTTGCTTTCGGAAAACATTCCCTCGTGGGCAAACTGGGGTCAATGCTCAGTTTTATAAAACCATTATGATCTGGTTTTAAATGCGTATTGGTCTGTAAATGAATGCCTTTTCGTGCTTTAAAAGTAACCGTACTGGAATCTCTAAAGGTTTGATTTTTAATTTTCAACATATACGGAGCCGATTTTAATACAAACTCAAAACGGTAAAAATCTCTTCCTGAAATTTCAACTTCTCCTTTTTCTTGCTGCATGGCATCTGCCATTTTCACGGCTTTGTAAGCATCTATTCTTCCGGCTCCTAAAAGCATTTTAAAGGGTTCGTTTCCGGGTAAGTTTTCTATATCGGCTGCGGTTAATTTCATGATGCTTTCTACTTCTGCACTGCCCAAACAATAATTAGCAGACCAAATTAAGCCAATAACGCCTGTAACAACAGCTGCTGAGCTTGAGGACGCGCCTCCGTATTGTTTGTCTTCCATTTCACAATCTGCACTTCCTAGTAAAAATGTGTCGGCCGGTGCTGCTATGTCCACCGCTAAATTATGCTGGTTTGCCCATTGAAGATTTATAGGTATAATTTTTCCATCTACCACTTTATGTCGTCGCACGTGTCTGTCAGAAAATCTGTCTAAAATTACATCGGTACCTTTTTCATCAGCAATAATACAGTCTTCCCAATTTTCGCAATCTGCAAAAACGGTAGTTACTGAAATTACTCTTTTAAACGATGCTGGATAACCGTAATTTGACGACTTATCTTTGAGATTAGGGTTGCAATTCAATTTGTTTCCTGCTCCGGCTACAATCAAAATGCCTTCGTCATAATATTCATTAATTCGTTCTTCTACATTTTTTTGGTAAGCCCCAAAACCGCACAACACCCAACTTGCATTTATTACTTTAGCCCCTGCCTCCACAAGTTGTATAATATAATCAAATTGACCGTAACCATTGGTAATCATATCACAGTCTGAACAAATTCCGGGCATACCAAAAGCATTGTCGCTTCTGGCACCTATAATTCCGGCTACATTGGTGCCGTGCGAGCAGGTAATGCCTTTTTGCACATGTAAATATTTTAGATAGTTACTAACTCTACCTTGTAAATCTGCGTTGGTCGAATCTACTCGTGCATCCGAAATACCGATGATTACTTTTTTATTTCCTTTGGTAATTCCCCAAGCTCCGGGCGCATTAATGAGGTCTAATCCGTTTAGTGGATATGGTGCTCCAAGGTTTTCTACCGGACTTGTAGTGCCGTAATCATTGGGATAAAATTCTATTTTTGGAGGAAAATATTCGCCTATTTTTGAATATTTTATTGGATTTAATTGCTGTAACTTTTCTATTAGTGTTTTATTATCGGTGGTTAATCGATATACCATTTGTAAATTTTCTTTTTGTGTATTTGGAAAAGCGCGTTGCAATGCAAATACTTTGTATTGGCTGTAAATTTCATTTTCTTCCAAACTTTCTAATGAAAAGACCTCTAAAGTGCCGTCTTGATTTTTAGTGATTTCTAAGGATTCAAAATTGGTAATGCTAACATGAAAAAAATAACGAGCCTCTTGTTGCTCTTCTTGTGCAAAAAGAAAAGCAGATGAAAAGCCAAAGATTAGAAGTGCTATTTTATTCATTTTTAAGCAATTGTATCTGTTCGCTTAAAAAATCAATCTGTTTTTGTTGTTCGATGGTATGCAGCGTTAGTTCTTCTATTTTTTCAAGCAACAACAAATTCATTTCTTTCAACGAAAGTCCATCTTCTTTTAAGGAAGCTGCAGAAGGAATTTTAGGCAAATGATGGTTTTTTTGAATAAAAGTTTCTATTTCGCCCAAACTTAAAAAGCGATAATCACTTTTCAGGGAAGAAATTCCGGTGAAATAGGTTTCAAAAACATAATCGGGTGCCACAGCACCGTCTAAATCGACCAAAACTTCTTGGGTGTGAATGCTGCCTTTAACGGTAAGCATGGCATCCGGGGTTTTTGTGCCAATACCTACAAAACCATTTTTGCTTTCTGTAATGTTTTTAAAAACAACAGCTTGGCAACTTCCTATAATGGGGAAAAGCAGCAGTAAAAGTAAGAGTGTCTTTTTCATAAAGAGTTTTTTGTTGAGTAAGGTATAAAAATAAGCTTTATTGTTTTCCTTTAGAAGATATTCAAAAATAAAATCAATAATCCAAAATGGCTTTGCAACTTCTAGGTTTCTTAATAGGTAAGGAGGGATACTGTGTCGGGAAATTTTAACCCTAAAAAAATAGATAGAACACGAAGTAACTTTCATAAATATAGGTCATTCTTGTAGAAGTATTAAATTTAATCCTATGGAAATCATTATTATAAACTCGCCCAACAAATCGGTAACTCAAAAAATAAAAGATTTTTTAGAGCCACTAAAAGTATCCCTTTGAATTAAAAAGTGAATCCAAAAAGGATGAGGTGTGTGACTCGGAATTTGTAAAAATGGTTTTAAAACGTTCAGCAAATGCAAAAAAGGGTAAAGTAACTGAAATTAATCCAAAAGATGTATGGGGAAGTATAGGATTAAAATAGAGGAGGAAGCGAAGAAAGACCTTCAGAAAATCAATAAATCAGGCAATACATCTTCCATAAAAAAATCAGAAAAAATAATTCTTGAACTTTCAGAACACCCGACCCTTGGCATTGGCAATCCCGAAGCTTTAAAACACAGTTTATCTGGCTATTGGAGCTGAAGAGTCAACAAAAAGGATCGTCTTATCTACCAAATTATTGAGGAACCCGAAATGTTAGTTGTCATAATTTCAGCATTGGGGCATTATTAAATAGTCTTTTTTTCTTTGATTAAATCTCTGTGCCTTAGTGGTAGTTTTTCTGTAATGATGCAAAATAAAGTTACCCACTGTACACCTTGCAGTGGGTGATTATTTCACCACGTATCTACAAATATCACAAAATGAACACACAGTGAAACACCCTTTTTTTCAACCATTCAAAATGTAAATAAAAGCACAACATTCCTAAAATTCTCACGTTGTACATACCATATTAATTAATAGATTCATATATCTTTGGTCACTTAAACCTACCACTAAATGAAAAGATACCTCACGGCAATAGTACTTATTTTTTTATGCTCAACCTCTTTTTTTTATTCGCAACAAACGGCAGTTTTTACAAATGATTTGGCGGCATTTCAAGATGCAGTTGCTTTGTATAATAACCAGCAATATCTAGCTGCACAAATGCAGTTTACAAAAATAAAAAGCACTACAAAAAACGTAAGTATAGAAGCAGATTGCAGCTATTATATTGCAAATGCAGCCATACGTTTAAACCAACAAAGCGCTGATGCTTTAATGGAAAAATTTGTGGAAGAATACCCAACCAGTACCAAAAGGAATAGCGCATTTCTTGACGTTGGAAATTATTATTTTGAAAGCGGAAAGTATCCGCAAGCAAGAAAATGGTTTGATAAAGTAGAAGAACGCAACTTAAATAGTGCCGAAAAAGAGAAATTTTATTTTTATAATGGTTATGCTTATTTTCAAACCAAAAGACCAAGTGAGGCAAAAAAATATTTAAACCGAGTAGCAAATTCAAAAGAGTACGGTTCGCAAGCCAAATATTATTTAGGTTATATGGCTTATGAGGGCGATAATTATGAAGAAGCAACCCAGCTTTTTGAAGAAGTAAAAGACAAAGAACGTTATGCCGAAGATATGTCCTACTACCAAGCGGATATGAATTTTAAATTAGGAAAATTTCAAGAAGCTATCAACCTCGGAAAATCGCAGTACGACAAATCTAGTCCGCAAGAAAAATCCCAACTTTCAAAAATAATAGGCGAAAGTTATTTTAATTTGGGCGAATATGAAGCTGCAATTCCTTACCTAAAAGAGTACAAAGGCACTCGCGGAAAATGGAATAACACCGATTATTACCAACTAGGATATGCCTATTACAAACAAGCAGACTACCCAAATGCCATAGCAGAATTCAATAAAATAATTACCGGAAAAGATGCCGTTGCACAAAACGCCTACTATCATTTAGGCGAATCGTATCTAAAACAAAACCAAAAACAACAAGCTTTAAACGCTTTTAAAAATGCCTCTGAAATGAATTTTAGCCCTCAAATTCAAGAAGATGCTTGGTATAATTATGCTAAATTGAGTTACGAAATTGGTAATGCATACACTAGTGTGCCGCAAGTACTCACTTCCTTTCTAGAAAAATATCCAAAAACCAACAACAAATCGGAAATTGAGGACTTACTTATTGATTCCTACATCACTTCTAAAAATTTTAAAGAAGCACTAAATTTATTAGAAAACAACAAAAGTTTTGAAAATAAATTGGCTTACCAAAAAGTAGCATTTTTTAGAGGACTAGAATTGTACAATGAAAACAAGTTTATCGAGGCAAAAGAGTTTTTTGATAAATCGTTGAAAGAACCTCGTGATGCCCGCTTTACTGCAAGAGCAACCTATTGGAAAGCAGAAAGCGATTATCAGTTAAATAATTTTGAACATGCACTTATTGGGTTTAAACAGTTTAAACAACTGCCAGAAAACAAAAACACACCTGAAACCATAAACATAGATTACAGCATTGCTTACACCTATTTCAAAACAAAAAACTATACCGATGCAATAACTTCCTACCAGCAGTTTTTAGGAAAATCCGGCATCGATAATCAAAGAAAAAAAGACGCCAATTTGCGACTTGGCGACAGTTATTTTGTTTCCAGTCAATATTGGCCAGCTATGGAAAACTATAACAAAGTAATCGACATAGGAGGAGCCGATGCTGATTATGCTGCATACCAAAAATCCATAAGTTACGGATTTGTGGATCGTACAAACACAAAACTAGAAGGGCTTACGGCATTTGACAAAAGTTATCCAAATTCAGGATATCGTGACGATGCGCTTTATGAATTAGGCAACACCCATTTGGCTCTAAACAACAATGCAGAAGCAATAAAAACCTATGACAAACTTATAAATACACAACCCAAAAGTAGTTATGTGCCTAAAGCTTTACTAAAAAAAGGCTTGATATTAAACAATACAAACAAACCAAGTGATGCACTAAGCGTCTTTAAAAGAGTAGCAAACGATTTTCCTGCTTCGCAAGAAGCATTGCAAGCAGTGTCTTCAGCAAAATTTATTTATATAGATCAAGGTAAAGTGGATGACTATGCCGCTTGGATTAGAACACTAGATTTTGTGGAAGTGGCCGATGCAGAATTAGACCAAGCCTCTTATGATGCAGCAGAAAGCAAATACCTTCAAAACGACGCCCGTCAGGCAATTTCACTTTTTGAAAAATATATAAAAATTTTCCCAAATGGATTAAACAGTGTGCCTGCTAATTTTTATTTGGCGCAACTTTATTTTTCAGACAATCAAAAAAGTAAGGCAATTCCAAACTATGAGTTTGTACTTACGATGCAACGCAATGAATATACAGAACAATCATTAGCAAGACTTTCGCAAATTTATTTAGAAAATAAAAACTACCAAAAAGCCATTCCTGTTTTAGAACGCTTAGAAGTAGAAGCAGATTTTCCGCAAAATATTGTTTTTGCACAATCTAATTTGATGAAGTCTTATTATGAAAGGAAAGACTTCACTAAAACAGTTGCTAATGCTGAAAAAGTACTTGCCAATGCAAAAATGGATAATCAAGTGAAAAGTGATGCACAAGTTTTTATTGCTCGATCTGCTATGCAAACCAATCAGGAAGCAAAAGCAAAAACGGCTTATGCAGAAGTTCAAAAAATTGCAACCGGTGAGCTTGCCGCTGAAGCCCTTTACTATGACGCCTATTTCAAAAATAAAGAAGGAAAGTTTAATGAATCCAATGCAGCAGTACAAAAACTAGCTAAAGACTATTCCGGATACAAAAAGTATGGAGCAAAAGGTTTGATTGTTATGGCAAAAAACTTTTACGCCTTAAAAGATTCCTTTCAAGCCACCTATATTTTAGAAAGTGTAATCAAAAATTTTTCCGATTTATCTGATATCGTTACAGAAGCAAAACAAGAATTAGAAATCATTAAAGCACAAGAAGCAAAAACAAACGCCTCTGTCGATACGAATGATTAATTTAAAAAGCAACATACTTGTTTTTGTGATGGCTTTTTTGGTTTTTTCTTGCGAAAAATCGAAAAATACAATGATAGGCGATTTGTATTTTGTTTTATTTGACGCATCTAATTATAATGTAATAGATGCCGATAGAAGGCGCGTTTTTAGAGAAACGGCTGAACATCTGTCTGAACTAGACAGTTTAAACACTAAGCAAGTAGAACTGCTTAAGAATTATGAATTTTTATTGCGCAACAAACTTTTAAACAAGCCTAAAATATTTATTAGAACCCCTGCAGGAAAAGTGGAAGAAGTTTATGTTACCCTAAAAGATTTTAAAGAAATATCAAAATACTCCTTAAAAGAATTACGAGAAAGTAACCAACGCATCCATTTAGAAATAGAAATGGATTTAACAAAAGACAGTTTATGGGTAGCCAGAAACATAAACCACATCCAAAAATTAGACGGAAAAACATTTTACAAACAAAACTAACTTTAAATAGACCCATGATTTCACAAACCCTGAAAATCAAAACTACGGCATTCTTTTTTTTTATAACAGCAATGCTCTTTGCCCAAGACCCACTAGGCACTGAAGTAATCAATGTGGTACGACCATATACACCAGCTGTTTCCGATGCATTTAAAGTAAAAGAAACCCCATCCCTTACCGATTCTTTAACTTCACAAAAAAAAGAGGTTAATTACAGTATTTTTTCAGTCCCGGTAGCCTCTACCTTTACACCAGCAAAGGGTAAGGCAACTACAATAGAGCGAAAAAAACAGGAAAAATTATTTGGTAATTATGCCACTTTAGGACTCGGAAATTATAGCTCTATTCTTGCAGAATTGTATAGCAATTTTCAAATTAGTAGAACCGATAATGTTGGATTTTTCTTAAAACACAACTCCTCTCAAGGTGGCATAGACAATATTATTTTAGACGATAAATTTTACAACACCAGATTGGATGTGAACTATGCAAGTTTGCAGCGTGATATGTCTTATACTTTAGATTTTGGCATTCAACATCAATTATTTAACTGGTATGGTGTTAATCCTAATTTGTTTTTTGCGGAAGAACAAATTAACGGAATAGACCCTGAACATTCATATTTTGGAGTATCTGTGGGAGGAAATTTAAAATTTGACGATGCTATTTTTTCAGAAGGAGATGTGCGTTTACGTTACTTTAGCGACTCCTTCAGCTCTTCTGAAATTAATGCGGTAGTACAACCTAAACTTGAATTTGATTTAGGAGGACAAAATGTAGGATTAAACCTTGGGCTAAACTACTTAAATGGAACTTTTGATAATAGTTATGGAAACCCAAATACTGGCATTTCTTACGGATTTTTAAATACCAGTATAAACCCCTATATCCTTCTTCAGGAAGATGCCTTTTCAATAAATTTAGGAGCAGCCATTTTTTATAGTATGGACACTGAAAATAGTGATGGCAGACTATTTATTTACCCTAGAGTAAATGCGTCTTACCGTTTGGTTGACGAATTTGTAACCATTTACGCTGGCGCTGAAGGCGATTTAGTTCAAAATAGTTATTATAATTTTTCTCAAGAAAACCCTTTTGTGTCTCCATCCTTATTTATTATACCTACAGACCAGACCTATGAGGGTTTTGGCGGAATAAAAGGAAAATTAACCAACACTATCGCTTACAATTTGAGAGCTTCATATAAAAAAGAAAACGACAAACCTTTCTTTCAACTAAACGACTTTATTGGTACAAATCCTAACTTAGAAGGCTATGAAAACGGAAACTCTTTTAATGTAGTGTATGACGATTTGAATACTCTTGAAGTATTTGGCGAATTACAAGTAGCAGTAAATACAAACTTTGCGCTAGGAATGAACGCCAGCTTTTTTAGCTACACCAATGATGTTGAACGAGAAGCCTGGAATTTGCCGAAAATAAAAGCGTCCTTATTTGCAAATGCTAACATCACTGAAAAGCTTTATGGAGGAGTGAATTTGTTTTACGTAGGCGAAAGAAAAGATCAATTTAATAACACCACCGATTTTATTTTAGAACCCCAAATAATTACCCTAGATAGCTATTTAGACGCAAACATTCATTTGGGGTATCGCATCAATGAACAACTTTCAATTTTTGCAAAAGGAAATAATTTGTTAGGTGACACCTATGAAAAATGGGCTAATTTCCCAGTTTTAGGTATACAAGTTTTAGCAGGCGCAACCTATAAATTTGATTGGTAATATGGAAATCTTATTAAGATATATTTATTTATTTTTAAACGGTGCTATTTTTTGAGGAGCTTAAAACATTACCTTGAATTTTTTTTATTTCTGCTACATTTTCCGTTTTCGCAGATCTCTTGCAGAGTGATGAATTGTCAAAATATCAATTCGATTTTCATTTACAACCCTGTAAATTATTCGGTAATTTCCTTCAAAAATTTCTCTAATATTTTTATTCTGAATTTCTAGAACTTTTCGTCTGGAGTGATTTTGGAATTTCAGAATGTCAGTTCGGTTTCGGATTTTCAAAACTTGTCGTTTTGCCTAAAATTTGGAGTCTTTAGAAATATATTCTGCAATATCTTTTAAGTCAATTTTTGCCTGAAATGTCCAATTTATTTGAACCATTTGTAAGCTTCCCCTAATTAGAACTGTTAGTTATTCTAATTCTTGAACTAAGATATTATTTTTAATTCTTCTGGGGCTAGCCCCAGAAGAATTAATTT
>PHDJ01000060.1 GCA_002842575.1 Bacteroidetes bacterium HGW-Bacteroidetes-2
AACCCATCATTTTACGAACCGCCGTATACGAGACCCGTACGTACGGTGGTGTGAGAGGCGCACTCCGTCAGTTTCTGGCGGAGCCGTCTACTCGATTAGGCGATCGCCCTTTTTATTTCGTTCATTTTTTCAGATATATCTCGTCTCTTATATAACTATTATTCAGCCAAAAGCAATGTTTTGTATATTCCATTTGCTTTGTCAATTTGTCTTTTTTCGGCAAAGGATAAGTGTCGGAAGCATCTTTTGCGTGAGGTCGAACGTGAGAAACTTGGCTAAATTCTTTATCAGGAAAATTTGTCAAGCGACTTACTTTTCCATTCTTGTCTGTTTTGAAGCCTCTTACAATTTCACCTTTTGCAACAATTTGTTGCGTTTTCATCCAAACTTTTTCAACTTCGAGTAAGTCTAAATATGGCATATTCCAAAACTTTACCTTTCTTAAAACCAATTTTCCATCTTCAAATTGGAAAAATACAAACAGAAATTTATGTTCCAAAATGTCTTTAAAATCAGAGTTTTCCCAATCTTCGTTCACAAGTTCTTCGTATTTGAATGTTGGAAATGATATATCTTCTTTAGGTAAATTGTTCTCTTTTAAGCGAACGGTTTTTACTTGAATTTCTGCTTTTTCAAATTCTTCGATTTCTTTGTCGAGCGAAATTCCAAGAATGGCTTTTGTTAAGTTTGCGTAAAAACTTTTTGCCTTTGTGTTGATTTCAATTTTCAAACTTTTTACAATTTCTTCTTCCGTTTTTCCATAAAAAGGTTTGAATTTTTCAATTACAATTTCTTCAATCGTTTGTTTTTTAGCAACAGAAACTGATGGGATAAGTTTTCCATAAACCTCTTTAGTTTCTCCAGCAATTGAAGCAATAATGTGATTTACATAACCTTGTTTAAAAGAATATGCTCTTTGTTTTGCAGGGATTTCTGAAAAGGGTTGTCTTCTTACCGATGAAGCGTTTGCACCTTTCGTACAAGCACCAAGATAAAAAGTATCACCCTCCGAAAGTTCGTGTGCTTTTCCATCTGTAATTTTCTTTGTGATTGTTTCCCAATCTTTTTTGATAATTTCTAAATCTGTTGACGGAAAACTCCATTCGTCAACCAATTTTATAATCAAATCCAATATGTCGTAACCAGCTTGATGCAAATAGAAAATCAAAAGAATGCTTGCATTCTTTTTGATGAAATCACTATTTTCAAAATTTTGGTTTACAACATTCAAATAATTTATGATGTTCAAAACCAATCGCTCTTTAGAGCGAAATTCGTCATTTTTAGTTGCTTTAATGGTGAGGATTTTAATTCCATTCCAATTTGTGCAAAATCTGCTTCTGAATTAGAATTAGGTTCATAACCAAAATAAAACTTCTCCAAAACTTGCCCAAAGTTTCCTTTTCCGAATAATAAAACTTTAAATTTTTTGGGCGTTACCTAAAGGTCGGGCTTTACGTTCCAATCTTTTTTGGCAGAAAAAGCCAAAAAAGGATTTCCTCTGCAATCCCTAACGCAATCTCGATTAGCCGGAAGATTTTCTTTTTAATGATACATATTGTCGGTTGATCAAAACATACAATATGTATAGTTTTGTCTTATGATAAACGAATTTTTATTAAAAGAATTTGGAGATAGAATTAAGCAATTAAGACTTCAAAAAAACATAAGCCAAGAAAAATTATCTTTTTTGACAGGTTTTCACAGAACTTATATTGGAATGATTGAAAGAGGTGAAAGAAACATTTCAATTTCAAATATGGCTGTATTTGCAAAAGTTTTTGAATTAAATATTTCTGAACTAATAGATTTAAAAACTATAAATCCAAATCATAGTTATAAAAATTATGAAATAAAATCTGATAAGTAATGTCAAGGAAACACTCATTTGTATTGACATTATCGAATAATGTTACAGAAAAAGAAGGCGTAAATTTTTTAATTGAAAATTATACTGGATTTTTTAAAATTGATTTAGCAACAAAAAAGGAATTATTAGATTTACTTAAAATTGAGCATAGATTTTTACAAGCTTTTGATTTAATTTATGTTCCTGAAATGGTTGGAAAAATTGCAGATGCTGGATTTATTCAAACTTATTTAGAAGATATAATTCTAGTTGAACTAAAAACAACAAAAAAATATTTACCTGAAAATCCAAAAGGTTTCTTTTTTGGTGCAACAGAAAATGAATTTAATTTTGGTAAAATTCTCGGTTCAAGATTTAGGTTTTGTTTTGTTAGTTTAAATGAAAAAGGTTCTTCTTATGCTTTTTTAACTTTAGAAGAATTAGAAGAAAGAATAAAAAACAGAAGAATTCAATATCAAATTAATTTATAATTTAATAATTGTTTTGTTGTAATTTATTTGGTCAATATGAAAAATAATATTTTCATAATCTTTTTCATTACAATCATTTTTCCCTAATTTTTCAGCTAAACTTTTTACAGAATTGTATGATTCCTGCATTTCGTTTTCATCTTCTTCATCAATATTATTAACATTATAAATTATGTTTTCAGGATTAAAAGTTTCTGACCATTGATATAATTCTGAAATAATCAAATCTTTTTTGTTATTTATTTTATCGATAATGTTCATATTTATTGCGGTTTTGCGTTAGGGATTGAAGAGGAAATCCTTTTGTTTTTTTCTTTAAAAAACAAAAGATTGGAACGGAAAGCCCGACCCTTGGGGAACGCCCAAAATATCAACATTTTATAAAAACAAATATTTTGGTTTGTTTTCTTTTTCACTTAATATTTTATGAATTGACCACCACAAAACACCTTTTTTTCCAATTAATCCTTTTGAGTTTTTTAGCGTTGTAGCAACTGAATAATCTTGACACGGAAAACCGCCAACTAATAAATCGTGATCTGGAATTTCAGAAACTTCAACGCTTGCAATATCTTGATTTGAATGATTATCCATTCCAAAACGTCTTTCGTAAACCGCAGAAGCGTGTTGTAATTTTGTTGATGGTTCCCATTGATTGCTCCAAACTATTTCGTAGTTTGTTTCAAAAGATTTTTTATAGTTTGATGTTGCAGATTTTCCGTTCCAGCCTTCAAGTCCAAGTCTAAAACCTCCAACACCTGCAAACAATTCTACAACTTTTATTTTATTTTCCATTGTTTACAGTTTTTAGATATTTTACTTTTTCTTCGGCAACTTTTAGAATTTCGATGTCCGCTTCTTCGTCCATAATTTTATAAGCGATTTGGTCGCTCAAAAAATTATTTAGTAATTCTTGTTCGTTACATTTAAAAAATTCTGCAACTTGTTTTATAATTTGTTTTGTAGGTTGTCTTTCGTTGCGTTCAATTTTCGCAAGTAGGGAAGTGTCGATGCCAATTTGTTCAGCGACATTTTTTAATGTCAAACTTTGGCTTTCTCTTAGATTTCTAAGATGCTCTCCGAAAGATGTTATGTTTTTAGCTGTTGCCATTTGGTCAATATTTGTCCAAATATACAAATAGTTTTTAAATGGACAAATAAAGTCCAATTTTTTCGTGAAGTTTTGTCTTGCGATCGGTTTTTTAGGGTGTCGCCTAACGTTTAGTATATGAAAAGTAGGCGATTTCGAAACACCAAACTTTTCGGTTGAACACAAATTTTGATACGAGCCAGAAACCTTAATTTCAGCACTATTTCGCCTATTTTTTATATACATTGTGTGTGCCCTACATGAGCAGTGCTCACACTTAGTGAAGCTAGTTGAAAAAATTCAAAAATGCAAATTTGAATTTAGAAAAGCAAGATTAAGTGTGATTATTTTTCCAGAG
>PHDJ01000029.1 GCA_002842575.1 Bacteroidetes bacterium HGW-Bacteroidetes-2
TACAGCGCTAACTTTAGTTCAGTTTATCAATAAGTTTATTTTTGATAGACCGTTAAACAATATTAAAACTCAAATAATTTAATTTCACCCAACGGGTTACATGGTAGTTTTTTTGTAAAGTTAGTGGATTATGAGATATAATTCCAAATATTCTTGTAGCGTACTAACTCTTCAAACGAATTTCTTATTGGAGCGTTTTCTGGTTTTCTAAGGGAGGGGTCTTCTTTTAAAATTTCCCAGGCCAAACTTCTTGCTATTTTTAATATATCACCATCTTTTAGTAAATCAGCAATTTTTAAGTTTAATATGCCACTTTGCTGTTTTCCCATAATATCGCCGGGACCGCGAAGTTTTAAATCTACTTCCGCTATTTCAAAACCATCACTGGTACTAACCATCGTTGCTATTCGGGTTTTAGCATCTGCACTTAACTTATGTGAGGTCATTAAAATACAAAAACTCTGGTCAGCGCCTCTTCCTACACGACCGCGCAATTGGTGCAATTGCGATAAACCAAAACGTTCTGCGCTTTCCACAATCATAACACTGGCATTTGGCACATTTACTCCTACTTCAATAACCGTAGTTGCCACCATAATTTGGGTTTGCTTTTTAATAAATCTATTCATTTCAAATTCTTTGTCAGCTGGTTTCATTTTGCCGTGAACTATTGAAATTTGGTATTTTGGTTTTGGAAATTCGCGTTCTATACTTTCAAATCCGTCCATCAAATCTTTATAATCCATAGTTTCACTTTCTTGAATCAATGGATATACAATATAAATTTGAAGTCCTTTCTCTATTTCATCTCTTATAAATTTAAACACTTTTAAGCGGTTTGAATCATACCGATGCACCGTTTTTATTTCCTTCCTTCCGGGAGGTAATTCGTCAATAATGGAGATGTCTAAATCGCCATAAACACTCATAGCCAAAGTGCGAGGAATAGGGGTAGCGGTCATCACCAAAACGTGTGGTGGAAATACATTTTTATGCCATAATTTTGAGCGTTGTTCTACACCAAAACGGTGTTGCTCATCAATGATTGCCAAACCTAAATTTTTGAATTTTACTTTTTCTTCCAGTAAGGCATGGGTACCAATTAAGATGTTTAATGTGCCATTTTCTAAATTTTTGTGAATTTCTTTTCTTATAGGAGTTTTTGTAGATCCAGTTAATAATGAAATACGGATATTCAAGTTACTACACATTTCAACTAGACTATTGTAGTGTTGGACTGACAAAATTTCAGTTGGTGCCATTAAGCACGCTTGAAAATCGTTGTCAAGTGCTATTAACATTGCCATTAACGCCACAATGGTTTTTCCTGAGCCTACATCGCCCTGTAGCAATCTATTCATTTGTGCATTGCTGCCTAAATCGTTCCTTATTTCTTTGATAACTCGCTTTTGTGCTTGGGTCAATTCAAAGGGTAATTGCTTTTTGTAAAAGGTGTTAAAATGGTTGCCAATTTCATTAAAAGGATAACCTTTTATTTTGCTTTTATGGATAAGATTTTTTCTTATCAATTGTAGCTGAATGTAAAACAATTCTTCCAGTTTTAGACGGTAAATTGCCTTGGACAAAAGCTCTTGACTTTCGGGAAAATGCACATTAAAAAGGGCTCGGTTTTTAGGCAATAATTTTAAGCGATTTAAAATTTCAGGAGATAAAGTTTCCGCAAATTTATTTCTAGATTCAATAAATAATTGCTGCATTAATTTATTTATAACCCGATTTGTTATCCCGCTATTTGCTAATTTTTCGGTGGAAGGATAGACCGCTTGCATGACCGATCTTAGATTTTGTTCATGCTCTTCTATAAGTTCCATTTCAGGATGTGGCATAGAAAAAATACCATTGAACCAATTGGTTTTTCCAAAAATAACATAAGTCACATTTAGTTTTAAACTCTCCTTAACCCATTTGTGACCCCTAAACCAAACGAGTTCCATACTTCCAGTTTCATCTTTAAAAGTTGCTACGAGACGTTTTCCTTTATTTTGTTCCACCATTTTGAGGTGGGTGATTTTTCCAATTACCTGAACATCGGCATTACTTTGTTGCAATTCGTTTATTTTGTAATAACGTGTTCGATCTATATATCTGTTTGGAAACAAATGAATTAAGTCTTGAAACGTGTGAATGCCTAATTCCTTTTTTAGCAAATCAGCACGATTTGGGCCAACGCCTTTTAAATAATCTATAGGGGTTTGTAGAAAGTTAGTTATCATGCAACTAAAATAAATCTTTAAATAGAGATGCAAAAGAGAAAGTGTGTTTTAATGTGAAATCCTAGGATTTTAGTAACTTTCCGACTCATTACAATCTTATGTGGAAATCTATTTACTTCAGTTTATTATTTTCTTCTTTTTGCATTGCACAGCAACTTGAGGTAGTTGATTTTCAAAAAGTAGATGCACAATTAGAAATAATTCCAACAGAAAAAAAAGTGAAAGGGGTGCTGAATTTTAAATTTAAAATTCTTCAAAATACCGATTCTATTTTTTTAGATGCAAAAAAAATGGAGGTTGAGCAATTAAAATCCTCTAAAACAAAGGTAACCTTGCGAAGTACTTCGGATAAAATTTGGATACGTCACGCTTTTCAAGAAAACACCGAATATGAGATTCAGTTTGCCTATGTGGTTTTACCAAAACAAGCCATGTATTTTTTTGAAGATCAAGTCTGGACCCAAGGACAAGGTAAATTTACATCCTACTGGTTGCCGAGCATCGATGATGTGAATGATAAAATGATTTTTAATTTTTCTGTTACCGCACCAAAAGAGTTTTCTGTTATTGTAAATGGTATGCTGAAAAGTAAGGATGTTGGCCAAGAAAAAACCCAGTGGCATTATGAAATGAAAAAGCAAATGAGCAGTTACTTAGCAGCAATTGCTGTAGGAAATTTTGAAAAACAAACTGAAAAAACTACTTCAGGAATTTTATTAGAATATTATTATATTCTGGAAGATACAAATAAGGTCGAGCCTACGTATCGTTTTTCTAAAAATATGTTCAATTTTTTAGAAACAGAAATTGGCGTAGCATATCCTTGGCAAAATTATAAACAAGTACCCGTTAGGGATTTTTTATATGCGGGCATGGAAAACACCTCTTTAACCATCTTCTCAAATGCGTTTATGGTAGATTCTGTAGCGTTTATAGACCGAAATTATATAAATGTGAACGCTCATGAATTAGCACATCAGTGGTTTGGAAACTTGGTTACTGCAAAAAGTAGTGAGCACCATTGGCTGCAAGAAGGGTTTGCCACATATTACGCACTACTTGCAGAAAGAGAAATTTTTGGAGAGGATTATTTTTATTGGAAACTCTATCAAACCGCAGAGCAATTAAAAGAATTAAGTGATCAAGGTAAGGGTGAAGCACTTTTAAACCCGAAAGCAAGCTCACTTACTTTTTATCAAAAAGGAGCTTGGGCTTTGCACATATTGCGTGAAAAAGTAGGTAATCTAGCTTTTAAGGCCGCAATAAAAAAGTATCTAAATGCTTTTGCTTTTCAAAGTGTAACTACAGAAGATTTCTTAATCGAAGTGCAAAAATCCTCTGGAATGGATTTGCAGACCTTCCGGAAAGACTGGTTAGAACAAAGTGCATTTCTTGGTGCTGAAGCTTTACAATCGCTTATTAAATCAAATTTTATAAGACAATATTTAGAACTTTCAGCACTAAGTAATGTTCCTTTTTTGCAAAAAAAAGAAGTGCTTGCAAAATATATTACCGCACCGGTAAATGATTATTTGGGTCAAGAAGCAGTTTACCAATTGGCAGCAGGGTCATTTTTAGAAACTAAGAGTGTGTATGCAAAAGCATTTCAGTCTAAAAGTATTTTCGTAAGACAGGCTTTAGCTATTTCTTTAAATCCTATTCCTGAGGCGTTACAAACCGAATATGAATCGCTTTTACATGATTCCTCCTATTTAACTATAGAAGTGGCATTATACAATCTTTGGGCTCAGTTTCCAGAACGTAGGAATGTTTACTTGAACAAAACAGAAGGTCTAGTTGGGTTTTCTAATAAAAATATTAGGCAGTTATGGCTCACCTTAGCTTGGCTAACCGAAGGATATCAAGAGGATCAAAAGCCATATTTTTTAAATGAACTCAGGCAATATACTACTTCAAAATACAGTTTTGAGGTGCAGGAAAATGCTTTTAAATTATTGGCAGGCATAAAAAAGATAACAGATACAAATTTAAAAAATTTAATTGATGCTTGTTTGCATCCTAATTGGCGTTTTGCCAACTTCTCACGCGATTTATTGGATCAGTTACTGCTAGACCCCAAAATAAAAAACCGCCTTATTACCATTAGAATGGATCTCATCGATGAAAAATCTTTATGGTTAGGCTCTAAATTAGAAAACCAATAGAGAGTATTTTTGTATGGAGTCAATAAGAAAAGGCAACAAGCTTATATCCCTTTTGTAGTTTTTTTTCTTATTCCACATCAGACTAATTTTATGAATTAAGCAGATAGAACCACTTTATGATTTTAGAACTTGTGAGTGTTGAAAGCGATGGATTTGATTTGTATATTATTAAAAAAAGATAAAGTTAAAAGTTTCTGAGGGTTTTTAATTTTTGGGTCTGTAAGCGTTTAACAAAAATTTAGACCAAAACCTTAAATATTAAAAAATAACCCATATCTTAATATTTTATTTACCTAATTTTTAATACCAATTTATCTAATTTGGAAGCATTAGTCATATCCGGTGGAGGAAGTAAAGGTGCATATGCCGGAGGTGTTGCAGAATACCTTATTTCAGAGCAAAAAAAACAGTACGAAATCTTTATAGGAACTTCCACTGGCAGTTTGCTACTTCCACATTTGGCTTTGGGAAAAATGAATAAAATAAAATCCATTTATACCAATGTAAACCCACCAGATATTTTTAATATCAATCCATTTATAATAAGAAAAAAGGGGAAAAGAGAGTATGTAACTATAAAACACTGGAATGTACTTTGGCAAATTATTCGAAATAAAAGAACCTTTGGTGAAAGCAAACACCTTCGAAAAAATATTTCTCGAAACTTCACATTAGATGAATTTTTAGAACTTAAAAATTCCAAAAAAGAAGTAATTGTTACCGTTTCCAATTTAACAAAAAACACGATAGAATACAAATCGATAAAGGATTATGGATATGAAGATTTTTGCGATTGGATGTGGATTTCAGCTAATTATATACCCTTTATGTCTTTAGTAACAAAAGATTGCTGTGAATATGCCGATGGTGGCTTTGGTGCTGTTGCTCCCATTCGAGAAGCCATACGCAGAGGTGCTAAAGATGTAGATGCCATTATTTTAGAGGCTGAAAACATGGAGCATAATAAAGTACTGGGCAAAAACCCTTTTTCTTTAATGGTAAATCTATATGGATTTATTATTGACCAAATAGAATATCATAATATTGCGGAGGGTAAACTTGCCGCTTTAGCTAAAGATGTGCAATTAAACTTGTTTTATACACCTACAAAACTCACAGAAAACGCATTGATTTTTGATAAAGTATTAATGAAAAAATGGTGGCAAGAAGGTTTTGATTCTGCTAAAGAACGAATAGCATCCAGTAAAATTGAGTACTTGCCTTAGTTAAAAAAGTTCGCCAACCTCTTTTTTTAAATATAGTAATGCCTTTTGGGAAGGTGAGGTATCGTCCATAAAATGGCTAATAATGGTTTCTCTTAATTTATTAGCGGTATCCACTTTTTCATTCATTGCGGTTTGCCGAATGATTTGAATGGTAGCATTTTTTGCAGCGTTAATCATATTCCAACTATTGTTGGTGATGTAAATTTGTTGTGCTATATTATGTTCAAATTCTTGTTCTATACTTTTGGTGAGTAATCGTTCATAATCATCCACATCTTCTGAAAAAGGAGCAACCCTAATAAGCAGCTGATTAGGAGCTATGCGTTCTAAAAAAAGTGTGAATCGCTCATAGGCTTGTAATCGCATCGGAAGAATATTTTTTTGTGCTTCTTTTTGAACGAGATACCGGCGCCTTCCTTCTTCATTTGCGGTGTGACCTTTAAAAAAATAATAGGCAATGATTCCCACTAAAATAGCGGGTAGTAAATACGCAATGTAATTAAAAACTAAAGTAAAATCTTGCATAGGCTTCTTTTAAAAATACGAAAATAATCTTTTTTATTGGGAAAACTAAATAAGTTTTCTTGTAGAATGGATTTTTAATGAAAATATATAGCTACATTTATTCTTGTATTTACCTGAAAATCAATACTATTTTTATATAATCCCCGCCAATGCTTTATTATTCCTTATATGTGCCTATACTTTTTGTGTGTTTTTTTTGAGCTAAAAATAAATTTATGGCAAAATGGGGTAACAAGATTACTGCTTTATGTATATATCTATGTATAATCATTTAAAACCATATATTATGAAAACAAAATTTCTATTTCTAGTGAGTTTATTGCTAACTCTAAATGTGCAAAGTCAAATCCAGAAAAACATTGCTGTAGCACAAAACCACTTCAGTAATTTAAATGTAGAATCCATTTCTATTGGTACTGCAAAGGATGTAATTGTTGCTTCTAATCTTTTTGATCCTACTATGAGTGCGCCATTACTTACTTTAAAACGTGTGGATGATACCGGTGCTATTGTATGGATAAAATCCTATGAAAACACCATAGGTCGTTCTAGACTTTTTGATATTACCACCTATTTAGACCTTGTTATTGTTGTAGGTTCTATAGATGTTGCTGGAATAAGTAGGTCTTTTATTGCAAAAATTGACGGTTTGAACGGTAATTTTATAGACGCTAAATTTTTAGATATAGTATCTCCAAATTTTCAGTCAACACCATTAAAAGTAATCACTTCGTTAAGTGATGCTAACGGCGATAGTGTTCCAGATCCAGGTTTTGTAGTCACTGGATTGTTTGGTTCTTGTGTACCTATTGATGTAAACTGCTCACTAAATATTGGGTATGTGGTAAGAACTGATTTAAATTTTACTATTTTATGGTCCAAAGAATTAGAATCTATAGTAACAAGTTCATTAGATTATGATTTTATTAATGGAGTAACCGAAACTTTAGATGGGTTTTTACTAACAGGAAGTGTAACGGGCGAATTTTCTCCGGGACTATTTCAACAAGGTGTTTTAGCGCATAAAATTGATTTTCAAGGTGTTTTTCAGTGGGATAAAAGTTATTTGTTTGGAAACTCCAGAGATGTAAGCGTAGATGCTTATTATGATAATGGCACCAACGAAATATATATGTTAAATAATTATTCGCAATCCCATCATTTTGGCGTTACAGTTTTAAACAATGCCACAGGAGCAATTGTATCTGCCAAATCGTGGTGGGCTACCTCGCCGGTTTTAGATTACTATGGGTTTAAAATCATGGAGTCTGCTGCTAGTGCCAATAATTTAATTATTGCAGGTTATACCAGAGAAAATATAATAGGAAGCACAACAGACCAAAGCAATCCTTTTCTTCATGAGTTTGACAAAGCCACAGGAATTCAAGTAGGAATGAGTTATCAATATTTATTGCCTTACACTGAACCAACACCTGATGTATTTAATTTATGGAATGACCAAATGCCCTTGATTTATTATCCGGATATGGCGATGTTTTATGAAGACGTTTCTAGCATTGAGCATTATGCTTTAGTTGGATATAGAACAGATGCATTTGGATATTCCAATGCCGAACTTATTGCAACCCCAATGGATAAAAGAAATCAATGTGATAGATTAAACTTAAACTTCAGTATAAATCCTTTGGTAGTAGTTCCTATAACTACAGTTTCTTCCGGGACCACACCAAGTAATGCCACTGCGTTTGTATTAAATGCTGCAGTTGTTGTTTTTACTGAAGCAAGTTGCGACCCTGCACTTTCCGTAGGAAGTCATACCATCAATGAGTTTATTTTATATCCAAATCCAGCATCAAATAAAGTGTTTATTTCAGGAAATGATATAAAATCGGTTCAAATTGTAGATGCTTCAGGACGTGTTATTTTAGCCTCTACTTCTTATTCTGCAGCAGCAGGTATTTCAGTAGAAAACTTCAAAAGTGGTTTGTATTTTGTAACCGTGAAAGGAGATAATAATACCATTCAAACGTTTAAATTAGTTAAAAAATAAAACGGGTTTCTCTAAGCATTAAAAAAGACATTAGTTAAGCAAAATTTAAAAAATTATTTTTTAAACAGTAGTAAATAAACGTTTACTACTGTTTTTTTTAAGATTCTTTTTGAATGTAGTTTTGTAAGTCCATTTTAACAAAAAAAAAGGTTCAAAGTCAGCAAGAAAAGTAATAAGGATAGAAATATAATACTACATTGTTTTTAAAAATTGATAAGGCGATACCCTTCATTTTGCAATTGAACTAAAGCAGTCATTGCAGAAAGTGCTAATTTTACATCAGGATGTAGTTGTGTTTTATCTATTTTTCTATAGCCAGCGGTTTGACCACATAAAATAATTTCTACACCTTCGATGGACAATGCTGAAATCAAGTCATAATTAGGGTTGACAGGATTTTTACTATCCCTCAAAGCTTGGTATTCCTTATGAGTTAGTAAATCAAAAATGGCACTTCCGTGAATGACTAAAGCTACCTTTATAGATTTGTTAGGAATACCTGCTGCACGATGTATTCGAATATATCTGGCAGCACTTTCTATAAGCTTGTTTGGAATAGATGTATCTTCAAAGGATTTGGCTATGTCAAAAACCACATAAAAATTTTGTGTGGTATCTGTTTTAAATTCAGGATTTTCTACTTTAAAAAAAGCTCCGTAATTTTCGATATTTGTAGGTATTTGTGATTGTGCATAAAAGCTAATAAAAAATAATAATAAAAATAGTTTAGTAGTCATAAAATAGAAATTAAAAATTAAGTTTATAAATATAGATTATAATCTTACAGCTAAAGAATTTTGTTTGCAAATTTTTTGAAAACGCCCTTTAAAATATTTAGAGAATGGTTATTTTCACCTCATAAAAAAAAGAAAAATTGCAACAGTATTTAGAACAGTTAAATGACGCACAATTAGCACCAGTACTTCAAAAAGATGGAGCTATGATTGTCATTGCCGGAGCTGGCTCAGGAAAAACTCGAGTCCTTACCTATCGCATTGCATATTTAATGCATAAAGGGGTAGATGCTTTTAGCATACTTGCCCTTACTTTTACCAACAAAGCTGCACGTGAAATGAAAAAGCGTATTGCAGAAATTGTTGGCGCAAGCGAAGCTAAAAATCTTTGGATGGGCACTTTTCACTCGGTTTTTGCTAAAATTCTTCGCAGTGAGGCTTCGCTTCTTGGGTATCCTTCTAATTTCACTATTTATGACACTCAGGATTCACAAAGTGTTATTCGGGCGGTAATTAAAGAAATGCATCTAGACAAGGAAGTTTATAAATACAAACAAGTGTATTCCAGAATTTCTTCTTATAAAAATAGTTTGATTACTGTAAAAGCCTATTTTAATAACCCCGATTTGATGGAAGCTGATGCAATGGCTAAAATTCCACGTTTGGGAGATATTTACAGAGCCTATGTAGAAAAATGCTTTAAAGCAGGCGCAATGGATTTTGATGATTTACTTTTGAAAACCAACGAATTACTTACCCGTTTTCCTGAAGTACTTTCTAAATATCAAAAACGTTTTCAATATATTTTAGTTGATGAGTACCAAGATACAAACCATAGCCAATATTTAATTGTTAAAGCACTTTCTGACCGTTTTCAAAATATTTGCGTAGTAGGCGATGATGCCCAAAGTATTTATGCCTTTCGCGGAGCTAATATCAATAATATCCTCAATTTTCAAAAAGATTATGATGATGTAAAAGTATATCGCTTAGAGCAAAATTATCGTTCCACAAAAAATATTGTGGAAGCAGCAAACTCGATCATCGATAAGAATAAAACCAAATTAGAAAAAATTGTATGGACAGCTAATGAAGACGGAAATAAAATTCTAGTAAACCGTTCTATGACCGATGGCGATGAAGGCAGGTTTGTAGCAAGTTCTATTTTTGAAAATAAAATGCAATACCAACTTAAAAATGGGTCTTTTGCTATTTTATACCGCACTAATGCACAATCTAGAGCCATGGAGGATGCACTTCGTAAAAAAGATATTCCCTATCGTATTTATGGAGGGTTGAGTTTCTATCAAAGAAAAGAAATTAAAGATGTGATTTCTTATTTGCGATTGGTTTTAAATCCAAAAGATGAAGAGGCTCTTAAAAGAGTAATTAATTATCCAGCTAGAGGAATAGGGGAAACTACTATTGAAAAATTAATTGTAGCAGCAAACCATTATAAGCGTTCGGTTTTTGAGGTCATGGAGCATATCGATAAAATTGATTTAAAAATGAATTCTGGCACCAAAAATAAGTTGCAGGATTTCACCACCATGATTAAAAGTTTTCAGGTTTTAAATGAAGGCTATAATGCGTTTGAAATAGCAGAACATGTTACAAAAAAAACAGGATTAGTACAAGAATTAAAAAAAGATGGCACACCCGAAGGCATCGCACGCATTGAAAATATTGAGGAATTGCTTAATGGTTTGAAGGATTTTGTGGAAGAACAAAAAGAACAAGCAGACACCACAGGTTCGCTGTCTGAATTTTTAGAAGACATTGCATTAGCAACCGATTTGGATAGTGAAAAAGGAAATGAAGACCGCGTGGCACTAATGACCATACATTTGGCTAAAGGATTGGAGTTTCCTTATGTGTACGTTGTTGGGATGGAAGAAGATCTTTTTCCTAGCGGCATGAGCATGAATACCAGAGCCGAGCTGGAAGAAGAACGGCGCCTTTTTTATGTAGCCATCACGCGTGCTGAAAAACAAGCCTATCTTACCTATGCACAAACACGATACCGCTGGGGAAAATTAATAGATGCAGAACCTAGCAGATTTATTGAAGAAATTGACGAAAAGTTTTTAGAATATCTTACCCCAATAACCGAACATAGATACAAACCTCTTTTAGATGTAGATATTTTTGACGACATCGACAAAAGCAAACTTCGTATGCGAAAACCAGCAAGCGGAACACCACCAAGCGGACCTACGGAAGGACAATTACAAAAACTGAGAAGGCTAAAGCCTCTGAGCTTAGCGAGTAAAAATGTAAATGCAGTAGATACTTCTAATCTAGCTATAGGAACAGAGGTAAAACATCTACGTTTTGGTAAAGGAAAAATTATCAGTTTTGATGGGGTTGGTGCTGATAAAAAAGCCGAAATCGACTTTGAAAACGGTGGGTTAAAAAAATTAATACTACGATTTGCAAAGCTTAATGTAATATCATAAAGGCAAGTAGGTTTGTATAAATGTTCTTAATTTTACTTGTAAATCCAGAAAGTCTGCTGCGCTCCAGTTATCGCCATGACCTCCATTATATACCGT
The DNA here is from genome assembly GCA_002842575.1 of Bacteroidetes bacterium HGW-Bacteroidetes-2. Classification (GTDB taxonomy): domain Bacteria; phylum Bacteroidota; class Bacteroidia; order Flavobacteriales; family Flavobacteriaceae; genus Planktosalinus. The sequence continues at coordinate 11,451 of PHDJ01000029.1, forward strand.
AAAAGAATTAAGTACACCTACATTATTTAATGCCGCTTCTAAATTTACGCCATTACTCAATGGCACAAGTGGATCTTGATTGCCATAAAATAGTATTGTTGGTGAACTAATAGCAGTTACTTGATGCAGGGGGCTTACCGCTTGAGCATAGTTAGTTCCTTCGGGGTAAGCACCTTCATCAACCAAAGCTTGAAGTGCGAATGCAAAATTAGAATCATCAGTATAAAAAGGATCTAAAAAATCAGTAGGACCTACGATATCAGCAACAAATTTTACTTGATTGGTTACATCGTATGAATAATCATACATCAAAGCAATGTGAGCTCCGGCACTTGTGCCGATAATTCCAAATTCTGCTTTTATTTGTAATTCATCTTCCTGATTTTTAAGTTGAAAAAGCACACTTTCTAAATCTAAAAACTGATTAGGAAAGGCAGGAGTGCCAGGAATACCAATTTCTGCTAAAATATAGTTTGTATTTACAATGGCATAATCAGGAAAGTTTTCTTGAAGATACACTACAAAATTGGTCATATCGGCTTTGTCACCAGATGTCCAACCACCACCATGAACTAGTACAATAACCTTTGTGTTTTCCTTGGTTCGTCCTTCGGGAAGATATATGTCGTAAATTTGTTGGGCATTCGTGCCGTAAGAAACATTTAAATACACGGCAGCATCCAAAGGAGTTGGGGTATCGTCAATAACATCATTGCTGCCGGAATTACAAGAAGCGGTTAAGAAAACCAGCAATATAACAAAAATTAGTTTTTGAAGAATATTTTTCATTTAAAGTTTTTTTTATAAACGGAAAACTTTATATTTTATGTTATTTTACGACTATAATAAATGAAACTAAAATGTTAATGGCTAAGCTTATAAGAATTTACGAAGAAAATCCCAACGAAAAATCAATTCAAGAAGTTGTTAAAGTGCTTCGTAATGGTGGAATCATTATTTACCCTACCGATACGGTATATGGTTTAGGCTGTGATATTAAAAACACAAAAGCTTTAGAGCGTGTAGCACAAATACGAGGCGTAAAATTAGAAAAAGCAAATTTTTCTTTTGTGTGTGATAGTTTGAGTAATATTTCAGATTATGTCAAACAAATGGATACTTCTACATTTAAAATTTTAAAACACAACTTGCCGGGCCCCTATACTTTTATTTTAGAGGGAAACAATAATTTACCAACGGTATTTAAAAAGAAAAAAACGGTTGGGCTTCGTGTGCCGGATAACAATATTGCACGAGCGATAGTTAGAGAATTAGGAAATCCTATTATTTCTACCTCTATCTATGATGAAGATGTGGTAATTGAATATACCACAGACCCGGAATTAATTTTTGAAAAATGGGAACATCTGGTGGATGTAGTAATTGATGGTGGGTATGGTGATAATGTGCCTTCCACAGTAATAGACTTAACGGGAGCAGAGCCTCTACTGGTTCGTGAAGGTAAAGGCCGTCTTGAGATATAATTTTACCTATAAAAAATAAGCCGTCTCACAACTTGAGACGGCTCCTTTTTTATTTATAAACGAAAATTTTATTTTCCTTCTAAAAGTTTCATTTCTTTTTCAATCATATCATAAAATTGATCGATTTTTGGCAGCACATAAATTTTTGTTCTACGGTTAGTAGATTTGTTATCGGCAGAGGTGTTTGGTACTAAAGGCACATATTCACTCCGTCCGGCAGCAATTAATTGTGCTGGGTTAGCTCCAAGTTCCATTAATTTACGAACAACAGCGGTGGCACGTTTTGCACTTAAATCCCAATTGTCAAGAAGCACGCCACTTTGAAATGGAACATTGTCAGTATGTCCTTCTACTAAAGCCTCAAAATCGGGCTTGCTGTTAATTACAGTAGCTACTTTACCTAAAATTTCGTTAGCTCTAGTGGATAATATATAACTTCCGCTTTTAAATAATACTTTATCGCTCAATGAGATATATACTACTCCTTTTTCTACGTTAATTTCAATATCTTGATCGTTAAGTCCAACGGATTTCTTAAGGCTTGTTACAAGAGCCAAGGTTACACTATCTTTTTTGTTAAGAGCATCTTGTAAACGCGAAATTTTAAGGTCTTTTTCTTTTAAGCTTTCCAATGATTTCTCAAGATTAGTTGCTCCTTTTGAAGTTAACATGGTTAAATCTTTTGAACTTTGAATAAGGTCTTGATTTGTTTTACGCATATCAGCAAGACTTTCTTCAAGTATTTTTGATTTGGCTTGAAGTGCAGCTCTTTCTTCCAGACAACTGTTTAATTTAACAGTAGCAGAATTTAAAAGATCTTGTGTGGTTTTGTATTGTTTTTCTAAAGCTGCATATTTCTTTTGAGAAACACACGAGCTTAAAAGAGCAACAACACTTAGCATTAACATTATTTTTTTCATATTTTTTGGTTTTTAAAAATTTAGTTAAAATGTATTTCAAAAGTATCAAATTTAATGCCATTTTTTTAGGTTTTTAACAATATTTTAGGTTTAAATTATTATAAACTGTTAAAACGTTTTTTATGTTTAAAAATGTATAAATAAATCAGCAGATATACTTTGTAATATTTTTTTATGCACTTGTTAAACAGTCTTTTATGGTATATTTTTTTAAAATTTGCATAAAAAGAAAAATGGGCTTTACAAACAGCTAAAAAATGTAAAGGTTGGAAAGAAAGTAAAAATTGAGTGGCTGCAATTCCATCTAAAAGCATCCTGACAAAAATTAAATAAAAAAGTTGATTACTTGGTGCATTTTTAAGAAGGGAAAATAAGGAATTTCTAAAATTTAAAAATGTTTTTTTTGGATTGCTGTTTTTTAAAGTAGCGCCGCCCAAGTGATAAACCCTCGAAGTACCAACATAAGAAACTTTTTGGTTTTTGTTGTAAATCCGCCAACACAAATCAATTTCTTCTTGGTGGGCAAAATAATCTTCGTCAAAACCACCTGCCTCCCAAAATGCAGCTGATTTCACAAAAAAACAGGCGCCGCTTGCCCAAAAAATAGAAGAAATATCGTTGTACTGCCCTTTGTCTTCTTCAATGGTATTGAAAATTCGACCTCTACAAAATGGATAACCAAACTTGTCTATAAAGCCACCTGCTGCACCAGCATACTCAAAATAGGTTTTGTTTTTATAATCCAGAATTTTAGGTTGGGCAGCAACCACTTCAGGATGGGCTTTTAAATGATTTATTACAGGGGTTAGCCAGTTTTGGGTAACTTCTACATCTGAATTTAAGAGAACGAAAATATCGGCATCTATATGTTTTAATGCATCATTGTAGCCTTTTGCAAATCCGCCATTTATTTTATTTTGTATGATTTTTATTTCCGGATAGTTTGTTTTTAAGAATTGAATAGAGTTGTCTGATGAAGCATTATCTGCAACAAATATTGTAGCTTCTGAGGTGTTTTCAACAACACTTGGCAAAAACGTTTCGAGTAATTGCTTGCCATTCCAATTTAAGATAACAACTGCAGTATTCATATTGGCAAAGGTACAAAGTTGGATTTATTATTTAAGGGTCAAAATTTATTTTAATGAACCCTTCTAGGGTTTTAAACTCTAGAAGGGTTGTTTAATTTTAGGTCTTAGAATTAAGGTTTAATTCAATTTTATTAATGGATAGAAAGAATATAAGATCTTTTTTTAATCTCTTTCTATTCATTAAAAAAAAAGAAAATACTCAGGGATAATCCGGCAATTCACTTAAAAAATGATACATTTCTGCCTCATAATCTAATTGGCAATAGTAATGGTTCAAACCATTGGTAACCATTAAATACGTTGCTTGTAAGCTGAGGTTATACCGCGCAATTTGATCAAAAGTAGCCTGCTTGATAGCAACCGATGGTGCTTTGCATTCTACAACAAGAAAAATGCTCCCATCTGGTTTATAAATCACTACATCATACCTTTTAGTGGTTTGATGTAACTTTAATTCTTTCTCCACATTTATCCAACTTTTTGGATAGTGTTTTTCCTGCAATAGAAACTGCACCACATGTTGCCGCACCCATTCTTCGGGAGTTAATACCACAAACTTTTTTCGTATTTCATCAAAGATGGAAATTTTATTTTCGCTACTTTTGAAACGGAAGGCGAATTCTGAAAAATGAAGTTTTTGCATACTACAAAAATGAGAATATTTTTTTAATGGAAGAAGCAAAAAGAATAATCAACGATATTAAAAAAGGCAGTATTAAACCCATCTATTTTTTTACAGGTGATGAACCCTATTATATAGATTTTCTATCCAATTTTATAGAAAAAAATCTGCTAACCGAAGATGAAAAAGCATTCAACCAAATGGTGCTTTACGGCCAAGATGTAACTATAAACGATATTGTAAGTAATGCCAAACGGTATCCAATGATGGCAGAAAGACAAGTTATCATCATTAAAGAGGCGCAAGAACTGGCAAAAACGATTGAAAATTTAGAAAGTTATGTTGAAAATCTACAGCCAACAACCGTTTTAGTGCTTAACTACAAATATAAAAATTTAGACAAGCGTAAAAAACTGTATAAAGCCATAAAGGAAAAAGGAGTTATTTTTGAAAGTAAAAAACTTTATGAAAATAAAGTTGGGGCTTGGATTCAAAAAACCCTAGCAAATAATGGGCATGGTATTTCTCTAAAAGCGGCAAGTATGCTTGTAGAGTTTTTAGGAAACGATTTGAGTAAAATAAGTAAAGAGCTGGAAAAACTTACTCAAATAGTTAAACAAGGACAAGAAATTACTCCCGAGTTAATAGAGGAAAACATTGGTATTAGCAAAGACTTTAATAATTTTGAATTACAAAAAGCAATAGGCAGCAAGGATATAAAAAAATCGTTTGCCATTGCAAATTACTTTGCACAAAATCCTAAAAGCAATCCGTTGGTTGTAACCGTGGGAAACCTATATCGGTTTTTTTCTTTAGTTTTAAAGTACCATGCTTTAAAAAGTAAAAGCGATGCTCCGAAAGTTTTAGGTGTTGCGCCATTTTTTGTAAAAGAATATGAATTGGCTGCTAGAAACTATCCCATGAAAAAGATAAGCGCTGTAATAGCTAAAATTAGAGAAATCGATATGAAAAGTAAAGGAGTAGGCGCAGCAAATATTTCAGATGGCGAATTGTTGAGGGAATTGTTAGTTGCTATTTATGATTAATTTTCTTTCTCATTAATAATATGTAATTTCGCCTGAATAATTTCGTATGCTTTCTATAAAATCTTGGCTCAATGCCGCCCGTTTACGTACATTGCCTCTGTCATTCTCGGGAATACTTGTGGGTGCCGGATTGGCCGTTAAAGAAACTGTTTTTGACACTAATATCTTTATTCTTGCATTACTTACAACCGTTAGTTTTCAAATACTTTCTAATTTCGCAAATGACTATGGCGATGGCATAAAAGGAACAGATAACTTGGATAGGGTAGGGCCAAAACGAGCGTTGCAAAGTGGACTTCTTTCAGAAAAACAACTAAAAAACGGAATTCTTATTACCATAATTATTGCTCTTTTGTTCTCATTAGCATTAATTTTTGTGGCATTTGGAACAGAAAATCTCAATTATTCCATAGTGTTTTTTTTCTTGGGAATTGCATCCATTATAGCGGCCATAAAATATACGGTTGGAGTAAAAGCATATGGCTATAACGCTATGGGCGATATTTTTGTTTTCCTTTTTTTTGGCTTGCTAGCGGTACTAGGAAGTTATTTTTTATATGCAAAAAACTTGCATTTTTTAGTGCTTCTTCCTGCCATAACTATTGGACTTCTTGGTGCAGCAGTATTAAATTTGAACAATATGCGAGATAGAATTTCGGATACCAAAGCAAATAAGATAACCATTCCAGTACTTTTAGGAGAGAAAAAAGCAAAAAAATACCACTCTTTTTTATTGCTTGGGGCATATATTGCTGCATTTCTTTACGTTTATTTTTCTAAAGTTGCTTGGTGGCATTTCACGCCACTTTTAGCTTTTTTACCTCTGTTGAAACATTATTCGGTAGTTCACCTTAATAAAAATCCATCTGCACTTGATTCTGAATTAAAAAAAGTAGCATTAAGCACCTTCTTGTTTTCTTTGTTGTTTTTGATATTTAGTTTATTTTAGAATATTTTTTAGATTTCTGCTATCTGAATTTAGTATCTTTAAAGCATCAATTACAAACATAGAAAGATGAAAATTACGTATTTTGGACACAATAGTTTTGCAATAGAAATAAAACAAAAACACATCCTTATCGATCCATTTATTAGTGCAAGCCCCTTGTTAAATGGAAAAATAAACATTCTTGATTTAAAGGCAGATTATATTTTATTAACCCATGCCCATCAGGACCATTCCCTAGATGCTGAAGCAATTGCTAAAAATACCGGAGCTATTATTGTGAGTAATTTTGAAATAGCTACACACTACGAAAATAAAGGAATCACCGTTCACCCTATGAATATAGGTGGAAGTTGGAATTTTGATTTTGGAAAAGTAAAATATGTAGTTGCACACCACACCAGCTCTTTTGCTGATGGTAGTTATGGCGGTCAACCCGGAGGTTTTGTTATAGAAGGCGAACACAAAAATATATACATAGCCGGCGATACCGCATTAACAATGGATATGAAACTCATCCCGATACACACCAAATTAGACATCGCCATTTTACCGATAGGCGATAATTTTACAATGGGAATTGAAGACGCCATTATTGCTTCGCAATTTATTGAATGTGATAAAATTATTGGTTGTCATTACGATACATTTGGTTATATTGTCATAGACCATGAAGATGCTAAACGCAAGTTTTATAATGCCAATAAAGATTTGATGCTACTAGAGTTAGGCGAAAGTATTGAGTTGTAAAAATTTTAATTTTAGCCATGCTGTTAAAAATAAAGCATGAAATAATGCACCTGCCTTGAAAGCAACTTACAAAAAATACATCTTAGAATTCAAACGCCCAAGTGGTACTTCACGAGGTATTTTAAACACTAAAGAAACCTGGTTTATAGAAATTCATAAGGGTACTCAAAAAGGAGTAGGCGAGTGCGGTATCCTCCGAGGATTAAGCATCGATGATCGTCCGGATTATGAGGAAAAGTTACAGTGGGCTTGTTCTAATATCTCCAAAGGATTAGATTATTTATTAAACAAACTAGTAGAATTTCCTTCCATTCAGTTTGGTTTAGAAACCGCATTTCTTTCGTTAAACGCAAAAAATTCTTTTGAAATATTTCCTTCGGCTTTTACTAAAGACGAAACCGCTATTCCAATAAACGGTTTGGTGTGGATGGGTGAAAAGGAATATATGAAAACCCAGATTCTAGAAAAAATAGAACGGGGCTTTCGGTGCATAAAAATGAAAATCGGAGCGATTGATTTTCAATCAGAAATAGAATTATTAAAATCTGTTAGAAAAGAATTTTCACCATCAGACATTGAATTGCGGGTAGATGCTAACGGGGCTTTTGCTGTTACCGAAGCGCTAGAAAAACTTAAAATACTAGCCGACTTACAATTGCATTCCATCGAGCAACCTATAAAAGCAGGACAATGGCATGAAATGGCAGAATTATGTAATAAAACACCACTTCCCATTGCATTAGACGAAGAATTAATAGGTATTTTTACTGTAACAAAAAAGCAAGAACTCCTACAAACTATCCAACCGCAATACCTAATTTTAAAACCAAGTTTAGTTGGAGGCTTTCAAGGTTGTGATACTTGGATTACACTTGCCGAAAAACAAAACTGCGGTTGGTGGATAACCTCGGCTTTAGAAAGTAATGTCGGGTTGAATGCCATAGCCCAATATACCTTCACAAAAAACAGTAAATTACCGCAAGGATTGGGAACGGGGAGTTTATATACAAACAATGTCAAATCGCCATTAGAAGTGAATAATGGAACACTAAAGTACAATCCGTCCTCAAGTTGGAGATATTTGTAACAAAGAGTAAAATAAATTTAATAAAAACCAATAAATTAATAACGCATTCATAAATATGTACATAGCACAAGCTTTTAAATCACTTCACCAATGGTGGCGATATGCCATAGGTATTGTCATCGTCTTTATTGCAACCCAGATAGGGTCCATTCCATTTTTGAGTGCAGCAGCTTTTAAAGTAATGCAAGAAGGCGGGAGTTTTGATGAACTTTCCGACACCAATAAACTGATGACTATTTTAGATTCTAATCTCACCCTTTTCTTAATGCTGCTGTCTTTTGCGGTTGGATTAGGAGCGCTATTTATAGTAATTAAATTTTTGCATAAACAGCCAATTGTAGAAGCTACAACGTCCAGAAAAAAAATGGATTGGGGCAGATTTTGGTTTGGTTTTGGAATGATTGGGATATTTACCTTGGTGCTAACTGGAATAGATTATTATACAAATCCGGAAAATTACGTGGTGCAATTTCAATTTGTTCCTTTTTTAATTTTAGCAGGTATAGCCATTGTTTTGATGCCTCTACAAACCAGTATGGAAGAATATCTTTTTCGTGGTTATTTAATGCAAGGCATAGGCGTTTTAGCAAAAAATAGATGGGTACCACTAATCCTTACCTCTTTTACTTTCGGACTTTTACACCTCGCAAATCCCGAAGTTGAAAAATTGGGAAACATTATTATGATTTATTACATTGGCACCGGATTTCTGTTGGGCATTATGACGTTGATGGATGAAGGACTAGAACTTGCATTAGGATTTCACGCCGGCAATAATTTAATAGCTGCACTTCTAGTAACTGCAGATTGGACCGTATTTCAAACCAATTCGGTGTTAAAAGATATTTCAGAACCCACAGCTGGTATTGATATTCTTTTCCCGGTTTTAATTGTTTATCCTATTTTTCTTTTCATTATGGCTCGAAAATACAAATGGACTAATTGGAAAGAAAAACTATTTGGAAAAGTAGAAAAACCAATTACGGAATCATCAACAACCAATAGCACCACATTAGATAAAATGCTTTAAATGGAAGAACCTTGGCTACTTATTCATCCAGATTTCAAATTGAATGAGAAATCATTTTCTTTAACCGATTTAATTTTATTAGCAGAAGCACTGCAATTAGAAGGCGATAAAGAAGAAAAAGAAATATCCGAATTTTTATTGGAATGGTTATATCCTAAAAACACGATTTTGGTGAATACTTCAGGCTCTACAGGAAGCCCAAAAACCATTGTTTTAGAAAAAGAAAAAATGATAGCAAGTGCCAAAGCTACGGGAACATTTTTTGATCTTCCAGCAGGAATTGATGCCTTGCAATGTCTTTCGGTTAATTACATCGCTGGAAAAATGATGCTGGTAAGAGCAATGACGCTTGGTTGGCATTTAGATATAGTTTCACCCAACAAACAACCGCTTTTGCAAACCATTAAATCGTATGATTTTGCAGCAATGGTTCCTATGCAAGTACAACATTCACTAAAGGAATTACATCGGATTAAAAAAATTATAGTTGGGGGTGCACCAGTTTCGGCAGTTTTAGAAAAACAATTACAAGAAGTACCTTCTAAAGTATTTGCAACTTACGGAATGACAGAAACCATCACGCATGTGGCCATAAAAAAACTCAACCACAAAACCGAAAAAAAAAATAGTAAAGAAGCTTATGAAGCCCTTCCAGGAGTTGCTTTTGAAATAGATTCTCGTAATTGTTTGGTAATAAATGCACCAGATGTTTCTAATAAAAATATTCTAACAAATGATGTTGTACAGCTTATTTCAAAAACCAAATTTCAATGGTTGGGTCGTGCGGATTTTGTCATCAACAGTGGAGGGTATAAAGTGCATCCAGAGCAAGTAGAACTTGTATTGGCATTAGTAATTGATGCTCCTTATTTTATTACTTCAATTCCAGACAATGCTCTTGGTGAAAAAGTAATTCTTATTATTGAGGGAAACAAAGAGGAATTCCCTGAAATAGAATACATTGGCCTGCATCCTTACGAGCAGCCTAAGGAAATCTTTTTTGTAAAAACTTTAATCTATACCACTACAGGTAAAATAAACAGGGAGGAAACGAAGATAAAATTATTTTCAAAAAAATAATTTTTAGAATTTCTAAGTTCAAGTAATAAGTGCAACAGATAAATTTTAAAAAAAATAGTTAAAAACAGCTTCGTTTTAAAGACACTTCTAGTAACAGAAGACCTTTTTTTATTGCAATTGCCTTATTTTTGCATTTTAAGATAATAATCTACAGAATGTTTTCCAGAGCCGTAAAACAGAAAAAATAAACAAATTAGAAAAGTAATTGTAGCAAAAAATAAATTACTTGTTTGCATTTCTCCCACAAAGTTTAAAAGAATTGCGATTATTAAAATGGGTATTTGCGCTACAATTGCCCAACGGGTTAATAGGCCAAATACGATTAAAATTCCGCCGAGAAAATGTGCAGGAGCCACGTAATGAATTGTAAGCATAGCTCCGCCAAAATTTTGAAATGGTTTTATAAGATTTACAAGTAATTGGCTATCGGCAGCAAAATGAACCCCTTTGATGAATAAAAAAACACCTAAAGCTATTCGCAATAAATCTATTGGTAGATAGCTATGGGCATTCGCCCACTTATTTAAAGATTTTATAGTTCCCATGATTAAAAAAATTAAATTATAATTGATTAAAAAAAATCGGTTATTCTAATTGTTTTAATAAGTTAAGGCTAGTTGGAGTAAAAAATGTCTTATTTTTATTAATTTTAGACGTATTAAGTGTAAAAATCTAACTAAAATTATAAATTAAACTTGAATTATACCTAAATTAAAGGCTTTATCGATAGGAGCATGATTGGCGGCTTCAATGCCCATGCTAATCCAAGTTCGGGTTTCTAAAGGGTTGATTATGGCATCCGTCCAAATTCTGGAAGCAGCATAATATGGTGATATTTGTTCGTCATATCGTGCTTTGATGCGGTCAAATAATTCTTTTTCTACTTCTGGAGTGATTATTTCTCCTTTCTTTTTTAAGGAAGCTGTTTCAATTTGCAATAAAACTTTGGCAGCACTATTACCGCTCATTACGGCTAGCTCAGCACTAGGCCAGGCAACAATAAGTCTTGGGTCATAGGCTTTTCCACACATGGCATAGTTTCCGGCTCCGTAAGAGTTTCCAATAATAATGGTGAATTTAGGCACTACAGAATTACTAACCGCATTTACCATTTTTGCTCCATCTTTTATAATACCGCCATGTTCACTTTTACTTCCTACCATAAACCCGGTGACGTCTTGTAAAAAAACTAAAGGTATTTTCTTTTGATTACAATTTGCAATAAAACGAGTGGCTTTGTCAGCACTGTCGCTATAAATTACACCGCCAAACTGCATTTCACCCTTAGTGGTTTTAACAAGTTTACGTTGGTTAGCAACAATGCCAACTGCCCAACCATCAATTCGCGCATAGCCAGTGAGTATGGTTTTGCCGTAACCTTCTTTGTATTGTTCAAATTCAGAGCCATCCACCAGTCGTTTTATAATTTCCACCATATCATACTGGTCGGCTCTTGAACGAGGAATAATACCAAAAATATCTTCAGGATTTTCCTTAGGTTTTAACCCTTTTATTCGGTTAAAGCCGGTTTTATCATAATCACCTATTTTATCGATAATTTTTTTAATTTTATCTAGAGCATCTTGGTCATCTTTGGCTTTATAATCTGTCACACCACTAATTTCACAATGTGTGGTGGCACCTCCTAAAGTTTCATTATCAATGGTTTCGCCTATAGCAGCTTTTACTAAATAACTTCCAGCAAGAAAGATACTTCCAGTTTTATCAACAATTAGTGCTTCATCACTCATAATTGGTAAGTAAGCTCCACCAGCAACGCAGCTTCCCATAACGGCTGCAATTTGTGTAATTCCCATACTACTCATAACGGCATTGTTTCTAAAAATTCGTCCAAAATGTTCTTTGTCTGGAAATATTTCATCTTGAAGAGGTAAATAAACCCCCGCACTATCTACAAGGTAAATAATAGGTAATTTATTTTCGATAGCAATTTCTTGTGCTCTTAAGTTTTTCTTTGCGGTAATAGGAAACCAAGCTCCTGCTTTTACCGTGGCGTCATTAGCTACAACGATACATTGTTTTCCTTTTACATAGCCTATTTTTACCACTACACCGCCACTTGGGCAACCACCGTGTTCTTCATACATTCCTTCACCTGCAAAAGCACCGATTTCAATATTAGGTTTTTTATCATCTAACAAATATTTAATTCGTTCTCGGGCGGTCATTTTTCCTTTTGCTTGATGTTTTTCCATGCTTTTTTCGCCACCGCCAAGTTTTACTTTGGTAAGTCGTTGGCGCAAATCGGACGCAAGTAATTTATTATGATCTTCGTTTTTATTGAAGTTGATATCCATGGTTTTAATTTAATGGTGCTAAAATACAAATTCCTAAGGAACGTTTAACCATTAACGAATGTAGAATTTTGATAATTATAATTGTTATTTTCAGGAGACTAACTTAGAAACCTAATACGAAAAAAACAAGAAGGCAATTCCAATAGAAAATCCACATAAATTCACGATATTTGTAATCCAAATTTCGCATAGCACAAACAAGCAACCTCCCCAAAGTGATTGCAATCGCTTTTGCTTGCGACTAATAATAATAGTATGGGAATGAATAAAAATACCGTTTTGGCTTGGGCCACCTTTATCATGATGGTTGTTGGTTTTTCATTAATTGCTCTTGGCGCATTTCGTTATGACGATGTAGCTGGTTGGGGTTTTGCCTCTGTGGGTATTGGGTTTTTTGCTATCGCTTGGGTGTTTAATGCCTTAAAAGGAAGAGTTTAAAAGTTTTATATATTTACTTACCTAATTCTATCGTTTTCAAAAATTAAAGGTGAAAACCAAAATCTAATATCTAAAAAAAAATGGCCGACGATAAAAAAGTAATCTTTTCTATGTCAGGAGTATCAAAAACCTATCCTGGTTTACAGTCTCCAATTCTTAAAAAAATATATTTAAGTTTTTTCTATGGTGCAAAAATAGGAATTCTTGGGCTCAATGGTTCAGGGAAATCTTCTTTGCTGAAAATTATTGCTGGAGTAGATAAAAACTATCAAGGCGATGTTGTTTTTTCTCCTGGATATACTGTGGGTTATTTGGAACAAGATCCACAATTAGATCCAGAAAAAACGGTGTTGGAAATTGTAAAAGAAGGTGCAGCAGAAACCGTGGCTATTTTAGATGAATACAATAAAATCAACGATATGTTTGGTTTAGAGGAAGTATATTCAGATGCCGACAAAATGGAAAAGCTGATGAACCGTCAAGCGGAATTGCAAGACAAAATTGACGCCAGCAACGCTTGGGAACTCGAAACCAAACTAGAAATAGCCATGGATGCCCTTCGCACTCCAGATAGTGATAAAAAAATAGGCGTTCTCTCCGGTGGAGAAAAACGACGTGTGGCACTTTGCCGATTGTTATTACAAGAACCCGATGTATTGCTTCTTGATGAGCCTACTAACCATTTAGATGCTGAAAGTGTGCATTGGTTAGAACACCACCTTTCACAATATAAAGGAACCGTAATTGCTGTAACCCACGATAGATATTTCTTAGATAATGTAGCTGAATGGATTTTAGAACTAGATAGGGGCGAAGGCATTCCTTGGAAAGGAAATTATTCCTCTTGGTTAGACCAAAAAGCAAAACGCTTAGCACAAGAAAGCAAAACGGCGTCTAAACGTCAAAAGACCTTAGAACGCGAATTAGAATGGGTGCGAATGGCTCCCAAAGGGCGGCAATCCAAACAAAAAGCTCGTTTGCAGAATTATGACAAACTTTTAAGTCAGGATCAAAAACAGTTGGATGAAAATGTAGAAATTTATATCCCCAACGGTCCACGCTTGGGCACAAATGTTATTGAAGCCATTGGTGTAAGCAAAGGCTATGAGGATAAATTATTATACGATAATTTAAATTTTAATTTACCACAAGCGGGAATTGTAGGAGTAATTGGCCCGAATGGTGCCGGTAAAACTACAATTTTTCGAATGATTATGGGCGAAGAAAAACCCGATAAAGGAGAATTTAAAGTAGGAGAAACGGTAAAAATAGCATACGTTGATCAAAGTCATTCTAAAATCGATCCTAACAAGACTATTTGGGAAAATTTTTGCGATAGTCAGGAGCTCATTATGATGGGAGGAAGACAAGTAAACTCCCGAGCCTATTTAAGTAGATTTAACTTCGGAGGGAGCGACCAAAACAAAAAAGTAGCGACACTTTCTGGCGGTGAGCGCAACCGTTTACACCTTGCAATGACCCTTAAGGAAGAAGGTAATGTGCTTTTGCTAGATGAACCCACAAACGATTTAGATGTTAATACCCTGCGTGCTCTAGAGGAAGGGTTGGAAAATTTTGCCGGTTGTGCGGTTGTAATTTCGCATGACCGGTGGTTTTTAGATAGAATCTGCACACACATTCTAGCTTTTGAAGGCAATAGCGATGTGTATTTCTTTGAAGGTAGCTTTAGTGACTATGAAGAAAATAAAAAGAAACGACTAGGTGGTGATTTGATTCCAAAAAGGATTAAGTACCGAAAGTTAGTAAGGTAATTTTTTTCTTTAAATTTAGGATTAATATAAAGTTTATTCTTATTAAACATTTTTTTTTACTAGTAGATGTCATTTATTTAAAATATAACGTCTAAAGTGTTCTACCTCTTTATTAGAACATTATGAAGGTATTAATTTTACTTTTTTTCATCCTTCACTTTCCTTGTGCAAACGCTCAAGATGTATCTGTACTATTTGAATATTTAGATCCATCTGTGGTGACTATAGAGGTAACAGAATATAAAATTCAAAATCAACAACTTTCAACTTCTGAAGGTTTAGGCTCAGGAGTGATTATAAGTTCAGACGGGCTCATTTTAACAGCCGCACATGTAGTAGCCTCAGCAAATGAAGTAATGGTGAAACTTCAAAATAAAAGCACCTATAAAGCAGATGTATTGTCAAGTTCTTCGGCAGGAGATGTTGCTTTAATTAAGTTAAGAAATCCTCCATCAAATTTAAAAATAGTAAAACCTGGAAACTCAGATACTGCTAAAATAGGAGAGCAAATTATCATTATAGGTGCGCCATTAGGTCTTGAACATTCTCTTTCTGTTGGTCATATAAGTAGAAAGATGAGTAAAAACTTGTTAACTAATGGAGAAATGGCGGGATTTATTCAAACCGATGCTTCTATAAATCATGGAAATTCTGGTGGACCAATGTTTAATTTAAAAGGAGAGTTAATAGGAATTGTAAGTTTTATATTAACAAAAAGTGGAGGTTTTGAAGGATTAGGTTTTGCCGTGGATATCAATACCGCTAAAAAAACATTATTTGATGTTAATACTTTTTGGACTGGATTTGACGGTATTTTTTTAAATGAAATATTTGCAAATGTTTTAAACATTCCTCAACAATCAGGAGTATTAATTCAGCGTATTACACCAAATTCATTTGCAGATGAAATAGGACTAAAAGCAGGCTACTTACAAGCTGAAATAATTGGCGAAAAATTATGGCTAGGTGGCGATATTATTTTAAGTATTCAAGGAATTAGTTGTAATGAACCTCACGATTTGGGTACAATAAAAGACCAAATTAATAATCTTGCACCTGGAGACACCGTGATTATTGAAGTTTTGCGTAAAGGTGAAATAGTACTATTAGAGGCAAATTTTACAAAATAATACATTAAAAACTCTTAAACGAATTTATGATAAAATACACTGGCAAATTTCTAACCATATTTTTCTTTTTTTCAAACCTAGTAAATGCTCAATTATCAGATTTAGCAAGAGTTGATTTCACCTATATTCCCAAAGGAAATTCTAACGTTTCATACAACCGTGTACGCACACTTTTTAATTACCCAATTAAATTAAAAAAAGAAAGAACTTATCTTTTCTTAGGATTGGATTACAGCCATATAGATTTTAAAATGGATGAAAACCCATCCTTTGATATACAAGATTTAGACGATTTTCAAATCTTAGATTTTAATATAGGGTATATAACACCTCTCAAAAACGATTGGCACATAGGGGTACGTTTAACTCCCGGATTTAGTTCAAACTTAACAGCAAATAAGTTAAAACTAGAAGATATTGTTTTTTCAGGTGACTTGGTTTTTATAAAAGACAAGACTAAAGACAAGACCGTTTCTAAGCCATACCGTTTGATACTAGGTATAACCTATTCTGAAAATAGAGGGTATAATTTTCCGTTACCATACATTAGCTATTACAGAAAATTTCACTCAAATTGGTCGTATAACCTTGGCATACCGAAAACAAATTTTCAATACCATCTTTCAGAAAAGAACAGATTTAAACTTTATGCTGAGTTAGATGGTTTTAGCTCTAATCTTCAAAATGGAATCCTAGTAGATAATGCTAAAGTTTCTGAAAGCATTAATATGTCGCTTATTTTAGCTGGGTTAGAATATGAATATCATTTTACTGAAAACATTCTCTTTTATGCGAGAACCTCTTATATTATTAGTAATACAGTAAATTTAAGAGATAAAAACAGAAACAATATAAAAGCATTAGATGATGCAAACAATTATTATCTAAGAACAGGGTTTCGATTTAAAATTTAGTGAATTACTATTTTTTTTTGTACTATTGATAACTAATGGTTATTTGATATGGCCATTTAAGATTTTTGAAAATTTTAGTTAATTAATAAATATTATAATGCAATGCCAGATAAAACTTCTAAAAAGGAAAGAAATGACTATTTAAGCAATGAACTTGATATAGATAAAAATGCATTAAAAGAACTAAAAAAGAAGCTCTCTAAAATTGAACCAAGATCAGAGCGTGGCGTAGAGACTTTATTTAGGCTGCTTTCAAAAAATCAATACACGCTAAACACCATGATTGATCGTAAGAGCAATATTCTTATTTCTATCAATGCTATTATTATGTCTATTATTATTGGAGTAGTTTTAAACCAGCTAGACAGAGACCCTCATTTAATTTATGCCATTATTCTAATGCTCACTACCAATTTAATTTCTATAGCTTATGCCGTTTTTGCAACACGTCCTGAACGTAACCACGGCGATAGAAAAACTAATAATTTGATGTTTTATGGCAATTTTAAGGATATGCAAGAAGAAGAGTATTTAAAGGAAATCACTGCTTTAATTTATCAAGGCGATGCACTTTATAATACCATAGCAAAAGACACTTTTTATTTAGGAAAAGTAATGGATAAAAAATTTAATCTTTTACGAAAATCCTTTAATGTTTTTTTAATTGGAATCATAATTTCAGTAATGGCTTTTCTTCTTTGTCACCTACTTTTTGGCGGGTATTTTAAATAGAAGGGTTACTAACATTACACAAATAAGTAAAAAAGGCAAGAATATTAATTCTTGCCTTTTTATTGCTAATTAAGTATTATAAAAGGTATGCGTAATCTATTTTTTAGGAAAAATATCAATGACTACAGAACGATTATAAAATCGTTCTTCAGGAAGTTTATTGCCAAATAGCGGATTGTTTTCGCCATTGCCATTTACTTCAAAGGTTACATCGCTTCTTCCCATAGCGGTTAGGCTTTTTTGCAAAATCGTTTTTGTATCGTTTGCTCTAGCAAGTGATAAGTTTGTATTATTTTCAGCTTCGCCTATAACATCCGTATGACCGTTTATTACCACGTGTCCGTTTGTTGGTATTTTTGGAGCTACGATTTCTGTAAGATATTTATCATACATCTGTACTGCTTTCGCATCATCAAATTCATAAAGGATACTAAATCGTTTGCTTTCTTGAATTACTGAAGGTTTCCAAAGTACCATATGTACATTTTGTTCTTCTCTAACAAGACTTCCATCTGGTGAGGTTCCAACTAGCGCAATACTATAATCACCCTCAGCTCGTGTTCCTAAAATGGCTTCACCAGGGATGCTTATTTTTTCTTTGGTGTATGGGCCAAAATATTGGGTTTTATTATTCTGGTCTTTCACTTCCACTGACCAAGTTGAAAAAGCTTCATTTGCTCCATCAACTTCTAAAGTTAAATAGCTACTTAAAGGAGCTTCTTGAACGATTACATATTCAACTGGTTTCAATGGAGCATTTGGGCCGCTACTAAATTCCATTAGCAATTCAGGAGAATTACTTTCAATAGATACTCTTCGGTCATCTTGACCAAGTAATTCTAATTCAAGCACGCCACCAACTTTTTCAGAAGGTAATTTTGGTTTAATTCTTCCTTCTACAGAAATTCTTACTGGAGCAATTGTAAATACATCCGTTAAATAGGTTTTAATAGATTCTGCCAATAATTTACCATCAGCAGAACCTTTATCAGAAGACCCAACTAAAGTGATTTTAGAAGAAGGGTGTTTTTGCATGCGGTCACCTAAAATATTTAAAATGTTATAATATACCGTCATACCTCTATCAGCTCTACCAGACATGTTTTTAGGCACATAGGTTTCTAATTGATTTTCTTTGAAATTTGAAACCTCGCTTTTTTTCAGTTTTACATACCGATTTGGAATTTCAGTGGAACCTTCATCATAAAACACATAATTTCTTATCGGAAAGGTTTCTCTTATCACAGGATCAGAAGGTGTGTTTGCAGGTGAGGTTACTGTAAAAGTATATGGAATTGGCTCTGGAGCTATAATTGTTTCTTCAGCAGGGGTAATTAAACTTCCTTGACCAAATTTTAAAACTAACCCAGCACGAACAGTAGTAACTGTCCAAGATTCAATAGAACGTGGTTCTTGACCAAAATAAGGATGAAATGCCACAAAAGGTGATAACACAAATTGGGTTTTGTGTTTGTTAGAAGAAAGGGCAATATCATAACCTGCACCTACTTGCATAGAGAAAATGGTGTTTTCAATATTGCTAAAGTCTCCTTTTAATTCCTGTGGCACTTGTTCTGGTACATCAGGGTTTACTCCCATTTTGTATGTAAAGGCTTTGTCTGTATTAAAAGCCAGACGAGGTCCACCGTAAATGTAGAAACTGTTTTTAAAAGGTGCAATTCTAATACTTGGTTCTATCGTTATATAACTAAGGTCAGTTTTTAAATCGGTAGGGCAATTACAATAGGTAGTTACTCTGTTAAAATCACCTTCACGACTGTCTATACCTGCTTGTAACATAAAACCTAGCATAGTGCCAGTTTTGTGATATTCTAACATAGGCGCAATATATAAACCAACACCATCGCCATTGTGAAATGGAGAAAGCACAGTTAAATCTGAATTTAAAGTTTGGGTAGTACCACGGTAGAAATTAAAATTTGCTCCACCGGCAACCCCAAAATACCAAGAAGGTTTTGCATATTCTGCCTCCTGAGCAGAGACAGTGGCTAGCAACCCAAGCAAAAAGGCAAAGGCAACAAGTATGCTTTTTAAAGGCAAACTATTCTGCAACTTTGCAGTACATAGTCTTGAAGATAAGTGCGTTGAATTTTTCATTTTATTAGTTTAAAGTTTGTTAGTAATAAGAGTATAGAACACCGGGATTAATACCCGGGTTCTATATTTCTTATTTTTTATTTAGTTAGGTACGTTAATAGTTGTATTTACCATAGTAACTGATGCTACTAAGGAAATAGCTCTTCCGTTAAGAACGGTCTGTTCCATATTATCTGCAGTTGAAAGGGTTACTCCTGCCATTGAAACAATGGTTCCTACCATAATACCACCTCCAGCAGCGTTAATGGTTGCGGCACTACCTACTTGCCAAAATACATTGGCAGAGTTAGCACCATTTATTAGTATAACGCTTTTAGCTCCTGTGGGACCTGCAATACCTACAGTTAAGCCTGATGCAGATTGAAATACCCAAAGTGCGTTAGGGTCGCCTTGTGCATCAAGAGTAAGATCGCCATTTGAGATATTAAAAGTTCCACTAGCAGATTGATAAACGCCTGGCGCTAGAGTTAAACCTCCAAGTTCTCCTGCTCCTGGATCAATTCCTCCAGGCATGGCGGCTGGTGAAAGAGCATTATATAAATCGGTAGCATCTAGCATTGCTTGTTGTGCAATCGCAAAAGAAGTTGCTGTACCTGGTGCGGGTGGAGCGGTAAAAATACCTCCTGTAACTAGACCGGCATTTAATGGCGTTTCCGTATAAATATCTCCTGTAATTCCATCGTGAAAACCAGTAACTAATGTTGAAGCAGCTGTAGTTCCAATGCCTGACCCGTCCTGAATAAAGGCTACATAATTTCAAACATTATGTACAAAAATGACAAAGTAATCAGACGGTATTCAGAATCCTTTAAACTGAAAATTTTAGACGAACTTACTACCGGAAAATTGAACAAGTATCAACTAGGAAAAGCATATGGAATCAATCCTACCACCATCAACGAATGG
>PHDJ01000061.1 GCA_002842575.1 Bacteroidetes bacterium HGW-Bacteroidetes-2
GAGTGTTTGTTAATTATTTCAAATATAAATAATTTTTTTTATTAGTTGTTTTTTTTGATTTTAAATACTCATTTCTTCGGTTTTCAAAGGCTAATTTTTGTAATGAGTCTGCCTTGTGCTTAACATCTTGATAGAAATTTCCTGTCCCAATACGGTGCATCGGTATAAATAAAATTTCTTTACATTTAAATTCTATGGAATCAATAACTGTATTCTCATTAAAAACCCCAACTTTCTCTAACGTCTTAAGATAAAAAGAGTTGCAAGACGCAAGCAATAGAAAAAGCGATATGTAAATAGTATACTTCATATGTTTGTTGATTTTGACCCAACCTAAAAAATCCTGGATTCTTGATTTAACAATGATAATCTAGGTTGCCCGGGAACCCACACAATAACCACATTCATAAACTTACAAGAACGACCTTTAATTTATTCGCTCATAATCCAACCCTCTACTCCATCTACGACCTGCTTCAATATTAATAAATTAGGGTGATGAGAAGTTAGACTAGATATGTTGTTATGTTTATGTTTGTTTTTTTGTTTTTAGCTCTATAAAATATTTTATCCAGCTACCCACAAACGCAATTGTTATTAACCAGGCTAATAAATTGATTTCTAAAAGGGAATTAAAATATGCTTCTTGAAATAGATAGCTAATAAAAATGGCCCTCATACAGACTGCGATGAAGATGTCTGATTTCATAAAATTAAAATTAGTGATTACTTGTTTTGTGATCTTACATTCCAATATTTTTAAAATCTAGGGGCTATTGGCTTTTATTTATTTCCAAGAATTTTTTTAATCCTTCAAAATGATTTTTACCATATACAAGCACAATTTTTCTATTATTGCTTTTTAATGTTGCGTCTGCAATTATTGAATCTCTATATCTAAAAGTAAATAATTCCTTAAACAGTAATTGTGTTTTTTTATCAAGTGTTTTACAATTGTATGAGAGGTCATAGATATCTGTTTCTAAGTCACATTTTGTTAACGCAATAGTGCCATGCATCTTTTCAAATTTTAAAATAATTGAGTCTAAATGCGCGTCAATATTTACAGCTTCAGACATGTCAAATAATTCGTCATTAGGTGGTTGGTTAATTAAATTATGATTGTTTGGTAATTTAACCTTTCCGACGAAAGTATTGTTGATAGTATCTAAATACAAATTCCCAACATTCCCCGTTATCTTTCTAAATTTTTTATAAAAATATTCCTTTTGATTTATATCCAAATAATCAGGAATAATAATAGACTCTATAAAAGGTTTGAATCCCAAGTTTTGTAAAGAATCCATTTTATACTTTACATCCTTATAATAATCTTTAGTGCCCACATGTTGCATAGGAACAAAAATTACTTTTTTTTCAGGCACTTTAATCTCTTCGAGATAAGCTTGATTATCAAACAGCCCTATCCTTTTCATAGAATTTAAATAAAAAGAATTACAAGATGCAAGTAAAAGAAGGAGTATGATATAAGTAGAGTATTTCATTTTATTTTATTTTAAAAACCCAGCCCTTAATTGAGCTGGGTTGTGTATTTGTTATAATAAGTTTATAAGAATTGGCAAAATTATTCCCCAAAATCCAACACCAAATATGCAATCAGCCCAGCAAGCAATTTGATACCATTTGCAATCACAGCCTCCACTTTTTGCTTGAGGCCCTTCATAAGGGTTAAAATCTCCTGCCGTTCCAGTAAATAATTCATCAAGGTTTATTGTGCCGCTTGATTTTTGTGAAACAGAGGCCGCTGCTCTAGCTAAGGAAACGCCATTGTAGTTTTTCTTAATAACTGAAGCAGAAGTGTTGTTTTTTAAATAGTTATAAGCATCACTTAATAAAGCATTTGCTTCTACTGTTAAGGCTGGCTTGGTTGTTGGATATAAAGCCGCTAAAAAAGCGTTATAACTAACCGGTTTTGATTCCTGATAAATGGGTTCAACCGCTTCAACAAAAACAACCATAACTTCAGCAGCTTTTTGTCTTGCTTCTTCTTTGGTTATTTCAGCTTAACCAAAAGAACTCCCACCAATTAAAACCGTTACCACAAGGGCTAAAAATAAATTTTTCATAATACATTGTTTTAAAATTAATAAAATTGTTTGATTTAATTATCAAAATGTTCGCGCATTTGTTTTGATAGGGTAAAACTAAGGGAAGGGTGCGGAAATTTTTTACGGTTTAACCGTACTTAATGTTAAATAGTTTGTGAGTTAGTGAGTCTTTGAGTTCTTGAATTGGTGAGGGAGGGAGCTGGCATTAGTCTATTGTCGATAATCTAATGTCTTTCCTAAAGCAACCCCATAAGTCGCAAGGCTTTGAGGATGTCTTCGTCTGTACCTTTGTCGATGCCCAGGGCGTCTTTGATGGTAGCTTTGCGTTTTTCTATGGCACTTTGAGAGAGGTGCAAGTGCTCAGGAAGGTTTTTTGTTTTGATGCCTTGCGCGAGCAATTCGATGATTTTCCGGTTGGTGGTATCTAGCAGCTCTTCTTTTGAGAGCATGGTTTTTTTTGCCTTGCTTACGGTTTCTGAATAATAGTTTTCCTCTTGAGTGAGTTTATGAAAAGCATCCAACAATTCATCACCGTCTATATCGCTTTTAACCAAAAGTCCCTCAGGATTTACCCGTTTTAAAACATTATACAGCACTATGGCTTCTGTATGGGAGGTGATAATGGCAATTTTTGGATTAAGAAAATGTTTGTGAACTAAAAGTGCTAAATCCTCCCCAGTAAACAATTGCTTTTCTTCAAAGGGAGGAATGCTGTAGTCAATAAAAACCAATTGAAATCGCTCTTTGTTTAAGGGGTTTGCGATAACTTGATATGCCTCTTTGCAATCATGGCAAGCGGTTACTTGAATGGCTATATTTAATTCATTTAACGAGAGTATGCTTTTGTAGCCATCTATTTGGGTGGGGTGGTCATCTATAATGAGTAGTTCTATTTGCATAACTCTAAAAAGCTAACTTAAACTTCCCTAGGAATGTTCTTTTCCAAAGATAATAAATTAAATTTTTAAAGAAATGTATGTGAACTCAACTATTTTCACTTTCAAAAATATATTTTTTAGGAAGTAGTAATTGTAAGCTTGTTCCTTTATTTTTTTGGGATTCAATGTGTAAAGTTCCCTTAATGGTATTTGCTCTTTCTTTCATATTTTTTAAACCTATTCCTTTAAATTTGGATTCTGTTTTCATACCGCGACCATCGTCTATGAGCTCTATAATGATCTGATTTTCATCTTGAACCATTCTTACAATCACATTGTTTGCCTTGGCATGTTTACCAATATTGTTGAGCCCTTCTTGTAAAATGCGGTAAATTTCAATTTTATTGATTGTGGAAACTCTAGTCCAATCAATAAGCTCATCCATGTGAATGCTAAAATGCACATTAGAAAAGCTTCCTGTCTCTTGAAACAAATTATGGATGACTTTGTTGAAGTTAACTTGATCTGAAAACACGTCTTCACTTAAATTGTGTGACATAGCACGTATTTCTTTTTCTACTTCTTGTAAATCCTTGATATAAGGCAGGCACTTTTCAATTGTTGCTGAATCTTTCTTTTTATTTAAAACAAATAAGTTAAGCCTTATGCCCGATAACTTCCCTAGAATACCATCATGAAGCTCTCGAGAAAGACGCTTTTTTTCGAGATGTTTTCCTTGCTCAATTTTA
>PHDJ01000030.1 GCA_002842575.1 Bacteroidetes bacterium HGW-Bacteroidetes-2
GACATAAGATATTGGGTTGTTTTGCGACTTAAAGATACTGTAATTCAGTATCTTATCCAATATTTTTTTTTGTTTTATCCTATTTCACCCAACGGGTTAACACAAATATTAGGTAAGCATAAAGCATATTTTCCATTAACGTCATCCTTATCTGAATTTGAAAACAATAATCTATTTCAAAAAATAGGCAACAGTTACTTTTTCAAAACTACCCAAAACGAAATTAATTATTGGTATGATTTAAATGATGAAATAAGTGGGCACTATTGGGAAGCACTTATGCAAGATAATAGCTTTTCTAATGATGAAGAACGGATGCTTCATTTTATCGATGTAATTTTAAAAGGTGCGCGCTGGCCTGATATTCAAGATTATGCTTCAGATGCTTCGAAGAAGTCATTGCTTACTACATCTATAAATTTAATCGAGAGAGAACAAGATATTATTGGTGTAGAAGATGAATTTTCAAAGTGCTTTTTAGACCAGCACTTGGGTTCGTCTCACTATGGTTTCCAGTCAAATAAGCCTATTCCCGAAGAACCTTTTGATGATACAGATGATATTTTAGATCGATATAGACAACTTCAGCATATTTCAAGTAAATATCAAAGCAATATATTCTACGTACAAGAGTCAAGAAAAGATTTAGCATTTTTGGTAAGGCTGGTAGTTCTATTAGATAAGGAATATGACACGGTTGATATTGATAGTAAATCCGAACAAGTGCATTACCATAATATCAAAAAACTGCTTCGTTCTGGATTGGAAAATCCATATTTAATTTGGGAAGTAGTCCATTTTATTAAACAGAATCGTCCAGAAGTAATCCCATATCTGTTAATTGAAACTGACCTTAGTGCGTTGGGTTTTGATATGCTCGATAAAACTAAATTTGAAATTGATAATAGAAAAGCTAAGCATATTTTAAGGAAGCAATTTTTGAGTGATGGTTTAATCCTTTTATTGAATTCTTATCTACGAGCACAGGCGATTGACAAAACAAAAACCGCACATCTAGTTTTTCAGCTATTTCAAAAAATCACCAAAGAAAAAGTGTATTCAATAAGCCACATTCGGTTAGTTGAAGAAAGACGACTATTGATTACTGAAAGAGAAGACCTAGAAGAACAGCTATTGGGCATTCTTGAAACAAGCAATCTCAACGGCGGCTTTGTTGGTGGTAGCTCTAAGCAATCTTTCCTATACCACATATTTCCTGAATTAATTTTGGAACTAGAAAATCATCGTTCAAAATCAAAATACCTTAATGGTGTTATAGGCCTTTCGTTTATAAAACTAGACGCATTGTGTTGGCTATCTCGATTTTTGCTTATCGCAGATTGCACTTTGCCCCAAAAAACCTTTGTAAGCTTTAAGACAACTATTTCTTTAAGTTTTGTTACTTGCTATCTTGAAAAGATTGAGCAAAATAAAGTCATTAAACGGGAATTTTATTCTTCAGAATTAATTGAATCCCTACCAAGTTGGTCTGTTCAAAACGAAGTGCTTGTGACGTTAGATTGGCTATCACCAATAACCATAGCTTATGAGTCTGGAAATTTGAACGATTTTCTCAATCCACGATTTACCTTAAAGAATACTGACGATAAATATGACAAACATAATTGTTTTCAGGCCAATAAAATAAGAACACATCTATTTATATTGCTGCTCATTTTAAAAGCTATTCAGAAACAAAAGAATTATTCAAAACAAGCTTTCACATTAGATGTAAAAAAAACAGTAGAGCTCACTATAGTAAGCCTTCTAAAACGATATGCACAAGAAGGGCTAGCACATAATCAGAACATTCTTGACCAAGAATACGATAGACAGCATTTTAGAACAATTGAAAGCGAACTCCTACCTTTTATTATTGAAATGGGCGATGTATTCGAGGATAAATCAGCATTGTTCGACCAATTAGTCAACACAGAAAATATAGTTCAATTACTTTATATATGCTCCCATTCTGAAACTGAAGGAATAAAAGAATCTGTTATTAAGCGTATTTATAAATTAGACATTCCGTCATTCTTAAACAAGCAAATATGGCGTCCGGAAATCACCTATGTCGTAACAGAGTTATCTAAAATTCCCGAATTACAAAGCAAAGCAAAGATTGCATTAAATGAATGGAATAAGCTTACCAGTAAACGAAAGATTGAAAGAGAAACTGAAAAGGAAATCTTTGAAGCTCAACTTATGCAGGCTTATTACGCTAATGATGAATATGGTATCCAATCTCTCAAAGAACCAGAATCGGGCTACATTATCCATAATGAGTTTAAACCCAAAGACCACAAGCAGTTTTTTATTGGTCTAATTCGATATAAAAATGAACCTGAAACGGCCTATCAGATATTTAATAATTTGACAAATAAATATCCAAAGTACGCCACATTTGCTCTTAACAGATTTGGTGCTAAAGTTGAATTAGCACTAAAAAATGAAAAAAGAGAACAATTTTTAGAAGGTATTAATGAGTGGTTAGAATATGAAAAAACCTGCCCTTTAACTGTTTTGGAAACAGTAGCTGATAAGACAAATTATAACAAGTTAACGGTTTTTCTAAATCTAGAAGATAAAGATTCATTTAATATGTTATACGAAGAGCTGGACCAAGTGCGCAGGTTGTCACCAGATATGGTCAAATTGAGAGTGCAGATGTTAGTAAAATACGAATTGATTAATGAAGCGAGGATGGTGGTTGCAAATGCTTTGTCATTCCACAAAGCTCTTAACCAAAATGCATTCGAGTTCCTAACAGAATTGGAAAGCAAGATCTCCAAGTCCAATCCAGTTGAAGAAATAAAAACTGCAATCAATAAATTAAGTACAGATACCAAAAATTCAATGGATTCTGTAATACCCTTACAGTATGAAGATAATTTTGGGAAAAAGATGGCCAATGAAATCATAATAGCCTCAAGACGTTTTCTTACAAACCCTAAAGCTTATAACCCAAATGCAGACGAAGATGATTATAGTTCAATAATCAAGCAAATACTCGAAAATAAGCTTTCTACATTTGGTTTTCATATAAATGACCAACCTTAAGGTGGTAGTTCCGCTAGTGGAAAAAAAGCAGGCGAGCGAGATTTGGTTATATGTGATACTACTGGGGAACTTTCCATTATAGAGGCATTCAAGCATTCGACTAAAACGGTTGTTCAAAAGCATATAAGTAAGATTTTTGATTATACACATATGCGGGATGTTTTTTTTATTTTAGCTTATGACTTAAAGCCTTCTACCTCATTTAAAAAACGATGGGAATATTACAAAACCAATATGCTAAAAAAACTTACATACCCGATAGGTTATGAGTTAGAAAACAATGACATATTAGATATGACCAATGATTTTGGTCATACCAGTTCAGCCATAAGAATATGTAGGACTACTCATAATAACGGGACAGAAATTTACCATATTATGCTTAATGTGGATTATTTTGTTTAGGACTAAAATCTACCACAAATTACTGATTGTTAATTTCTATTTAGTGTAGAATGAAAATTTAGAATTTATTGTATTTATCTTGTGCAAATTAAAGATTTTATGAACATATGGCAACAAAAAAAGTAATATTTATTGCATTTGCAATTGAGGATGAAAGGCAAAGGGATTTCTTAAGAGGTCAATCCTTGAATACAAGGTCGCCTTTTGAATACATCGATATGTCTGTTAAGAATGCATACAGTACTGACTGGAAAACGAAAGTACGCACGAGGATTAAAAGGTCAGACGGTGTGATTGTTTTGGTTAGTAAAAATTCATTGAATTCTAGTGGCCAAAAATGGGAAATTCAATGTGCAAGAGAAGAAGGAAAGAAAATTATGGGTATTTATGCTTACATAGGCGACAGAACGAACTTACAAAATGAACTATCATAAAACAATTTCAAATTAGTATAATTTTCATTAGTAAAAGGGATGGACATATCAAAAATTGGAAAGAGATTGTCCAAATAACTTCTTTTAAAAAGACTATAACCTTGCCGAGGGAAGTCGTTGGATTCATCGTTTTCCAAAATTACTCGGCGTATGAATTTAATTTGAAAATAATTAGCGGAAACTCTATCAACGGATTTGGGAGCAGTAAGGCTCTCCATTGTCAAGTTGTCATCAACAACTGGTGGACTATAAAATGATTCTAAAGCCTCTGGAAGCAAAAAACCTAAGCTGTTTTTGTAGACTCTTTTATAATAAAATAAAGGAGATTCGTTATCACCTCTTGGTAAGGATATATTTATAATCTTATCAGTATTAGTAATGTCAAATTCACTATTTGAATCACTATCATTAATTGATAGAATCGGCCAGCCAAAGTTTCTATAATAATCTACATCGGTAAGAGTATCTGTATTATCAAGACTCCATTGAATAATATTATCATAATTTTCATAATAATTAAAGGAATCATTGGTTTCATTTCGAATATCAATATATATCTTGTTTTTATTAAAAAACTTGGAAATCACATCTGTATATAATCCATCCTCCACTCGGTTTATAAAATCATTTCCATCATATACGTTCAAGCCCAAGTTAAAGAATGAGCCGAAAAAAGCTGCTCCATCGATAAAACTGAGAATATCCTCTTTGTGATGCTTCCGCCTAAAAATATCTGCATTTGATGAATTGCCTGGGAGTGCAGTAAAGCTCAAAATAGAGTCCAATTCTCTAGCCAACTTAAATTTAGGTTCAAAGCCTATTTTTTCGAATATAATCACTATACCAAAATCTCCACTTTTATCAAAATCCCCAATATGGTTTCCTGAATAAACTAACGGAAGTGTAACCGGATTGGTTGAATAGAATGCTTTATTTAGGCTATCGGTATTTTCTAATTTATATTCCTGCTCAGAGGCATTTGAGGCATAGATGAGACCTAAGGAAGTATCAGCCGCAGGTTCCGAAGAGGGCATTGTTTCCCCCTCATTCTGATACCATAAGATTGCATTTTCGTGGATTATTCTTGTTAAGTCATTGTTGGTAGAGACGGCAACCTTAGTGCCATTTATAATGCTTTCCTTTTTAATTCCTTTATAGATAATATAATCGATTTTAGGAAGGTTTAAATCTGGTTGAAGTGTAGGTTTTAAAACTATATTATATTTCTCAACCCCATCAATTTTTTGAACCAAAATTAATCCATCAGAAACTGCGAAAGCTTTTGGATTCACGCTTGCACTAGAAGTGAACATGTTGCCCAAACGAAATTGATTTTCATCTATCGCTCCAAACTCCTGTCCTGAAGTTTGTGAATTTAGTTTTGAGGGTTCTGTGAAAAAATGAAAATCACTCATACGATATATGTTTAACGATTGATATGAATCAACAGTCTAAGGACTATATTATAAGACGAGATAAGAAAATATTTCCTTATCAATTTTTTGGTTGATAATAAGAAAGCTTCTGTCTTGACAAAAACTTATTAAGGGGGGAGTTATTTAGCTATACAAAATCGAATATGCTGATTTTCTATATTATAAAGAACGGAAATAAATCAATAAGTTGTATAACTCAGTTCATAAAATAATTGTTAAATAAACATCAATTTTAAATAAATTTTTGAAAACCAACAACTTAAGCTTTTTAGTTTTATATCAAAATGCCCGGATAATTACATAACATAGAGAATATTTGTCAATTGATATTGTATTAGGTAATTTTCCTACATTTGTAACAAACTAACTCTCCATCTTATTTTAATATTTTAACCAATTGATATAATAATTTATTGATATTGTAATTGCTTTAGGCTATGTATAGAATATTACTTTTTGCCTTTATACTTTTTCTAAGTATCGGCATGTATGCACAAACAACCTTTGTTCCAGATGATAATTTTGAGCAGGCGCTCATAGACTTGGGATATGACACTCCACCATTGGATAATTATGTGCCTACTGCGAATATTGAAAATGTAACTACGCTTCCTCTTTCAAGTAAGGGGATTAACGATCTTACAGGTATTGAGGATTTTAGTTCTCTTCAAATTCTTTATGCTACGAGTAATAATTTAGCGACTATAGATATTTCACAGAATCTGAATTTATGGAAAGTAGTAGTGAGTAATAATCAACTTTCTGCTATAGATGTAAGCCAGAACGCCTTACTTGAAATTTTAAATTGTGGGAATAATTTTATAAGCTCATTAAATTTATCGCAGAACCCGCAATTAAAGGAGCTTTATTGTGAAGGAAACAATCTTTCGCAATTGAGCGTTTCCAATAACCCAATTATGGAAAAAATTTTCTGTTCTAATAATATGTTATCCTCATTAAATACTTCTACTAACCCAAACCTCAAACAACTATATTGTTATGGTAATAATATAAGCAGTCTAAATGTTACACAAAATACTGAATTGGAAATACTTTATTGTTATACAAATAATTTAAGTGCGTTGGATGTTTCTCAAAATACATCTCTAAGATTTTTGTTCGCCCCATTTAACCAAATCTCCAATATAGATTTATCTAACAATATTAACTTGACTCACTTAGACCTCACTGAAAATAACCTTAACTCAATTGATATTACTAATAATTTAAGCATAGAATATCTCCACTTATCTTCCAATAATCTTTCGGAACTGGATGTCACTTTAAATAGTCAATTGAAAGAGGTTGTCGTTTATAACAATCAAATTGATTCATTGGATTTTTCTAATGCATCTCAATTAATTTATCTTATGTGTGACATTAACCACTTAGAATCCCTGAATGTTAGAAATGGGAACAATACAAATATTTCTGGTTTTTTTGCTCAAAATAACCCTAATTTAGAATGTATAGAAGTAGACGACCCCCAATATAGCGAAGCAAATTGGCCCGATATTGATCCACAGGTAGTGTTTAGTGAGGATTGCAATCCACTCGGTATAATTGATAATGAAATTGATAATCTAAGCATTTATCCAAATCCTTTTAATAACAAAATATTTATAGAATCCTCTGAAACTATTCAGGTTATTCAGTTGTATGATATGCTGGGAAAACTGGAGTTGGAAACCACACAAAAAATATTGGAATTAAATCATATAGTGCAAGGAGTTTATATTCTCAAGGTTATTCAAGATAATGGCTCTGTTCAAAATTTTAAGGTTATAAAAAATTAATGGAAGATATGGAAGGATTTTTACAACTCTGGTATTTGTGTTTTTAATTTCCAATGCTACTTCACAAACAACATATGTTCCTGATGATAATTTTGAACAAACACTAATAAACTTGGGATATGACAATCCGCCCTTGGACAATTATGTCCCCACTGCCAATATTGAAAACATTTTCACCCTAGACCTTTCTAGTTTGGGTATTTTAGACCTTACTGGAATTGAGGATTTCAGTTCACTTCAGATATTGATGTGTTCCTCAAATAACCTAACCACTGTGGACTTAAGCCAGAATGTTAATCTCCGTGAAATAAATTTTAATATAAATTCACTATCTCAACTAGACATATCTCATAATACTCAATTAACAGAATTAGGCTGCCAATCGAATAATTTGTCTTTTCTTGATCTAACGAATAATATTTTATTAGAAGCGATATTCTTATCTGATAATTCGTTGTCAACAATTACACTCAATCATCTCCCTGCTTTGAAATATCTATATTTATCAAATAATCTACTCTCAACTATCAATATACGCGAAAACCCACAACTTGAATTACTGGCATTAAGTTCCAACACACTAACAGAATTAGATACAAGCCAGAATTTATCACTCCGGGGGATTGGAGTTGCGAATAACTTATTAACTCATTTAAACGTATTTTCGAACGTTAATTTGGAATCATTAACTTGTTCCAGTAACTATATTAATCAATTCGACTTTTCAAATAATTCGGAATTAACCAGTTTACAGATTTCAAGAAATAACCTTACAACTCTAGATATTTCTCAAAATACTCAATTAGTACAATTACTTTGCTCCATCAATCATATTGAGGTAATTGACTTCACAAATAATAATCTTCTAGAATTTGTAGGTTTAAGTGACAATCAATTACAAGCCGCCGATTTTTCCAATAATCCTTCGCTTAAGATTCTTAATATTTCTGAAAATTCATTAGAATTTTTAAATGTAAAGAATGGATATAATCTAAACATTATCGATTTTTATGCTTTTAACAATCCCACTCTTGATTGTATAGAAGTGGATGACCCAATATATAGTGAAGCGAATTGGCCCGATGTTGATCCCCATGTAGTATTTAGTGAAGATTGTAATCCGCTGGGTACTATTGATAATGAAATTGACAATCTAACTATTTATCCTAATCCTTTTATCGACGAAATATTTATGGAAACGGATCATCCGGTTTCTTCAATTGAAATATTAAATGTTTTAGGGGTGAGAGTGTATAAATCCGATACGATAGTTAATTCAATCAATTTGTCTGGTTTATCCCAAGGGGTTTATATTTTGAAAGCTACTTTTAAAAATAGGATGAATCTCGTGACTCGAATTGTAAAGAATTAGATTCGATTTTGATAAAATTTAAAGTTATGGCTTGAATTCTTTTTAAAAATTCACTACGCTATCCAAAGCATCATCTGCATCCTTATGGATGAAATTTGCTTGATAATTTAAAGTTGTTTTTAAATCACTATGTCGGTAAAGTTTTTGAAGCATAAGTGGATGAATACAATCTCCTGCAATATTCCCAAAACTATGACGGGCTATGTGCATAGTTATTTTCTTATTGATTTTAGCCTTTTTAGCGATTGATTTTAGATTGTCGTTAAACCGCTTTGTAGCTGTTTTTCTCTTGTTATATAAATCTTTCGCATTTTCAGGGTTGGCCTTTTTCAATTCAGGGAAAACAAAATCATCATCACTTCTTTTATCGTCTCTATATTGGTCCAGAATCTTCAATACCTTTTCGGGAATTTTCAATGATAGAAGTTTTGCGTTTTTATGCATCCTATAATGCAATCTGTTGTCATAGATATCCGACCATCTTGTTCGCAAAACATCAGAAACACGCATTCCTGCAAAATTGAAGCTATAAAGCCATACATTTCGAGTGTGTAACTCTATCGGAGTTAAACTTGTGAGGTTTTCAATTCTTTGAATCTCTAAAATATTCAGCCCAACCTTTGAAGTTTCTGGAAACCTAATTCGAATTTTGTCTGTTCCAAATGGGTACAATTCTCGACTAACAATTTTATGCTTGATAGCCCTATTGTACAAAAGCCGGATAAGAACCAAAATATTCATTATCGAGGTTTCTGAAAGAGAATGCTTTACCTTTAAGTTTAGCATCAGTTTTTTAAGGAAACGTTCATCAATTTCTTGAAATGAAAGCTGTTTAGTTTTGTTGAACTTAATAATAAAACTTACCCAAGCTTTGTCGGTAGACAAACGGTTTAACTTTTCAGAAACTTCCAAATCGTCAAGATGTTCTTGAGCCAATTCAAAAAAAGTTGAACTATTTCCAGATGAATAAATTTCTTTTTTTATTTGGTTTGCGGATGCATCTTTGTTATCAGATTGCAACGTGATAAGAGCTTTATTGGCTTCTGAAAGTTTTTGCGATAATAAACTGTTTAGATTATCAGAATTGGAGTTTGACTTTTTTACGCGAATATTCTTTTCGTCCCAATCTTCCAATTCAATATAATGACCTATGTATTGATATGTTGATTTACGGTTTTTTGTGATGCGAATAGCAAGAGGGTAGAGGCCTTCTCTATTCGACTTTTTACGAAGAACTATTTTTGCGTTTGATGACATTGGTACCTGTTTTTAGCACGAAAGTCAAATCAGGTACAACATTTGGTCTTAGAACCATTACAAAGATACGGTTTTATTAGGTTCTCTGGGTACAACATAGGTACAACAAATGCTGAAATCAATTGATATTAGATGATATCAAACAAAATGTGAAATCACTTAAATAATTGAAAATGAATGACTTTGCTATTGTCTGGGTAAATGTACGCTAGACTTAGGATCTGGTGCCGCAAGGTGTGGGAGTTCGAGTCTCCCCGCCCGCACGTAACAAAGCTCTTCAGAAATGGAGGGCTTTTTTAATGGAATAATTTTATGTAATGAACCCTTCTAGGGTTTTAAACCCTAGAAGGGTTGTTCCTACTTTAATTTTTTTCGAAAATATGTTAAATAAGTAAATGCAAACTCCAAAACATTTATCTACATTTAATCCACTTTTCAAACCCGCTTTTTATGGATATTTTTTTACAACTTGACACTTGGATTGCCCTTTTAACATTAACCTTTATGGAAATTGTTTTGGGGATAGACAACATTATTTTTATTTCCATTATAGCAGCAAAACTTCCACTGGAACAACAAAGAAAAGCTCGAATTTTGGGGCTCTCTCTTGCTTTAATCGTACGAATTTTATTACTGTTTAGCATCACTTGGATTATTGGACTAACAACACCTGTGTTAACAATTAGTGATTTTGCGCTAAGCTGGCGAGATATTATTTTAGCTCTTGGTGGCGTTTTTCTTTTGGTAAAAAGTATATTAGAAATTCATCATAAAGTGGAAGGCGTAGAACATGAGCAAGTAATAAAAAAAGTGAATAGTTTTGGGTATGCTATTTTACAAATTGTGTTATTAGATATTATTTTTTCTTTTGACTCCATTCTTACGGCAGTGGGACTTACAGACAAATTACTTCTTATGATTATCGCAGTTATTGTATCTATAATTGTAATGATGATTTTTGTTAAAGCCGTAAGTGATTTTGTAAACAAATACCCAACCATTCAAATTTTAGCACTTTCGTTTTTAATTTTAATTGGTTTTATGCTTATTGTGGAGGGGCTTCATTCACACGTTCCAAAAGGATATGTCTATTTTGCGGTTTTCTTTTCTTTAATCATTGAAATGCTCAATATTCGTTACCAAAATAAACGAAAAAAACAAGCAGCTTAATTAGCGTTTATGTTTTGGTGTTATTTAAAAAGAAAATAGAAACTGCTTGATTCATTTTTCTTTTTAAATAATTCTTACTTTTGGCGGTACTTATACTTTTAAAAAAACACAACAAACTATCCAAAAATATTTATTTATGAAAAATTGTATGCTTAGTTTTTTATTTTTTTTTGCTACTATATTGCAATTGGCAGCACAATATACTACCCCAAATACTGGAGTAGATTGGACGCTAGACGATGTTGCAATAGCTAGCCCAACAACAATCACTATTTCCGGAAGTACCTATACCTTACTAGAAAACATTACAGTTTCGGCGAATGATATTCTTAGGATTCCCACAGATTTAACCCTTCAAATAGAAGTGGGTGTGCGCATCACTGTTTTTGGTTCTTTTTTAGTGGAAGCAAATGCTATAACCATAACCGCTGTAAATCAGGCAAGTCTGTATGATGGTTTTCGATTTGAAGAATTTTCAGAAATCAATATCCAAAACACCACTATTGAATATGGTGGCGGATTACAGGTTTTAACCGAAGATTTTGTGTTGAATAATTCTGTTTTGCAATTTAACGGTGCAGGAGTAGCAACAGGTGGTGTAGTTGCTTTATCACGAGGAATTCCGGTGATTACAAACAATCAATTTTTATTTAATGCAACTCCAGCAATAAGCTCCGCTGCAAACACGCAAGTTTCTGCTTTTATTTTTAACAACTATATAGAAGGAAATAACCAAGCAAACAACAACCGTCCTCAAATAAATATGGGTGCCACAAGAACTTTAGACACCCTAAAAATCATACAAAACACCATCATTGGCGATCGCACTAAAGAGCAAACAGGAGGAATTGCAGTTGCCAATTTGGCTGGAGGAGCTTTACGAGTAATTATTGAAAATAATACAATTATAGACAATCGGTATGGAATTACCATTGTTGGACCCAATGCTTTCGGAAGGATTATAAATAACACCATTGAAGATAATAATACCCAAAACAATCCTAATTTAGGTGGAAGCGGCATCAATTTAAATGCACCCACAGGGGGACAAGAAATAATTGCATCGGGAAATAAAATAAGAAGAAACCTTTGGGGAGTTACCTTACAAGGACAATCGAATGCCAATTTTGGAGACGATCAAGAAAATCCAGGATTAAATGTGTTTTCTGAAAACGGAAATTCTGGCGAATTTTTTGCGCTTTATAACAACACACCAAACGTTCTTTTTGCAAAAAACAACTGTTGGGTTGAAGGAGGAGAAGGTACTTTAGCAGAAGCCGAAACGGTTATTTTTCATCAAATGGATGACAATACTTTAGGCGAAGTTATTTTTGATCCCATAAATTGTGAAGTACTAGGTTTAAATGACGTAGCAATTGAAAATTTTGTATTCTATCCTAATCCGGCTTCAAACACAATTACTTTTGACAATGTGAATGCTTTTGAAAAATTAGAAATTTTTGGCATGCAAGGCAATCTAATTTCAAAACAGAACATTGTTTATAGAACAAACACAATTTCTTTATCACTTCCTTCGGGACTTTATTTTACCCGTTTTAGCAATGAAAAAACTCAAGTGATTAGGAAGTTACTTGTGAAATAAAAAATTAAAATTTCTGTTATTTTATAAAACATCCTGAACCCTTCTATTCAGGATGTTTTTTTATGATATAAATCATATTTTGAAACCTCTTAAATATCTAACTTGCTATGTTATTAAAAGCAGATTGACTTTCTCAATAAAAATTAAAATGATGAAAACAATAAATAAATACGTCTTAAGTGCCATGATAGTTGCATTTTTATCTTTTAATATGGAAACTTTTGCGCAAGTAGGAATTGGTACTACAAATCCTGACAACTCATCCATGTTAGATATTCAAACAACGTCCAAAGGAATACTAATACCAAGAATGACTAGCATTGACAGAACTGGAATTTCTGCACCAGCAAATGGTCTTCTTGTGTTTGATACTACCACACAAAGCTTTTGGTTTTATAAGGGTAGTTGGACAGAACTATCTGAAGGTGTTCCTGACAAAATTGTTGATGCCAATGGCGATACACGGGTTGAAGTAGAGCAAAGCGCAAATGAAAACATCATACGTCTGACTACTGAGGGAATAGAAAGAATGACAATAGACGATACAGGAGTTACTAAAATAGGAGATATAGCAGGTGGTAATTCCACAAAAGTGGAAGCAGATGGTACTCTTGTCTTTGAAGGAAACGCAGAAGTTTGGGACGATTTAAGAGTTTCAATGGATAAGGGCTCAAGCTCAGCTTCTTTGGATTATTTTTTAGGAAGTTCTGGTGGTCAAATTTGGTATTTTCGTGATGATAAAGGGTTAGAAACACTTTCTTTTCAAGTGCAACTGCCACATAGTTATAAAGAAGGAACAAATATTTATCCGCATCTACACTGGTCACCAAAAGTAACAAAAAATGGTTATGTAAAGTGGAATCTTGATTATACCTGGGTCAATTATGATGCTAGTACACCATTAGTTTTTCCTGCAAATATTACAAGTACGGTAATAGCCAGAGGGCCATTTACAGCAAAAACGCATTTGATAACTGGATTAACTACTGGCGGTGTTGGTTTAAATGGAACTGGCAAAAAAGTGTCGAGTATTTTAATTTGTAGATTATGGAGAGATTCTGGAGATTCTCAGGACACCTATACAGATGACGCAGGCCTTTTGAGCCTCGATTTTCATTATCAAATTGATATGGTTGGTAGTAGAACTCAATACACTAAATAATGAACTAGAATATGAATAATTTTCTGTTCAATCTCTTTTCATTTATTAGATTGATGTTTAAATTGGTTGAAAGTATCACTTTTGAGGGTAAAACAAGCATGTACTCATAAAAACGAGATCAATACCTTTGCTTTTTCTTCTATAATGATTAAAACTTGTTATTTAGTTTTCTAAAAATCCAATTAAATTTTTGTTACTTAGAATTTGAGCAGCTACTTTTCGTAGGCATCATCAACTAAGAGGTGCTTTTTAATTAAATAAACTCCAAATTAAAAATGTTTAAATAGTGTATGAAGTAATTTCCATTTTTGATGACAGGAATCTCTTTATATCCAAAATCGGGTCTGCCTAAATAGGAAAGCGTTAACTTTGTCCTCTAAGACAAAAAATCAGAAAAGTGACCTTAACAAAAACAGAAAAATTAGAGCTCACCAAAGAACAAATGCAAGACTACAGCTACAAAGTCGTGGATGCCATTGTTGCACATTTTGACACTCAAAATGAGAAATATCCTGTGGCAACCGCTTCCAGAAAAGAAATGGACACCTTGTTCCTGGAAGATGCTCCCGAAATGCCGACTGACGCCAAAAAAGTCCTAGACTTTGTCCTTCAAAAAGTGATGACCCAAAGCAATGTGGTGAGCCACCCCAAATCCTATTCATTTGTGCCCGGACCCAGCAATTTTATAAGTGCGATGGGCGATGCTTTAGCCAGTGGCTTTAATATATTTTCAGGAGGATGGGCAGCTTCACCGGCAGCAGCCGAAATGGAAATTGTAACTATGAACTGGCTACTCAAAATGTATGGCTTTCCCGTAAAGCGCGGTGGCGGTATTTTTACCAGCGGTGGTTCTATGGCCAATTTAACAGCAATAGCTACAGCAAGAAAAGTAAAATGCGGCGATGATTTCTCAAAAGCGGTCATCTACCTTTCAGACCAGGCACATTCTTCTAATATCAAAGCCATAAGAGTTCTGGGCTTTCGAAAAGAGCAAATCAGAATCATCCCCACAGACGGCGAATTTAAAGTAGCTGTCAACAAATTAAAAAACGCTATTGCGAAAGACAAAATTGAGGGTTGGCAACCGTTCTGTTTTATAGCCTCTGCAGGAACTACCAATACCGGAACCGTGGACCCGCTCAACGAACTGGCAACCCTCTGCAAAAAAGAAAAAATCTGGTTACACATAGATGCCGCTTATGGTGGCGCGGCTATTTTGGCAAAAAACGGCAAACAACTGCTTGCCGGAATCGAAAAGGCAGACTCCATCACCGTCGATCCGCACAAATGGTTTTACCAACCTTATGAAATCGGCTGTCTATTGGTGAGAAATCATAAATGGCTGAAAGGCACCTTTACCGAAAAACCGGAATACCTGCGTGATATTGAAGGCAACGAGTCGGAAATCAATTTTTATGATCACGGCATTGAGTTGACGCGAAGATTTAGAGCATTGAAGTTTTATATGTCCATCAAAACCTTTGGTTTGAAAGCGTTCAGAAAAGCGATTGATTACAACATCAAACTTGCAGAACAAACTGAAGATTACCTGCGAAAAAGCAATACCTGGGAAGTCGTTTCCCCCGCCACCTTGGCAATTATCAATTTCAGGTACCATCCCATCAGCGGAAAGTTATCAGAAAAACAACTCGATAAAATCAACCAAAAAATATCAGAAAAGGTAGTGGCTTCCCGGGAGGCTCTTTTGGTGACCACCATTTTGAATGGACAAGTTGTTTTGCGAATGTGTTTAATCAACCCGCGTACGACGATGGAAGATGTAAAAAGCACCTTGAGGTTGTGTAAACAATTTGCAGCCCAATAATAGATGAGCCGTAACTATGACATCCTCATCATCGGCGGGGGCGCTGCCGGATTTTTTACTGCCATCAATGCGGCTGAAATGAATCTGAACTTTAAAATTGCTATACTGGAGCGAGGTAAGGAAGTGCTGACCAAAGTGCGTATATCGGGCGGTGGAAGGTGCAATGTGACTCACGCCGAGTTTATTCCCAAAGAACTTTCTAAAAACTATCCCCGCGGGGAAAAAGAACTGCTGGGGCCATTTCACAATTTT
Organism: Bacteroidetes bacterium HGW-Bacteroidetes-2; assembly: GCA_002842575.1. Classification (GTDB taxonomy): domain Bacteria; phylum Bacteroidota; class Bacteroidia; order Flavobacteriales; family Flavobacteriaceae; genus Planktosalinus. The sequence goes on from PHDJ01000030.1 coordinate 15,773, forward strand.
ATGACCGGCGATACCATCGAGTGGTTTGAAAAGCGAGGTGTTGCGCTGAAAATTGAGGAAGACGGAAGAATGTTTCCGGAGACAGATAACTCGCAAACCATTATCAATTGCTTTTTAAATGAAACAAAAAGATTAGGTATTGATGTTTTAATGAATCATTCCGTACAGGAAGTTGTTAATGAAAATGCGTTTTGGAAGGTTGAAACTACTCAAGAAGCTTTTCAAGCAAAAAGTCTAGTCATTGCCACCGGAAGCAACCCCAAAATTTGGAAATTATTGGAAGGATTGGGACACACCATCGTCCCGCCAGTGCCATCGCTGTTTACTTTCAATATAAAAGATAATCGCATTGTTGACTTGCCGGGCGTATCAACGAATGCTACATTAAAAATAAAATCCACACTCTCCCCCTTGGGGGGAGCCGGAGGGGGACTGGAGAGTGAAGGTCCATTACTCATCACCCATTGGGGACTAAGCGGTCCGGCGATTTTAAAACTTTCCGCCTGGGGAGCACGCGAATTAAATAAACTGGATTATAAATTCACGCTTCAGGTCAATTGGTTAGAGTACCAGAGTTTTGACGAAACTTTGGAACAGTTAAAGGAAATCAAGAACGGCAATGGTAAGCAGTTGGTTGCTAAATACCCTCAGTTTGAATTGCCCAAACGCCTTTGGCAAAGCCTTGTCAACGCTGTCGGAATCGATTTGGAAACCAAATGGACTGAAATCAATAAAAATCAGTTGCAAAATCTGGCCAATCAACTCACTCAAACCCAATTTGAAGTCAATGGAAAAAGCACCTTTAAAGAAGAGTTTGTCACAGCCGGTGGTGTGGAATTAAAAGAAATCAATTTCAAGACTTTTGAAAGCAAAATTCATAAAAACCTATACCTGGCAGGCGAAGTACTCAACATTGACGCCATCACCGGTGGCTTTAATTTTCAGAATTGTTGGACGGGCGGGGTTTTGGTGGCGAGAGCTATTTCAGAATAATAGCTGCGAAAATCTGCGTAATCTGCGGGAGAACTAACTGTTTATTTTGAAATGAAAATACTTATCTTTGCCAAGCTATGAGCAAAAAAGACTTTCTTTCAAAACTTTACCTCAACACCTTAGAAAAAGGACAAGTAAGCTGGCAATCACCCAGCAACATTGCTTTGGTAAAATACTGGGGAAAATATGGTGAGCAGTTGCCCAAGAATACCTCCATCAGTTTTACATTATCAAATTGCCACACAAAAACAACCCTGTTTTATGAGCCTAAAACAACAGAGGATTATGAATTTGAGGTTTATCTTGATGGAAAAAGGGAAGAAGGTTTTGAACCAAAGATTTTAAAATTCTTTGATCGTATAGAAAAATTCATTCGGTTTTTAAAAGACTACCGTTTCCGTTTGGAAACCACAAATAGTTTTCCCCACAGCAGTGGGATTGCTTCATCGGCTAGCGGGATGAGTGCCTTGGCTTTGTGTTTAATGGAGATGGAGCTTCGACTTCGCTCAGCTACTTTTGAAAATGAATTGACAAAAGAATTTTTCAATCAAAAAGCATCTTTTCTGGCGCGTTTGGGTTCAGGAAGTGCTTGTCGCAGTATTGAAGGTCCACTGATTGTTTGGGGGGAGCTTCCTGAAATACCAAATAGCAGTAACCTCTATGGAACCAAATATCCTTTTGAAGTGCATCCCAATTTTGAAAACTATCAGGACACCATTCTTTTAGTAGATAAAGGGGAGAAGCAGGTAAGCAGCACGGTGGGCCATAACCTAATGCATGAGCATCCTTTTGCTGAAGAACGTTTCGCGCAAGCAAATGCAAATATGAAAAAATTAATTCCTGTGTTGAAAGAAGGAAACCTTGACGCATTCATCAAAATTGTGGAAAGCGAAGCCCTTTCACTGCACGCAATGATGATGACCTCGATGCCTTACTTTATCCTGATGAAACCCAACACACTGGAAATCATCAACCGCATCTGGAGTTTCCGCAAAGAGACAGGAAGTAAGGTGTGTTTTACCCTCGACGCCGGTGCCAATGTACATGTTTTGTATCCCGAAAGCGAAAAGGCTCAGGTTTATGACTTCATTAAGAAGGAGTTAGTTGCGTATTGTCAAAACAGTCAGTATATTTGTGACCAAATTGGAAAAGGTGCAAAAAAATTGTAAATTTATATCCAACTAAATAACAACATGCGAGGTCCCCTATTTTATTCAAAAATACTACTCTTTGGTGAGTATGGCATTATCAAGGATTCAAAAGGCTTGTCCATACCCTATAACTTCTATAATGGAGCGCTTAAAATAGATAAAGAACATACTGTTGCTACACACAAATCCAATCAAAGTTTAAAACGTTTTGCCGAATATCTGCAAAATTTAAATGAAGAAAATGCAGCGTTGGTTACCTTCGACTTAAAGGCATTACACGCAGATATAGCAGCCGGCTTGTATTTTGACTCCAGCATTCCGCAAGGATATGGTGTGGGAAGTAGTGGTGCTTTAGTGGCCGCTATTTATGACAAATATGCTGATAACAAGATTACTGTCCTCGAAAACCTTACACGAGAAAAACTGTTGCAACTTAAAAATATTTTCAGTGCGATGGAGTCTTTTTTCCACGGTAAATCTTCAGGACTTGACCCCTTGAACAGTTATTTGAGTTTACCTATACTTATCAATTCGCAGGATAATATTGAACCAGCAGGAATTCCTTCTCAATTAAAAAGTGGCAAAGGAGCCGTGTTTTTATTAGATAGCGGTGTAGTGGGTGAAACAGCACCCATGGTACATATTTTTATGGAAAACATGAAGCAAGAAGGTTTTCGCAAAATGTTGAAAAACCAGTTTGTAAAACACACCGATGCTTGTGTTGATGATTTTCTTACAGGAGATATAAAATCGTTATTTTCCAATATCAAGCAGTTATCCAATGTAGTGCTGGATAATTTTAAGCCAATGATTCCTGTTCAATTTCATAAACTTTGGAAAAAGGGAATTGATACCAATGCCTACTATTTAAAATTATGTGGTAGTGGTGGCGGCGGCTACATCCTAGGCTTTACTGAAGATTTTGAAAAAGCCCAAAAAGCTCTGAAAAATCATAAGTTGGAAGTAGTTTATAGTTTTTGATTCTCATTCATTAGAAATTTTAACATATTTTTCGGCACATCCTTCATCACAACTTATTTCGTCGATTAAAATTAAATACGCTTCTATAAAAGGCATTCTTAGGTTACCTTGATGTTGACTGTTTTCACAATTAAAAGAAATGGTAATTCTTCTTTGTTCTATATTTTCGTTCATTTCGATTTCATAGATACCGTATGAGCAATTGAAACGATTGCTAATCATTGTACCGTCATCCTGAAAAGTATAAAAATGGCCATCATCCACAGCATACCAATTTCCATTCGGGTTTTCACTATAAGCGTCATAAACTTCAATTAATTGCCAAGTTCCAACTAAAGGTGTTTCTTGTTTTTGTTTATCGTCAGATTCCGTACAGCTTAAAAATAGAATTATTGCAGTAAAGTATGTAAAAAAAATAGTTTTCATTATAATAAATTTTTTAAAGTTGAACAAGTAATTGCATTTGAATTATCTCCATACCATTATAATAATTTAAAAAGTAAAGTCCATTTGGTAAATTAATAGTACTAATTGTTTTTAGTGTATTTGAAGTTTCTCCATAGTATTTTAAATACCATAAATATCGTAAATATATATGTAATAAGTTCCCTCTGGGTATTCACTAAAATCTAAATTAACCAGATTATCAGCTGCATTTGGGTAGGGATTTACAATTGGTAATTGGCCAGAACCGCCTCCATTAGGTTGATAAACGCCCCTAGATTGGATTAAACTGCTATAATTCATGCTTTCTGAACTATCACGAGTACTACAATCAATTTGACTATAACCAGTGAAATTAAAAAGAAGTAAAAGAATAAAAGTTGTAAAAATGTTTTTGAAAAGTGTTCCAGTAGTTAAAAACAACTCTTTTAAATATTTTTTGAAAATTATTCGACGTGGTGAGTGAGCGGTAAAACCCTGTATATTATCTGTTTGTAAATTTTTCATGAATTGAAAATGGAATGGCTATGGTTATTTAGTTGTTGTGAGTGTACAATAATTAATTTTAATCTATTTATTTTCACGCTTTTAATGCAAATAATTGACCTAACTGCATGTTCATTTTTTTATCTTTGAAAAAACAAATCTAAAATCCAACATCTAAAATCCCATGTCACTCATCAACCACAAACAAAAAATGTTTCTGCTCAAGCTCTTGAGCCTTATTTCTGTGGTAAGAGGCTATAACATACTTATTATTGTCATTGCGCAATATCTTACTTCCATTTACATTCTTGCTCCAGAAAAATCACTTTTAGAGGTTGTGCTAGATCCAAACCTATTTCTTATTGTTATTGCATCCTCTTTGGTTATTGCCAGCGGCTATATCATCAACAACTTTTATGATGCCGAAAAAGATTTAATCAATCGCCCCACAAAAACCTATCTGGACAGTTTTATCAGCCAGAATACGAAGCTTTCGGTCTATTTTGTTTTGAATTTTCTGGCGGTAATTTTAGCAAGTTATATTTCTTTCCGAGCAGTTCTATTCTTTTCAATATATATTTTCTTTATCTGGTTGTATTCGCATAAATTAAAAAAGTACCCGTTTATAGGCAATTTAACCGCTTCTATATTAGCCATTATCCCGTTTTTTGCGGTGTTTATATATTACAAGAATTTTGCATTGGCCATTTTTGTGCATGCTACCTTTTTGTTTTTAATTATTTCCATGCGCGAATTGGTGAAAGACCTGGAAAACATCAAAGGCGATTTTACACTAGGTTATCAAACTATTCCGGTGGTATATGGCGAAAAAATTTCAAAACGTATCCTAACCTTTTTGAGCGTACTCACCCTGATGCCTACTTTTTTGTTAATCACCAAATTTGAAATTGGATATATGAGTTTCTTTTTTTACGGAAGTTTACTTTTGTTGGTTATTTTTCTTTTTTACCTCTGGAGGTCATCGCAAAAGTTGCATTACATTATTTTGCATAACATCCTTAAATTCATTATTGTATTAGGGGTTTTTAGTATCGTTCTTATTGATGTCGATTTTCTTTTACGCAGAATTTTATAAGTAAAAACCATTTTAAAATAAACTACCTTTGTAAAAATTTTTGTAACGATGGCGAAAGAGAACGAAAAAAAATCTGGTAAAAGAGAAGGAAAGTCTAGAGAAAAAAGCATTCCTTTTAAAAAATCATTTACCAAAAAACCACCCAGACCCCTTGGGACAAATCAACCAAAACCAAAAAACAACCCAGACGCCATAAGGTTAAACAAATACATTGCTAATTCAGGCATGTGCTCTCGCCGTGAGGCTGATTTGTACATTGCTACAGGAGCAGTACAAGTAAATGGTAAGGTAGTAAATGAAATGGGATACAAAGTAAAACTTACCGATGAGGTTAAGTTTGACGGAAGACGAATAAATCCGGAAGAGAAACAGTATGTACTACTCAATAAGCCTAAAGGATTTAGCACTGCCGCAAAAGAAGGAGCAGAAGATAAATCGGCCTTGGCACTGGTGGGAAATGCTTCAAAATACAATTTATTACCCGTAGGTAGATTAGACCGAAATACCTCTGGGCTTTTATTGTTCACCAACGATGGCGATATGATAAAAAAACTAACCAACTCCAGTCTTTTAATCCGAAAAATATTTCAAGTTACTTTAGATAAAAACCTTAAGTATGAAGACTTCCTAAAAATTCAAGATGGAATTAATATTGAAGGAAATAAAATACGCGTTGATGAGGTTTCTTATGTTGAAAATGCTCCCAAAAGTGAGATAGGTATTCAATTACACAGTAATAAAAACAATATTGTTAGAAAAATATTTACCCATCTTGGGTATGATATTATAAAATTAGATCGTGTGGTTTTTGCCGGACTAACAAAAAAAGATTTACCTCGTGGTAATTGGAAACACCTCACAAAACAAGAGTTGAATAATTTAATGATGTTGTAACATCATATTTAAAAAAATAATCTTGAATTATTTAGTCATACTATTTTGAAATTCAATTTTTTTGATTTCATTTGCATTGTGCTATTGTGAATGAAATACACGTAAGAAGTAGCATAATTTTTTGCCTTATGAAATTTTTTCACAAGTCTGGGCTTTTGAATTACAAGGAGTTATTTTCAAAAGCAATGTCTAAAAAAAATCACCGGATTTTAAAACAAACTCCTTCTTTTATTCCGGCATTAGCTTTGCGGGTTTTCACTATTTCAACTCCAATCCGAATTTGATGGTTTCTTATGATTTTGTTAATTACAGCGAATACTATTTTCGTTGGCAAACTTTTTCCTAATTTAAACAAAATATAAAAAAACGAATGAAAACCAGATATATTGACCTTATTGACCAAACATTTTACTTCCCACAAGAAGAGTTTACCCTAGAAGATAATGAACTTCGTTTTCACGATATAGACTTAATGGGATTGGTAGAAGAATATGGAGCCCCCCTAAAGTTTACGTACCTACCAAAGATTTCCGACAATATAAAAAGAGCAAAAGGATGGTTTCATGATGCCATCAAAAAAAGCAAATACAAAGGAAAATACAATTATTGCTATTGTACTAAAAGCTCCCATTTTGAACATGTTCTTCACGAAGCATTGAAAAATGATATTCATATTGAAACCTCTTCAGCTTTTGATATAGATATTGTAAACAAGCTAAAAGAAGACGGAAAAATTGACAATAAAACCTATGTAATTTGCAACGGATTTAAAAGAGATCAATACATTACAAATATTGCAAACCTTATCAACAGCGGCCATAAAAATTGTATTCCCATCATCGATAACTTTGAAGAAATAGGCTTATTGAATGAGCAAATCAAAGGAAAATACAAAATAGGCATTCGTATTGCTTCTGAAGAAGAGCCTAAATTTGAGTTTTATACCTCGCGACTAGGAATAGGATATAAAAATATTCTGCCGTTTTACAACCGTCAAATAAAAGACAATAAAAAGGTGCAACTTAAAATGCTGCATTTCTTTATCAATACCGGTATTCGAGATACTGCTTATTACTGGAACGAATTACTAAAATGTATGCAAGTTTATGTTCAGCTTAAAAATGTTTGCCCTACTTTAGATAGCTTGAATATCGGTGGAGGATTTCCTATTAAAAATTCTTTAGCATTTGATTTTGATTACCAATATATGGTCGATGAAATCATTCATCAAATAAAACTTGTTTGTGAAGCAGAAGAGGTGCCTGTACCCAATATATTTACTGAGTTTGGCAGTTTTACGGTAGGAGAAAGTGGCGGAGCAGTGTATGAAGTACTCTACCAAAAACAACAAAATGATCGTGAAAAGTGGAATATGATTAATTCCTCATTTATAACAACCCTTCCAGATACCTGGGCAATCAACAAACGTTTTGTTATGCTTGCGGTAAATCGATGGAATGATGAATACGAACGGGTACTCCTTGGGGGTTTAACCTGCGACAGCGATGATTACTACAATAGTGAACAACATATGAACGGAATTTACCTTCCTAAGTATAAAAAGGAAAAACCTTTGTATATTGGCTTTTTTAATACAGGAGCTTATCAAGAAACTATTGGCGGTTTTGGAGGCTTACAACACTGTTTAATACCATCGCCAAAACATTTATTAATTGACAAAGACGAAGAGGGAAACCTCACTACAAAAGTATTTAGTGAACAACAAAAAAGTGAAGACTTACTTAAAATTTTAGGGTACAATGACTAAAAAAAATTATGCCGGAATTCCGGACAAGCACGCGCGCTTAGACGACGCAAAAATTGTGTTAATTACGGTTCCTTATGACGGAACAAGTAGCTGGCAAAAAGGTGCCGATAAAGGCCCAGAAGCTTTTTTACATGCTTCAGAAAACATGGAACTTTATGATATCGAAACACGTACAGAAGTGTATAGAAAAGGTATCTATCTAGCACCTCCTGTAACGGAAAACGCATCACCTGAAAAAATGGTAGATGTGGTGCACAAAACCACAAAAAATTACATCCAACAAGAAAAATTTGTCACCATTTTTGGAGGTGAACATTCCGTGTCTATTGGAACTATCAGAGCATTTAATGAGTGTTTTGAAGACCTTACAGTAGTGCAAATTGACGCCCATGCCGATTTGCGTCCTGAATATGATGGCTCTACTTGTAACCATGCCTGTGCTGTTTATGAAGCCAGCCAAAACGCAAATTTAATACAAGTGGGAATTCGTTCAATGGACGTTTCTGAATTGGAATACATGGATGAAAACCAAACCTATTTTGCACACGATATGGTTAATGATGAAGATTGGATGGAAGATGCCATTGGCCAAATGACCTCAAATGTTTTTATAACCATTGATTTGGACGCCTTTGATCCCTCTATAATGCCTTCAACCGGAACTCCTGAACCGGGAGGACTGCTTTGGTATGAAACCTTAGATTTTTTAAAGGAAATATTCAAAAAGAAAAATGTTGTAGGTTTTGACATTGTAGAGCTTTGCCCAAATAGCTTAGACAAATCTTCAGATTTTCTTGCAGCAAAACTTTACTATAAAATGTTGAGTTACAAATTCAAATATGAAAACAGAAAGAACGATGACGATGACGAAGAATAAAGGAGTAATATCCCAATTTATAGAAAAATACTATTTGCACTTCAATGCCGCAGCGTTGGTTGACGCAGCAAAAGGATATGAAGATCAATTAAACAATGGCGCAAAAATGCTAGTTTCACTTGCAGGTGCAATGAGTACTGCTGAACTAGGTAAAATTTTCGCAGAAGTAATACGTCAGGATAAGGTGCAGATTATTTCATGTACCGGAGCAAATCTGGAAGAAGACGTGATGAATCTAGTAGCACATTCCCACTACAAACGCATTCCTGAATACCGCGATTTAACCCCACAACAAGAATGGGATTTACTAGAACAAGGTCTTAACCGAGTTACTGACACCTGTATTCCCGAAGAAGAAGCCTTCCGCAGATTACAAAAACATATTTACAAAATATGGAAAGAAGCAGAAGATAAAGGCGAGCGATATTTTCCACACGAATTTATGTATAAAATGTTGCTTTCTGGAGTTTTAGAACAGTATTATGAAATTGACATTAAAGATTCATGGATGTATGCCGCTGCCAAAAAAAACCTCCCAATTATTGTTCCTGGGTGGGAAGACAGCACTATGGGAAATATTTTTGCCTCCTATGTAATGAAGGGCAAATTAAAAGCCAACACCATGAAAAGCGGCATCGAGTATATGACTTTTTTAGCAGAATGGTACACGCAGAATTCTAAAAATGGCATTGGATTCTTTCAAATAGGAGGCGGAATTGCAGGTGATTTCCCTATTTGTGTGGTGCCTATGTTGTATCAGGATATGGAACGAACAGACACGCCTTTCTGGAGTTATTTTTGTCAAATATCCGATTCTACCACTAGTTATGGTTCTTATTCTGGAGCCGTTCCTAATGAAAAAATAACTTGGGGAAAATTAGATATAAACACACCAAAATTTATTATAGAAAGTGATGCTACAATAGTTGCACCGCTTATATTTGCCTACTTATTAGATATGTAATTTTATGAAGCGAATTATAGTTGACTTTAAGAAACTAACCCCCGAAATTTTAAAGCTTTTGGTTGAAAAATACCCAGAAGGCTATGACGATTTGAATATTATTTCGTTTAAAAATGCTGCAGGAGAAATTGTTGAATGTGTAGAAGTACGAACGGATGACACCATTTATCTTGTAAAAGTGAGTACTAAATTAGAGCGCACTATGGAAAACTATGATGTAGATGACTATGAAGACTTTGCTGATGACGATCCAGAAGCAGTACAACCACCAGAAGATATGGCTGATGAGGAGGATGAAGATGATGTGGATATCAATTAACTAAGGACTCAAGAAATTAAATTGGCCTACAATACAGAATGTGTGTTGTAGGTTTTTTTTAAATGTCACCCAACCTAAAATAAGACTACATATCATGAATTAACCGTGAATTAAAAGAAATTCAAGTTTCAACTTGCTGCATTTTATGGATATTAGTCCTAGAAAAACGGCATAAAATAAAAATCGATTATTTTCAAAGAACAGTGAACAACAAAATGCGTAACAAAAAAATACTCATTCTAAACTAATTTTGACCAAATGAATATTCATTTTCAAAAAAAAAAACTGCTATATTTGGAATAATTAACAAACATTTCATCAAAAAAAGTCAAAATTTGTTTAATGACTTATCTTTTTAGTACTTATTATTAATGAAAATACAAATTGTTTTTTTATTTATTGTTGCATTAACAACAACACCTGTCATTGCTCAAAATGCAGAAGATAGCATAGAAATCCTTTTATCAAAAACTCCAACGTATAAAAACAAAATCGAATTATTAATAAACGCTTCAAAGAAATTTCAAGACACAGATTTAAGTAAATCATTAGAGTATGCTTTTAAAGCTCTAGAATTATCAAAAAATGAATATCAAAAGTTAGGAGAAATTAGAGCTCTTGTTAGGCTAAGTGAATACTATTTAGAAATTAGAGATTTTAGAAAGGCTATTGATTATGCTGAAAACAGCAAGCGTTTAGCTTTAGATAATGAGTTTTTAAGTGAAATTGGAAATATAAACTCTGTACTTTCAAAAATTTATTATGCGCTTGGCGATTTTGCTAAAAGCACGTCTTACGATTTTGAGAATTTAGAATATTTTGAAAAAACAAAGGATCAAATTGGTATTGGAGCTACTTTAGGAAATATAGGTATAGATTTTTATAACCAAAATAATTTTGATAAGGCTTTAGAATATTTAAATAAATCACTAGAAATTGCAATCAAAAATAATGATAGTATAGGAATTGCCTATCAATACAATACCATTGGAGGTGTTTATTATGAACATTATAAAGATTATGAAAAATCACTTTTTTATTTTAAGGAGGCTTTAAAAGTGAATAATTATATTAAAAATCAAAAGCAGGTAGCTATAAACAAAATGAATATAGCAAGTGCATTTCTTATGAATAAATGGGTAGATAGTTCACTTGTTTATTATCTAGATGCTAGAGATTTTTTTGAAACAAATAATGATAATTTATTATTAGCAGAATGTAATACTGGCATTGGTGAGTATTTTTATAGTATAGGCAACTTTGAAGAGGCTATTAAATATACAAATTTGGCCTTTAATATTTCTAATTCAATTAATGCTAAAGAAAATATCTTATTAGCATCTGATCTTTTGCACAAAATATATTTGTCAAAAAAAGATACTATAAGCGCTTATAAATATCATATTCTGGCTAGTAAAATATCAGATAGTCTAGGGGCTTCAAAAAATCTTAAAGAACTTTTTTTATTAGAATTTCAATATAATTATGATAAAATAGAAAAGCAAAGATTAATTAAAACACAACAAAAAAACTTTATAATAGGTATTATAATTTCTTCACTAATTTCTCTTATATTAATTATTATTTTAATTTATTTAAAACTTAAAATAAAAGCAAAAAGCACAATTCTTGAAAAAGAAAAAATGGAGGTTAAGTTTAACTTTAAAAAGAAAGAATTAGTAATAAATCTTATGGCACTTTTAAAGAAGAACCAAATGCTTGATGAAATTTCAAAAAAATTAAAACTAATAAAGAATGACGCACTGAATAAAGAAACTAAAGATGCAGTCATTCAAATTAGTAAAGAAATACAAAAAAGTAGTGATAATAAGATTTTAAAAGAATTAGCCATGCAGTTTCAAGAATCCCATTCAGAGTTTTACGAAAAACTCTTGTTAAAGTACCCAAATTTATCTCAAAATGATTTGAAAATTTGTGCTTACTTAAGGCTAAACATGTCAACTAAAGAAATATCTGAATTAACGGGCTCTAGAAAATTAACTGTTGAAAATGCAAGATACCGACTCAGAAAAAAATTGGGAATCACTAATTCAGAAACAAATTTAGTCACGTTTCTTCTACAAATTTAATAGACTTAATTTAAAGTATTTTATAATTCAAGAACTCCAATAATACAATATACAAATACTTAATTTTTTTTTAAATCCACACTATTGTAGCCCTCCCTTTTTTTAGGGAAGGCTACAAAACTACAAACTGTCCTGCATCTTTTAATCTTTTGATAATAATATATTTACAAACCCATAAAAAAATAAAAATTGGTTTGCCCAGTTAAAATAGAGGTGATTTAATTCTGCGTTGAGTTTGTTTAAGGGTAAAAATATTGGATAAAACTTTTTAATAATCAATATTTGAAATATTAATTTTTTAAGCCAATTTTTAATGATACTTGGAAAGTAAATAAAAATCAAAAACTTTATTAATTAAAATTAAATGAATATGAAAAACAAACTATTTTTATTGAAAATGATTTTTTTGTTTTGTTGTATGTGCTTGGGCAAAATGCAAGGACAACAAGCCTTTGGTATCGATGCTTCATTTGAAAGTAATACCGTTAACACATTTGACCTTTTATCACCTGCTACAACAACCCCCATTTCCACTTTATCGGTGGATTTTTTTATTACTGGAGGCGCATATGCTAACGATACATGGTATATAACCTATATTGACTTTAATACGTTTGAAAGCTTTTTAGGAACTATAAATACCTCAAATGGTACATTGACTGCAATTGGAACCACTACTGGCGCGTTAATTTTTGATATCGCTTTTGACGCCACAACTTCAACAATGTATGCACTCGGTACTTTTGACTTTTTTGATTTTGATTTATACACAATTGATTTATCAAATGGATCTGATACTTTTATTGCTAATGTTGGAAATGAATATTCTGGATTAGCAATAGATGATACTGGAACCTTATATACTTTTAATGGTTGGCTCCACACTATAAATAAAACCAATGGAGCTCTTTCGCCTATTGGAAATACTTTTGTGGGGCTTAGTGGCTCAAATTTCCCCAACCTAGAATTTGACATAGCAAACTCCACTTTATATTTAACGGGTGTTTTTAATACTGGCAATAATTTGTATTCAGTAAGTACTTCTACTGGCGAAGCAACCTTAGTAGGAGCATATGCTGGTAGTGTAGAAATGCTAGCACTTGCTATACCCGAAAGTAATACCGTAATTCAAAATGATATTGCTATTGATGCTTTATTATCCCCACAAACTGGCTATAGTTTATCTTCTTCTGAACAAATAACAATACGCGTTTTAAATCTAGGTGCTAATGCACAATCTAACATTCCTGTTACCTATACAATAAACAATGGTGACCCTATCTCTGAAATAATCCCGGGTCCAATTGCGCCAGATGATCAAATAGATTATACCTTTACACAAACTGCAGATTTATCTAATGTACAAACCTATTCTATAGAAATAAATTCTAATTTACCCGATGACGAAGTTACTTTTAATAACTCAATAACTGAAGAGGTTATAAACCTTGGTCTTTCTGATGATTTAACCGCACTATCCGTGAGTGGACCCTTAAACCCTTTTTCAAACTCTTCTACATTATACACTGTATTTGTAAAGAACATAGGCGAGTTTTCTCAAAGCGGAACAGCATACACCGTAAGTTTATTTGATGAAAATGATAACATATTGGCAACAGAAGACGGTGTGCTTATTGCTTCTGGTGAAACAAAATCTTTTGATTTCAATATTACTTTTAACTCTGTTGGGCCAACATTTATTTATTCACAAGTTTTTTTGACTGGAGATTTAGATATTACAAATGATAGAACATCAAACCTCTCTATATTAGTTTTAGATGAAAATTTGAGCAGCTCAAATGAATGGACACAAACAGGTCCTAGTGGTATAAATTTTGTAAACACCATTGGTGGCGATGAAGACAATTTATTTGTTGGGTTTAATGGAGGATTATACCGCTCTATAGACCAAGGACAATCATGGGATTTAGCCGGTTTTAGAAATGAAAATGTTTCTTTTGTTACCAAAATTGGGAATTCTATATTTGCTAGTGTCGGTCAGTCCGTTTATAGATCTGATGATGATGGGGAAACGTGGGAAAACAAAAGTAACGGACTCCCCAATAGTCCTAAAAGACAAATAGTTTCAGTGGGCTCATTTATATTTGTTGGCATAAACTCAGCTACGCCAGCATTACGAGGTGTTTACCGCTCTGCAGATAATGGCGAAAGTTGGACTTCTATGGGCGTTACCTTTATTGCAGACAAGCTGGGAGCTAATGAAAACAGCTTATTTGTAGGAGGCTTATTAGAACCTCTTCGAAGATCAGACGATTTTGGAGTAACTTGGAATATTCTGAATAACGGTTTAGGAACAGATAACAAAATTAATGCTTTTGCATCTTCAGGTACCGCTATTTTTGTTGGAACAAATAATTATTTATTGAGGTCGGTATCTAGCCACATATTATTTCTCTATGCGTAATATTATCTGTCTTTACCATCCTTTTGATTAAATTGTTAAATATTGTGTCTTT
>PHDJ01000004.1 GCA_002842575.1 Bacteroidetes bacterium HGW-Bacteroidetes-2
AAAGAGTACATAGGTTACAAATTCATTCATATCTAAAAAATAAAAACTCCTTTCGTTGGAAAAGAGTTCTAAGTAGCGAGAGGGGGGCACGATCCCCCGACCTCCGGGTTATGAATCCGACGCTCTAACCAACTGAGCTACCTCGCCATTTTTAAATAAAGTTTTTGGTTAATAGTTAATAAGGTATTAGAAATAAGATGAATCTCACATCTAACGTCCCTTGCTTAAGCGGCTGCAAATATAAAAACAATTTATAGCAGGACAAAGGTTTATTTTCATAAAATATTTTTTTTATCCTTTTCTAATACATATTTAATCTATATATTGGCGCAAACTAACAAAAGATAACCAATGGAAGAAAAAGTTAAATTCGAGATGGAGTTTCCCATCCAGGTATCCCCTTCGCTTCTGTACCAATATATATCGACGCCATCAGGACTTTCGGAGTGGTATGCTGAAAATGTAAATTCTCGCGGAGAGTTCTTTACTTTTATTTGGAATGGATCTGAGGAAAGCGCAAAACTTTTAGGTAAAAAAAGTGGAGAAAGAATTAAATTCAGATGGATGGATGATGAAGAAACGGAATATTTTTTTGAATTGCGTATTCAAGTGGATGAAATAACAAAAGATGTATCACTTATGGTAACTGATTTTTCCTATGAAGACGAAATGGATGAAAATAAAATGCTATGGGATACGATGATATCTGAATTAAAGCAGGTTTTAGGGTCTTCTTAGAAATCTTATAAATTAACTCGTATCTTTGCCTCGTTTTAAAGTAACGAGGTTTTTATGATTAATGTAAACGGAAATATAGTACCTACTTCACAAGCCTTTTTGTCAACAACAAATAGAGGTTTTGCATTTGGAGATGCTGTTTTTGAAACTCTTCGTCTTTCATCAGGGAAAATATATTTTTGGGAAGATCATTATTTTAGGCTAATGGCTTCAATGCGTATTTTGCGAATGGAAATACCTATGACTTTTACCATGGAATATTTACAAGAGCAAGTTTTAGAAACTGCTAAACAAGCATTCCCAAAAGAAAATTCAGTTAAAATAAGAATTAATGTATATCGCAATGAAGGGGGTTTGTACACTCCTCAGGATAATACCGTTTCATTTGTAATTACTTCACAGAAATTAGATTCCGACTTTTATTTGCATAATTCTGTAGATTATGAAGTTGAGCTTTTTAAAGAGTATTATATGAATTCCGGATTACTTTCCACCATTAAAACAAACAACAAAGTTCTACATGTTTTAGCTGGAATTTTTGCAAAAGAAAACGGATATAACAATTGTTTACTTCTTAACGAAAACAAAATGGTTGTAGAAGCGATTAATGGAAATTTATTTTTAGTTACCGGAAAAACAATTAAAACACCTCCTCTTACAGATGGTTGTTTGCGGGGCATCATTAGAAAACAGCTTATAAAAATTATTTCACAATTACCAGATTATTCCATTGAGGAATCTTCTATCTCTCCATTTGAGCTTCAAAAAGCAGATGAATTGTTTATTACAAATGTGGTAACCGGAATTCAATCTATAACCAAATACCGTAAAAAAGAATTTCATGCCAATGTGGCTAAAGAGCTAACAACCAAATTAAATGTAAAAATAAGATGGAGTTAAATGTTGAATGGATTAAGATTTGTGTTTTTAATTAAAATTTGGATTTTCTGGAGCATTAGACCAAATGAGGTAATCACCACCAAATTCCACCATTTTTTCTTTCCAAAACGTAGCATAATGTTTAGAAATGATTTTGTTTTTATACTTGTTTTTAACTACAATCCAGCTGTTTAATTGTAATTCTTGATCTAACTGACTCGTTTCCCACCCGGAATATCCTAGAAAAAAACGAATGTCATTTTCTGTTATTTTTTTTAGTTCTAAAAGCGATGTCACACTTTTAATATTTCCACCCCAGTATATGCCATTAGCTATTTCAACGCTGTCTGGAATAAGTTGTGGCACTTGGTGAATAAAATAAAGATTATCTTGTTCTACTGGGCCACCATTATAAACAATAAAATCTGAATTTATTTCAGGCACCAATTCCTTTATAGTGTAGGTTAAAGGCTTGTTTAAGATAAATCCAATAAAACCACTTTCACCCTCATCAGCAAGTAGAATTACGGAACGATTAAAGGAGGTATCTCCAATAATAGAAGGTTCTGCTACTAAAAGGTGCCCTTTGGTTGGCTTTAAGGAAATCATAATAAGGTTGCTTATACTAAAACTACATATTTTTTTTGAAAAATAAAAAAAGCTTCACCTATCTTTAAGATTAGATGAAGCTTTATTAAATACGTTGTAAGGTAAATTAGTTTACAGATTTTTGTAAATCTGAACCTGCTTTAAATTTAACTACTTTTTTAGCAGCAATTTTAATAGTTTTACCTGTTTGAGGATTTCTTCCTTCTCTGGCTGCTCTTTTTGAAACGGACCAAGAACCAAAACCTACAAGAGATACTCTATCTCCTTTTTTAAGAGATTTTTCAACATTTCCTAAAAAGGATTCTAGCGCTTTTTTAGCTGCTGCTTTAGTAACTCCGGCATCTGCTGCCATTGCATCAATTAAATCTGATTTGTTCATAAATTTGATTTTTAAATTAAATTGTTGGTTAAACGTAATTATTTCGCTCTACAAATTTAATCGGATTATCGGTTCGTGCAAGTAATAACGCGGTAAATCAAGTTTTTTGTTAATAACTTTAACAGTTTGTTGATAAACTTAAATGTTTTTTATTCCTTTTTAAGGAAATCAATAGCAATAGGTTCTTAGCGCATTTTGGCATTCAATTCAAAAATATAACCATTTAATAACGATTTTACATCCATTTTTTTCTTTCCTGGTAATTGTAATTCTTGAAGGAAAACATATCCGTTTTTTGCTGCAACTTTTAGGTGTTTTTTTGTGGAAATAACTTTTCCTATTTCTTCGTTATGTTTCTCTATTTCTATATTTGTGGTAAAGATTTTTACCGTTACTTCAGTTTCGCCATTTTGTAAGTAACACCATGCCGATGGATATGGACTAAGCCCTCTTACCTTATTGTATATTGTTTCTACAGAGGTATTCCAATTTATTTTTGTATTATCAGAATCCAGTTTATAAGCTGTTTTTATTTTGTCTGAAAAGTTTTGTGGTTTGGTGTTTACGGTTCCTTCTTCAATTTGAGAAATTGTTTTTAAAACTAAAACACTTCCTTGATGCATTAGTTTATCGTGTAAACTAGATGCATTTTCATTTTTTTCGATAGTGGTTTCATTTATTGGTGCTGCTCCACGATATTGTGGAAGGAGGGAGGCGTGTAAATTAAATGTTCCAAATTTAGGCATTTGCCACACTTCCTTAGGGAGCATTCTAAAAGCAACAACAATTTGCAGATTGGCTTGTAATGCTTTTAATTGGACTAAAAAATCCTCTGCTTTTAAATTTGTTGGTTGTAAAACTTTTAAGTTTTGTGACAATGCATATTGTTTTACTGCAGATTGGTGCAGCGTTCTTCCTCTTCCAGCAGGTTTGTCGGGTGCTGTAATAACACCAACAATGTTTTTTTTATGTTCTACAAGTGCTTTTAATGTAGCAACTGCAAAATCGGGTGTTCCTAGAAATACAATCCGTAAATCGTTCATTAAGAAAGTGTGTATTGATTTTTTGTGTTAAAACTAATTTTTTTATGTTCTAGCAATAAACGCAGTACATAAATAATTTTTTGTTCTGTAAAGGTAAGCTTTTCGGTTATTTCTCGGGAGCTTAGAGCAACCTCCTCTTCTAAAAGTAATAGTATTTTATCTGAAATTAAAAGACTTTCCTTTTTTGATGGTAAGCTTTCCTGTTTGGTACATACACTACAAATGCCACAAGATGCAGTGGTGTTTTCTCCAAAATACTGAAGTAATTGCACACTTTTACATAGATTATCATTGTTTTTAAACTGCAAAACGGAAGCTACTTGTTTTATTTTATTTTCGTTCTGTTGAATAAGCAATTTTGAAACTCTATTTATGGTTCTGTCGTCTTCTCTTGGTTCTATTAGGGTTAAAGAGGCATCTGTAGTGGTTTGTTGAAAGTGTATTATGCCATCTTTTTCAAATTGTTTTAATATATCAATAACTGTTGCACTATTTTGATTTGTTTTAGAGGCAATAATTTCTATGTCTATGGAAATGGGTTTTTCAAAAATACCGGAATACATTCTTAAAATTGCTTTACCAATACTAGATGCTTTTTCATTTCTATCAAAATAGGATAATAAAGTATTGGAGGGTACTAAAAAATGCACTTCTGTTTTTCTTCCAAACTCTATAGATAATTTTATAACTCCGAGTCTGTCTAGAGCTTGAATAGCATTATAGGTCTTAATAGTATGTAATGCATATTGCTGACAAAATTTTTCAAAATTAAATGGATGGGTAGTGAATTCGCCTTCGCCATAGGCTATGTATAAATAATTGCATAGTTTTCTATAGATAATTTTGCAAAATTCGGGGGTGGGCAGATGTATTAAAAACTGATTTTTTACTTGAACTTCGTCTGAAGGATTATAAAGCATTATTGCTCTGGCATATACCTCGTCTCTTCCTGCACGACCTGCTTCTTGAAAATAACTCTCTAAACTTTCTGGTAGGTCAAAATGAATTACGGTGCGAACGTTTGATTTGTCAATTCCCATACCAAAGGCATTGGTTGCAACCATAACGAGTGTTACATCTTGCATCCAGTTTTTAAAACGAATTTTCTTTTCTTCTTCGGAAATGCCTCCGTGATAGAAGGAAGTTTTAAAACCTCTTAAATTTAAATTTTTACTGACCTCTTCGGTTTTTTTTCGATTGCGGGTGTAAATAATTACCGATTCATTTTTGTTTAACAATTTTTCTATGCGATAAAGTTTATCTTCTTCTGGTAGAGTTATATAAGCAAGATTTTCTCTATAAAAAGATTTCTGGAGTATATTTGGTTTTTTTAGTTCTAACTCGTTTATGGTATCTGCAAGAACTTCGGGTGTTGCAGTAGCGGTTAACGCTATAAATGGTACTCCAGGATGTAATTTTCTAAGTATAAGTAAGTTTTTATATGCGGGTCTAAAATCATTTCCCCATTGCGAAATACAATGCGCTTCATCTATAGCTATAAGGTTGACATTCATTTTTGCGATGCGAAGTTGCACTAATTCCTGATGCAAACGTTCCGGCGAAAGATATAAGAATTTATAGTTGCCATAAATACAGTTGTCTAGTAGTCTGTCTAAATCATTATAGTGAATATTTCCTGAAAGGGATATAGCTTTAATACCCATGCTTTTCAAAGTATCCACTTGATCATTCATTAAGGCAATTAACGGAGAAATTACAATGCAAATACCTTCTTGTTGTATGGCAGGTATTTGAAAACAAATAGATTTTCCTCCTCCTGTGGGAAGTAGTGCAACAGTATCTCTTCCTTGTAAAACACTTTCAATAATTTCTTGTTGAAGGGGTCTGAATAAGGTATGTCCCCAATATTTTTTTAGTATTTTTAGAGAAGCGTTCATACCTTGTGGCTTATTTTTTCTAAAATAAATTCTACACGTGCTTCCAAAGTTAATCTAGGAACTTCAATAGGGATATATGCATAATTTTTATAGGTTCTTTCAAGATAATTGTGAATTTTTTTTGCTTCCTCAAAATTTTCATAACGTTCGTTGTCTTGTATGTAAATTTCTTCCCACGGAGGTAAAATAAACACTAAATCATAGGGGTGCTGTTTACAAGCGTTTTGAAATCCTTTTGGATATTCGGTTTGAAAATAGTCAAGATAGGCTACAACATCGTGCATGCCACGGTCATAAAAAACAAAATTATTTTCATGTTTTTGCCCCTCATTGTATTGAAGTATTCTTCCGTCTAATAAAAGTTGACTAAATAATAATGGTTTTTCTAAAAACAACTGATTAATGCCTTCCGCTTTTGCCTGAAGCGTTATTTTTCGTGATATCTCTTCTAGACAGGGATAACCATAGCTTTCTAATTTTGTAATAATCGAAGATTTTCCAGTTCCTGGACCTCCAGTAAGTACTATTCGTTTTGGTTTCAAACTGTTTTTTTTAAAAAATACAAAATACGGAAAAAGAAATTGATTTTGAAACCTTATCTTTGCATCAAAATAAATCATTTTTCTGCATTAAGATTTATAAGCCTTAAGTTTAAAAAACAATTCAATTTTTTAAGTTACTTCCATTTTATGAGGATTGATAAAAATACAGAAGAATTTTATAAATCATTAAAGGAAAAGTTAAGCAATGACACGTTTTGGCCTTCAGATTATTTATATAAATTTATAGTGCCTTCTGATGAGACAAAAGTAACACAGATTGAAAATACTTTTAATAATTTAGGAGCTGTAATTACTACCCGAGAATCTTCAAAAGGAAATTTTACAAGTATAACGATACTTGTAAAAATGAAAAACCCCGATGCGGTAATTGAAAAGTATTTAGAGGTATCAATTATAGAAGGTATAATTTCATTATAGGGTAATAAATTACACCGTTTTTTTTACTACTTTGCACATTATTAAATTTAAGGACACATATTTAAACCATACATATTTTGTTAAATCAATTAGAGTACAATACCGAAAGACCTAAACTTATTATACCAGAATATGGAAGACATATTCAAAAAATGGTGCAACACGCAATCACTTTTGAAGATCGTGAAGAGCGAAATAAAATTGTAAAAAGCATTATTGCAGTAATGGGTAATTTAAATCCACATTTGCGCGATGTTCCAGATTTTCAGCCGATGCTTTGGGATCAACTTTTTATCATTTCTGATTTTAAATTAGATGTAGACTCTCCTTTTCCTATTCCAAAAAGAGAAATGCTTGAAGAACGCCCGGAGCCATTAAAATATCCACAAAACTTTCCAAAATATCGATTTTATGGTAACAATATAAAGCGAATGATAGATGTGGCTGTAAGTTGGGAAGATAGCGAAAAAAAAGATGCACTTGTTCTGACTATTGCAAACCATATGAAAAAATCATTCCTAAGTTGGAATAAGGATAGTGTAGAAGATGATGTAATTTTTAAACATTTATTAGAACTGTCTAGCGGAAAAATAAATCTTTTAGAAAGTGATGAAGATTTATCTAACTCATCAGACTTATTAAAAACCAAAAAGAAATTTACTAACGGAAGCACTCCTTCGGGAAAAAAGAACTTCAAAAGTAATACCAATAGACCTCGCAAACGATATTAAGCTCAGAACACTTTTTTTATGGGAACTTTTAAAATTGAAGGAGGTCACCAATTAAAGGGAGACATTCATCCACAAGGAGCCAAAAACGAAGCCTTACAAATTTTATGCGCCGTTTTGCTTACTTCAGAAGAAGTAAAAATTAGTAATATACCAGATATAATTGATGTCAATAAACTTATTGGAGTTTTGGGCAATCTTGGTGTAAAGGTAAAAAAACTAGAAAAAGGTGATTATTCTTTTCAAGCAGACGCTGTAAATCTAGACTATTTAGAATCGGAATTGTTTAAGCAGGAGGCAAGCTCTCTTCGTGGATCTATAATGATTGTTGGCCCACTTTTAGCGCGTTTTGGCAAAGGATACATACCACGACCAGGCGGAGATAAAATAGGAAGAAGACGTTTAGATACGCATTTTGAAGGATTCATAAAACTGGGGGCTAAATTTCGTTACAATAAAGAGGAGTATTTTTATGGTGTAGAAGCCCCTAACGGATTGACAGGTCAATATATGTTACTAGATCAAGCATCTGTTACCGGTACAGCCAATATAATTATGGCGGCGGTATTGGCAAAAGGAACCACAACCATTTACAATGCAGCTTGTGAACCTTACTTACAGCAATTATGCAAAATGCTAAATTGTATGGGGGCAAAAATCTCCGGTGTAGGTTCTAATTTATTGGTTATTGAGGGCGTTAAAACCCTTGGCGGATGCAACCATAAAGTGCTTCCTGATATGATTGAAATAGGAAGTTGGATTGGGCTAGCTGCTATGACCCGAAGTGAAATTACCATAAAAAATGTAAGTTGGGAAAACTTGGGGGTAATTCCTGCCACTTTTAGAAAATTAGGCATATTACTAGAACAAAAAGGGGATGACATCTACATTCCTGCACAAAAACATTACGAAATTCAAAATTATATAGATGGTTCTATTCTTACCATAGCAGACGCGCCTTGGCCAGGTTTTACCCCAGATTTATTAAGTATCGTTCTTGTGGTTTGTACCCAAGCAAAAGGAAGTGTTTTAATACATCAAAAAATGTTTGAAAGTCGTTTGTTCTTTGTAGATAAACTTATTGACATGGGCGCAAAAATAATACTTTGTGATCCACACAGAGCAACGGTAATTGGTCATGATTTTAAATCGATGCTAAAGGCTACTACCATGGTTTCGCCAGACATCAGAGCAGGTATTTCCCTATTAATTGCAGCTCTTTCTGCCACCGGAACCAGCACCATTCATAATATTGAGCAAATTGATCGTGGGTATGAAAACATTGATGAGCGATTGAATGCTATAGGAGCAAAAATTACTAGGATAGAATAAGGTAGTAAAAAATAATTATACGGAATTGTCTCTTAAATAGGATACATTTTTATGGTCAGATTCCATTAAACCCTGTTGTTTTGTTATTATTTTTATTTGTTTAATAGTAATGTTTTTAGAGTTCTTTTTTTGTAAAACTTTATGATAAGCTTTTTTAACAATTTCTTCACCATATTTGCAATAATCCAAAATTCTTTTACGACCGTAGTTAGAAAGTGCAACATTAATTATCATCCAAAAAGTAAATATTTTACCAGTTACAGAAAAATTATTTAAAATATCTCCATCTAATTGTTGAACCTCATTTTCAAGTTCTACATTGCATTTTTGACTAGTTTTGATGCAACCTGTAAAAAAAGTTTTTAAATCTTTATAACGAGTTCCATTAAATGCAGTTTTATAAACATCAATTCTATTGTGGTTTATTTCTAGCAATTTTCTTAAAACATGTATGGAAATATCTGTATTCAAAGTTTTTATTTTAATCATTAGTTAGTTATGCTTTAATTATTTTGCGCGTAATTATAAATTGTTTTTATAATCAGATGCAATAAACATTCCCGTATAAGTTTCTTTTGTATCAGGAAATTTCAACAAATTGCAAGCATTAGGCAGATTATAATTTTCTTCGGAATTTTTAAATGAAAAAATTTCTGTAAAAATGATAGTTCTATTTGATGGATATGCTAAATTCCATACCATTCTTCTTTCACTGTTTTCATTTGGATCACCATATTTTTTTATCAAATATTTTATAGCTATAACCGATTCATTGGACCAATTGTCCATCCAGTTTGGCATTGGTAAAATGGGTTCATTAATAGGGATAAACCTGTTCTGTATACTCACATAAGAATATGTTGGTATATTTTGAGCATTTAAATTTCCTAAACAGATACAAAAAACAACCGTAAGCAAAAGGAGTAAATTTTTCATGATGTTATATTTTAATTTGTTATTTTTAATTAAGAAAATAAATACGTTTTAAAAACCAACCCCTCTCTTGCCTCACACATAGAGAAAGGTTGGGGATTAATATTTTCAATTTTTATTCTATTTAATAATTTTTTTAAACAATATAAAATTTTATAAATAAACTATGTTTTATTTGTGAATTGCTAAAATTGTTAATGTATTAGTAGAAATATATGAGTAAAGGTGTGAAATATTTAAAGATATTTTGTTACATTAAATTTTGAAAATGTTATATTAATCACACATTTTTAAAATACAAGTATTTAATAACAATTTAAGGAAATCAAGAGGTACACGAAAGGAATATATATATATATATATAAATTTTGAAAATGAAGAAATAGATAAAGGGTATCTATAAATAGAAGAAAAAATAAAGGAAAAGAAAATGAAATTATATTGGGTCTAACTCACCTCTTCATACCCACTTTTGATAATCGTAGAAATCATTTTGAAACGAACATTAGCTTTTATAGTATTTCTTGAATGTGCTGGAATAATAATAGATTGCCCAGTATCTAGATGATTAGAAACATCATTTATTAATACTTCTGCTTTGCCATCGATAACTTGAATAAAGGTATCAAAGGGCGATATTTTTTCCATTAAAGTTTCTCCAGTATCAAAAGAAACTGCACTTACATTTCCTGTTGATTTTTTAATTATAGTTTTGATTAATACAGAGTTAGGAATGTATTCAATAATTTCAACTACAATAAAAACTTTAGATTTTTGATATTCTACTTCCTGTGTTGGTTCTTTTTCTTTTGACATTTTTTATTTTATTAAATTTTACCTGTAAACTTTAAATGGGTGTTGAAATAGATTTTTTCATACTAATAAAATAAAAATGCTGTATTCTATTTAAATAATTCCGTGCTAAGGTGGTGCTATTTGTTTAATATATATTAGTTAAAAGCATTTTAAAATGAAGAATTATATATTTTCTAGGTTTTGATTTCTTTTGTGCTTTAACTCTTTATAATATGAAGGAGAAAGTCCATTAATTTTTTTAAATTGGTTAGATAGATGAGCTACACTGCTGTAATGTAGTTTATAAGAAATTTCAGTAAGCGTAAGTTGGTCATATAAAAGTAATTCTTTTACTTTTTCAATCTTATGAAAAATAATGTATTGCTGAATGGTTATGCCTTTTACTTCAGAAAAAGTATTCGCAAGATAGGTATAATCATAATTTAATTTTTCGGAAATGTATGTTGAATAATTAACTTTTGGAATTTCATCTTGGTAATGAATCATTTCAATTATAATGTTTTTTATTTTTTCAATTAAGATGCTTTTTGAATCATCTAGAAGCTCTAATCCCGATTTTAAAAGATTTATTTTAAGTGTATCATGCTGTTCAAGAGTAATGTCTTCCATTATTTCTGCCGATCCTAATTCAACATTAATATACCTTAAGCCAAGTTTCTTCAGCTCTTCTTTAACTAGCATTTTGCAACGCAGGCTAACCATGTATTTAATGTATAGTTTCATAAATTACCAGTTTTTGAATTGCTTTACTTGGTTGTTTAAAAAAGCTTAGAATTTTTAAATCGATAAAATTTAGCAATCCTTCATTAACTTAGTATTCTTTAATTAAAACATATTATTTTGAATATCCTACTACGGATTAATTGTATTGTTTTTAGCTTCTCAATCATACATTTAATTTGATTTAATGTTTGCTAATTTCAATAATTATATTAAGATATTATTACAAAATAAACAAGAAATCTTACATATATCTTAGTTTAATGTAAAGAAAGTGGGGTGATTTATGAATACCTGTTTAAAAAGTTCTGGCATACTTAATAAAAATAAAATATTCTATCCATATGATATAAATTAGGACTACTAAATTTCAATCTATCATTAGATTTAAACAAGAAGATATACTTATAAAAAAAATTACTGCATTTATGGAATATTTTTTAAAACATAAATGTTTTTAACATAAAAATTTTAAACAAAAATAAGGTTTTTAAAAAACATATAGAGCAGGTGTTAATTTTATATTATATGACATTTGTCATATAATACAGTAGTAATAATTAAGAAATTTACACCATAATATTTTAAAATCATTTCAACCCAAAAATTATTTATAAAATTCAACTAATTATGAAAACACAAAAAAAACTTTATTTATTTATTTTAGGTATTCTATTTATGGGACTCCAAAGTTGTACCCATGATGATCGCGACACCGTAATACCTGTTCCAGTTGATGAAGATCAAATAGCATATGATGCTGCAGATATGATTAATGGAAGTAGATTGTATAACGATTTTACAAAAGCTGAAACTGGCTTTGTAGCACCTAATGATCCCGCAGTAGTTCTTGAAAACATTACAGGTTTTAAGGATTTTTACAGATGTAAACAATGTCACGCCTGGGATCAAAAAGCAAGATTTGGATCCTACATTAACAGAGCTCCAAATGCTACAAGACCTGATATATCCTCTGTTCAATTAACAAATTTGACCTATGCAGACATAAGTATTTTGTTTGAAAAAATAAAAAATACCGGTGGTGCAGCTGTAGATCCTGCAAGAACTGCAGACGGTACAAACCCTGCATTAGGCGGTAATAATCACCCTGATTATGGAACTATACTTTCCGATGCCTTAATATGGGATTTGGTTAAATTTTTAAAAGAAGGAGCTCTTGATACAGATGA
Source organism: Bacteroidetes bacterium HGW-Bacteroidetes-2 (assembly GCA_002842575.1). GTDB lineage: Bacteria > Bacteroidota > Bacteroidia > Flavobacteriales > Flavobacteriaceae > Planktosalinus. Next base: position 12,246 of record PHDJ01000004.1, read on the forward strand.
ATTATATGCTATAAATACAGTAGGAACCTATCCAACAGGCTCAAGAACCTTTACCGATTTAGGCAGAAATGGTAATGCCACCGCTGGGAATGCCTTTTATGCAGCTAAATGTGCAAGTTGCCATGGTGCAGATGGTACAACCATTCCATTAGGAGGGAATACCTTAGGAAAATTTACCAGATCTAATCCGCACGAAGTACAACACAAAGTGGTTTCTGGTCAACTAGGATCTTCCATGGGATCTACCCCTACAACACTTGAAGAAATGAAAAACCTTTATAAAGCACTGAGCAATCAAACTGTATATCCTGACTAAAGCAGGCAATCTTAAAATAAATCTAATTTAGAATTTAGCAAAGTCCCTAGGTGGTTTTACAAAATTCTAAATTAGATTTCCTAAGAAACCAAATAGAAACTAAAAAACAATAAAAATGAAAAAAATATTTCAATTTTTGCTTGTGATAGGAATGAGTTTGATGACTTTCTCATGTTATTATGATGAATTAACAGATCAAACTAATCTTCCATTACCTCAAAATATATCGTTCCAAGATCAGGTGCAACCTATATTTACTCAAAACTGTGTTAATTGTCATAATGGAAATCAAAATCCAGATTTGCGCTCAGGCAATTCATTTAATGCATTGCTTAGTGGTGGCTTTGTGATTTCATCAGATTCTGAAAACAGTGTTTTATATAAAAGTTTAATAGGACAAGGAGCACCACTTATGCCACCAAGTGGTGGCATAAGTCAAACTAAAATAAATGTAGTAAAACAGTGGATTGACGAAGGTGCACTTAATAACTAATCTCAAAAATATACAAATGAAAAGATATAAATCAATTCTAGCAGTGGCATTTATTTTTCCACTTATGATTTTTGCCCAGGAAGATGCAGATGCTACTGAAGAAACAGTAAAACTTGAAAGAGCGGCTTTTGAAAGTACTGCACTCATTGAAAATCAAACCGATGTGCTCAATACAAAAGGGACATTAGAAATGACCATGAATCACCGTTTTGACATGGTGGATAGTGATAATTCACTTATTGGGCTTTATGGAGCTGCAAACATTCGGATTGCTTTAAGTTATGCTATTCATGATAGAATAACCGTAGGATTTGGAACCACAAAAGATAACCGATTACAAGATTTTAATCTTAAAGGTGCCATATTAAGACAAACCCGAGGTAATGAAATGCCAATAAGCGTTAGTTATTATGGAAACTTTACTATTGACGCCAGACAAAAAAATCAAGATCTTTTTTACCATACAGAAGACAGATATTCTTTTTTTAACCAACTAATTATTTCAAAACGATTCACTAGAAATATATCCTTTATGGTAGCACCAAGTTTGTCACACTATAATTTGGTTGAAAACACTATGAAAAATGACATGTTTGCAATAGCCTTTGGTGGTCGTGCAAAAATTAGCCCACAAACCTCTATCATAGCCGAATATAATCAACCAATTACTACCTTTGATTCAGGAACACCTGAACCTGGAGTTAGTTTAGGTTTGGAGTTTTCAACAGGATCACATGCATTTCAGGTTTTTATTACTAACTATAAAGGAATCGTAGCGCAAAAAAACAATATGTTTAATCAAAACAATTTTTTTGATGGCGATTTCATGATTGGTTTTAACATAACCCGATTATGGCATTTATAAAAACACATTATGAAAAAATCATCTAAAAAAACAAAGAATCAAATTAGTAGAAGAGGATTTTTACCGATGCTAGGAGGGGGGTTAATCCTTCCTCTTCTCGGTTTTGGAAAAGCCTCACCTGAGGTGCTTGGAGAAGATAGTGATGCTTACCAGACCATGCTTAAAGCTGACGGTACAACGGTAAGAGTAAAAAAAAGCGTGTTGGAAAAATCAAAAGTAATTGAAAAAAATATTTCCAATAAATCCTTTTTAGGATGGTTGAATAAAGATAAATAGAGTATTATGCAAGAAGACAAAAAGAAATCAAGGCGTAAATTTTTTGAATTAGGCATTAAGTTTGGCTTACTCGCATCTGTTGGTACAGTTGCTGTAGCAAAGGCATTTGATGACGAGGAAAATTCAGGAATGATAGAACTTATGTCCACCGATGGTCATATAATGCAAGTGCCTTCTTCTGAGGTTCACGATATGGGACATATCCAAAAGGATGGTTATGATCCAAGAGCTGGATTTCCAAATAAAAAGTTTGTAATGGTAGTGGATTTAGCCAAGTGTAAAAATGCACTTAAATGCCAAGAATCTTGTAATAAAAACCATTACATCACAGGTGAAAATGCTTGGCTGAAAGTATATAAAATGCAGGAGTCTGAAAAAACTGCACCTTATTTTATGCCAACACTTTGCCAGCATTGCGATAAACCACCCTGTGTTAAAGTATGTCCTGTTGATGCCACTTTTAAACGCCAAGATGGAATTGTTTTGATAGATAATGAGCGTTGTATTGGTTGCAGGTTTTGTATGGCAGCTTGTCCTTATTCAACAAGAGTTTTTAACTGGAATGAGCCTGATCAGCCACAAGCTGCTCACACAGGCACATATACTCCAGACCACACGGGTAAACCAAGTGTAAAAGGTACGGTAGATAAATGCGATTTTTGCCCTCATAAAATTGATATGGGTGAACTTCCACACTGTGTTACAGCCTGCCCTAATGACGTTTATTCCTTTGGTGACATTTATGAAGATGCAGTAACCAATGGAAGTGGACAAACATTTAAACTAAGCGCACTTTTAAAAGAACGATCTGGTCACCGATTGTTAGAAGGATTAGGTACCGAACCTAGCGTTTATTATTTACCCCCAACAGAAAGACTTGTTGAATTTGAAGAAGGTATGGAAAACTACACGGAATTTCAATCTGTCAAAAAAACTGAAGAATAATGAAACCATATGATAAATTAATACAAGACCTCGCTCCCCAAAAATTTGGAATGCGTGGCAAAATTTGGATAGCCTTTTTATTAGTAGTTATTCTAGCAGCACTATATGCTTATTATCAACAATTTGATAAAGGTTTAATCATCACAGGTATGCGCGATTATGCATTGTGGGGAGTCTATATTTCAAACTTTGTTTTTTTTGTGGCTATTAGTTTAGTAGGCTCTTTGGTTACTGCTATTTTAAGACTTTCTGGAGTTAAATGGAGTACACCCCTTACCAGAATATCTGAAGTTATAGCCGTAGCAGCTATTATTATGGCAGGCCTTACCATCATCATTGATATGGGTCGTCCTGACAGGATTTACAATATTTTTTTACACGGCAGATTACAGTCGCCAATTATTTGGGATGTTTTAGTAATAACAACCTATTTATTGATTAGTATCTTGTTATTGTATTACCCTCTTTTACCCGATTTTGCAATTTTAAAAAAATACTTTAGTAACAAACCAAAATTAAGTAAATGGTATGGCAAACTTTCGTTAAAATGGACAGGTACTAAAAAACAAACTAGTATTTATAATTCATCTATAAAAACACTTTCCATTTTAATTATTCCTGTTGCTTTCGGAATACATACAGTTACGGCTTGGCTTTTTGCTACTACGTATCGTCCGGGGTGGGATAGCACCAATTTTGGACCCTATTTTATAGCTGGCGCTTTTGTTGCCGGAGCTGGAGCAGTTGTGGTAATTATGTTTGTTTTAAGAAAAATATATCATCTTGAAAATTATATCACCGATTTGCACTTTGATAAAATGGGTAAATTATTGGTTCTGTTATGTTTGGTTTATTTGTATTTCAATGTAAACGAATACTTAATTCCCGCCTATAAAAGTACAAACGAAGAATCTGCACATTTAGAAGAACTGTTTTTTGGTAGTTATGCACCTTTATTTTGGACAGTTATTATAGGTGGTTTAATTGTGCCAGTAATAGCTTTAGTTTTTCCAAAAGGAAGAAAACCACTGCCCCTTTTTATTATTGCATTGTTAGTAGTACTTGGAGCCTGGTGGAAACGATATATTATTGTAACACCAACCTTACTCCATCCATTTTTACCCATTCAAGGCGTTCCTGAAAGCTGGAGGCATTATTTTCCTACCGGTTTAGAGTGGACCATCACTTTTGGCACTTTAGCTTCGGCACTGCTTATTATGACTATTTTGTTTCGTTATTTACCCATTATTCCAATACACGAAACTGCTGAAGAAAGAGGAATTTTAGAACATGATAAAACCGAAACATTATGATGAAGTTAGTTACTTTTCGCAGCAAATTAGCCACGCTACTTTTTATGACATTATTTGCTTTTTTTGGCACAAAAGCATACAGTCAAGACGATAAAATAGGTGCTAGAATCACCATTGAATATGTGAAAGTTGTAAATGAAAACTCCTTCATAAAATTATCTGCTATTTTCAGAGGAGAGGATGGTTTTGAACCTTGCCAGAATTTAAACTTTACTATTTATAAAGTTGAAGTTGACAAAGATGATGAGGAGCTTAATGCCGAAGTAAAAATAGGCGAAGCAAAGACAAACTATGATGGAAAAGCAACATTTATTGTGCCCCCAGAATTTATTACAATAACCAATGATTTTATTGTTAGAATTGAAGACAGTGAAATGTATGAAGACGATGAAGAAACCATAACCGTTGTAAATGCCAATATGGAAGCGTCTATCGTTGAAATAGATAGCATATATCACATTCAAGCACGGTTATTTACTTTAGAAGATGAACCCATTGCAGAGGAGGAAATTAAAGTAGGTCTAAAACGTCTATTTGGCAGTCTAACTGTTGGTGAAGACGATAGTTACACTACCGATGAAGATGGATCTATATTGGTTCCAATACAAGAAGGATTTACAGGAATTGATGGAAAACTAACCTTTGAAATAGTTCTTAAGGAAAGTGATGACTTTGGCACGATAATCGCATATATTAACTCAGATATTGGTGTTCCTATTAAAGATGAATCCACATTCAATCAAAGAACGATGTGGTCGCCACCTACAAAGACTCCTTTATTTTTATGGATAGTACCTAACATTTTGTTGGTTGGAATCTGGGCCATTTTGTTATTTTTGGTTATTAACTTATTTAAAATTTATAAATCTAAAATTTAATTATTATGAAAAACGTGAAATATTTATTACTAGTAGGAATTTTTGCAATTGCTACACTTTCTTTTACCTCGGCGATTCAAGATGAATGGGTCGTACCAGCAAAATACAAAACAATGAAAAACCCTACCGATGCAAAAGATAGTGAAAATATCGCTCTAGGGAAATCCTTATATGCCAAACAATGCAGCTCTTGCCACGGTAAAAAAGGTTGGGGTGATGGCTCCAAAGCAAAAGAAATGAAAGGTGACTTAGGTGATTTTTCATCCAAAAAAACACAAGGAGATACAGATGGTGAATTGTATTACAAAATAACCTTTGGCAGAAATGATATGCCAGCTTTTGATAAAAAAATAGCCTCTGAAGAGGATCGCTGGTTAGTAGTCAACTTCTTAAGAACCCTTGCAAAATAAAATACGCAAGCATTCAGATAAAAAAACCGAACAAAAAGTTCGGTTTTTTTATCTCTATTAATGACATTTATTTAAATATACTAAATGGATTAACAATGTGTAACAAAAAAAAATAGTATGAAACCTTTATTCCTATTAGGATTATTAATTTCAGTTTTAATTTTTCAAAGTTGTAAAAACAATACAACAAATCAAGAAGAAGTAACTCTTGATGAAACAGAGCAAATAGCACCACATAATGTAGATAGTACAGCAATAGAAACCACTATAGAAAATATAGAAGACACTTCCTCTATTGTTTCGGAAACTGTAAAAAGCGGAACAACTTCAAAAGAAGTTATAACCACAGAAGTTAAAACCACTAAAACAATTGAAAAAACCGTAAAACCTATTGTTGTAGAAACTAAACCTGTGGTAAAAGAAAATCCAAATGAACCAGAAGTTGTTGTGGTTGAAAAACCAATAACCAAACCTGTAGAAGAAAAACCAGTAGCCAAACCTGTAGAAGAAAAACCAATAGCTGTTACTGATCCAACAGAATGGATTGTACCGGCAAAATACAAAACTATGAAAAACCCAACGGATGCAAAGGATAGCGAAAATTTGGCTATCGGCAAATCTTTGTATGCCAAACAATGCAGCTCTTGCCACGGTAAAAAAGGTTGGGGTGATGGTTCAAAAGCTCCAGAAATGAAAGGCGATTTAGGAGATTTTTCATCTAAAAAAACACAAGGAGATACAGATGGTGAATTGTATTACAAAATAACCTTTGGCAGAAATGATATGCCAGGTTTTGATAAAAAAATACCTTCAGAAGAGGATAGATAACACTAGCAAAATAAAAGATATCTCTAAAACAAATTTAAAAGTTGGTTTGTTTTGGAGACATTTTTAGCTAATAAGAATATTTTTTAACTATTTCAGTAACATCTTCATGCTTTTTCCAAGATTCTGGACGTTCAAAATCTTGTCCAGATATTAGTACTTGTGCATTTGGATATTTATTTTTAATAGTTGTCCAATTTGTGTCTTCCCAATTTGTTTCGTCTAATAATTGGAGTCTTACATTTTTCAATTTACCTGAAACCGCTTTGTCTATTAAAGGCCACCAAAGGCTTTCTGTTTCTCTATCCCAAAGCACAAAACCATCTAAACCATTCCATACTTCTGGGTCAAAATAGGTATAACCACTTAATGCAAATGTAAAAATCTTGTCGTCATAAGTGCGTTTATACACCGCGCCTAAATCTGCTAATACGCAATATGCCGCAAAAATAGGTTCACCATCAATATAATCGTTTACAACTTCGTGTTTAGTAAGGTCTTTAACCGAATAGGCTTTTACTTCATTTCCTTTATGTGCTACTAAAAATCGTTCTTCATCGTTCCAAAATGTGTTGGCTTGAGAAACTGTTTGAAATTTTGGTTCTAGCAGGGCAGAAAACGCTTCTCTACCTATGCCATAATGAAATTGTTCTGGTTTTAAGTCTAAATTATTTACTTCAAAATGTTTTTGGTTTTTACCTCCAAATAATAATTTATTTCCATTTTCTTCAAAAAACTTACCATTATTTAGTGCGGAAGGACGTTGTGAAAAACCAATAAAACAAATTAAAAGCAGACTAAATTGAGCGATTTTTTTCATGAGCTTGAGTTTAAATTTTACTGTAGTGGCTAAAATAAGAATTTCATTACATATAAAACCAATTAATTTTTTAATGGTCGTAAAGAGACGAAGGATTCATATGAACAAACCTCAAAACCTATAATATTTTTCTTTAGGTAGCGATAAGAAATAATTTAAAATCATAAAAATGTCTTTTTTTAAAGTAGGGTTTAAATCTTGGTTATTGTTCTTATATATAAATAAACTAAACTTAAATCTTTATGAAAAAATTAGCCCTATTACCTATTTACTTTTTATTGAGCTTGTTTGTATTTACATCGTGTACTACAGATGAAGCTATTAATGACAACGCCAATTCTGAAAGTATTGCAATGAACTCGCAACTGGCAAACTTGTTAGTAAGAACTTCGGAAAACAGCAATAACCCGAATGCTATAAATTGTATTAATTTTCAATACCCTATAACTTTTATTTTACTGAATGTTAATAATCAACAAACGGGTACTCAAACCGTTAATAATGACGCTGAACTTTTATTTTTTCTAACAACTATTGATCCAAATGGTTCTGTAAGTATCGTTTTCCCTATTAATGTTATCCTCTCTGACGGAGCAATTGTTACAGTTAACAATAACCAAGAGCTGTTAGATATTATTATTGCTTGCGACAGTAATGGTGACGGTCAGGTGCCAACAAATTTTACTGAAATATTAACCGATGGCGTTTGGTTTGTTACCTACTATTTTGATAACCAAGATGAAACAAATAATTTTGCAGGATACCAATTTTCATTTGCCACAAACCATACAGCACAAGCGGTTATCAGTTCAACAGTTATAAATGGAAATTGGAATTTAACCTCTAGCAGCACGCCAGATTTAACCCTATATTTTGGTGAAGCAAGTCCTTTAGATGACTTAGACGAGAACTGGCAAATTATTGAAGCAACGCCATTAATTATTCGTTTAAAACATACAAGCGGAGGTGATGGAACAGTAGATTTTCTTACCTATGAACGCACTCCAAATACAGGTGGAGGTTCAGGAGGAGGCTCTCTAGATTTAGTTAACTCATTGGTAACAAATACTTGGTATGTAAACCTACTTGAGGAAGATGGAAATAATGAAACTTGTGATTATGTTGCCTATCAATTTACATTCAGTATAAACCAAACTGTTGTTGCTGTAAGTACTTCAAATACTGTAAATGGTACTTGGGCTGTAACTTCTAGCAGTAGTGGTTTAGACTTAGAAATTAATTTTGAAACTGTTGGCGAAAACGATCCTTTTGAAAATTTAAATGATGATTGGGACGTGACTAACTTTACTCTAGAAAACATTAACCTTGTTGACATAAGTGGAGGAAATGGAGGTACAGACTATCTTATTTTTGGAAGAAATCCTTACTCAAATTGTTCAGGTGGTGGTACTGGAAACACCCAAGAATTAATAGATATACTAATTAGTGGCCCTTGGTTTGTTCAAAGCTATGTAGATAGTGGAAACAATGAAACCAACAATTATACAAATTATGTGTTAACATTTAATGCAAATGGTAGCGTAGATGCTACAAACAATAGTAATACTATTAACGGCACATGGAACATAACTACCTCTAATAACAGTGGTCTTCATTTAGAATTATATTTTGGAGAAGTAGCTCCCTTTGATGATTTTAATGATGATTGGAATGTGTCTAATTTTACAACAACCTTAATTGAACTCTTTGACGTAAGTGGAGGTGATGGTACTACAGACACTCTTACCTTTCAAAAATTATAATTAACCTGAATTTGCTAAGCCCGAAAAAGCCATCCACCACTGTGGGTGGCTTTTTTATTTAAAATGGATACTTTGCAAATTACTTTATGAAATTCTTTTTAAGGTTAAATAGATTACAATTCAAAATATTTAATTACAGCTATATTCTTTTTAAAAAAGCTTCTTTACGGCGGCTGGATACTTCTATGGTACTTTTGTCTTGCATCGTTATTTCGCCCCCATTGGTTTTTGAAAATTTAACTACAAAATTTAAATTAATAAGGTGAGAATTATGTACTCTAAAAAAATTGCAATTAACAAGTAACTCTTCAAAATATTTTAATGTTTTAGACACGGTTATTTTCTTTTTAGAAGTTAAAAAAATGTGGGTATAGTTTATATCGGCTTGGCAACGAATAATTTCAGCAACAGGAATAAATAAAATTCCTTCTTGCGAAGTAATGCTTATTTTTTTAAGGTTGTCTTTTTGAAGAATATTGCTCAGCAAAACATTCATTTTTTCAGAAAGATTGTTTTGTGATAGTGTATTGCTAACTTTTAAAATAGCATTGTTTAAGTCTTCTTCATCAATTGGTTTTAGCAAGTAATCTATAGCGCTAAATTTAAAAGCTTGTACAGCATACGCGTCATAAGCTGTTGTAAATATAACTTGAAAATTAATATGCTGAAAGGATTTAAGCAAGTCAAACCCTGTTTTTTGATGAATTTGAATATCTAAAAAAACCAAATCGGGTTGTAGTGTTTTTATACCATTTTTTCCCGTTTCTACAGTTAGAAATGTACCTAAAATAGTAATGTTTAAATATGGTTGTAAGAGCAAAATTAATCGGTCAATGCAGTGTTGCTCGTCCTCTATTATTAGGGCTTTTATCATGACGCATATGGGTTTAAAATTTTAAAAGGAGTGGTATTTTTACTTCTACACAAACGCCTTTTCCGTTTTCTTTATCAAAAATAAGAATGCCACCGTCAGCATTTTTTAATTGGTTAATTATTTGAATTCTACTTTGTGTAATTTGAATTCCAAGTGATTTTTTTTGATGTGATTTTGTATCATTTTTTTGTCTGCCAACTCCATTATCCTCAATACTACAAATAAGTTGGTTATTATTTTTTTTAAATTCTATAAAAATAATACCTTTTTCTTTTTTATTTGAAATGCCATGCCAAATGCTGTTTTCAATAAAAGGTTGTAATAGTAATGATGGTATTAGTGTGTTTTCAGGATCTAAATGTTGGTCTATTTTTATGGTATATTCAAAATTATTTGAGAGCCGCATAGCTTCGTTTTGCATATAAAGTTCTAGTAATTTTATGTCTTCAGCTATGGTTACAAATTTTTTTTCTGAATTTTCAAGGGTAAGACGCATTAGTTTTGCAAATTTTGTGAGATACTTATTGGCAGTAACCGTATTGTTTTTTGAAATATAATCACTTATAGAATTTAATGAATTGAAAATAAAATGAGGATTCATTTGCGCCCGTAGTGCTTTCAATTCGGTTTCATATACAATGGTTGAAAATTCTGCTTGGTTTTTAAGGGTTAGTGCATCCCTTTTCCTTTTATAAAGAAAAACGCCTATAATTATAAATATGACGAGTAGGGTAGTGGCTAATAACGTTTGATTTTTAATTTTTTTTTGATGCTTTATTTCAGCTTTAGCAAGTGCTTGGTTTTTTTCGTTTTCAAATAATAAATCTTGCCTGATGATTTCTACTTTTTTTTCTTGATTAAGAACGCTATCTCGCAGTACAATATGTTTTTTATAAGCAAATAAAGCTTGAGTAGCGTTGTTTTGTTTTTCATACACGCGACTCAAAACCTCCCAAGCGTGTGATTCCCAATCTATAGCTTTATGCATTCTAGCTTTTTCTATGCTGTTTTTAAGGGTTAATTGTGCAAGCTCTAGCTTGTTTTGAATGAGATAAATTTCTCCCATATTGCGCAACATAATGCTTTGGAGGTATAAATCATTATTGTTTTGGGCTAATAGCAATCCTTTATTTAAATAGAGTAGTGCTTTTTCATATTGTTTTTCATACTGGTGTGCCCGAGATAAGTTATTTAAAATAGCTGGCAAATATTCTGAAATTGAATTGTTTTGAGAAATAGCCAATGCCTCATTTAGTTTTTCTATGGCTATTTTATAATTTTTTTGTTCAATTTCCACGGTAGCAATATTAGTAGAAGCTGTAATAATTTGCCTTAAAGATTTTGCTTGTTTTGCAAGAACTAATAATTTTTGATAATTAATTAATGCTTTTTCAAATTCACCAATATCAGCATAAATGTTTGCAATATTATTATAAACCGAAGCTTCAAAAAGTGGTATTTTCAGTGAATTAATTTCATTTAAGCTTTTCTGAAAAAAAAACAATGCATTGGTGAAATCAGATTTATAATATTGAATTAAACCTCTTTGCCTGTAGGCGTAGGCTATTCCTTTTTTCCATTTTATTTTGGTCGCAATTTCTAATGCATGGTTTGCGTGTTTTTCGGCTGCCTCGCTGTCATTAGTGTACATAGCGTAAGACAAATTAAGCAATGTAGAAATGCGAACTGTATCTTGAAGTTTTGGTGTTTGCAGCACATTTTGCAATGAGTCTAAAAGTTGGGTTTGCGAAAAACCAACAAATCCAAAAGAGACTATAAATAAAAAGAGTGCAATTATTTTCATACAGTTTTTAGTTACTAACAAAAATAATTAAAAGTTTAAAAAAAACACTACAATGCGAATTTTCATACATAAGTTACACAAAATCAAGTTTTTCAATCAAATAATAAATAGCAATAGGCATCAAATAAATTTAAACTCTTTGGATGTTTCTTAACCCTATTTTTACAGGTAAACTAATATCAAATTTTAAATAGTATGGAAACTACTGAAAGCAATCTGCAGGAAGAAAAGCTAAATTTTAATAAAGAAAACATAAAAGTTTTTTATAAGAATGAATTGCCACAAATACTTAAAAAAGTACTTTTAAACCCAACACATGGTGCTTACAGCTTGTTTGCCAATTCATCATTATTTTCTTATAGAAATACATTATTACTTATGTTGAGTATCGCATTGCTTTACTTTATTGCTCCATATTTATTGGTAGGAAGTGCGATTAGAAGTTTTATGAGCTTTTCTGTATTGATGAAATCGTCCATAGCTGCAACGATATTTATGATAGTTTCATCTGGAATAGCATTCGGAATTAAAACCCTAAATGGCAAGCCAAAATTTAAAAATGAACTACTTACAGGTGCTTTATGTGGTTTGGGCTTGGTGTTGCTTTTAATTATGCTTCTTGTTGTGAGAATTATTGCTAGTGAAATTAATATATATGACCTAATGAATATTTCTAGACTCATCAACAATGCTGGATTTCTTTTGATTATTGTGGTTTATATTTTTCTATTTATGATTACAATTTTTCAACAATCTCTATTAGCAAATGGTACTAAACCTGCTTTAAGCTGGTACATTTCACCTTTGGCTATTATGGCCGCTTTTTATATAACATTTAAAGTTTTAAAAGAATTTTTATTTTAATAATAACCTAATACTAACATTATGAAACTAAGTTTTACTAACATATTTGTATTTTTTTTGCTTTTTATTTCGTGTAATACTAAAGCGCAACAAGATTCACTTTCTAAAGGAGCAACCTTGCTGTTTAAAGAAGTTACTAGTAAACTCTCTATTTCTGAAAAAAACAGTATTTATGCCCTTACTACATTTAAACTTTCAAACGATGAAAACCAATTTTGTTATGATGGAGCTGAAGATTTCCCTTTTGACGCATTTGTTTATCCTTTAGATTTAAATGCAGATGGAGTTGAAGAAATTGCAATACTATTTGGAAATTCATATACTTCAGGGTTTGCCGGAAATTCTTCAATTTTATACATTAAAAATAATAATGATGATTTTATAGCAAATTTTGGATTCCCTGGTTTTTTAATGGTTGCTACAACCAAAAATAATATATATCCAGATATTTTAATAGATACTCCCACATCTGATGCTGCTTTATGGAAATGGAATGGGGTCAATTATGATTTTGCCAAAACCCTTAAGAAGGATAAAAATATATTCGCTAGTTTTAAAAACGTTTATGAATGGAGTGAAATTTATCAAGAAAGTTTAAAAAAATAACAATTCTATTTTTCAATTAAATATTTATAATTTGGCTATTTTAAATTTTTTCTAATGTTTCACCTAAAGCGCAATCAAAATCCCAATAACCACAAGAACAATTTCGCCAATGGCGTATTTTAGGTAGTTTACAGTTTTGCCCTGTTCAAGCAGTTTTTTTCGGATGTTTCGGAAGAGTTTTATCATAATTACCGTATTTTCAAATCAGTTTCAATGACACTAATTAAATGCGCATTTTGCTTTATTAATATTTCTAACACATCAATGTTATTTACAATTTTTAGAGAGGCTTCAAAAAGTATTTGCTGGAATTCAGCTTCTTTTGAAAGTGCTATGAGTTCTGCGCTATCGATAAAATCAAAAGATAAGTCCTCTACGGTCGTATTTTTATATTTATTCTCAAACCAATTGGTGAGCTTGTACATTTTTTTATTTCCCAAATAAATGCGCATTTTTGTTTTTATAACCTCATCTAATTCAGAATAAACATCATCCATATCCTTCATATTCCTGAAATAGACTAATATCTCTTTTCTAATGGTATCATTGGTGATTTTTGTCGATAAAAAGGGATCATTGTCTTTAGTTATTGGATTGTAATTAGGTAAAAATCTGATAATGCTAGGGTTATTTATGACAATTGTATTATCATTTTTTACGCCTATTTTATACAACTGTTCCTGTAAAAAATCGACGTTTTTAAGTTCTTTAAGGTTCTGACTATAAGAAACGGAATCTGATTTCAGGTCTTGTAACAAATTAGAGAGCACAGACTTCTGATGGATGTTTTCTTTTCTACCTTCATTCCAATTATTAATTTGTAAAGCAATCAAAATCCCAATCACCACCAATACAATTTCACCAATGGCGTATTTGAGGTATTTTGATGTTTTACCTTCATTTAGAAGGTTTTTACGTATGTTTCTAAAGAGTTTTATCATTGGTATTTATATATAGCTGCTATCCTATTATTTTGAATCTGTTTTTTCATAAATGGCATAGACGTTAGCACCAGGACTTATATATAATTTGCCTTTTCCTGGTCTGTTGAAGACTAAATAACTTTGATAATCTTCAGAAAAGAAAGTGGTTTCAGTATAATAAAATAAGTTGACTGTAGATTTTCCATCGACCTGTATTTGTAATTTGCCTTCTATTTCTTTAACCTTTATATTTTTTGGCCAAAATGTATTTACACTTTCCTGTCGGGTATATGTGCCTACATACTCGTTTATAGATGTTGTGCTTTTATAGTTGTAATTAACAATCTCTGGAATCGTATCTTTACTGCCAATAGCGTCGTGAATTTTATGGTACAAATCAATGGCCGCAATCCTATATTCATTAGCTTTTTTAAAAATGTTAAGCCTATCATTCATATAGTTGGCAACTAAATCTTTATATTTTTTATCATTAAGATAATAATCGATTTGTGCATCAGCTAGCAATCCCTTTAGACCGATTTGGCTCCAATCAAATCGACTGTCTTCATCAATGTTTTTGTAAGTAGTATTCCTTATTCTGTCATTATATACATCAATTTCAATTTTCAAACCAACATATAAATTTTTAATTTCGGGCAATAGGGGTCTATATATTTCTGGTATATTATCAATGTTGCCTTTTAGATTGTCAAAGCCATTGGTCGCAATCTTAAAATCGCGATAGTTATATCCTATTCTCATCAAATTCCCTGTACGATAATCGTCAGCTGTAAATGTATTATTGTAAACTCCCTTTGAAATAGAATCTGTAAATAAATGATAGTCGAACATTCTGTTGGCTTGTATTAAATCTAACTGGATGTCATTTTGTATTTCTTTAAGGGTATTCACAATTTTTGCTTCGTTCTTTTTCTGCTCGTTCCAATTATTGATCGATAAGGCAATCAAAATCCCAATGACCACCAGTACAATTTCGCCGATGGCGTATTTTAGGTAATTGGCAGTTTTTCCTTGTTCAAGCAGTTTTTTTCGGATGTTTCTAAAAAATTTAATCATTGAATTATCTGTTGTTTATAGTTTGATCATTACTTTCTTTTATTGAGTATCAATTTTCAGAATGATGTCTTTGGCTCTTTGTTTCATTTCCTTCAATGCTTCGTTTAATCGCAGTTTGCGATATATATTGTTTTTTATAGTGTTTCGCATATCGGGTGTCTTTAATTGTTCTAAAAACACAGCTTTCCTAATGTTTTCTGGTTGTGCAAAATTGATGTCACTTTTTTTATAAAATGTATCGGGATAAATATCAACTTCAAAGCCTATAGCTGACCAAAACTTGCCGTCATCAATAGTGTTGTCAGAATCCCAAGCTGTTTGCTGAATGAAATCACTTGAATTTATGGTGTAATAAGTATTAATGTCATCAAAGAGCTCATTAAACTCAAAGAAATCGGTTATGCCTGTGTTAAGGACTTTTTGAAAGCTTTGATCTTTTATTTTATAATTGACAGCAGTGTAAGGTAGTTTGTTGTATAAAGTATTTGCAGATAATGTGTCTGGAAATGAAGCATTCAATAAGGATTTAGCATTGTCAATAAAAAAAGGAATTCTGTCCAGCCGATTCGAAAATGCCAAAGTATCTGCTATCAAATCATAACGAATATTTTGCAATACACTTTTAACGATTGCTTTTTCTTTTCGTTCTTCATTCCAATTGTTAATTTGAAGAGCAATCAAGATCCCAATCACTACCAACACAATCTCGCCAATGGCGTATTTAAAGTACCTGCTTGACGGCGAGGCAGGTTTGGATGTTTTGTTTTCCATAATTGAGTTTTGACGTATGTGGCGTAAGAATTTGATCATAGATTAATAAGTTGATTTCATCACGCACTTTAATTTTTTGAATCCAAATCGGTTTTTATATTCTCAATTAACTTATTTAATGGTATTAAAACGTCATTGAATCTTTCAATCCCTCTTATACGTTGTCTTTTAATAAGTCTTAAAATATTAAGGAATTCAGGGTTGTTCTTTAAATCATTAAAATTGTTGGGTTTTGCAGTGTACGTTGAATTTTCTGAATACATGACATGCTTTGCATAATATGGAAATACTACACTGGATCGTATGAGATTTTCATCAATGGTATAGTCAGGAATACTTAAAAATTTAACATCGTACATATTGATGATTTCCATTCTAAGTTTTTCGTTTTGTATGATTCCTATTCCCATTGTTTTAAGCGAATTATATGCTGCTGAGTTGAAAAATCCAGCATAGTTATGTGGAATCCTACCAAAACTACTGTCGAGTTCGGTTGAATAGGGCAAACCATTTTTTATATAATATTCAATCCTATTTATATCTTCAATAGTAACTTTAATGAGTTCCATTCCTTCTTTAATTTCATCTAATGTTTTTTTTAATTCTAACTGTAAATCAGACAATAATTTAATTTCTTGAAGGTGCATTTTTCGATTCTCATTCCAATTATTGATCTGCAAGGCTAATAGGATACCAATCACAACAAGCACAATTTCACCAATGGCGTATTTTAGGTATTTTCCTGTTTTGTTTTCCATTATTAGGGTTTGACGTATGTTACGGAAGAATTTGATCATTTCAAATGGCTTTTAATTAAACGTCTTATGTTTTGAATTTCAGCAAGTGAGCTATCCATTTTTCTGAGTTGGCCACCTCTATTGTCTTTAAACAATTTAAACATTACGATTGATGCTGTTTTTTCAAAGAATGTTTTGGAATCTATAGGCTCACAATATTCTGACCATTTAAAATCTGAAAATTCTGTTTTAACCACCGGAATCCAGTCAATGTTGAACGAGCTTAAAACATCGTTTAAGCTTTCGTAAAGTTTAAAAAGGCTTTCG
Source organism: Bacteroidetes bacterium HGW-Bacteroidetes-2 (assembly GCA_002842575.1). Classification (GTDB taxonomy): domain Bacteria; phylum Bacteroidota; class Bacteroidia; order Flavobacteriales; family Flavobacteriaceae; genus Planktosalinus. Next base: position 29,133 of record PHDJ01000004.1, read on the forward strand.
TCGTAGTACGAAATCAATGCCAACTGGAGTTCATTGTTGGATACAATATCTAAGCCTTTTGATTTTAACACTTCAAAAGCGCTTGATTGCGACTTAAAACGCTCAAAACATATAATTTTTCCCATCCATTTGTTTAAACTGTCGTTGTAGTTTTTTAAGGCCACCTGCTCCAATAATTTGTCGGTGTACGTGATGGCTTCTTCAGTCTTAAAACGTTCTATAGAGAGCAAAGCGTAATCCCGTTCCAGATTTTGGTCAATAAGGGTTAAAATCTCTTTTTCAAAGGTTTTTACTTTTCTTATTTCGTTCCAATTGTTCACCTGTAATGCTAAAAGAATTCCAATCATTACCAATGCAATTTCGCCGATGGCGTATTTTAAATATTTTGATGTTTTGCCTTCATTGAGAAGGTTTTGGCGGATGTTTCTGAAGAGTTTTATCATAGATTTCCTTTTTTCAGGTCTTTTTTCTTGTCAATTAACCACATTAGATAATTGCATTAAAATAATAAGGATAATTGCTTTTTTCATGAGTTACTTTTTTTGAAGTTATTCTTTAAAATCGAGAATTTGTGTTTTTATGCTCGGGTCATCTGGGAAGCACCATTGTTCCGCTATTTTGCCATTATGTATTCGATAAATAGAAACTTCGTATATCTCAATTTTCGCTCCTGTAGCATCTATTCCTTCATAGGTTTTAGTATGTGTTGCTGTGGCTTTATAGCGTGTGACAACTTTATCATTTTCTTGAATGATATCTACTATTTCTTCATGCCAATCCGGAAAAATGGCTCTCCAGTCTGAAATGGCTTGTTTAGCCTCTTCAATTCCTGTCCACTCTATACTCGTCAAATAATGACAAACAAAATCAGAAGTTAGTATATCGTCTAAATTGTCCACTTTACCTTCATTCCAAACCTTGTGATATTCCAAAACAACTGCTTTGTTTTTCTCTAAAATCGAGTTCTTATCCGTTGATTGGCAACTGCAGAACAATAGCAATGCAGTTAGTAGTGTTAAAATTTCTTTTTTCATAATTTTTGATTTAGTAATTTGATACCTTTGTTTTAGATGTCCTTATTTTTTCTTACTCTTCCCTCGGCAAACGCACATCTTCTTGCGCAATTTGATATACCAATGCTGCAATTACCGTTGCGTTAATTTTCATATCACGTTCTGGAACATATTCCAACACATCTAAATTGGTGTGGTGTGTTACAGTACTATAATTTAAGGGGTCTTGAATGATTTGAAAGCCTGGGATTTTGTAGTAATCGAAAACATCGTGGTCGGTAAAATTCGTGTTTTCGATGGTTAGATTGTTGACGTCTAAATGCGAATAAGGCGCTAGCATTTTAGCGAAAATAGGCCGTACCGCTTCGTTCCCTTGCAGATAGATGCCCCGCATTTGTCCGGCACCATTATCCATATTGATATAGGCCGAAATTTTTTCGACCTCCTTTTTTCTGGTGGTTTCCTTTACTTTCCCATAGTGGTTTTGGGCATATGCCATAGAGCCTAAATATCCTTGCTCTTCGCCGCCCCAAAGTGCCAATCTAATGGTTCGTTTTGGTGTTAACCCGGATGCTTTAATAATGCGCATGACTTCCATCATTACGGCCGAACCTGCACCATTGTCTGTGGCGCCAGAGGCAGAATGCCAAGAGTCAAAGTGGGCACCAATCATCACCACATCGTCTTTTAATTTAGGATCTGAACCTGTAATTTCTGCTAGAATATTTACATTATTTTCGGGCTTTACATACGACGCTACATCTAAATGGAATTTTATTTTTGGCGTATTTCCTCTTTCTGTCAAGCGTTTCAATTTACCAAAATGTTCTGGCGCAATCGCAAAATAGGGAAGTGGTTTCACATCGCTTTCTCTATAATTATACGTGCCACTTGGATGAACAACTCCAGGAAAAAATGGTGTTGTTCCTAACATACTCAATGCACCTTCCGCTTTTAAGAAAGCAAAAAATGCATCATCCTTTTTCATAAAACTTGCGAAAATCACCTCTAAATCTTCTATTAAGTTCATATTCCCAACCGAAAACCCTAAGGTTTTGTTCGGTGCAGGTACAATCGATTTTTCGGATTCCTGAATCTGTTCTTCCGTAAACCGTTTTGAAAGTGCATCAAACAACATATTTTGTTCTGGGGCAGCTCCCATCAGTATGGTTTTTCCTTGTAATTTTCCGCTCCATTGTTTTTTAACCAGTTCCATATCGGCATAACTTTCAATCCAAACTAAATCGCCAATTTGCACACCATTTGAAGGTTCTGTCCACGCATACGGATACGCTTGTATTTTCATATAGGCAGGTGAGGTCATTTCTACATTGAAAGATTTGACTTCCCAACCCATACAATCGTCACAATATTTTTCGAAATAGGCCTTATCAACGCCGTAACTTTCCAGGGTTTTCTTTGCCCATTCCGCCGCCGTATAATATTGATTGGTGCCCGTCAATCGTGGGCCATACACATCGGACAAGTCCGCAATGAGGCTCATCACTTGCGATTTCTGAAAACCTTCGGTATTGATTTTAGCAAGCGCTTGTGGCACGGTTTGGCTGGTTGCAGCGAAGGATGCACATAAGAAGGCTGAGATAAGAATTTTAGATGTAATTTTCATAGTGTTGTTTTTGATTATTTTAATTAATTATTTTTAAACGGCTGCTTCTTCCCATAAGTCAACGAACGCCACAACCATTCAAATGGTCCATATTGAAAATGCCTTAACCAAATCGGACTGGTAATCAACTGAAAAATCCAAATGCTAAACACTACATAATATAATTCGTAACGTTCTAACTGACCGTATAATCCAAAACCAAGAAATACAATAGAGGTAATGATGCTATGCATTAAGTAATTAGACAACGCCATGCGGCCAACCGCTGCCAAACCTCTTTGCAAAAAGCCAAGAACGCCCGATTTTATAAATAGCATAAAAAAGCCAATATGACCTAAGGTGATAAACAGTCTGCCAATATTATAGGTTTGTTTAGCTTGATAGATATGAAGGGTATCAAAATTGTTGCTGGTGATTAAGTTAACTTCGTAATAATTGACGCTCAAGCCTACTGCATATCCAATTAACGCAAGTATCACATAAAATTTGACGCTTTTTTCACCGTGAAGTATGCGCAGTTTATAAAAGGCCATTCCTAAAAACATAAAGCTTAAAATGTCCCAAGCGCCATAACGGTATTGAAACCATGTTTGCATCCATTGTATTTCGGGTGCTTTTTCCTGTTGGACTTCAAAATAATTACCTTGCATGCCTGTGATGTGTTCTTGAATTTCTTCCGGTGTTTTTTTAGTGGATATTTTTTCCCATTCGGCAATGGCGTCATCGGCTTTCTTGTCGAGTTCGGTACCACTTTCCTTAAAAATTAAGGCTTGTTCAGCTTCAGCTTTTAGGGTTTTGTTTTTATGATAGTCACTAATATCCCATGCGGTTCCTAAGCAAATTAATACTGCGGCAATTATGAGTAAACTCTTAACCGCTAAGTTTCTAAACGGGAACAAAAAGAACCCAAATAAGCCATAAGCATATAAAATATCGCCATCCCATAAAAACACCCATGTGTTGACCAAGCCAAATAGCAAAAGCCACACGATTCTTCTGTAATACACATCGGCGGTTGAAATACCGGCGCCTTTATCAATTAGGCGCGAGGTGAGCAATATAACACCGGCACCAAACAGTATGGTAAACAAGCCGCGCATGGTGCCTTCAAAAAACAATTCGTTGGCAAACCAGACCGCATAATTTAAGCCTTCGGTGTGGCCAAGTACACTTGGGTCTTCGTAGGAATAGGGCAAGCCCATACCGTTGATGTTCATTAATAAAATACCCAAAAGAGCAATTCCTCTAATAACATCCAAAGAATTGATGCGTGATTTTTTTTGAGTAGGGTTGAAATCTGCTTGTCCGATTATAGCGTTCATTTTTTATTTATTTATGGCGTCAGCCAGTTTCTTGGTATCCACATACTGCTGAAAAGCAGTGATTTTGTCGTCTTTTAAAGACCATAAATGGGCAACTTGAACATTGTATGCCTTGCCGGTTTCTTTGAATTTGGCAACATAGCGTAGGGTTGCCAAAACTTGGTTGTTGCTCATTTCGTGAAGCTTAATATCTTCCAATTTAAAATACTCGTGCTCTGCACCAGTTCTTGCAAATACACCGTTTAAAACCGCATCTGGACCTATGTATGGATTGCCGTCTGCATAAGGATTGCCTTCAGCTTCCAACCAAACAATCTTGGCATCCATAGCTCCCAGAACCGCAGGAATATCTCCGGCTGAAAAGGCTTTATACAGGTCATTAATGATTGTTTTATTTTTATTTGAATATTGAGGTTTCATTTCCACCCGAATAAGCCTTATTGGTGTGGTCTTGCTGAGGTTAACAACTGAATGCGGCGCCTCCGGACCCTTTTGCATGGTGAGCGGAAAGCTTAAGGGTTCGGGTAATTTTCTGGTGTCAAAAATTACTTTTCCGTCCTTGTCATAATCAATAAAATCGCCTGCTTCCTGAATGTAGAGTACGCTTGGCCATTTGTGATGATGTAGTGACTCTTTTTCCCCAGGGGAAACAGAGACCTCGAGTACCCTTACCTCATCATTCTCCAGCAGGATCTTATGGTTTTTAGGAGCAGCAATCACTGCATCTAGTTCTGCCGGCCATTCAGCCGGATCTCCTGATTTGTAATCTATTTTTTGAGACGCTTTGTTTTCCTGACCAAAACCGGCAATGCTTACTAATAACACTGCCAGTGCAACGAGTTGTTTTTTAAGTGTTTTCATAATTCATTTTTTAAATTGGTTAGTATTTAATTTAGTTTTTCAATACGATTCGAAAGCGAGCTTTCCCTGATTTTAAATGTTCTATTGCTTCATTTGCCTTTGCCATGGGAAATTCTTCAGTAATGGGGTAGATGTTATGACGCACACAGAACTCCAGCATGGTTCGGGTAAGTGCTGGGCTACCAAGAGGACTGCCTGCAACCGACTTTTCTCCCATTATTAAGATAAATGCCGGAATTGCCAAAGGCTCCAATACTGCACCGACATTGTGAAATTTTCCTTTTGGTGCGAGTGCTACCAGATAGGAATTCCAGTCTAAGGTAACATTGGTGGTATTGAGGATAAAATTTAAAGTGCCTGCTATTTTAGCCAATTCGTCAGGATTGGTGGAATCTACCACTTTGGTCGCACCCATTTTTAAAATGGATTCTTTTTTACTTGGGTTAGAGCTAAAGGCAATCACTTCACAGCCCCATTTGTTTAGAAACTTGAGTGCCATATGACCTAAACCACCAATTCCGATGACGCCTACCTTGTCAGTAGCTTTCACTCCTGCCAATATGATGGGGTTGAAAACAGTAATTCCACCACAAAGCAGCGGACCTGCTTTTGCCAGGTTGATTCCTTCGGGTAATGGAATGGCCCATGACCAATGAGCTCGCACATAATCTGCAAAGCCACCATGGCGGCCGCCTATAGTAAATTCTGCAGAGGAGCATAGATGATGAGACCCGTCCATACACTCATGGCAGGACATGCAGGATCCGGAAAACCAGCCCACACCCACTTTATCACCCACTTTGACATTTTTCACCGCATTTCCTGCTGCGACTACTTCACCGATCACCTCATGGCCGGGAACAATGGGGTAGGTGGTCATTCCCCAGTCATTGTTCATCATACTGAGGTCTGAATGGCAAATGCCACAATTGATGATTTTGACATCGACTTGTTCAGGACTGATGGCTCCCATTTCGTAGTAGAAAGGTTCTAATTTTTGGTTTGGGCCGTTGGCGGCTAATGCTGATACTTTCATAATTTGATTCTTTTATTGATTTGTTTAACGATTTTGATTTTTTATGCTTTATGTACTTCCATTTCGATTTCTATCATAAACTCAGGCAGTGCCAGTTCCTTTACGCCCAGCCAGGTACCGGCAGGGAAATGGTTTTTGTAGATTTCAGTGCGATAGCCCGCGTGCTCCAGAAATAAGGGCATGTTTGTGGTAAAGACATCTTCCTTAACTACATCGTCAAAAGTGCAGCCGTAATGTTTTAGAACTTTATCTAAGTCGGCATAGCAATTTTTCATTTGTTGCAAGAAGTCACCTACTGCAGATGGATTGCCTTCATCGTCCATACTTACGGCACCGGAGATTTTTATGTGGTTGCCAATCTTTACTGCGTGTGAATAGCCAAAGGCTTTTTCTACCTCAGGGCGAAGGTTAAAGTATTCGGGTTTTTGGTTTGACTTTTCCATATTTAATAGTTGTTTAATGTTTCTTTTACGGGTTTGAAGTGAATTCCTAAATCCTCTGCTGCCAATCGGTTTTGATAAATTATTTTTGATTGGTTTTTAGGTTCTTGATGGTTGAGCATTAATGTTACATCCGATACTCTGTAACTTTCACTGGACAAAAGGTAGTTTTTCCCATGTATGTTTTTTGTTGTTGCCACTTTGTAAATAGCTTTGGCAACATCTTCTACATCTACCAATGCCCATAATACATCCATGTCATAAAGCATTTGTATAAATGGATTGGGGGCAATTTTATTTTTAAACAGAAATTGTATACCCGTTGAAGTGGAATCTTGTCTGTTTGACAAAGACTTTCCCATTACACCCACCGGCGAAACAGAGGTGATTTCAAAAGGTAGATTGGGATTGTCTGCAATGAATTTATCAACTACTTGATTGGCAATAAACTTTGCTTGAGCATACGGATGGCCTTGTTCGCTCATAAAAGGCACATCATTTTCAGTGATTTGGTCCGCTTCCGTTTTACCTTCGGGCAATAGTGGAAAGTTTGTATTATAAGCAGCAACTGAGGCAATAAAAACCACTTTTTTAATGGTTTTACTACCCTTTACCACCTCCAAAAAGTTTTCTGTGCCTTTGATCGTTGGATCAAAAAGTTCGGTTTTTGGATCTTTAACGTCCAGTTGAAACGGCGTGCCTCCGTGAATAACAATGTCACAACCTTTAATAAAACTTTTAAGAAGCATTTTGTAGACAACGTCTAATTCTTTAATTTCTAAATGATTGGCATTTTGAAATTTTCTTAAGTGTTGAAACTTTTCTTCTTTTGAAATATCCGTTGTTGATACTTTTACTTCATAGCCGTTTTCTAAAAATTGTTTGGTGATGTAGCTTCCAATAAAACCGGAACCACCAATAATGCCTACTTTTTTCATTTTTCATACATTTTTAATTAATTTGTCCATTCCTAAAATTAAGAATGGACAGATAAGTTTGGTTTATTTATTCTTGTGTTTCCGCAGTTTTAGTTTTTGGCGGAGCAGCTTCCTGAAATGTTTGTAAATCCAACACCAATTTTGAAATGTCCCAATAGCCGTGTTCCTTAACTATTTTTCCGTCCATAAATCGTGCGGTAATGTGTACCGGGATTTCATATAAAAGGTCATTTGCTATAAGTCTGGCTTGCCATAATCCCCAAAAGTTTACCCAGGTTTCTCCTTTGTCTGTTACCACCATTTCATATTCCGATTCTTCCGGCACATATTTCCAAGACGAAAAAAGAGCGGCATCTTGTTTATTTTGGGCTACCAATTGTGCAACGGTTTGTGCATTTTTTTTGGTGGCATTATTGAATATTTTTGCCGTATCGGCATAGTAGGTTACTAATTCTTGCCAATTTTGATTTTCGTAGGCTGCAATAACCTTTTTATAGGTTTCTATTTCCGGTGAGTTTTGTGTGTACCGTTTATATTGTTGATTACACGCCATAAATAGGACGATTGTAAGTCCCAGTAAAATTACTTTTTTCATAATGTTGGTTTTTAAATTAGGATTCATTAAAATGGATTACCTCACCATTTATATTAAAAATAGGTAGCCGGCAGTATATTTTGCAAATCGTGTAATAACCATAAAACTTGAAAATCACTTTTAATTACTGCCGGAATTCTCTATAAAGAAAATCTACCTGATTTTTTATTCTTCAGCTTCAGCTGATTGTGCTGCAGCTTTTCTTTCAATTTCCTGAAGTTCCAAAACTATTTCTGTTGGATCCCAATAACCATAATTGGTTACGATTTTACCATCTACAAAACGATAGGTCAGGTGAATAGGCATATCAATGACTTTTCCACTTTCTTTTATGGTAGCTCTCCAGTCTAACCAGGCATTTACCCAAGTGTGTCCTTTATCAGTGACTACCATTTCATACTCCTGGTCTTCTTCTAAAAACCCCCTGTTTGAATAATTAGCATCATTACCTTGATGGAATTCCACTAGTTTGTCCACAGTAAGAAAATCGGTTTTTGTGTTGAAGTAGGTTTTGCTTGTGTCTGCAAAATCAGTCATGCTATACTTTTTTTCATTGTAATCTTTAATGACTTTTTTTACAATATCGATTTCAGGTGAATTTTGTGTGTAGCGTTTATCTTGTTGATTGCACGCTGTAAATAGGACGATTGCAAGTCCCAGTAAAAATAAATTTTTCATAATGTTAGTTTTTAAGTTAGTATTCATTAAAATGGATTATTTCACCATCTTTTAGTGTCCAAAGATGCTGAAATGTTGTTGTTATGCCTTCGCATTCTGATGGTTGGCGGCCGGAAACTGTTCCGGTGACCAAAACCTTGTTTTGTTCAATTTCGCGATACTCCAAATTTTTAAATGAAACGCCCCGCCATTCGTTTTTTACAATTGCAGAAAGTGTGATGGTGTAGCGTTCATTGACTTCTTTGGTGCTTTTAACTTCCTCCGATTTTAGGGTTGGGGTCATTGCCGCAATATCGTTTGAAGTGATGCTGTTTTTTTGCAAGGCATCATAGAGGTTTTTTACAACTTCAAGATTGCCCGCCTTTTGCCCTTGCACAGAAGGGATAGCCATCCATGCAAGGATAAAGATTATTGTGAAAAGCGCTATTGATTTTGATAGCATACTTCTAAAATTCAGAGGTTTTATTTATTCTAAATTTTTATTTTTTTGCCGGTGAATAAGACAATTCGGGCTGCATATGTCCTTCGGTATATTCAATTTTTGTAACATACTGCATTAGTTCATTCCATAGTTTTCTGGAATCTTCACCAAGTAGCTTTCTATTTTCATCGCTTTGTTTTTCAAATTCCAGCGGGCTAGCTGCAGCGTTTGAAACTAATATATAGGACTCTGTGTTTCCAAAACCGCTGAAATACAAGCGATAGTGGGATTTTGATCCTTTTTTGGTATAGAGGTCTTTGAATTTTTTAGCGATTTCTGCAATTTTTTGACCATCGCGTGCTTTGTGATACAACACCATGTTTTTTCTATAGTTTTGACCTTTAGGTGTTGTCATACCATCCGGCATATAAGAAAGTTCATTGCTAAGTGTAATGATATAATCATAATGGTTGTCATAATGTTTATCAAATTCTCCAAAGATTTCTGCAAACTTATCATCACCCAGTTTTGCACGTGTTTTAGGCATAAAATCTTTTCCTAAATCTTCCCAGCCACCTACTGGGGTAATGCTTATTACTCTGTTGTCATAAGTCCACAATACATTCCATCCATCCTCTTCCTGATTTTCTTTGGCCAAATCTGCCAGTCTTTTTGAGATTTTTTCATAGGCATCAGAACTTGACGGATACACGTGATCTACGTGGATTCTGTAAAACTGGTTGTTTTGCGCCGTGAGCATACTAATGCTAAAAACGGCTACGATTACTGTGGTAATCATTATTTTAATTGTTTTCATAATAAAAGTTATTTAGTTGGTTAATAATAGACTAAATGTATGCACACTTCTGAATAAAAATTTGTGATTTTCTTGCGAATAATAGGATTATTATCGCATTAAATAGGTGATTTGTAGTGATATACGTGTATATACGTAGTAAAAAACGCTTAAGAGGTGAGTTCTTTTTTGTAGGCAGTTGGGCTACAACCAAATTCATTTTTGAAGGCACGAGAAAAATAGGCTTGATCATTAAAACCAGTTTGAAAGCAAATTTCAGCGATGCTTCCTGTGTTGTTTTTAAGTAATTCTGCCGCTTTTTGTAGTTTGATTTTTCGAATCATCTCTCCAGGAGATTGACCAGTTAGGGCTTGAAGTTTTCTGTGAAGTTGCGAATTGCTTAAACACATTACTTCTGCTAATTTTTCAACAGAATACTCAGGATTACGACTGTTATTTAGGATGTGGTTAAACATTTTTTCTAAAAATTGTTTGTCTTTATTTTTTACAGCATCACTTTCCAAAGTAAAAGGAGTTGTTATTTTGAATTTTTGTTTTAGAATTTCTTGTTTTTTAAGTAGGTTTTTAATGCAAATATGTAATTCTTTGTTGCTAAAGGGTTTATAAATATAAGCGTCCACGCCAGTTTCTAAACCTGTGAGTTTATCGTTTTGATTCGCTTTTCCAGTAAGGATAATAATGGGGATATGACTAGTTTTTTCATCGTTTTTTAAATGGGTTACCAAAGTAAAACCATCTATTTTTGGCATCATCACATCGGTAAGGATGAGGTCAGGTATTGCTTTTATTGCCATTGCAAGTCCTATTTCTCCATTTTCAGCTTCGATAATATTGTATTTTTCTTCTAGTAAATCTTTAATATATTGCCTGATTTCAGCATTATCTTCAACAAGTAAAATAATTTTTTTATTAGTTACTGTAATTTTATATCCATTATCCCTGTTAGGGGTTTCAGGATATTGGTATTGTTTAGAAATAGCTAAGTTTTTTATTTTTTTGGATTCTTTTGTTAACTCACCAGCAGGAAATTCAAACATAAACTGGGTTCCTTTTCCAATGGTATTTTTTTCTACAGTAATGGCACCACTATGTAATTCTGCCAGTTCTTTTGTTATTGCAAGACCAATTCCTGTACCTTCATATAACCTTGTGTCAGAATGGTCTACCTGATAAAATCGATTAAAAATATATGGGAGGTCTTTTTCGGGTATTCCGATGCCTGTATCTGTAACGATTATTTGAATATGATGATTTGCTGTTTGTTTTATTTGAAGTGAAATTTGGCCGCCCTTTAATGTAAACTTGACGGCATTAGATATTAGATTGATACAGATTTTTTTTATTTTTTCCTCATCAAAAACGGCTTGTATGTTATTGTTTTCTGTTTTAAAATGAAGGGTTATATTTTTATTGGCAGCATAGGACTCAAAGGCATAAAATAAATTTTTCAGTAAAGGAACAAGATTTTGTTGTGTGTTATAAAGCTCCATTTTACCAGCTTCTAGTTTGGAAATATCTAGCATTTGATTGATGAGTTCTAAAAGTCGTTTTGTATTTGAGTCGATGCTTTTTATTTGCTTGCGAGATTTAGCATTTTTAATGTCCTCTAATAAATTTTCGATTTGCCCAATAATAAGGGTTAACGGAGTTCGTAATTCATGGGAAATGTTAGTGAAAAATTGAGATTTAAGTTTGTCTAACCCTCGCAAACTTTCAGATTCAATTCGTTCAAACTTTAATTGATTTTTTACATGAAATCTTTTTAATTCATATTTTCTTAAAATTAATAATAAGATTAAAAGTAAAATACCATAGGCAGTAAAAGCCCACCAAGTGCCAGTCCAGTGTGGTAGTATTTGTATTGGGATTGAAATGCCGGTTTCATTCCAAATGCCGTCATTGTTGCTAGATTTTACTTTAAAAAAGTATTTACCCGGTGGTAAATTGGTGAATGTTGCCGTATTGCTATTGTGGTTATAAACCCAGTCTTTATGATAATTTTTTAACATAAAGGCATATTCGTTTTTAGAAGGAGCTGAAAAATCTAGTGAAGAAAACTCAAAGATGATGTTGTCTTCCTTGTTTGAAAATACAACAGTTTCCTTTGGATTTAAGGGTAATATTTTTTTTGTTGTTTCAAGGGTATTATTTTTTAATCTGCTGTAAGAATTAATGGAGGTGATACTTATCTTTGGAATATAAGGATTGTCAATAATCTGCTCAGGAAAGAAGTGTGTTACACCGTCAATACCACCAAAAAATAATTCTCCCTTTTGACTTTTAAAATAAGCACCTGTATTAAATTCGTTGCTTTGTAAATGGTCATTTACATCAAAATTTCTAAACGTTTTTTTAGTATAATTTAATTGTGAAAGACCTTTATTTGTGCTTATCCATAAGCTATTAAATTGGTCTGGCAGTATTGCATAAACTACATTATTGGGTAAGCCGTCTTTTTCGGTAATATGGGTAAAGGAATTATCTTTTTTATTTAATATAGAAATCCCTCCAGAGGTTCCAATCCAAAGTTGTTTTTCTGGCTCTACAGGATCTGGTGTTATGCATTTTATTTGATTATTGATTATACTATTGGTGTTTTCAGGGTCGTTTTTATAGTAATAAAATTGATTTTTTGTTTCATCAAAGGATATAAGACCATTGCTAGTACCTAGCCAGATTATTTTATTTTCGTCCTTGTATAGTGTGACTCTATTATAAATATTGGTTTGAGGAAGGTTGCTATATCGATAATGTTTAAAAACACCCTGGTTTCTGTCAACCATTTTTGATAAGAAATTTTCAGTGGCGATCCATAAATTTTCTTCGGAGTCTTCATATACTAAAGAAATATTTTTTTGAGGGATTCCATTAGCAATTTGAGGGTTGTATTTAAACATTACATACGTATTTAAAGCAGAATTATATTTGTATAATCCCTCTGTTGTGGCAAACCACATTAACCCATCTTTGGTTTTAGTAATAGACCAAGACCCAGTATTTCCAAAAGTGTTTAATTCATTTGAACTAGTTTCAAAGCTTTGAAGGCTATTTGTTTTTTTATCCCATCGATAAATTACATCGCTGCTTAACCATAAGTAACGATTGTTTTCTTGATATATGGCTCGAATGCTAAATCCAGCCACTCTGGAATTGGCGTTTTTTGGTCTTTTGATATTTAAAAAACGATGTGCTTTAGGATCATACGTATTTAAACCCATACCATTGGTGCCTACCCACAAAATTTCAGTAGCATCAATATATACACTTGAAATAATGTTGTAACTAATACTGCCAGTGCTGAATGGATCGTTTCTAAAAGATGTGAAAGTGTTTGTTGAGGTATTAAAGTGCATGAGCTCTGCCGAGGTGGCGAGCCATAGGTTATTTTTTTTATCCTTTACAATCTTAATAATGCCTCCCCATCCATATCTAAAAACAGTATATTGGTGAGGATAATATATAAAAGTTTCGTTTTTTGGGTTAAAATGAATCAATCCTGAAACAGCACCTAACCATAATGTGCCATCGTCATTAGACAGTATCGAAGAAATTTCAAAATCTATATTTGTAGATTTTGCCTTATTGTTTTTTATATCAAATGTATAATGTTTGAATTGCTCGGTTTCAGGATTAAATTTGTTCAGCCCTTTTGTTGTACCTATCCAGATAGTTTGCTCATTTTCTATTTGAATTTTCCAAATAAGATTATAATTTAAGGAGTTTGTATTTTCAGGTTCATTTTTATATTGCTTTACGCTTTGAAACTTACTTCCGTTTTTGGTTTGTATGATTTTAAACAAGCCATTGTCATAAGTGCCAACCCAAAGGGTACCTTTTTTGTCTGATTGAATTTCTCTGATTTCTGAAGAGTTGGGAGCCACAAAATCTTGTTGTGGTAAATTAATTCGCTCAAATTGATCTAATGCTTTATTGTATCTATTTAGCATCCCATTTATTGTGCCTACCCAAAGTGTTCCAAAAACATCAAAGTGTATTGAAGTGATATGGTTATGGTCTAACGTGTTTTTGTCATATGGATCGTGTTGATAAATTTTAAAGGTATGTCCATCATATTTGTTAAGTCCGTCTTTTGTAGCAAACCACATAAAACCTTCGGAATCTTGAGTAATGGCATTTACAGAGTTTTGCGAAAGGCCATCATCAATACTTAAATAATTGAAATGAATGTCTTGCGCTATAGAATAAAGCGGTAGGTAAATAATAATTAAGAAAACTATTAAAAATAATTTTGGTTTCATCTATCCCATATTAAAAAACAAGGTGCATTTTGGGGATGAAATGGTAAATATAAAAAAAACTAATGTATTAAAATTGTTTATTATTAACTCTTCTATTAAATTAAAAAAGGGAAATGATGATGTTGCTTATTTACTTTTATTGATTTCATCCAGCAATTTTCGATTGAGTTGTTGCTCGCGTTCTATGGCACGTTGGCGGTGGGTTTCAAACTCATCTTCGGTTTCTTGAAGTTTTAATTTTAATGCAGAAGTAACTTTGTTGTTATTGACAAATCTAGAAACAAACAAACCTAAAAATAAAGCAAGAAGTATTATTATGGACCAAACGAGGTAATTATAAACTCCTTTTGTAAGTAAAATGCCTAGAAAAGAAATGCCGTTTTCTTTTTCTATAGCGTTTTTAAGCTTTTGGTTGGTTTCTTTTAATTTTGTTTGAAGAATTTCAGTTTCAATTTTTTGCGATTCAATTTCCGATTGCATTTGGATAAGGGCATTTTGATATACTAAAATGCTATCTATAACACTTCTTTTAAGGGTTTCTAGGTTCGTTTTTTTAACTACTTTAAATTCTTGGTAACTGTTGGAACTATTTATTAAGTGTTCAAACTGTTCTGGCAAGGTCTTATTTTCTTGTGCAAAAAAGGTAAATGAAAAAAACAACACGGCTAGTGTTGTGAGGGGTTTAAAAGTGATCATGTGTATTTGTTTTGGTTAAGCCACTATGTATAACAAGTAAAAAAAGATTAAATTGTATACTAAAAAAAAAATAGGCTTTTTTAACCTGCAATTTTTTCTTTGTTATAATGAAATTGAAGTGCGCCCGAAGGACACTTTTTTACTTGTGCTACAATTTTATTAGTAGCCGCACCATCAAGGTCTATCCAAGGTATAACTGTAGTTCTGAAAACATCCGATAACCCTTTGGCGCATATTTCTGCGAGAATACAAATTTTTGGGTCGTAGGTAACGGTGATTTCACCATTGCTAAATTCATTGTGGTAATTTTCCATAGCGGTTCATAATTTGGGGTTATGACTAAGGGTATGTTTACTTATTAACAAATAAATAACAAAAAGTTAATAACATCGGTAAAATTACGTATTATTTCGATTAAAAGTATAATAATGAAGAAAATTCCTACAAATAATATTAGCTGATAGCCTCTTTATAGGTTTTTAAAGCACGTTCTCTAGCTACCTTATGGTTTACCATTTCTTTAGGATATAAAGGCGTTTGAAATTCTTTAACCCAAAGTTTGATATAGGTTTTGTCTTTATCAAACTTTTCAATTTGTGTGGTTGGGTTAAAAATCCTGAAATAGGGTGCTGCATCTACACCACAACCGGCAACCCATTGCCAATTACCTATATTAGAAGCCATTTCATAATCTAGCAATTTTTCAGCAAAATATGCTTCTCCCCAACGCCAGTCTATTAATAAATGTTTGCATAAAAAGCTACCCACTAGCATTCTAACTCTATTGTGCATCCATCCAGTTTCATTAAGTTGACGCATTCCGGCATCCACTAATGGAAATCCTGTAGTACCTGTTTTCCATTTTTCAAAATCTGTTTCGTTATTACGCCATACAATTCGGTCATATTTCTTTTTAAATGAAAGGGTATGAGTTTCTGGAAAATGATAAAGAATTTGCATAAAAAACTCCCGCCATATCAATTCGTTCCAAAAAACTTCATTTTTTTCTTCTATCGCTTTTTCCATTACTTGCCGAATTCCTAATGTACCAAATCTAAGATGCGTTCCTAAATAAGAGGTTCCTTTTATCGCAGGTAGATTTCTTGAGTTTTCATATTCCTGAATTAACTGTTTACTCAAATTGAACTCCGGGACTTCTATATTTGAAAGAGTAAACCCAATGTTTTCAAGAGTTACATTTGGTAATTCTATCTTAGTAAGACAATTTTTTAAATAAGGTTTACTAGAATAAATTTTAAATGGTTGTTTTTTAAATTGTTCTTTCCACTTTCTCATAAAAGGTGTAAAAACCAAATAGGGGGTACCATCTTCTTTAACTATTTCATCTTTTTCAAAAATTACCTGATCTTTAAATGTGTAAAAACCAACGTTCTTTTTGGAAAGAAAATCATCTACTTGTTTATCTCGTTGTTGGGCATACGGTTCATAATCATGATTTGTAATTACATTTTGCACCTCAAAGTCTTGGATTAATTGTTTGAACACATCCAATGGTTTTCCGTGGTAAATGCCAATACTGCTGCCACAAATATACAGTAGCTTTTCACGCATTTCTTGAAGGGTTATGTGAATAAAGGTAACACGGGCATCGTCTTTTTGGAGGGGATCTAAAATCTCGATATCAAAAATAAAAATGGGCATCACTGGGAATTTACCATTAAGAGCTTTGTAAAAACCTACATTGTCGTCTAGACGTAAGTCTCTTCTAAACCAGAAAATATTTATTTTGTTTTTCATTTTGAGAGCTTTTTTCCATTTTATTCCCATTCTAAAGGGTGAAATAGAAAAAATCGTTTATCGTTTAGAAAAAGAGATAAATAATTAGAAATTTTCATTTCAAATTTAGTTATAAAATTTACTTGCAACGCAGGTATAAATATTTTTTTCAGCATACATCTATATCTTTAAAGTGGATAACCCTCCATCAACTCCATACACTTGCCCCGTAATCCAAGAAGCTTTTTTGCTTATTAAAAAACTTACCATATTAGCAATATCTTTCGTTTCGCCTATGCGTTTTAAAGGGTGCCGTTCAGATGCGTTTTCTTTTTTCTTTTCGTCATTTAAAAAACGTTCAGCAAGGGGTGTGTCTGTAAGCGAAGGGGCTATTACATTACATCTTATTTTTGGAGCATACTCTGCTGCAAACGCTTTTGCAAAACCTTCAATCGCACCTTTTGAGGCACTTATACTGCTGTGAAATGGCATTCCAATTTTTACCGCTACCGAGCTGAATATTACAATGCTTGGGTTTTCTGATTTTAATAAGTTTGGCAGGATTCCTTTTAAAGTTATCACCATTGATATAAAGTTAATTTGAAAATCTTCTTCAAAGGTTTCAATCTTTAAATTTTTGAACGGACGAAGTTGTATGCTTCCTGGACAATAGACAAAACCATCTAATTGTTCAGGTAGTTCTTTTGAAGTTATATCGTCCTTAGTTGCATCAAAAGGAATATGCTTGATGTTGTTTAAATTAATTTCAGGTAAAGTACGAGATGCAATAATTACATCATTTTTTTTTGCTAGATTTTCTGCAATGGCTTTTCCTATGCCATAGGAGCCGCCTATTAATAGTATATTTTTACGCATACATTTTAAGATTTGTATTCACCAAAGAGTTCTATGAGTTTTTTTCTGCGGTATTCAAAAATTTGGTTCAATTTTGGTTTAACTAAAAATGGATGTACCATTCTTCCTAAAATTCCTAAAGGCATTTTATAATCTACAATATCTTCCATCTCAACACCGCCTGAAATTTCTCTCAAGAAATGTTTATGATGCCAAAGTGCATAAGGACCAAAACGTTGTTCATCCACAAAATACATTTTATCCTTTACGTGCGTAATTTCGGTCACCCAATTGGTTTTTATACCTAAAACCGGCGTTACAACATATTGTATTATTTGTCCGGAATACATTGGCCTGTCTGCTCCAGAGAGTATATGAAAACCCATATAATCTGGTGTTATTATTTTTAAATTGGAAGGATTTGATAAAAATTCCCACGCCTCCATTAATGAAATGGGCAAGTTTTGTTTAGAATGTAAAGTGTACATCATTTGATTAAAATTAGAAACAAATCTAACATATTAATTGTTTAAAAAATATAAAAATAAGTTAAACAATATAATTAAATTAATTAGGTTTTTAGGGTTTTGTTAACATAAAGGGTTCCTTTTAATTTATAAATTAGTAGCTTGTTTAAATTAAATAAAACCAAAACAAAATGAAAAAAATCACTATTCTATTTACCTTCCTATGTCTTACTATGTTTTCGTATGCACAAGTAGCCTCACCTTCTCCTAGTCCATTTTCAAAAATTGAACAAAAAGTAGGCCTAACCGATGTCACTGTTGAATATTCTCGACCAAGTATGAAAGGCAGAACGATATTTGGCAATCTTGTTCCCTATGGTAAACTTTGGCGAACTGGAGCCAATGCCCGAACTAAAATCACCTTCAGTAACAATGTAACAATCGGCGGTAAAGAGCTTAAGGAAGGAACTTACGCTTTGTTTACTTTTCCAAATGAAAAGCTATGGGACATCATTTTATACACTGAATACCAAGGTAATGGCGCGCCAAGTGACCTAGACGAAACAAAAGTTGCTGCTCGTTTTAATGCAACCCCAATTACCACGACAATGGCTAAAGAAAGTTTTACTATGGAAATTGGTAATCTTTCTAATAGTGGAGCAACTTTATTTTTGTTTTGGGATAAAGTAATGTTACCTATCAATTTTACCGTTCCAACCGATAAAGAAGTAATGGCAAGCATTGAAAAGGCACTTTCCGGACCGTCATCAGGTGATTATTATACTGCAGCGACATATTATTTAGAAGAAGGAAAAGATATAGCAAAAGCCAAAGAATGGATTGACAAGGCTTTAGAAGGAAATGATGCACCTCCTTTTTGGCAATTGCGCCAAAAATCTTTAATTTATGCTAAAGCAGGAGATAAAAAAGGCGCAATAGATGCCGCTAAAAAATCACTAACTGCTTCTGAAAAAGCTGGAAATCAAGATTATGTAAAAATGAACAAAGACTCTTTAAAAGAATGGGGAGCTAATTAGTACATCCTTTCTTAAAAAAATCCTGCCAACTAGCAGGATTTTTTATTATGGAGAAGATCCATTATTTTTAAAAAATTTAAGATGAAATTGGAAACCAATTTTAATTTAAGGGCTCAAATTTCTGTAATTTCCTATCTTTACCAACACATTACTTTTTTGTTTTTTTATAAAATCTTATGAATTCTACTTTCAATATTACTGTAAACAACACTCTTGAATTTGCCATTTCAAAGGATAACTTGTCTGCTATTGATTTACAGCAAAAATCTTTGAATTTATTGCACGTCTTGCATCAAAATAAATCGATTGATGTTGAACTCATTACCGCAGATTTTATTGGTAAATGCTATACCATTAAAGTTAATTCCTCACTGTTTGTGGTTAAAATAGAAACCGCTTTGGATGTGCTTATTACCGAAATGGCTCTTTCCCTAGGAGAAACAATTGCCATTAACGACATTAAAGCTCCTATGCCTGGGCTAATCTTAGATGTTTTAGTAAAGGCAGGAGATAAAGTAAAAGAAGGAGATTATTTATTGATACTTGAAGCCATGAAAATGGAAAATACTCTTACCGCTCCTAGAAATGGTGTAGTAAAAACGGTTTCTGTGGAAAAAGGAAAAACAGTTGATAAAGACCAGCTTTTACTCGAAATGGAGTGATTTTAAACTCCGTTTTTATAAAATAAAATCCAATAAAGGGTATATATTGGTAGATAAAACAGATGAAAAAAATATTAGTAGCAAACCGAGGCGAAATTGCATTGCGCATAATGAGAACCGCTCAAAAAATGGGTATAAAAACCGTAGCGGTTTACTCTACAGCAGATAGAAATTCGCCACACGTTACGTTTGCCGATGAAGCCATTTGTATAGGTGGAGCTCCTTCTAGCGAATCATATTTGTCAGGAAATAAAATTATTGAAGCGGCCAAAAGTTTAGGAGTAGATGCCATACATCCAGGCTATGGATTTCTTAGCGAAAATGCTGATTTTGCTGAAGCTATTGAAAAAAACGGCATTACATGGATAGGGCCAAACTCAAAGGCCATTCAAATAATGGGAAGTAAATTAGCAGCAAAAGAGGCAGTTAAAGAATACGGTATTCCCATGGTTCCTGGAATAGATGAAGCCATTACCGATGTGTATAAAGCCAAAAAAATTGCTAAAGAAATAGGGTTTCCTATTCTTATAAAAGCATCTGCCGGAGGAGGTGGAAAAGGAATGCGGGTAGTAGAAAAGGAAAAAGATCTAGAAGAACAAATGAAGCGCGCCATTAGTGAAGCAGAATCTGCTTTTGGCGACGGCTCTGTTTTTATTGAAAAATACATTTCTTCACCGCGTCACATTGAGATACAAATTTTAGCAGACAAGCACGGCAATACCGTCCATCTTTTTGAACGCGAATGCAGCATTCAACGCCGCCATCAAAAAGTGATAGAGGAAGCACCTTCTGTTGTATTAAACCAAGAAATACGTCAAAAAATGGGCAGAGCTGCAATATTGGTAGCTAAAGCTTGCAATTATGTTGGCGTTGGTACAGTTGAATTTTTACTTGATGAAAAAAAGAATTTCTTCTTCCTCGAGATGAATACACGCCTGCAAGTGGAGCATCCCGTAACCGAATTAATTACAGGATTGGATTTAGTAGAACAACAAATAAATGTTGCTCGTGGGGCGTCATTAAACTTCACCCAAAAAGACCTCAAAATTCAGGGGCACGCTTTAGAATTGCGTGTCTATGCCGAAGATCCTTTAGATAATTTTATGCCAAGTGTAGGAACTTTAGAAAGGTATAGAACTCCAAAAGGAGAAGGAATACGTATAGATGATGGTTTTGAGGAAGGAATGGAAGTGCCTATTTATTATGACCCCATGCTCGCTAAACTAATTACGTATGGCAAAAATAGAGAAGAGGCAATCCAAATAATGTTAAAAGCTATCGATACCTATGAAGTGCAAGGCATAATGACAACATTACCTTTTGGAAAGTTTGTTTTTGAACATCCTGCTTTTAAAAGTGGAAATTTTAACACCCATTTTGTAAAAAATTATTATTCAGCTGAAAAATTGCATAATAAAATAGAAGAAGAAGCAAGATTAGCTGCTTTAGTGGCGTTGAAATTGTATTTGAAAGATAGAGAATTATTGAGATTACCAAATTAGAAATCAGTTTGTGATTTGTTAATAACTACTTTATAAACGATTTTCCTCCATTGCATCTTGAAGAGAAAAAAGAAGTGCTAGATGAGCCAAAAATATAAATAGGTAATTCACACCAAATTTTTTTAGTAAGCTATTGTGCCTTTTACCTCTTTGTATTTAAAAAAAAAATAGTGCTGCTAAAAGTGAAAAAGAGTTAACTAAATAAAAAACTCTTCAAATAAAAAATTGAAAATATTAAAACAATATACCCTTTTACACAATCATTAGGTATGACCAACAACAGAAAAAAACTGCAAGAAAAAATAGATTTAGCCCACATGGGAGGTGGCGATAAACGTATTGCCAAACAACACGAAAAGAAAAAACTTACCGCAAGAGAACGGGTAGAGTATTTGTTAGATGAAGGTTCTTTTGAAGAAATTGGTATTTTAGTAACTCACCGTACTACAGATTTTGGTATGGATAAAGAAATATATTATGGCGACGGAGTAATTACTGGTTATGGGACGATTAACGGTAGACTAGTATATATTTTCGCACAAGATTTTACTGTTTTTGGAGGGGCATTATCAGAAACGCACGCAGAAAAAATTTGCAAAGTGATGGATCATGCAATGAAAGTAGGTGCTCCCATTATAGGGTTAAATGACTCAGGTGGTGCTCGCATTCAAGAAGGTGTTCGCTCATTGGGTGGATATGCAGACATTTTTTATAGAAATGTGCAAGCATCTGGAGTAATACCACAGTTGTCAGCCATTATGGGACCTTGTGCAGGAGGAGCAGTATATTCCCCGGCAATGACTGATTTTACCTTAATGGTGCAAGACACAAGTTATATGTTTGTTACAGGACCCAATGTGGTAAAAACAGTGACCAATGAAAATGTTACTTCTGAAGAATTAGGAGGAGCGAGTACGCATGCTACCAAATCTGGGGTTACACATATTACCTCTGTAAGTGACATTGCTTGTTTAGAAGATATTAAAAAATTACTGAGCTATATTCCTCAGAATAATAAAGAAAAAACTAAAAAACAGACCTACACATTAGGAGAAGAATTCAGAGACATTCTAGAAACAATTGTCCCAAATAATTCAAATAAACCTTATGATATGCACGAGGTGATTAAAGGAATTATCGATATCGATTCTTTTTTTGAAATTCACAAAGACTATGCAGAAAATATTGTAATAGGTTTTGCTCGATTAGGAGGAAGAAGTATCGGTATTGTTGCCAATCAACCAATGCGTCTTGCTGGAGTTTTGGATGTAGATGCTTCTAAAAAAGCAGCACGTTTTACCCGCTTTTGCGATTGTTTTAACATACCCTTATTGGTATTAGTAGATGTGCCCGGCTTTCTTCCTGGCACACATCAAGAGTGGAATGGCATAATTCTTCATGGCGCAAAACTACTATATGCTCTGAGCGAAGCCACTGTGCCTAGAGTAACCGTTATTACCAGAAAAGCCTATGGAGGTGCTTATGATGTGATGAATTCTAAACACATTGGAGCCGATTTAAACTTTGCATGGCCAACTGCTGAAATTGCCGTAATGGGAGCAAAGGGAGCCAGTGAAATCATTTTTCGAAAAGAAATACAAGAGTCAGAAAATCCAGCGGTGAAACTTTCAGAGAAGGAAGTAGAATATGCAGAAAAATTTGCCACTCCCTTTGAAGCAGCACAAAGAGGCTTTATCGATGAAGTCATCATGCCAAGAGAAACCCGAAGAAAGTTATTGAAAGCTTTTAGTATGCTAGAGAACAAAGTCGTTTTAAAAGCAGATAGAAAACACGGGAATATTCCATTATAAAACTGGCGTTGTTTGCTCTTGATAATTTTTTAATTTTTACCCATTTTTAATTTAAATTAATTTGAATTTGTTGAACAATAGCAAGATTAATAGCTAGAATCTTCGATTACATTTTGTTTTTTTTATTTTAATGAATAAAATTCTGTAAAATAAAATCGTAATCAGATTACTGAAATATACAAGGCTTAAAAAAAATAAAAATATTTCTGAAAACGCACATATTATTTGCTGCCATTTTACAAATAAACCTAACTTTAACGATTCCAATTTTAGTCTTAATATGGCACTAAACGCCTACACCAAGGAATTTAGATACAATTTTAAAATAGCTTATCCAGTAATGCTGGGGCAGTTGGGCCATGTTATGGTTGGTCTAGTCGATAATATTATGGTTGGTCAACTAGGAGCAGCACAATTAGCCGCTATTTCCCTTGGAAATAGTTTGGTGTTTATAGCATTATCTATAGGTATTGGATTTTCATTTGCCATTACACCATTAATAGCCGAAGCCGATGGTGAAAATAATGTTGAAACTGGGCGCAGTTTTTTTCACCACGGAATGATTTTATGTGGTATCAACGGTGTTCTATTATTTCTGATGTTGTTGTTTATTAAACCTATCTTATACCAGCTCAACCAACCACCCGAGGTGGTAGAATTGGCTATTCCATATCTTGAAATTGTGGCATTTTCTATGATTCCTTTAATGCTTTTTCAGGGTTTTAAACAATTTGCAGATGGACTTTCACAAACAAGATACGCTATGTTTGCTACCATTTTGGCCAATGTGGTAAATGTTGTGTTTAATTATTTTTTGATTTACGGAATCTGGATTTTCCCTCGCCTAGAGTTGGAAGGAGCTGCTATCGGAACCCTAATTTCAAGATTTTTTATGTTGTGGTTTCTTTATGTAATTTTAAAAAATAAAAAGAAATTTAAAACCTATTTTGTTTGGTCAAAAAGAGAGCATTTGGACAAAACTATATTTAAACGACTCTTTGCTCTTGGTTTTCCTACGGCATTGCAAATGTTTTTTGAAATTGCCATATTTACAGCATCTATATTCTTAGCTGGAATGCTTGGAACAAATGCGCAAGCTGCAAATCAAATAGCACTTAATTTGGCATCAATGACTTTTATGATTGCCGTTGGGTTTAGTGTTACTGCAACAATTAGAGTGGGAAATCAAAAAGGGAAGAAAAATTATACAGAGTTGCGTCGCATTGCCTATTCTATATTTTTGATGGTCTTGCTTATTCAAGCTCTATTTGCTTTAGGATTTATACTATTAAAAGACGTTTTGCCTACTGTGTATATAGACAATCTTGAAGTAATAGGTCTTGCAACGGGATTATTAGTAGTTGCAGCTATTTTTCAATTAAGTGACGGCTTGCAAGTGGTCCTGCTAGGTGGACTGAGGGGTTTGCAAGATGTAAAAATACCTACCTGGATTTGCTTTATTGCGTATTGGTTGGTTGGTTTTCCTGTTTGTTTTTACCTTGGAAAAGAAGATGCTTTAGGAGTAACTGGCATATGGATTGGGTTGTTTGCAGGGTTGACAGCATCTGCATTTATGTTGTATATTCGTTTTAACTATTTGACTAAAAAATTAATCCGCACCAATTTGGTTGCACAAATACAATAACTATGCAATTTCCAAAATTTTTATTAGGCGATAATACAGACTATTCAGATGCTATTTTTATAGTGCATACAGAGTTTCCAAGATTTATTATTAATCTAGAAAATGACGAGGTGGAATGGTTGGAAGATTTTGAAGATGAAGATCAAAAAGAATTAGAAGACGAAATGGAAAACCTTATACAGCAAGCAACCGATTTTTATGATAGAGAAATTTCAAGATACGAAGCATAATGATTGAAAACCTTTTACATTACGATGAACAACTTTTTGTTTTTTTAAATAACTTAGGCAATCCTACTTGGGATGGATTCTGGTTGTTTATTACATCTAAATTTGGGTCTATCCCTTTATATATAATTTTATTGTATTTTATTTTTAAACAATTCGGGTGGAAAACTACTTTAATCATTCTGCTTCTCTTGGCGTTAATGATTGCTGCAACAGACCAATTTGCAAACCTTTTCAAGCATGGTTTTCAAAGACCAAGACCTTGTCAAGAAGAGCATTTAAAAGAAATTATTCGTTTTATTGCACCTCGATGTGGCCGCTATGGTTATTTTTCAGCACATGCGGCAAGCGCAATGGCATTAGCTGTTTTTATCGGTCTTATGTTTAAAAATAGCTTAAAATACTTACCTTATTTTATGCTTTTTTGGGCAGCCATTGTGGGCTATAGCCGAATTTATTTAGGGGTACATTACCCATTAGATGTTGTAACTGGTTTTGCAATTGGGGGAATAATTGGATATTTGTTTTATTTGTTACTACAAAAATGGGTAAAGCCAAATATTTCTAATCCATAAAAACATGACACCCCTAGCGGGGTTCTTTGTTCTATCGGTCATAGGATTTCTGCCAATTATTACACCCCTAGCGGGGTTTTCTCATTATTTATGTTTTACTGATAAATTCCATTGGCAGAAGTATCCAGTAGTCTTTAATTAGTCCCGTTAGAAACGATATTTTGGTAACAATATTTAAATACATCTGAAGCAAATCCCGTTAGGGATGACATATTTGTGCACATTGTTTTTGTCTTGTATTGTTATATTTCAATAAATCTTTAGCAGTTTCACTCCCGGGTTTTTAAAATATATCTAATATCATAATCCACCGCAAACTTGTCTAAAAAATCAATATATTCTTCTTGAAATGTTTTTGTTTTGTGATGTGTTTCTTGATTTTTGATATATTGGATAACCTCTTTTAGATTTGATTTACCATAATAAAAAGCACCAAAACCTTCTTGTCACTTGAATTTTACGTTTAAAAACTTTCGAATATTTATCCATTTAGAGGAATTTGCTTTTATTACTTTAGCTAATTCAGATACAGATTGGTTAGGTCTCATTCTAATCAATATGTGAAAAGGATTAGGCATACTATTATTAATACTTTATGGTTATATTCCTTAATAATTCTAGGATGTATTTATACAATTCTGCTTTTCAGGAATCTTGTACTAAACAAGCCCTATTTTGAAAAGCAAATACAAATTAAATGTGAATTTGTGAATAGGTATTTGATATCTTTTTTGAAAATTAAGATACAAATTAAAATAAAAAAGCTTAAAATCTTTCTACCCAATACAAGTTTCGCTGCAAACGAGCTTTATGTGAGCGGCTTTCGATACCAACGGGATTCATATCAAAACTATCTATTTTTTGAATATGAAAATTGGCAAATACCTTTTCAAATTCGATTTCTTCTGTTGAATTTGTAAGGACATAAAAACCATTTTCTTTCGGAATTTTATACTTTATACCATCAAACAATACCTCTATAGGTTCACCATAATCCCAAATTAACTCGGGCGTAAATGCTTCAAATTCATAAATTTTAGCTTTATTTTTTTCTAAATAGGTCTTGGCATTCACGATACTGTTGTATTGTGGATTATGGGTAATTCCTTTTGCTAAAGGAAGTCCAAAACAAAGAACGCTAAAAATTAATGCTATGCTTAAATAGAAAGCAGTTGCTAATTCTTTTTTCCGAAGAAATAGTAGGATTCCGATTCCTATTGCTAAAAGGCAAAAGGAGGTAAGCAAGTACCAAATTAAAAAGATGTGTACCGTATCACCAAAATAAAGATAAGCAGCTATCGGGAAAGCACAACCTATAAGAGCAATTAATCCAAAGTGAAAATAAACAATGCCTGTTTCTTTTTTTGAGGACATTGTTTTAAAACTTCTAAAAAGATACTCGATATAAAATGCGGTATTCATAGCCATAGGTATCAAAACAGGCATTAAGTATCTTGCTTTTTTTTCCGGGATAATAGAAAGTAAAATTACAGAAATGAGTGTCCAAAGAAGTGTGAAAGTATATGCTTTTTTATTAAAAACCTTATTTTTAAGATACGGATATAGTAATCCTACAAATGCAGGTATTGTCCACAAACCACTTTGTACCACAAAACTCCAATAATAATAAATTGGGCGGGTATTGTAATTAAGCCATCTTCCGGTTTCTTTTGTGGTTATTTCTGTAACAGCTTGGTTGTCAAAAAGATAAATATATACATTCCACCAAACAGAGCTGATTATTGCTACTAGCAAAAACACAACAAGTGGTCGCCAAAGTAGGTGCATTTTTTTAAAACGGAAAGTAAAACTATAGGCAATCAAAAATGGTAAAAATAGGACATATAAAGAAACAGGTCCTTTGCTTAAAAAAGAGCACCCAAAGAAGAGCCCAGCAAGGAGTGCATTTCTGTATAAATGCGATTTTTCAGTAAAAATTTGATACAAAAAATAAATACTAACCAGCATAAATGCGTGGGTAAAAATATCCCATTGTCCATCTCTACCAGACATGATGATATAAAAAGAGGAGGCAGAAATAAGTGCTGCTATAAAGGCAAATATTTTTTGTGACGTTAGTTTTAAACAAAAAAAGTAGGTCATAAAAACTACAAGGGTTCCCATTAGTGCTGCCGGAAGACGCAAAGCAAAAAGGCTTTTCATACCCAAACTAAGCATAGAAATAGCCGTCATCCATGTAGGTAGCGGAGGTTTTTCATATCTGGGAAGCCCATTTATAGAAGTAAAAATCCAATTGCCGTCTACAATCATTTCTCGAGCGGTGATAAAATTTCTTGCTTCCATAATATTAACAGGAAGTACATCGGGATGCATAAAGAAAACGCCTATGCAGACAACAAAAAGCAGGAAAATGTAATTGTTATTTAAGTTCATTTCTATGTAAAAATATATTTCGAATATATACTACTGCTCCAAATAAGTGACCAGCTAAAAGCACGGGGTCTTTTCGGATAATGGCATAGCTTAAAATTAACGAAGATCCTATAAGGCTGAGTATCCAAAACCCAAGAGGAAGGGTAGATTCTTTTTTCCGTTCACTATAAATCCATTGGTACACAAAGCGAAGGGTAAACACAATTTGTGCAATAGTTCCTAAAAGTAGTAACCACAAGGGTATAGCATTATTATTAAATAATTTGTGTAAATCGTATTCGTTGTTGTTAAAAGAATAAATAACGATTAATACTGGAAAAATAAACAAAAATATTCTAAAAAATAGATGTAATTTTTGCCATTGTCCCTGTAATTGCAAGTTTCTGATGTAGATAAAATACGTAAGGGTTTGTCCAAACATTATAGCAAAATCTTCTCTAAAGTAGCCATAAACGAAAAGCAAAAAAGAAGCTAACAAGCTGAGTTTCCAGAATAATACAGGAGTAACCGATTTTTTGTTTTTTTCAGAAAGTAACCATTGCAATAGTAACCTTCCGGAAAACAAGATTTGCGCAGTAAAACCAATGCTGTACACTATCCAATCACTCATCCTTTTTTCGCTACTTGGTAGTTAATGTATTTTTTTTTCATCCATAAATAAGCAAAACAATCTACGAAAGGGCCAAAAAGCCGATTCCATAACCCAAATTTAGCTTGCCCTGCCATCCTTGGAAAATGTTGAACTGGTATTTGTATGATTTTCCCATGTTGTAAAAGTATCATCGCCGGAAGAAAGCGATGCAATCCTTTAAACATCGGGATGCGTTTTGCTTGTTCGGTTTTGATTACTTTTAAAGGGCATCCTGTGTCGTCCATACCATCATTAGTAAAAGCTCTGCGTATGCCGTTTGCTATTTTTGAGGACATGTTTTTTACAAAGGCATCTTTCCGGTTTGCTCGTACTCCAGTAACTAAATCAAAGGTATCGATATGTTCTAAAAGCAAATTAAAATCTTGGGGAGAAGTTTGTAAATCAGCATCTATATATCCCACAAGCGGGGTGCTAACGTGGTCAAATCCAGCTTTTATTGCAGCACTTAACCCACAATTTTTTTCAAATTGAAGGAACGAAAAGGCCTCATTATTTTTACAGATTCCTTCTAAAAGCTCTTGGCTTTTGTCTTTTGAGCCATCATTTATAAATAATACAGCGGTTTTTTTGCTGGCTATTTTTAAATAGTCTCCTAATTCCTTCTCCAGTCTGGAGATGTTTTCTTCTTCATTGTATAATGGAACAATGATGGTAAATTCATACTTCATGAATATTTTTTAAGTAAGTACAAATGTATTTATTTTACAAAGAAAAATCCATAAAGTATCTAAAATTAAAAAAACATAGTAATTTTGGTAACAAGTACAATAAAACAATATAACAAATGAAATTTTTAATTACAGGAGCGGCAGGTTTTATAGGCTCTCATACAGCACAACGCATTAAATCATTAGGACATGAAGTTATTGGGGTGGATAATTTTTCGCCTTATTATGATGTGGCGTTGAAAAAAAGAAATGCCTTAATTCTTGAAAATTTATCTATTCCCATCATAACTTGCGATATTAGATATAACGAACAATTGTATCAATTACTGCCAAAAGATTTTGATTATATCCTCCATTTTGCAGCGCATCCGGGAATATCAGATACTTCCTCTTTTGAAGATTATTTCTCTAACAACTTAATTGCAACAAAAAACCTTTTAGATTTTGCAGAAATTAGTTCTAAAAAGCCTTTTATTATTAACATTGCCACTTCTTCCATCTATGGGAGTGAAGCAACTTTAACAGAAAAGGAAGCGCCAAAACCTACTTCTTTTTATGGTGTTACAAAATTGGCGGCGGAACAATTAGTTTTAGCCAAAGTACGTTTGGGCGAATTAAATGGCTGCTCCTTTAGATTATATTCTGTTTACGGACCTAGAGAGCGTCCCGATAAACTGTATACTCGACTTATTGCTTGTGGATTAAAAAATATCCCATTTACTTTATATGAAGGCAGTTTAACGCATTTAAGAAGTTTTACTTACGTGGGTGATATTGTAGATGGCATTGTAAGTGTATTAGGAAAAGAAACACAATGCAACGGCGAAATTATAAATTTGGGTACAGAAGAAGAACATTCTACACAAGAAGGGATAGCCGCCGTTGAAAAGCTATTAGGAAAACCAATTCAAAAAGAAACCGTTGCAAAACGAAAAGGCGACCAACTTAGAACAAAAGCTAACATTGAAAAAGCTAAAAAGTTATTGAATTATCACCCAAAAACAACCTTAGAAGAAGGCTTAAAACAACAAATTAATTGGTATAAAGAGACTTTTTTATAACCCTTACTTTTTGATTTTAAACAAATTTTTTGCTGCTTCAAAAGGTGTAGTTTTGTTTTTCTCTATTGCTTTTAATTGTTTTTTTAAAGCTTCCTTTATTTTTGGATGGTTGTAAAAATCAGATTTTAGTTGTTCATCAATGGTTTGTAATAACCAAAATTTATTTTGTGCTTTACGTTCTATTTCAAAAAAATCATTAGATTTGGTCAAAGCCACATAGTCTTCTACTATTTGCAAAACATCTTCAATTCCTTGATTTTTTAAAGCACTGCAAACAGCGGTTTTTGGAATCCAGCCACTTTCTTTTGCAGGAAACAAGTGCAATGTCCTGTTAAATTCTGCTTTAGCCTGATTGGCTGCTTTTATATTTTCACCATCGGCTTTGTTAATAATAATGGCATCGGCCATTTCCATGATTCCTCTTTTAATTCCTTGTAGCTCATCACCGGCTCCGGCAAGTTTTAGCAACAGAAAAAAATCGGTCATAGAATGTACTGCAGTTTCACTTTGCCCTACCCCAACGGTTTCTATAAGTATGGTGTCAAAACCCGCTGCTTCACAAAGTATAATAGTTTCTCTGGTTTTTCTGGCAACTCCGCCTAAAGATGCTCCAGATGCTGAGGGGCGAATAAAAGCATTTTCTTCTTTTACAAGTTCTTCCATTCGGGTTTTGTCGCCTAAAATACTGCCACCACTAATCGTGCTACTTGGATCCACAGCAAGCACTGCCACTTTTTTTCCTTTTGCAACAAGCAAACTGCCAAAACTTTCAATAAAAGTACTTTTTCCTACTCCGGGAACACCTGTAATTCCAATACGAATAGATTTATTAGCGTAAGGTAAACAAGCAGTAATGATTTTTTGTGCTTGTAAACGATGTTTTTGCGTGGTGCTTTCTACCAAGGTTATGGCACGACTTAGCGCTGTTTTATCTCCAGAAAGTAGCACTTTAACTAATTGTTCATTACTTTGAAGTTTTTTTCGCTGCATTTTTACATAGTCTGCCGATTTAGCATTTACATGCTGCAAATGGGCAACACCTTCTTTTTCTTGAAGTGCGGAAGTGGTATTTTTTTTAGCGCCCATATCAGTGATTTATGACAAATTTAGGAATATGATTTTTGAATTGCGATTTTTAAAGTCTTATATTTATCCATAAATATAACTATATAATCATTAAAAACTAAACTCTTTATTTATGAAAAATTTATATACAGCTTCGGTTACAGCTTCAGGTGCACGAGCAGGTCATATCAATTCTGATGACGGAAAAATTGATTTAAAATTATCTGTACCAAAGAGCATGGGAGGTGATGGCGGCAGTGGCACAAATCCAGAACAACTTTTTGGTGGAGCTTATTCTGCTTGTTTTGGCGGTGCACTGCAGGTAGTTGCTAAAGAGCACAAGGTCGATTTAGGCGATTATACCGTTACTGCAGTTATAAGTCTTGGTAAAAACGAAGAAAGTGGTTTACATCTTTCAGCAATATTAGATTGTTATATACCTGGGGTGGATATAAAAACCGGCGAAAACCTAATCAATGCAGCTCATGAAATATGTCCTTTTTCAAAAGCTACTCGTGATAATATTGATGTAACATTAAACTTGTTACTAGACCAATAAATGTTTCTATTGCTATTTAGTCCTTACAAAAAGCACCTTTTTTAAAGGTGTTTTTTGTGTTTGTATTTTCTGATTTTATAAAAAGGATAAAATATGGCAATAAAAATTCCTAACAACTAATAATTAGTTGTTAAGATTTAAATTCAGCGGAGAAAGAGGGATTATTTTCAATGTTCCCAGAAGGAAATCCTGAGCAAGCATAGAAAACCCAAACAAGCTATCGCTTGCTTGTTTTTTTATTTTACTCCAAAAGCTAAAAGTTCTTTTTACTTTTTCCATAAAAACAAAAAAAACCACAACTCTCGTTGTGGTTTTTCCTTTTGCGGAGAAAGAGGGATTCGAACCCCCGGAGGTATGACCCTCAACAGTTTTCAAGACTGCCGCATTCGACCGCTCTGCCATTTCTCCAGTGTCTATTGCGATTGCCTTTTCAGCGGGTTTGCCCGCCGAAGCTCCGACAACCGTCGGTGCGTAGGCGGGTGCAAATATAATACCCTTTTTTAACTTTCTAAAGCTTTTTTGTCTTAAATATTTTATTAAATTTTGTTTTGTAAATTTACTTAAGCATAAAATATAAAATTAGGATATATTTACTCGGTTATGCACGATTCTAAAAACCTATTCCTATTTTTGGGATTCATTTGGCACAGATAAATCGCTATGATAAAAAATAGTATTGAAGCTTTAAAATGGCGCTACGCCACTAAAAATTTTGACCCAAACAAAATTATTTCTGAAGATAAGATTTCAATTTTAAAAGAAGCCTTTAATCTAACAGCTTCTTCATACGGATTACAGCCAGTAAAGTTGCTTGTAGTAAGTAATGCAAAAATTAAAGAGGCTTTAGTACCCATGACAATGCATCAAAAACAAGTAGAAGATGCATCTCATGTCCTTATATTTTGCATCGAAGAAACTATATCCTCCGAGTTTGTTACTACATATTTTAATTTAGTTAGTACCGTGCGTAACACTTCTGAAGAAATACTAGAACCTTTTAAAAATTTTCTTATTGAAGACTTTAAGCAAAGGCCTATAAATGAAATTCAAAATTGGGCAACAAACCAGGCTTACCTCGCCATGGGAAATTTACTTACAGTCTGCGCGCTAGAACAAATAGATTCTTGTCCTATTGAAGGTTTTTCACCTTCTGAATATGATGCGTTTTTTAATTTGAAAGAAAAAGGATTGCACTCTGTATTGGTTTTAGCTATTGGATATCGAGCAGAAAACGATTTTTTTGCAGCATTTAAAAAAGTTAGGAAAGCTATGGATCAAAGTGTTATAGAAATTAAATAATCAACTAATTATAAAATTATGCCTGGATTTGAAGTATTTGGCAACGAAGAACGAAAAGAAGTACAAGATGTTTTAGATAGCGGTGTCTTAATGCGTTATGGTTTTGACGGCCAGCGAAACGGCCATTGGAAAGCAAAAGAATTTGAAAACAACTTTGCTTCTAGAATGGGAGTGCAGCATTGTCAATTAGTATCTAGCGGCACTTCTGCACTTACGGTTGCTCTAGCAGCTGCCGGAATAGGAGCAGGAGACGAGGTGATTATGCCTACCTTTACCTTTGTGGCAAGTTTTGAATCTATTTTAGCCATCGGGGCAGTACCTGTTTTAGTTGATATTGATGATACCTTAACGCTATCACCAAAAGCAGTAGAACTTGCCATAACCCCAAAAACACGTTGTGTAATGCCAGTGCATATGTGTGGTTCTATGGCAAATTTATCTGTTTTAAAAGCAATTTGTAACACCCATAATCTTATTTTACTGGAAGACGCTTGCCAAGCTATTGGAGGAAGTTATGCAGGAAAGCCACTCGGTTCTTATGGTGATTTGGGTTGTTTTTCTTTCGATTTTGTTAAAACCATTACTTGTGGTGAAGGTGGAGCTGTTATTACTAACAACATGAAGTATTTTACCCTTGCAGATCACTATCAAGACCACGGTCACGATCATTTAGGAAGTGATAGAGGCGCAGAAACACATTTAAATTTAGGCTATAATTATAGAATTTCAGAACTTCATGCAGCTGTTGGTATAGCACAACTTCGAAAGTTGGATACTATTTTGGAAATTCAAAAACGTAACTATCTACTTATTAGAGAAGAATTATCTAAAATGGCAGAAATCACCTTCCGAAGGGTTCCGGAAACTGGAGTGGAAAATTATTCTTTTGTAAATTTCTTTCTACCGAATGCAATACTTGCTGAAAAAGCACATAAAGCTTTGGGCGAAAAAGGTGTGGATGCTTGTTTTTATTGGTTTAAAAATAATTGGCATTACATTAACGGTTGGGAGCATTTTAAAAATTTAAAATCATTAGGAAGTTTGTCTTCTGAAATTCGCTTGCAAATTAAAAACTATAACAAAGTTGACTTTTCAAATAGTGATGCTATTATGGGAAGAACTATTTCTTGTTTAGTAAAAATAGGATGGAGTAAAAAAGAGGTAAAAAATAGAGCCATAAAAATGAGAGAGGCTATAGAGTCTGTTCTTTAATAAGATACATATTCTGTTATTTCAAGACCATACCCTATCATTCCTACACGTTTGGTTTGCTGGCTTTTAGACATCAATTTTATTTTATGAATGCCAATATTGTGCAGTATTTGGGCTCCAATACCAAAATCCTTAGAGTCCATTTTTATTTGTGGTGCTTTTGCTATTTTATCTTTAGTTTGTAATTGCCGAAGTTCGCTAAGACGGTTTAATATATTTAAAGATTGGCTTTGTTGGTTAATAAAGACAATGGCACCCTTTCCTTCTTTGTTAAGAAGTTTAAACATATCGTCTAGTTTTTTATCTGAATTATTAGTCAGGGTACTTAAAATATCATAATTCACTAAGGTGGAATTGACACGTACTAAAACGGGTTCTTCTGAATCCCAGTCCCCTTTGCTTAATGCAAGATGAATTTGATCATTGGTGGTTTGCTTGTATGCCCTTAAGCGAAATACTCCAAAATTAGTTTGAATGTCAAAATCTTCTTTCTTTTCAATCAACGAATCATGTTGCATTCTGTATGCCACCAAATCTTCAATAGAAACAATTTTTAAATCAAATTTTTGAGCAATTTTTAACAATTGAGGAAGTCGAGCCATGGTTCCGTCTTCATTCATTATTTCTACAATAACTCCCGCAGCGGGCAATCCTGCTAAACGTGCAAAATCGATAGCAGCTTCGGTATGGCCTGTTCTTCTTAAAACACCGCCTTCTTTTGCTCTAAGCGGAAAAATATGCCCTGGTCTACTTAAATCGTGGGGTTTGGTGTCTGAATCTATAAGTGATTTTATGGTTTTTGCTCTGTCTGCCGCTGAAATACCTGTGGTAACGCCATTTCCTTTTAAATCTACAGATATAGTAAAAGCGGTTTCCATTGGGTCTGTATTTGTACCCACCATCATATGCAAATCTAATTCTTTACAACGTGACTCCGTAAGTGGAGCACAAATTAAACCCCTGCCGTTTGTGGCCATAAAATTTATCATTTGAGGGGTTACATTTTGGGCAGCCGCAAGGAAGTCTCCTTCATTTTCTCTGTCTTCATCATCCACTACAATAATGATTTTTCCGTTACGGATATCTTCTATAGCTTCTGAAATGGTGTTGAGTTTTGTTCCTTCTGCTTTCAATGTAAATACAATTTAAAAGGGAATTTATACGAGCGCAAAGGTATAAATTTAAAACTCAGAATCTTTCATTTTAAAGAGTTTCTTAAAGAATTTTAAAAGTGGATGTGTTATACTATCTAAATCAAATAAACCTTGGTCTGTAGTGGCTCTGTGGGTAAGCCAAATGCCTAGCGGAAGCATAATAAAAGTGGAAAACCAAGAGGCAATAAAAGGGGAAAGTCTTCCGTTTTCTGCACTGTTTTTTGCAAAAATACCAATGAAATGATAGGTGAGAAATAGTGCAATAGCGATAACCATGGGCAAGCCCATACCGCCTTTTCTGATAATAGCTCCTAGTGGCGCACCAACAAAAAACAATATTATACATGCAAAAGCGAGAACATATTTTTCGTGTAATGCAATTTCATATTTGGTTAGTCGCTTCTTTTTGGCAGCAAAATCTGATTTTTTTGCTTCAATACTTTGTATCGTACCAGAAAGTGTGGGTATGGCTAAATCTAATATTTGCAATTGTTCTGAAATGGAATACGCTTCTAGAGCAGAGTTTTTTGGAGGTATGGCTAGGGTATCGGCTACATAATTTGATTCTAGGGTTGTAATGCCGCTTCGCATGTAAATATCTTCTGGAAATTTAATTATATCTTGAGAAAATCCTTTTGAAAGTGAGTCAATTTCATAAATAAGCTCTGATACTCGGTACATTTTTTCATTGGACAAATCTTTCTCCTCATTTAAATCGATATTATTAAATTCAGATAAGTCTATGTTAATGATATATTCTTTAAAATAGCTTTTAGCGAAGGGTTTTTTTAATTGTGCTTTAGGGTCTCTTTGTTGAATTTCATCGTAATAGTTACCGTCTTTTAAAAGCAATGAAAGGGTGTTGGACCCTTCTTCACTATATAGTTCACCTGTATTAGCTTTCATTACGGTTAGGTTTCCTACACGTTGCGGATTTTTTTTATGGATAGTAACGTCCTCCAAATATTGTCCGCGGTCACCAGTTTTTTTTCCTACTTTAATAGTGATATCGCCCACTTCGCTAAATTGTCCTTCGGCTATTATTATTGCAGGTTTTAGTTGGGCAATGTTTCTTCTAAGGTTTAATGATTTGTATTCAGACCATGGAATAACATTGTTAGAGAAAAAAAAGGCAACACCTCCTAAAAAAACTATAAAGAAAATGAGACTTCGCATGGAGCGTTGTAGGGATATGCCAGTAGATTTCATTGCGGCAAATTCATAATTTTCTGCAAAATCACCAAAAACCATTATAGAGGAAACCAAAATAGTTAATGGCAACACTAAAGGTATAAGTTTAGGTGAAAAATAAAGCAAAAACCTAAAAATAATATCTAGATCTAAATCCTTTCCTGCAAGTTCAGAAATATAGAGCCAAATAGTTTGTAGCACAAAAATGAACATTAAAATAACAAAGACACTTACAAAGGTCTTGAGGTAGGTAACTAAAATATATCTATCTAAAATTTTCAAGTGTTCTTAGTCCAGATTATTAATATAATATCCTTTGTATTTTGTAGCGTCAAATGTAAATAAGGAAACTGGCAGCGGCTGATTTGTTTTCATAGCGTTTATAGTAATGGTTATTTCTGTGCCATTAGCCTGTCTTTGAATTAATTTATAAATATGCTTTGTTTGGGTGTCAATACCTAATAAGATATCTTTTATTTCTGCTTTACTGTCTATGGGTTTTAGTTGGATGTATTGAATTTTTCTACCTTTTATATCTTGGGTAATGTCCCATTTATAGGTATATCCTTTTTCATAAAAAGTTAGCATTTTAGAGGGGGTAATATCGCCGTCATCTTCAGCAGAATGTTTTGATATGGTTATTTCTTCATCTTCAGGCACAATGGTGTATATTTTTTTACCGTCAAAAATTCTGGAGGTACCCATAAGGTTTAAGATGTATTGGTTGCCTTTTAAGGTAACATCACCACGAGTATCTTGGTTAATGTTTTCTTTTTTGTTGTTTAAGGTATATTTAAAGTCAATAACAATATTGTTATAACTTTTTACTTTTTCAGAAACCTCATTCAAAAGTTTTTTTGCTTTTGCAGCATCTTGGGCAAAGGTTGCTGATGTTATTGCTAGAGTAAGGATTATAAAAAACAGCTTTTTCATTTTTTGAGTTTTAGGATTCCGATTGGTTGTTTAATAATTGGTTGAGTTGTTCCATGCTTGATACTAATACTTGTCGTGCTTTACTGCCTTCAAATGGTCCTACAATTCCTGCGGCTTCCATTTGATCGATAATTCTACCAGCTCGATTATAGCCTAATTTTAATTTTCGTTGTAAAAGAGAAGCAGACCCTTGTTGGGCTATTACCAAAACCTCTGCAGCCTCCCGAAACATGGGGTCTCTTTCGTCTATGTTCATATCAAGATGTGTGCCACCCTCTTCACTGGAATATTCAGGGAGTAAATAAGCATCTGGGTAGGCGCGCTGCGAACCAATATAATTTGTTAATTGCTCTACTTCTGGGGTGTCAATAAAAGCACATTGCAATCGAGTGAGGTCGTTTCCTTGGGTAAAAAGCATATCTCCTCGGCCTATTAATTGGTCAGCGCCTGAGCTATCTAAGATGGTGCGCGAATCTATTTTTGAGGTTACTCTAAAAGCTATTCTGGCAGGAAAATTTGCTTTTATGATTCCTGTAATTACATTTACTGATGGCCGCTGTGTTGCTATAATTAAGTGAATTCCTATGGCTCGTGCCAATTGTGCTAATCGTGCAATGGGTGTTTCTACCTCTTTTCCTGCGGTCATTATCAAATCAGCAAACTCATCTACTACTAGAACAATATATGGTAAAAATTTATGTCCTTCATTTGGGTTTAGTTTACGTGCTTTAAACTTGACATTGTATTCTGCTATATTTCTTACCATGGCGTCCTTAAGCAAATCATAGCGACTATCCATCTCTATACAAAGGGAGTTAAGCGTGTTGATTACTTTGCTATTGTCAGTTATAATAGCATCTGCACTATCGGGTAGTTTTGCTAAATAATGTCGTTCTATTTTATTGAATAAAGTGAGTTCTACTTTTTTAGGATCTACCAACACAAATTTTACTTCAGCAGGGTGTTTTTTGTAGAGTAAGGAGGTGAGGATTGCATTTAATCCTACTGATTTTCCTTGTCCAGTGGCACCTGCCATCAATAAGTGAGGCATTTTAGCTAAATCGACTACAAAGGTTTCGTTAGAAATGGTTTTTCCTAATGCTAAGGGTAATTCCATTTCGGCATTTTGAAATTTTGGCGAAGCAATAACCGAACGCATAGAAACCATTTTTGGGTTTTTGTTTGGCACTTCAATACCAATGGTTCCTTTTCCTGGAATTGGAGCAATAATACGTATTCCTAATGCGGAAAGAGATAAAGCAATGTCGTCTTCCAAATTTTTTATTTTTGAAATTCGAATACCGGCTTCCGGAATAATTTCATAAAGGGTAACTGTGGGGCCAACGGTTGCTTTTATTTGATCAATTTCTATTTTATAATTTCTTAATGTTTCAACAATGGTGTTTTTATTTGCTTCTAGTTCTTCTTGATCTATGGTGATACCTCCGCCGGTGTTGTATTCTTTTAATAGTTCAAGGGTAGGGAATTTGTAATTACTCAACTCCAGTTTTGGGTCAAACTCACCAAAATCTTTTACCAAACGATTGCTTAAAACATCTACTTCTTCTTCATCAGCTATTTGTTCTACTTCTAGTGAAACATCGTCTTCATTTTCTGACTTTATAATAATAGGCTCTCGTTTTTCTTCTTTTTTTTCTAAAGGGCTAGGAGTAGATGGTATTTCATTTTTGGTTGTTTTGTCTTTAATAATTGGTTCGGGTACTATTTCTTCTTGGGCAGAATCCGCTTTTGCGGAAGCAAATTCTTCTTTTATTTCAAGGCGTTTGTTTTTGAAATAGTGAATGCTTTTTTCGGGAGTGAATCCAAATTTTAAGACCAAGTAGGCGATAAATAAAAATGAAAGAAGTATAGCAACGCCAACAAAACCTAGATAATCCTGAAGGTATTGGTTTGTTTCATATCCAATAATGCCGCCAAGCAAAGCATTTTTTTGTGCAAAAAAGCCTAGAAACACAGAAATCCAAAGCATGATCAAAACACCCCAAAACCAATGTTTTAGTAATGGTTTTAATGAAAAACTAAAAAATAAGTAAATACCGGTAATGGTGATTAATGAACTTAAAATAAAAGAGGCTACTCCAAAACCTTCGTGAATAAAAAAGTGGCTTACTATTGCGCCAAATTTGTTTAACAAATTTTGTGACTGTTCTTCGCGGTTACTAAATTCAGAAAGAGTGCTTTGGTCGGCTTGCCAGTTAAAAAAATGGGAAACAAAAGCTATGGTTAAAGCAATACCTATAAAAGCCAAAAAAAAACCAAAAACAATTAGATGTTGTTTTTTTGCTTGTAATTTTGGTAGTTTAATTTTTTTTGAGTTAGGTTGCTTGGTTTTTTTTTCTGCCATAGGTTTTGGTTGTAAAGTGACAAAAGTACAAATAGTTAACGGTAAAAAGATATAAAAAAGTGTGTAAAAAAAGGTATAGGATTATGGATAATTAATAAGAAATTTGTTTGTGTATTTTTAAAAAATTAATTGGGTTAAAGTATAGATATTAAAATAGTTGTTGGATATATGGCGCGTAAATTAATACACCAATAACTAAAGCTGTAACCGCAGCAAAAAAAACGGCACCTGCTGCAATATCTTTTATATACCCTATTTTGTTGTGAAAATTGGGGTGTACAAAATTTGCAATTTCTTCTATTGCGGTATTTATGCCTTCAATGCTTAAAACTATCCCAATTGCTAAACATTGCAGCATCCATTCGGTTGGGGTAATAGTAAAGTATAATCCTGCTAAAGTAATAAGAATTGCCACTGAAAACTGGACTTGAATACTCGCTTCTTTTTTGAGAAGTAGCCAAGCACCTTTAAATGCATATTTAAACGCAACAATTCGTTTGCCAAAAAAAGTATTTTGCATCTATAAACTGTTTATTGCGGCTTTATAATTTGGCTCTTGACCTATTTCAGGTACAAGTTCCTTATAAACAACTTTTCCTTTTTCATCTAGAACAACCACTGCTCTTGCGTTTAAATAAGAAAAGTTGCCGCTTTCAATGTAAACACCATATTTTTTACCAAATGCCCCATCTTTAAAATCAGATAAGCACTCCACATTGGTTAGGCCTTCTGCAGCACAAAATCGGGCTTGTGTAAAAGGTAGGTCTCTAGAAATGCACAATACACTGGTATTAGCTAATTTTGAAGATTCTTCATTAAATTGCCTTACAGAAGTAGCACAAACGCTTGTTTCTATACTTGGAAAAATATTAAGTACTACTTTTCTTCCTTTATAATTGGCTAATGTAGCAGTTGTTAAATCGGTTTTTATTAAAGAAAAATCGGGTGCTAGTTGGCCTACTTTTGGTAATTCACCATTGGTTTTTGCGGGGGTTCCGCCTAGGGTTATCGTTGCCATTTTGTGTGTTTTAGTTGAAGATATAAAAGTAAATAATTCTAATTTATTTTAACTCCAAAATTCACAATAAAACAAAAGCCCCTTTTGAAGGCTCAAAAGGGGCTTTTGTTTTATTGTAAAATGGATTTATTTGTCGATGGAGCCAAGTACTTTTTTTGCAAAAAGATTTACTGCTTCCAGTTCTGTCATACCATTTTTAATCCTTTCGTTTACTTCGGCAGCTCCACAAAGATTAGTAATTAATTCACCTATAACGTCTAATTCGTCTTCGGTTATTCTGCTATACTCACTAAACGATTCTAACACTTCAATGCAATGTAGCAGTTGTTCAGGCGAATTGTTTTTTTGTAAATGTCTAATTACTGGTAACTTCATCTATTAGTGTTTTTAAAACGTCTGCTTTGTTTGTTTGCACTTGGTTTACCAAAGCCCCATTTTTAAAGGTTGCAAATGTTGGTAGGTTGTCTACTTTTGCCATTTTTCTGCTTTCTGGAAATTTTTCGGCATCTACGATTAAAAAGGAAAATCCATCAGTTTCTTGTGCAAATTTCTTAAACTTTGGTTTCATTAACCTGCAATTGCCACACCATCCAGCAGAAAATTGTACGATAACGTTTTGCTTTTCAGATACTAATTGCTGCAAATTATCTTCTTGAATTTCTATTGCCATAATTAATGACTTAAATATTCAGCAACTCCTGTTCGGTTAGCTTGCATTGCTTCTTTACCCTCTTCCCAGTTTGCCGGACAAACCTCACCATTTTCTTGCACGTGGGTATAAGCATCAATTAATCGAAGAAACTCTTTTACATTTCTACCTAAAGGCATATCGTTTACGCTTTCGTGAAAAACTTTTCCTTCTTCATCAATAAGATAAGTAGCACGATAGGTAACGTTGGAACCTTCATAAATCATAGTATCCGATTCTTCATCATAAATTTCAGAAACAATATCTAAAATGCCTAAGCGGTTGGAAAGGTTTCTGTTGGTGTCTGAAAGAATAGGGTAGGTTACCCCTTCAATACCTCCTTCATTTTTATGCGTGTTTAACCATGCAAAATGTACTTCAGGAGTATCACAGGAAGCGCCGATAACTAGAGTATTTCTGTCTTCAAATTTAGATAATGCATCTTGAAAGGCGTGAAGCTCTGTAGGACATACAAAAGTAAAATCTTTTGGATACCAGAAAAGCAATACTTTTTTCTTGTTTTCAATTGCTTGTTTGCGAATATTCAGTTTGAAAGTGTCTCCCATTTCATCCATTGCATCAATTTCAATGTTGGGAAATTGTTTTCCTACTAATGTCATAATTTATAGTTTTTTATTAGGTTTGTTTTTACGTGGTGCAAAGGTACGCTGAAACACACTTTTCAGCATAATATCTTATATTAAAATCTTATTAAAAAATAGCGTTTAGTGATAGTGGTTTTTATACATACCCTATCGTTTGATATTCAGTAAAATAGAGGGGACTGTTATGTTGTTTTTGTTTTCAACATTTTAATTTTAATGCTAAATGCAGCAAATATTAAGGTCATAAACGGACTTAACCAGTTGAAAATAGCATAGACAAAATAATCGCCTACAGATACGCCAAGAACGCCACTTTGATAGGCA
This sequence comes from Bacteroidetes bacterium HGW-Bacteroidetes-2, assembly GCA_002842575.1. Classification (GTDB taxonomy): domain Bacteria; phylum Bacteroidota; class Bacteroidia; order Flavobacteriales; family Flavobacteriaceae; genus Planktosalinus. The sequence continues at coordinate 71,542 of PHDJ01000004.1, forward strand.
CCACAAGTATTCCAAGGAATTAAGGCGGATGTTACGGTTCCTGAATCTTCCAGAGTTCTGCTTAGATTTTCTGGTGCCAACTCCTTGTCCTCAAATGCTTTTTTAAACATTTTTCCAGGAATTACTATGGCCAAATATTGGTCGGATGCAATGGCGTTTAATCCAATACAGCTTACAACGGTACTAACAAACAATCCGAAGATTGAAGTTGCCACTTTTAATAATTCTTTGGTGATTTTTGCCAAAGCGCCAATGGCATCCATCGTGCCGCCAAAAACCATGGCGCAACAAATCAGAAAAATAGTCCACAGCATTCCTTTCATTCCGCCGGATGAAAAAAGTTTTTTTAATCTTTTAGTAACTATTAATTTATCAAGATTCTCAACTTTTGAAGTTAAAATATCATCATTTAATCCTTGTGATTTAAATAATTCTTTTAATTCACCATCAGAAAAGTTTTTTTCTAAATCCTTATCATTAAATAATGTGTTTAAATATTCATTATTCTTCAAAATTTCATTATCCCTTTCATCAAAACTATTAAAATATTTTTCATCATCAATTTTAATACTGACATCAGACAAAACAGAATTTGCTACTGCGTTAATTTTTGAAGAAGTAATTTTATTAATAACTTCTATTTGAAAAATAAACGTAAAAACTAATGCTAAAACAACTCCAGCTCCCAAGGCAATAAGAGGTTTTGTTTTAAAAAAAATTAATCCTATAACTGTTAAAGGCACTAAAAATAACCAAGGCGTAATATTGAAAGTGGTATTTATTGTTTGAAGTAAAAATTCGTTATCCGCAGTTCCTGTGGTGTCAATATTTAAACTGATAATTCCAAAAATAATAATGGTAACCACTATGGACGGAACGGTTGTGATGGTCATATATCGAATGTGCGTAAACAAATCTGTTCCGGCCATTGCGGGTGCCAAGTTTGTGGTATCGCTTAACGGCGACATTTTATCGCCAAAATAAGCTCCGGATATCACGGCACCTGCAATCATCCCTGTTGGAATTCCCAAGGCGGTTCCAATGCCCACCAAAGCAATTCCCACCGTTGCGGAGGTGGTCCAGGAACTTCCTGTTGCCATGGAAATAATAGCTGCAATAATAACCGATGCAGGTAAAAATATGGCCGGACTCAACACTTGAAGTCCATAATAGACCATCGCTGGAATAATGCCGCTTACCAGCCAAGTGCCGGCCAAAGCGCCCACCAAAAACAAAATCATAATTGGGATAAAAACGCTTTTTAGGTTTTCCCAAATTTCAGCAATCATAAGCTTAAAGGAAACTTTGTTCAAAAAACCTACTATGGATGCAATAAGGCCTCCCATCAATAAAATAAACTGGTTGGAATATTCGCCCAACAACTCACCACCGGCAAAAAATATATTGTAGGCAAGCATCGCCATTAATATAACTACCGGAATTAAAGCTTCATAAAGATTAAGTTCCTTATTGTCAATAATTTTTTGATTTTGAATTTCTATTTCAGATAGGTTTTGGTTGTTGTCTTGCATTCAATATTTTTTTTGGATTTGTAATGATACGGAAATTTTTTTGCAAATAAAAAACCCCATTCGTTTTTTGAATGAGGTTTTATCATTTTGAAATCATTACAGTAAAATCAATCTACTTCAATATCAGCTAATGTTATAAAACACCAACTTGTTTCATGCATTTTTTCATTTCCTGATAGGTACGCTCAATATCATTATCTAGTCCAATTGAAAATCGGATTAAACCGTCGGTAAGTCCCATTGCTACTTTTTCTTCATCGGGTATTTCGGAGGAAGTGGAGCTTCCCGGAGCACTGAATAAGGTTTTATAAAAACCAAGGCTAACGGCTAGGTAGCCAATATTTTCTTTTTGCATTAACTCCATCAGTTCATTGGCTTTTTCTTTAGAGCCTGCATCGATTGTCAACATGCCGCCATAGCCATATTCTTCGTTTATCATTTTAGAAAATAAGGAGTGGCTAGGGTGTGATGCCAATCCAGGATATACCGGTTTTAATCCGTCTTTTTCAAAACGTTCGGCTAAATACATGGCATTGTGGCTGTGTTGTTTCATTCGAATATGAAGTGTGCGTAAATTTTTTAAAATGGAAGCTGCGCGCAAACTGTCCAGCGAAGCACCTAAAAGCATACTTGCTCCGTCATTTACACTTCTTAAGGCATCGATGAACTCTTGCGTGCCACAAACCACACCACCCATGGTGTCGCTACTTCCGTTAATGAATTTGGTTAAACTGTGGATTACAATATCTGCACCTAGTTTAGCAGGAGAAACAGAAAGGGGGGAAAAGGTGTTATCTACAACCAATTGCAAATGGTGTTTTTTTGCTATTTTTGAAAGTCCAGCAATGTCAGCAACTTCTAGTAATGGATTACTGACACTCTCGCAATAAAGTAGTTTGGTTTTTGGGGTGATGGCTGCTTCTACCTCGTCTAGTTTAGTGATATTTACAAAGGTAGTTTTTACCTGAAAACGCGGTGCAAAATTCTTTAAAAAAGCATAGGTGCCACCATAAATAGTTCTGCTGGACACTACATGGTCACCTGCACCACACAATTGCATAATAACAGGAGTGATAGCGCCCATACCGGTTGCAGTTACGTTCGCCGTTTCGGTACCTTCCATAGCGGCTAGTGCTTTGCCTAAATACAAATTAGAAGGTGAGGAGTGGCGGGAATATAAATAACAACCGTCTGCATTGCCTTCAAAGGTATCAAACATGGTTTTTGCCGAAAGAAAGGTATAGGTAGAAGAATCGGAAATAGAGGGATTTACTCCTCCAAATTCGCCAAAGTATTGTAAATCCTGAATGTTGTTTGCGGGTTTGAATTTCATAATTTTAGATTTTTGTTACTTATTTTAAATTGCAATGGAGCAAACTCTCATATCTATTGTTGGTCAATTTTTCAAAAGCTGGGCAAAAGTAAAACCGATTTGCAATATAACGGTGACTGAGTTATTCTGAAGCTATATTACCTCAAACTTACCAATTATTAGTTTATTTGTCAATGATGATTGTTATAAATAGATTTTTAATCTATTAAATAGGTTATTTTTAGTTTTAAATTAGTTAATTTGTTTTGTAAATTTTATTTAACCGAAAAATAATCTGTATGATTTCTCTAGACACCATCGATAAAAAGCTTATTCAATTTGTACAACAAAATAGCAAACAGACAAATAAAGAGCTTTCGCTTCATTTAAATCTTTCTGTAACTGCTATTTATGAACGAATCAAAAAATTAGAAAAAGCGGGAATTATTGATCGTTATGTGGCGGTTATTAATAAAGAAAAAGTTCATAAAGCTTTTTTAGTTTTCTGCCAAATAAAACTTATTCAGCATACCAAAGAATATTTAACCAAATTTGAAAAAGAAGTGATGGCTCTTGATGAGGTCATGGAGTGCTATCATATTAGTGGTGAATATGATTATTTGCTGAAGATTTTGGTAAAAGATATGCCTTCTTTTCGTGAATTTATGGTTACAAAACTTACATCGCTACAGCACATAGGCAGCACCCAAAGCTCTTTTTCTATTAATGAGGTAAAATGTGAAACGGTATTAAAAGTATGAGAATAGTATCGTTGGCACGCTTTTCGAGTTTTATGCGTCTTGAAAATATGCTTGCTATTTCTACTGTTTTTAAAATAGATATAGGGATGCATTTTAAATAAAAAACAATGGGTACTGCTCTACCATAGAAATCACAAAATGAATGTGAAAAAATAAGGAGGAGGCAAACACTTTCTCATTCCTTAAAAAACCTTTGAAATTCTTTTGCTTGAAAGCAGTGTTTAAGAATCTTTTTTAGCTTCTTTTTTATCCTTTGCAACCTCTCTTTTCTATACAATAATTTGTATTTTTGCACACATAATTAAAATAAACATTTATGAATACATACGATGTCGCCATTATAGGTTCTGGACCTGGAGGATATGTTGCAGCCATTCGCTGTGCACAACTAGGTTTGAAAACTGCTCTTATTGAAAAATACTCCGTTCTTGGTGGAACTTGTCTTAACGTGGGATGCATTCCTTCAAAAGCACTATTGGATTCTTCACACCACTATGAGGATGCACTTAACCACTTTGCCGAACACGGTATAGAGATTCCTGGTGACATAAAATTGAATTTCAAAAAAATGGTAGAACGTAAACAAGACGTAGTTGACCAAACCACTAAAGGCATTCAGTTTTTGATGGACAAAAATAAAGTAACTGTTTATGAAGGATTGGGTTCCTTTAAAGATGCTACACATATAAATATTAAAAACAATAAAGGAAAAACGGAAACTATTGAAGCAAAAAATACCATAATTGCTACGGGTTCAAAACCTTCTTCACTTTCCTTTATAAAAATTGACAAAGAACGCATCATAACCTCTACCGAAGCCTTAAAACTTAAAGAAGTGCCAAAACATCTAGTTATTATAGGTGGAGGGGTTATAGGTCTTGAATTAGGTCAAGTTTATCGCCGTTTAGGTGCTGAAGTATCTGTAGTTGAATATATGGATCGCATCATTCCAACGATGGATGGTGCACAAAGCAGAGAACTTACCAAAGTGCTGAAAAAACAAGGTATGAAATTTTATCTGTCTCATAAAGTTAACGGCGTAACCCGAAAAGGAAATGAAGTTACCGTTACTGCAAAAGACAAAAATGACAAAGACATTACTTTTACTGGCGATTATTGCTTGGTTTCTGTAGGTCGTCGTCCTTATACCGATGGACTTGCAGTAGACAAAGCTGGTGTAAAAGTTACCGAAAGAGGCATGGTAGATGTCAATAATCATTTACAAACTAATATAGCCAATATTTATGCCATAGGCGATGTGGTGCGTGGCGCAATGCTAGCACATAAAGCCGAAGAGGAAGGCTCTTGTGTTGCTGAAATTATTGCTGGACAAAAACCACATATCGATTATAATCTTATTCCTGGAGTAGTCTATACTTGGCCTGAAGTAGCCTCTGTAGGCAAGACTGAAGAACAACTTAAAGAGGCAAAGGTAGATTATAAAGTAGGACAATTTCCAATGCGAGCTTTGGGTCGTTCTAGGGCAAGCGGTGATACCGATGGTTTTGTAAAAATATTAGCCGATAAAACTACGGATGAGGTTTTAGGTGTACATATGGTAGGTGCTCGTGTAGCCGACCTAATAGCTGAAGCCGTTACCGCAATGGAATTTAGAGCCAGTGCAGAAGACATTGCGCGAATGAGCCACGCACATCCTACGTATGCTGAGGCCGTAAAAGAAGCCGCACTTGCCGCTACAGAGGATAGAGCATTACACGTTTAATAAATAAATACCCTTCACAGGTTTAGAAAAACAAAACCATCTAAAAAATATTTTTTAGATGGTTTTGTTTTTATGGCATTCTGGTTAGCTTGACTTTATTTGCTTGTAGTTATTTGGTGCAAATTATTTTATAGATTTTGTTTTTTCTGCTATAATCAAGTCATTGGTGCCATCTACTCGCTCAAAAACCCTTATAATTAATCCTGCTTTTTTAAATTCATCTTGAATGTTTTGATATCTTTCTATGAGCATTGTTTCTCGCATTACATTAAACATAATTTTGCCTTCATCATTTAAAAGGGTTGGCACTCCGCGAAGGAAGTTATCTTCAGTAAATGGTTTTGGAACCTCATTTCCGATGAAAATATCTACAATAATTATGTCAAACGATTTTGTACACGTTTTGATATAGTCTGCAGCGTCAGCTTGTATTATCTGAATATTCTCAAATCTTTTAATATTAAAATCATCATTAGCAATGGTAATTATTTTAGGATCAATTTCAACGGCTACAATAATGGCATCCGATTTAAATTTTTCTCGTATGGTTTCAATAACACATCCGCCACCTAGACCTAAAAGCAATAGTTGTTTTGTGTTTTTATTGAAATCAATTTTTTTAAGTCCAGTTTGCAATATTTTTTGAAGCGAGCCATATGAAAAATTGCTTATACTGGTGTCTAATACCTTTTTACCATCCACTAAGTTTATTTCTAAGGAGCCATTGATTTTTGAGGAATAGTTTTTAAGTCGGAAGGGGTATAGGTAACTAAATAGTCTTTTCATGGTAGCAACGCGTATATAAATTTGCTTTTGGGTGTAGTGTCTGTCTTATTATAAGCCTTTGTTTTAGACAAATTAGGGTTGTATGTTTGGGTTTCCTTCTTAGCTATTTCCATGGCTTTTATTTTTCGTTTTTCTTTTAAAATGTGGAATTTGATATTTTTATGCATTCTTTTTTGAAAGTAAGTTCTTCTTTAAAAAAGAAATAGTAGTAAAAACCAATTCACTATCCTCTGAGGCTTTAATTTTAAATGGAATTTGTGTTGATGTATGAACTACCAATAAATCTCCATTTTTTAAAGAGGTCGAAGTATCGTTAAGGTTAAGTATTGTTTTTCCGGAAAATACATACATAAAAAACCAAGAACAATGTTCAGGTATTGTAGGATAAACAAAGTGATTTTTTTTCATTTCAATTGCCCATAGCTCACCCTTTGTGGAAGCAGAGGTCATTAAATTAAAGTCAGTGCACTTTCCTATGCTTGTTGTTTTCCAACCCCCATCAAAGGCATCCATATCCAATTTTTTAAGTTGACTGGCATAATGCTCTTTATGATTTAGGGTAATTTCACCTTTTAAAACAATTAGTTTTCTAGAAATTCCTTCTAGTATAGTAAAATCAGATTTTTCAATTTCAACGGTAGCTGTACTTATTCTAAATTGAAAATTTTGTTGTTTATAAGTTGCTTTTTTTGGAAAAATAAAAAGTTCAGTAGTGGAGCCACCCGACCAAGGTTTGGTATTAAAATATTCAGAAGTAAGAACGGTATATTCCATAATTTGAGGAGGAGGGCGCTTTTTATTTTACTTAACGGTAAGTGTTTTGTTGAAAAGGCTCTAAAATAACAAAAAAACAAGTATTCTTTGTTTAATTTTTCAAAAGAATTTTTATTATCGATTAGTAGTATTTATAGGGAAAAATTACGTCCATAGTGGTTAAGAAGTTGACGGTTTTAGAATATTAACGGTTTTCGCCAACCAAACAGAATCTGTATATTTTTGTACAGCTATTTGCATTGCTTTGTCATAAAGTAATTGTCCAAAGTTTAGTTTTAAGTAGCTAATTACGCTGTCGTCAAGTGTTGCAAAATTAAGATTTAGAAACATTTTGTTTTACAGAATTAAGCAATTTTTTTAGCTATTATTGTGCTAAGATATTATTCTATATTTAGTTTTGTTCTTTTCTCCTGTTTTTTTAAATAGAATAGATTGTACTCCATTTTTCAAATCTCTACTAGCTGTAGCAGAAGAAATATCTTTGAAAACATCCATATAATCCTTTCTCGTAAATTCAGTTTTATTAAGAGAAACAAAATATTCAAGTCTGTCTTTTTTAAATAGCGTTCGGTTATTAAAGCTCCGTATTGTGTGCCAATATTTAAAAAAACTAAATACCGCAATTTTAAAAGAATATCGAAGTGCTTTTTTATCCTTGGTTTAGCAATGATTTATTCTTTTCGATTTATATTATTAAAACCCTGTAATGTGCAGATGCTGATACTGCTTATACCATGGCTTTAGGATAGTATTTTTTGCGCAACCAGAAGGAAACTCTAACCAGTAAAATAAGTGCGGGTACTTCTACTAAAGGGCCTATCACTCCAGCAAAGGCTTGTCCTGAATTCAGCCCAAAAACAGCTATGGCCACGGCTATAGCTAGTTCAAAATTGTTACCAGCAGCGGTAAAGGCTACTGCAATATTTTTATCATAATTAGCACCAGTAGCTTTGGTTACAAAAAATCCAATGAAAAACATCAATCCAAAATAGATTAATAGCGGAATAGCAATAAGAACAACATCCATTGGAATTTCAACAATCAGTTCTCCTTTTAGGGAAAACATGAGGATAATGGTAAACAACAAAGCAATCAAAGTAATGGGTGAGATGGTAGGGATGAATATTTCAGAGTACCAGGCTTCGCCTTTCCATTTTACTAAAATAAGCCGGCTTAAAATTCCCATTAAAAATGGAATTCCTAGATAGATTGCAACACTTTCGGCTATGGTGCCTATGGAAATATCTACAATAGCTCCTTCAAATCCAAAAAAGGGCGGAAGCACTGTAATGAATATCCAAGCATAAAAGCTATAAAAAAATACTTGAAAAATACTGTTTAGAGCAACCAATCCTGCGCCGTATTCACTATTGCCTTCTGCCAAGTCATTCCAGACTAAAACCATTGCAATACAACGCGCTAAGCCTATAAGTATCAATCCTACCATATATTCGGGATAGTCTCGTAAAAAGGTAATGGCAAGCATAAACATAAGTGCAGGACCAATCACCCAATTTAAAAGTAGGGAAACCGAAAGTATTTTTACATTTTTAAAGACCTTGGGTAATAAGGCAAAATTGACCTTTGCCAGCGGCGGATACATCATCAGTATTAATCCAATAGCAATAGGGATGTTGGTAGTGCCGCTACTGAACGTGTTAATAATATTTGGGAATTTGGGTATAAAATATCCAAGGCCTACGCCTATTGCCATTGCTATAAATATCCAAAGGGTAAAATATCTATCCAGAAAACTTAATTTTTTTTCATTTTTCATTTTTTTATAATTTTAAATGTGAGAAAACATACAGTAACTCTACTGCAATCTGAAGACTTCGTTTTTGATACATTTTTGCTTCCTCTGTAGTATTATCAAAAGCTTTAGGGTCTTCAAAAGTTATTGGGATACGTTTTTCTGCTCCAGCTATAAATGGACAACCGGAATCTGCCTGAGAGCAGGTCATAATGGCCGCAAATCTTGATTTTGGATTGAATGCATTATCAAAAGTCTTTGAAAATCCAAGGATGGGGAGTGCATTCTCTGAATATTTAATGCTGTAAACTGGATTGGTGGATTCAGAAAGGGTTTGGATTTCAAACCCTGCATTTTGCAAGGTTTCAATTACCATAGGAAATACCGCCGAGGCTTGTGTGCCTCCAGAATAACAAATTACGTTTTCCATTTGAAAATTCTTGGCTATCGCTTGCGCCCAAACCTGCGCTAAATGACTTCTACGCGAATTATGGGTACAAATAAAATTCAGTCTGATTTCTTTCTTTTGGTTTGCTTTTGTCTGAAGGTAATCAATCAAAGGTTGTAGAATTTTTTTTCGATCTTCAGATATGGTTTTCAAATCTAATGATTGAAGGGTTTCTGAAATCTTTATAAATAATGAGTTTTGTATGGTTGCCATAGTCGTTAGTTTTTCTTAAAAAATGGTTTAGCAACATTTTGATTTAGAGTTTAAACTACAGCAGTTGCCTTGTGTTTCTTTGGTAGTTGCTATCCCTTTATTTACTGTTGCTTCTGGTTTTTCTGCAAAAACGGTAACGCTAAAAATTCCGTTGGTTCCATTTTTAAAGCTTTCTTTTTCTGAAGCAGTTAAGTAGTTGTCTAAAACCCCATCCGGAATAATGATTGGTTTTTCTTAAAAGCAGCACCTGCTAAAATTCCTCCCAACCAAGCCATGGGAAAATAAGCTACCACAAGGTCGAGTATCGTAAACCAAGTTGGGGAGGGGAGTATAAAAATGGTGAGAATACTACCAATAAAAAAGAAGCAACCAATGACTAATGCAAAAATCATTTTGTTGTTTGCAGCAAGTAGTGCAACTACATAAGCACCTGTAAACGTGCCTAAGGCATGGGCTAAAAAGGGCATTAAATAATGTTTAGGTTCAAACAAGTGCATACCTTCTTTAAGCCCTTCCATAGTACTAGTGTCTACTCCTGGTGGAGGTAAGACAAGATAACTACTGAACATAATAATGGTCATATTTACAATATTTCCTATTAGAAGACCGGCAACTATGGCAAGAATATTTCTTAATATGGAATTCATTTTTTTTGTTGATGTGTTGTTGTATTTGAATCAAGAGGAAAGTTAGTTTTTTTTTGGATTAAAAAGAACTTTAGGAATATTATTTTAATTTTTTAAGTTTCTTTTTTCTTTAATGTATTCATTAAATCCTGTAAATAGTCTGTTTGTATTTCTTGTATTTCTAAAAGTTTTTTGTTTTGGTGAACCAATAGATGATCTACTTTTTCACTTAATAATTTAATTTCAAGTTCTGCTTTTAAATTTATTTTGTAATCGTGTTCGCTACGAATTCTATCTTTTTGTTCTTGTCTGTTTTGGCTCATCATAATAATAGGAGCTTGTATTGCAGCGAGACAAGAGAGGATAAGATTCAATAAAATAAACGGAAATGGGTCAAAGGATTGGGTGGTTAAAAACCAAATATTGACAGTAATCCACACTAAAATAAAAGAGAAAAAGACAATAATAAAAGTCCAGCTTCCACCAAAAACGGCTATTTTATCAGCTAGTTTTTGACCTAAGTTAAGTTTTGATTCTATTTCTTCCTGAATATTTTCAGTTAAGATCGAATTGTTTTTTATAGCCTCCATTACATCTTTGTCAATGACTGCTAATTCTCCTTTTTCCTGTGTTATGAGTGAAGTTAAGTAAAGTCTTCGGTATAGATTTAATTCAGAAAGTGAGATGTAGGTATCTTTGGTAAAACTAGGAAAATCAAATTGTATGAGGTTAAAAATTCCTTCTCTAATTTCTTTCCCTTTTATTTCTTCTCCTTTTATTATTTTTTTTTGGCTTATTTGGCTTAGTTTCATGGGTTCGGTTTTTTAGTGGTGGTTACAAGAGCAATTGGTGTTGTTTTTTGCTTTTTCAAAACATTCTTTTCCTTCTTTAAATGCAAAATAGGATAGTCCTAGAGTTCCAATACTGTCAATATACGCAAAATTTGTAATTTCATAAATACCGCTGCTGATTAGTAAAATGACAGACATATAGATGCAAACCTTGGTGCATTGTGCATCTGCAAGTATGGCTTCAGAGAGTAATGCTTTTCCTGTCTTTTTTTTGCTAATTACCAAAAGCCACATTACAGCGATAGAAATAATAGAAATAATAACTCCCCAAAACGTGGTTTCAGGTTTGTGACCAATATAGATATTGTATAAACTAGAGGTTACAAGGCCAATTACCAGGATATAAAATGCAAAACCGGTAATTTGTAATGCAGTTCGTTCAAAGGGGTCACGGTTGATCTCTAAATTTCTCTGAATGCGAAGCACCATATGTGCAATGCCTAATCCTGAAATTACTTCTATAAAACTGTCAACACCAAAACCAAACAACGCCAAACTTTCGTCTTCAAAACCAAGATAGGTAGCGATTATGCCTTCTGCCAAATTGTAAATAATGGTGAAGATGGCAAGTGAAAATGCCCATGTATAAAGCGCTTTTTTGTTGTAAACAGATAGTAATGGTGTTTTCATATTTAGTATTTTTCTGTCGTTGGTTTTGGAATGGTAAAAAAGTAAACAAGTACAATGAAAGAAGCTACCGCAGAAGTCATTAAAGCTACGGCGGCACCAAATTGATACCATAGTAGCCCAGTTAAAGTGCTTGCTGTCATTGTACAAATGCTTTGAAGTCCTGCATAGGTTCCTATGGCAGTTGCAGTGTCTTTCTTTTGGGAAATTGTAGAAATCCAAGCTTTTGAAATTCCTTCTGTTGCGGCAGCATAAATGCCATAGAGAAAAAACATGCCTAAAATTATATATAGATTAAAGCAAACAGACATTCCAAAATATACAACTGTAAAAAGGAAAAGTCCAAATATAAAAATTGTTTTTAAGCCCAACTTATCTGCTAGAATACCTACAGGAAAAGCAAACAAAGCATAGATGAGGTTGTAAAAAATATACGCCCCAATAACCATTGTATCTTCCAGTCCAGATTCTTTTGCTTTGAGTAAAAGAAAAACATCTGAACTATTAAACAAGGTGAAAAGGAGCAAACCAATAAGCAGTTTTCTGTAAGCTACAGGGCTTTCTTTCCAATACTTTAAGAAGGAAAAAAAGGGCGTTTTAGTTTTTATTTGCGGTCTATTGTTATTTTTATCTTTTAAATATAAAGATGCAAAAACAGCAAACAAACCAGGAATAAATGCAATAAAAAAAAGAGATGTATAGTTCTGAGGATAAAAATACAAATAGATTAAAGCAAGTGAAGGTCCTAACACAGCACCGAAAGTGTCCATGGAACGATGAAAACCAAATACTTTGCCTTTCGATTTTAAAGTAGCCTCGTCAGAAAGTAAAGCATCTCTGGCTCCAGTTCGGATACCTTTTCCAAAACGATCTAACGTTCTTGCAAAGAAAATCCACAAAGGATATATAAAAATTGCCATCATCGGTTTAGAAATGGCACTAAAAGCATACCCTAATTGTACAAATGGAACACGTTTTGCTGTACTATCAGAAAGTTTGCCAAAATACCCTTTACTCAATCCGGCAGTAGCTTCTGCTACTCCTTCAAGAATTCCGATGAGCAAAATAGAAAAACCGATAGACTCTAAGTATATAGGCAAAATAGGGTACAGCATTTCACTGGCGGTATCTGTCAATAAGCTAACGATAGATAAAATCCAAACGGTACGAGTAATGTATTTCACGATTTTTAAATAAAGGTTGTTCAAGCCATTCGGGCAATAACTTTGCAAAGAAAACTACCTTGTTGTTAATATCCGAAAGCTAGACATAGCCAAAGCAGATTTTCGATGTAGAAAATTAGGTATTATTTTTAAATTTAGGAAGGAAAACCGTTATTTACTTTACTACCCACAAGATTGTTGGTTTAAGCTTTTAAAGGTATTATTTACTAGGCTCTATATGAATTAAAACATGACCTAGTTGAGGAATTTCCTTTCGTAAGGTGTCTTTTAGTACATGAGCATGTTCATGACCCTGTTTTACTGAAATTGTGGCATCTACAATGGCGTGAAGATCTACATGGTATTTCATTCCAGATTTTCGGATAAAACACTTTTCTGTGTCTAAAATACCCTTCACGGTAAGCGATACTTTTCGGATGTTTACAATTAAATCATCATAAACATGTTCATCCATTATTTCGCCCAATGCGGGTCTGAAAATCAAATAACAGTTGTAAAGAATAAAACCCGCTGCAAAAAGTGCTGCCCAATCATCAGCGGTTTCATAACCTTTTCCAAGAAGTATGGCAATAGTAATACCAATAAAAGCAGCAACTGAAGTTATAGCATCACTGCGGTGGTGCCAAGCGTCTGCTTTTAGAGAAGAACTGTTTGTTTCTACACTTTTTTTAACTACAAACCGGTAGGAGAGCTCCTTCAAGATAATGATGCCACCAAGAACAAAAAGAGTCCAAGCTTTTGGTAATTCATGTGGCGTATTAATATTTTTAATGCTTTGGTAGGCAATAATTATGGCTGAAATAATTAAAAACCCAACAACCATAAAGGTAATAAGAGGCTCTACACGACCATGGCCATAAGGATGGTTGTCATCTGCAGGACGGCTAGCATACTTAAGACCGAATAAAACCAAAACGGAAGTAAAAATATCGGTGGTTGATTCTATTGCATCTGCAATCAATGCAAATGAATTTCCGAAAAAACCTGCAAGACCTTTACCTATAGCTAAACCTGCATTTGCGGCAATACTTAAATAGGTGGTTTTTATGGCTTTTTGTTCATTGGTCATTGTGTAATGGAAGTGAAAGTTCTTTTTTAAGATGTTTCAAAAGTACTGGATTGCAATTAAAAAGTATAGCATTACTTTATAAAAATATTTTTAGTTTTATTAAAGAAAATTTATTTTGAAAAAGGATGAGTATTTTAAGAATTTTAATAACTAACATGGGTTCAATGCTTTAAAAAACTTTTAATGGAGTTTGTTTTTTACTTTTAATCTGGCCACCACACTATCTGGGTTATTTCGGTAATAGGTATAGGTTCTTAAATTTACTTTTTTTACCAGATATTTTTTGGATGCAGCTTCAAAAAAATTTGCATCAGCAGCGTATTGACCTTCAAATTTTATATCTAAAAATACGTTGCGTTTTCCAAATAGGGTTGCAAACAAAATACAGTCATCTACATGAATTAATTGGTTGTTATTCTTTTTATCTGGAACATAATAATCTTCCTCTTTTTCAACAATAGTATGCGTGGCAGAAGCAATTAAATCGATAGCAGATATTTCTTTTAAACAAGAGGATAAATGATTTGGTTGGTATTCATCGTCGGCATCTAGTATTGTGATGTATTTACCTTTGCTAAGAATAACGCCTCTATTTACAGATTCTGATTGACCGCGATTGGCGTGCCAGAGGTAGGTTATCTTGTTTTCATGTTTTTTTATGTAGTTGAATAATTGATTTTTAACATCGTTATGGCTACCATCGTCTATTATAATGAGTTCAAAATCAAAAAAGTCTTGTAATAAAACAGAATCAATAGCCCTTTTAACCAAGAAAAAATCGGTATTAAATACAGACATTAAAACAGAAATTACAGGAGTATCCTTCATTTTTTAATGGGTTTTATTTTTTCTTATTTCTCTTGTTGTAATTTTTATCGCCTTTGGTTAATGGTTTTTTATATTTTTTAGCAATTTCTCTTCGGTAGGAGCCACCCAAATTTTCTTTTGCGTTTTTTTCTTTCTTTTCATGAAAGGAAGGTCCGGGAGTATTTTCGTCGTTTGAATTGCGCTTGTTTGGGTTGTTTATTTCTTTTATTACAGGACGCTCTTCGTAGGTAAGTTTTTCAGATATTTCCAGATTTCCAGGCAATGCCACACGCTCTATTTGCATATCCATTAAGTTTTCGATGGCGTCTAAGCTTTTTTCTTCTGCCGGTGCGGTAAGCACAATTGCGTGTCCTTTTCGCTCGGCACGACCAGTACGACCGATGCGGTGTATGTAGTTTTCAGCATATTCTGGGGTGTCCACATTAAAAACGTGAGAGATATTTTCAAAATCCAATCCACGAGCCATGACATCTGTTGCAATCAATATTCGGTTTTCACCTGCCTCAAACTGTCGAATGCTCCGGATTCTATAATTTTGTGTTTTATTAGAATGGATAACACACAATTCTTCTTTAAAATGCTCGTCTAACAATTCAAAAAGTAAATCGGCTGTTTTTTTGTTTTTTACAAAGAGCAATACTTTGGAAAAAGTTTCGGTGTTGGCCAATAATTCTAGCAACAAATTAACTTTAGTATAAAAATTAGGCACTAAATAGACTTCCTGTTCAATGTTTTTAAGGGGTTCACCACTTAATGCTACGGAAATTTTTTCTGGATTTTTAAAGAAAACCGAAAGCAATTCTTCTACATCTTGGGTCATAGTTGCCGAAAACAAAATGTTTTGTCGCTGTTTAGGAAGGATATCAAAAATGTTCACTAATTGGTGCCTAAATCCTAAATCTAGCATAACATCAACTTCATCAATCACCAATTTTTGAATGGACTTTAATTGCAGCACCCTGCTAACTGCTAGATCATACAATCGCCCCGGCGTGGCAATAATTATATCCTGACCTTCGGCAACTGCTTTTTTTTGGGTATTAATATTAGTGCCGCCATAAACGCCAAGCACTCTAATGTTTGTATATTTTGCTAGTTTTTTAGTTTCATCTACCACCTGTAGAACTAATTCGCGGGTGGGCACCAAAACTAAAATTCTTGGGTTTTCTTGTGTTGAAAAAGGAAGCATGCGCAACAAGGGAAGCATATAAGCAAAAGTTTTTCCAGTTCCGGTTTGTGCAATGCCTACCATATCTCTTCCGGAAGTTACTACAGAAAAGGATTTTTCTTGAATAGGCGTAGGGGTTATAAACCCTAAGTCGGTTATAGCATTTAATAGGGGGGTGGTTAATTTTAAGTCTTCAAAAGTCACAGCGGCTTATTTTTTTATGGCTGCAAAGGTAAGCTTATTTCGTTGTTCTATTGAGGCTTAGTTTTAAAAAGCAACATTTTTAATAGGTAGGTAGTAAACTAGCATCACTTTTTAGGTATTTTTGTGAAAGAAAATTAGTAACCGTTAAAAAAGATATTCCCTTTATTAGGGATTTGTACTATGAAAAAGATATTAGCATTTGCAGGTTCAAACAGTAGCACATCCATAAACCATTCCTTAGTAAGTTATGCGGCTTTGCAAATTTCAGCCCATGAGGTAAAAGTCATTAAGTTGACAGATTTTCCTTTGGAAATTTATAGTGAAGACCTTGAAAAAGAGCGCGGTTTTAGTTTAGATTTACGCTTATTGCTGAATGAAATTAAAGCTGCTGACGCTTTAATGATTTCGGTAAATGAACACAATGGAGGATCTTCGGCTTTTTTTAAAAATGTATTGGACTGGTTATCGCGTGTGGAATATAAATTTTTAGCGGGCAAAAAAATTCTTTTAATGAGCACTTCCACTGGAAAACGTGGTGCTGCTGCCTCCTTAGACTATGTAAAAAATGTTATTCCACGTTTTGATGGTGAAGTGGTGGAAAGTTTTAGCTTTCCATCTTTTGCAGAAAACTTTTCAACAGAAGATAACAAAATCATTAATGAGTTGCTGGAACTTGGTTTTATAGATGTGCTTCAAAACTTTCAACACCAAATAAACTTGTAATTGCGAGTAGTAAAACAAATAGAATTAGACCAACCAGAACCATTTAAAAGACAACTACTTCATTGGGCACAACAGTTTGAAGAAGTCCTTTGGTTAGATTCTAATGCAAAATCCAATGGCGATTCACAAACCTATAGCAGTTATGACGTCATGTTAGCTATAGATGCATTTACCAGCATAAAAACCGATTGGCATAATGCTTTTAAAAAACTGGAGGAATATCAAAAAAAATCAAATGATTGGCTTTTCGGGTACCTTACTTACGATTTAAAAAACGATGTAGAAAATCTCACATCCAATAATCATGACCAATTGCACTTTGCAGATTTGTGCTTTTTCCAACCAAAAAAAATATTTTTGATTCAAGGAAATCGCTTAGAAGTACAGTATTTAAATTTTGTAAGCGACGAAATAGAAGCAGATATTCAAGCCATTAAAAATAGTTCATTTCAGATTTTAAAAGAAAATAGTACATCAAAAATTGTTATAAAGGCAAGGACATCTGAGGCTGCATATCTAGAAAAAGTGGACACAATGCTAAAACATATCCATAAGGGGGATGTTTATGAAGCCAATTTTTGTCAGGAGTTTTATGCTGAAAATGCAAGAATAAACCCATTAGATGTTTTTGAGAAATTGAATTCTCTATCCAAAGCACCATTTACTACTTTTTTACGATTGGAAAACCAGTTTCTGCTTTCTGCTTCTCCTGAAAGGTACATTAAAAAAGAAGGTACTAAAGTAATTTCACAACCTATAAAAGGAACAATGCGTCGTTCAAAAGAGGCTTTAGAAGACAAAAAACTTGCAGTAGCTTTATGCAAGGATATCAAAGAGCGTTCAGAAAATATTATGATAACCGATTTGGTGCGCAATGACCTGTCACGTACTGCGGCAAAAGGCAGTGTGGCAGTAGAGGAGCTTTGTGGTTTGTACTCTTTTTTACAAGTGCATCAATTGATATCTACCATAACTTCAGAAGTTTCCAAAGAGATGGAGCCTGTAGAAATTTTAAGAACCACTTTTCCAATGGGAAGTATGACTGGCGCTCCAAAAGTTAGCGCAATGCATATTATAGAAACCTTAGAAGATGCAAAACGAGGTTTATACAGCGGGACAGTAGGTTATTTTACGCCAGAAGGCGATTTTGATTTTAATGTAGTTATTCGAAGTATATTGTATAATGCGGCAAATAGGTATATAAGTTTTTCAGTGGGCAGTGCCATTACTGCTCAATCTATTCCTGAAAAGGAGTTTGAAGAATGCTTGCTTAAAGCCAAGGCAATGCGCGAAGTACTTTCTTAAAATTTAAAGTACGAAAACAGTAATAATGCATATTAATTTCAAAAGATAAACTATTGCTTGTGAAAAATCAGTACAATAACATTATTTGCAATCAACTAACTTATGGTATAAAATCAACTATTTTCAATAGTTTAATCTATAACAAAACTACTTATATTTGCATATATTCAAGATTTCATGGAATTTCAACATACCGAATTTAAAAACCTAATTATTTGCAATCCAGCGTTATTTAAGGATGAAAGAGGTTATTTTTTTGAATCTTTTAACGCTTCCCTTTTTAAAGAAAAAACTGGATTGTATCCTGATTTTATTCAAGACAACCAGTCTATGTCTGTTTATGGGGTAATTCGTGGCCTTCATTTGCAAAGAGGAACGCATGCACAAACCAAATTAGTTAGATGTATTCAAGGAAAAGTTCTGGACGTGGTAGTTGATTTACGCAAAAATCAGCCCACATTTGGGAAGCATTTTGCTATTGAATTAAGTGCTGAAAATCAATTACAATTGTATATCCCCAAAGGATTTGCTCACGGGTTTTCTGTATTAAGCAAGGAGGCTATTTTTATTTATAAATGCGATAGATATTACCATAAAGAAAGTGAACTAAGCGTGGCTTATAATGACCCTCATTTTGCAATCGATTGGAAAGTACCTGTAGAAAAGCAACTGCTATCTGAAAAGGATAAAAATAATCTTTATTTTGAGGAAGCAGTAAAATATCTAGATACACAATAATGCAAAAACTCCAGAAAATACTTGTTACAGGAGCTAGTGGTCAGTTAGGACAAAGTCTTCAAAAATTAGCAGGGAAAAGGACAAGTGTTATTTTTGCAGGAAAAAAAGAATTGGACATTACCGATACTAAAGCAGTAGCATCTTTTTTTAACCAACACCAGCCACAAATAGTTATTAACACAGCAGCCTATACTCAAGTGGACGCTGCTGAAAGCAATGCCGAACTCGCTTTTTTAATGAATGCAGAAACGGTAAAAAAATTAGCAGAAACTTGCAAAATTTTTGGTTGTAAATTAATGCATATTTCTACAGATTATGTGTTTGATGGCAGTTTGAAAATAGCATATAAAGAAACAGACATCCCAAATCCGATAACAATTTACGGGAAAAGTAAACTAGCAGGTGAAAGGTATATAGAACAATCAGCTTTAGAAGAATTTGCTATTGTTAGAACGTCTTGGTTGTATAGCAATTTTGGACATAATTTTTACAAAACCATGCTGCATCTAGCCAAATCTAAAAATGAAATATCGGTTGTTGATGACCAGCAAGGATGCCCTACATACGCTTTAGATTTAGCAAAAGCATTGCTTCAAATAGCCGCAAAGCTTACAAAAGAAAATTCAGGTGTTTATCACTATTGCAATACAGGAATAACTACATGGCATGGATTTGCAAAAGCTATTTTTGAGGCTAAACAATTACTGGTAAACATACATCCAATAGTAACTTCCTCTTTTCCTACTGCGGCAAAACGGCCAGCATTTAGTGTTTTGGATACTCAAAAAGTACAAAAAACTTTTCATCTTGCTATACCAAGTTGGGAGGAAGGACTCTCTAAATGTATTTTAGAAGGCTAAAAAAAGGATTTCCAATATCACTTTTTTTTAATGGAATAAAGTGAGATTTTTTTTGAAAATGCTGTAAATACTCCTCAGTCAATTTGATGTTTATTACAAAATACAGCTAGCTGAAATACAAAGTTTATATAAAATAGTAGAAATTAGAATAACCTATTTTATTAATATCCAGCTTCAGGAATTACTAAAAACGGAATGGTTACTTTAAACCCGATACTTTTAATTACCGGTTCATGAGTTATTTTTTCAATGATACTATGGTTGTAGTTCACCATAGCAAGTAAATCGATGTCAAGGTCTTCAATAAAAATAGTGATAGCATTTGCAATTTTTTTAGAGTCTGGCAACCAATAGGTATAATGATCCACAGTTTTTAGATGTCGTTTAAGCATCAATAAATTGTATTGTTGAACATCGCTCAAGGTTTCTTCTTTGTTGATATGTACTACTTTTATAGATGAGCCAAAAAGTTTTGCTAATTCTACTAAGGGTTTTAGTTCACCTTCACTAAAAAATCTATTAAAATCTGTTGGGAAAGCTATTTCTTTTGGTTTTACAAATTTCACGTTTTCAGGAACAGCAAGTATTGGACAAAGCTTAATGGCTTGAATTACCCTTACAGTATTGCTGCCCATAAATATTTCTTTCAAACCGCTGGCACCCTTTGTGCCCATCACTACTAGGCTTATATCTAAAATGGGAACATTTTTTTTAATGCTATTCACCACAGCTTCTGAATCGGATATATATTCAAAGGAATGGTTTGGGTTATTAAAAGACTTTTCAATTTTTGCAATCCATTTTTGTAATCCATTTACAGAATCTTCTTTCATAAGTTCCGCCAATCGATTACTTCCTTCTCTATTTATAAGGTTTGCACCAATAGTTGGAACAATTTGGTAGGTGTTGAGCAAATAAAAAGTACATGGCACTTTTTCAAAAAGCTTTACACTATATTTTAAAGCATTCCATGCATTTTCTGAAAAGTCGGTAGGTAATAGAATGTTTTTCATTAGAGTACAAATAGAGTATGATTATTTAATTTTTGAGGGAATGACTAGCAAAGGGGTTTTTAGATGAAAACCAATGTGTTTAACTACTGGTTTGAAAAATAAATTATCAAAAAACGAACGTTTGTTATGAATAAGAACTAATAAATCTGTGGGACTTTCTTTTTGGTATTTTTCTATAGCTTTTACTACATCCACATTTTCCATTCTTATAAATTCTTTTTTGGTTTTATCCAATAAATCATTTAAAGCCTCTTTTTGTTTTATTTGTTCTTTATCTAATTCATATCCATAAAAATAAACGTGTAAAATGTTTACTTTAGCTTTAAATTGAATTGCCAAGTGCTTTGGCCAAAACAGATGTTTATCTGTAAACTTTAAACCAAAATCTGTTGGAAATAAGATTTCTTTTATTCCTGTAAAAGTAAATCCACTAGGAACGGCAATAAGCGGGCAGTTTATATTGCTTAATACGTGAACCGTATTGCTTCCAAAAAGAACTCCAGCGGCACCAGTGGCACCTTGTGTTCCCATAATAACTAGATCTATATTTTTTTCTACTACGGCATCTAAAATTCCACCTTGCAAAGAGTTAAAAGAAGATATTAAGTAAAATTTACTTTTGTTTTCAGGAAATTCTTTTTCAATTTTTACTTTTGTTTTTGCCAATCCTTTTAGGGAGGTTTCTTTGTAAACATCTTCCATAGCATCCATACCCGGCATACTCATTAAATAAGCCGTGTCAAAAATTACTGGGATATAGGTATTCAAAAGGTAAAATGTACATTTTTCATTTTTGAACAAAGAAATGGCATACCGAATAGCATTATATGCATTGTCGGAAAAATCTGTTGGTAGAAGAATGTTTTTCATGACATGGTTTGTTTTAGAAATTAGTACATACCAAAAGTAGAACTTTGCATTTGTTTTAAAAATGACCGATGTCATTAAAAAAAAATACATACTTGAGGATTTTCTACGCTTGAAATTTTAGAAAATAACTCAGTACGCAGCCTATTTAAACTTTAAAAAGATGTTTTTTTTTATTTCTTCAAATGTTTTTTTTATAGATACAAATCTATATCTGTAATATTTTAACAGCTCTATTTTATTAATTTAGACGTTGGGTTTTATTTTTTAATAAAATAGATATAATTAAACTAATTATTTTTGATATTTGTACTCTCTTAGGAACTCACGCTGCGTTATGAAAATAGGTGTTTTATATGTATTCTTATTTATAGTTTTATCAAGTTGTATGAATGTGAATACCAAAACCGAAGCCGAAACCGAGAGGTATAGGCAAACCTCTTCAGGTGAAAAAAAGCAGATAGATACTGACTTATCTGAAGAAAGCATAAGCAAAAACGATATTGTCAGCAGTAACAAAGAAAGCATAGAACAAGTAACAACAAGCAGGGTGTATTTTACAGCCGCTGGTAACGAGCCTTTTTGGGGGTTAGAAATTGCCGAGAGCGGCATCCTTTTTACAACATTAGATACACTTACAACCCAGTTTTCGGCTCCTTTTATGTATCCCACAAGAGCTGAAGATGCAAATGTTAAAATCTATGAAATAGAGACAGACGAAGGTGAAATGCAAATTATCATTTCAGAGAAAGAGTGTGAAGATACTATGTCAGGAGCTATTTCAGCTTATGAGGTGCAAGTTAAATTAAAAAGAAATACAGAGGATGATTTTTTAACCTTTTTGGGTTGTGGCTCCTATGCCATGGACATCAGGTTACAGGCCTATTGGGCGTTAGAAAAAATTGGAGAGAACCAATTAGAGGATTCTATATTTGAAATTGATTTCCCGCATTTAGAAATTCAAACAGTAGGAAACACCTTTTCTGGTTTTGCGGGATGCAATAAAATAGCTGGAGTTTTATTTTCTGAATTGGAGGTGCTTCGGTTTATAAAAGTGAAAAGTGCAAAGAAAATTTGTAACCAAGCCAATATAGAAGATCAGTTTTTAGAGGCATTACAACTAGTAACTACATATTCAGTGACTGAAACCACTCTAAAATTAAAAAATCCATCGCGGGTAGTAATGCAGTTTAAAAAAGCGGGTAAATAATTTAGAAGGTGTTTTTTCTATAATTTTCAAAAAAGCGAAAAAAAACCCAAAGAAATATTCTTCAGGCTTTTATGATTTACAATCTAATTGGGGATTAATCGTCAAGTAAATCGATACTTTGTTTGATACGGTTTTTAATTGTGTTAGCTAAAGCATTGTTACCATCATTATCGTTAGGGCTTATTTCAATAACACCATCGCCATTTGCATCGGTTGCGTTGGATAGGTCTATAATCGAGGCATTAAACATGAAGTTTAGATCAAAATTTATAAGAATACTGTCTCCATTATTTTGAATGATAATATCTGTATTTGCATCTTCAAAATCTACTTCTACACCTTCTTCAAAATTGTACCAGAATAAAAAAGGAGCGGCATTAATTGTACCTTCAATTAAAATGGATTTTCGATATAAAACACTGCTTTGGTTATTGCTTTTGGCAATGTCAAATTCTAATTTTTCATATTGAGCAACAGGAAGATTCACATTAGCAAATGGGATTACAATACCATTATTGGTAAAATCTAATTCAAATGGGCCATCAAGTTCAATGTCATTATAAAATGGGCCATAACCACTATTGTCGTCATCGTCGCCACTTTCACCGTTAAAATCATTGTTAAACTCGAGTTCAAAATCTTTTACATTAATCATAAATCTAGTTAACAATACATCATTAACGGCTCTTCCGAGGTCGAAAGTAGCTTTAGCACCTAAAGAAGCACTAGCTGATTCTGAAGTAGATGCACTATCATCTTTACTACAAGAAGTTAATACCGTTAGGGTAGTAACAAACGTTGCCAGGATAAATAAGACTGGTTTTTTCATAATTTTTATTTAAAAAGTTAATGTTTATGAAAGTAAAACAAGCTAATTGTGTTTTACCCTACTTTTAAAAGTAGTTTTTTTTAAATAAAAATAGAAGTACTAAAAAACCTTTATTCGTGAAGTACTAAAAATGGAATTTGGGAGTGATAATTACAATTGTCTTTTGAAGAATTAAAAAGTAATTGTTGGTAAAAATGAATATTTTTTGCCGCCATTGCTATTAAACTTATATTGTTTTTGAAGATAAAATTCTGAAACCCCACTTCGATATTTTGATTGGTCAATTCATGAAAACTATGAGGTTCTTCCATAAAATAATCTTGTAAGAGTTCTTTGTTTTGTAGTTGCTCTGGTATTAAATTTTGTTTTGTTTTTGATAGATGAATGATTCTTACATTTGCTTGTAAATGTAAGGCAAAAGAGGAGAGTGTTCTTAAAACAGATGCGGGATAAAACAAATTGTAGTCTGTGGGAAATGCAATTTCTTTTATAGATTGGTAGTGTGCTTTATCAGGAATAACTAATGCATTGCATTTTACTTTTGTAATTACATCGGAAGTATTTTTACCTACGCCTTTATTATGAGGTTCTGAAGCACCTTTTGTACCCATTACAATTAGTTCTATTTTTTTTTCTAGGACTTGTTTTCTTATTGCTTCTACAAAATTACCTTGTGCGGTTACTATAAAAAAGCGGTGGTTTTTAATTCGTGGTGATTGTTCAATTTTTTGAGCCAATTCAATTAATTTTTTTCTAGTTTCTGTAGGTGTGAAGTTTTCTAGGATATTTTTTGTGGTTCCTTCTGTAAATTTTTCTTCAGCAGCTATGTTTTCTTTAATAACATGCACAAGATAGAAATTGCACTTGGTGTTTGCATAAATAGCAAGCGAAAATGCAATAGCATTCCAAGAGTTTCCAGAAAAATCTGTAGGAACTAAAATATTTATCATTACCAATACTTCTAATTAAAAACAAATGTATTGGTATGGAGCTCTTGAAAAAATGACAAAAATCATATCTTAAGAAATAAAAAAAAATTATTGTATATGACGCAATGAAGCAAGGTCTAAAATCTTAATATTTCTTCCATTTATTTCTATTAACCCTTCTTTGTTGAAGTGCGAGAGGGTTCTTATTAAACTTTCGGTAGCAATACCGGCAACACTAGCTAGGTCGTTTCTGGATATTTTTATTTGGTCTTGCCTTTTTGGGTTCATTTTTTCTGCAAATTGAAGAATGGTTGCGGCAGTTTTTTTTCTCACCGATCCATAAGCCATTTGCAGTAGTTGTTCTTTTAATTCCGATAGATTGTCAGAAAGTAATTCAAAGAGTTCTAGGGTAACTTTATGGTTTTTTTGTAGTACTTGTTTTAATTCCTCTTTTACAATACCAGATAGTTCACAATTTTCAACTGCAGTAGCAGATTCTTGGTAAGGAATATTTTGCAACAATGAGGCATAACCAAACAAGTCGTCTTCTTTAAGCAAGCTTGTGGTTAATTCTTTTCCGTTTTCATCAATTTTATGGGTTTTTACTATGCCTTTTTTTAGCAAAAATATATAATTAGAGTTTTTTCCTTGTTCAAAAATGATTTCTCCTTTTTTAAATTTAAATTCTTTGCCATGATCATCTACGAAATTTTTTAAATCGTTTAATGACCGAAGGTCACCATCCTTATCTTCTGTCGTGATTTCTTTTTTTCTTTGATCGTGAAGAATGGATGTTTTAGCTAGCCTGCTTTCTAGTGCACTTAAAAGTTCCTCTTCATCAAAGGGTTTAGTGAGGTAGTCGTCAGCACCCATATCCATTCCTATTCTAATATCTTTATATTCCGTTTTTGCAGAAAGAAAAATAAAAGGAATAAATTGTGTGGTAGGCTCTGAAGCAAGTTCTTTTAAAACGGCATAGCCATCCATTTCGGGCATCATAATATCACAAATAATAATATCAGGCAATTCCTTTTTAGCTTTAAATACCCCTATTCTCCCATTGGGTGCGGTAACCACTTTGTAACCGGAAAGTTCGATGAGCTCAGCGGTGTTTTCTCTTACTGCGGTATCGTCTTCAATTAATAAAACTTTCTTCATAGGTGATTTTTATTTTTATAGTGCGCAATTTATGGGTAGGATTAGTGTAAATATACTGCCTTTATTTTCTTCGCTTTTAAAATGAATACTACCACCTATATTTTTTAAATGACCTTGGACTATGTTTAGACCAATACCAGTGCCTTGATTATGGAGTGCATTTTCAGCTCTAAAATACCTGCTAAAAATATTTTTTTGCGCATTTAGAGGTATGCCTATTCCGTAATCTTTGACGTGAATGGTGATGTGACTCTTATTTTTTTCTAAATCTATTTCAATTGGTGTGTCTTCTGGTGAGTATTTAATAGCATTGTGTACCAAATTAGAGAGTGAGAGTTCTAAGATTTTTTCATCCATAGTTATTTGATAATCATCTATTTCTGAAGGAAAATGAATATTTTGACCGCTTTTTAAAAGCATATTAGCATTGTAAACAACTTCATTTATCACTTTGCTTAATTTGAATGTGGTCATATTATAATTTTCTTTTCCGGTATCCAAGCGTTCTATGGAAAGAAAATCGTTTAAAATATTGTTTAAATAATGCACTTTTTCTGAAATTGTTCTAATGTGTTTGTCTCTTTTTTCTTGTTGTTCGGTTAAATGGTATTTGCTTAATAAAATAGTGGAGGTTAATATACCGCTTAAAGGGGTTTTAAACTCATGAGACACCATAGACAAGAACTTTGTTTTAAGTTCGTTGAGTTCCTTTTCTCTTTTAAGTGCTTGTTTTATTTTATTTTCTGCTTCTGTTCTTTTTATAATTTCAAATTCTAATTTATCTACTGTTTTTTCTAATTCTTGTGTTCGCGTCTTTATACGCTTTTCTAAATCAGAATTAAGATCTAAAATTCTTTGTTCTTGTTCTTTACGTTTAGTAATATCCACAACCAAGGCCATCACAAATACTTTGGTTTTTATTTGAAAAGGATTTAAGCCTGCTTCCAAAGGAAAAGTTTTTCCGTTTTTGCGCAAACCAAATAAATTATTGCCATGTCCCATTTGTCGCTTATCGGCATCTGTTATAAATTCACCTACATAGGTATGGTGGCTGTGGTGGTAGTTTTTAGGAATTAGGATATCTAAATGTTTCCCTAAAAGTTCTTTTCCAGCGTAGCCAAACATATCTTCAGCGGCTTTGTTTGTGGACACAATGGTTTGATTTCCATCAATGATAACGAGCCCTTCTGAAACGGCTTCAGATAACATTTTAAGAATGGCGTTGTCTTTCTCAAAAACTTTCATGTTTCAAAGGTAACTAAATCTCATTTCTTCTTCACTTTTTTTTATTTCTTATTTAGCTTTCTATTGACAATTATCATTGTTTTAATAATCCATATCTTTGATTTTTGCAAACAAAAAATTATTCCATCTAGGAATATAAGCGTATTAACTTTTACCCAAGTGCAGGTTCATGGCAGCAGTATCTGAAATTAGTGTATCTTGTTATCACTGCGGTGATTCTTGTAAAAAAGACACCATTGTAGCTGATGATAAATCGTTTTGTTGCAACGGTTGTAAAACGGTATATGAAATATTTTCTGCTAGTGATTTAACGTGCTACTACGACTTGCAAAGTGCTCCTGGAGCTATTCCAAAAGAAATGGTAGGTAAATATGACTTTTTAGACAACCCTAATATAGCCGAAAAACTTTTAGAATTTAACGATGCCACCACCCAAATCGTTTCACTTTACATTCCGCATGTTCATTGCAGCTCCTGTATATGGATCTTAGAAAATATAAATAAACTGAATAAAAATATTAAAGCTTCGCAAGTAGATTTTCCTAAAAAAACTGTTCGTTTACACTTTAATGCTAAAGATACTTCCCTTAAAGAGGTTGTGCTTTTGCTAAGTAGTATTGGCTATGAACCATACATAAGTCTGGATGACTATGCCTCTGCAAAAAAAACAGTTGACCGAAGTTTGATTTACAAATTAGGTATAGCTGGATTTGCTTTTGGCAATGTTATGTTTCTCTCTTTTCCTGAATATTTTGAAATTAACGAGTTTTGGTTAGAACAATACAAACCACTTTTTCGTTGGTTGATGTTTTCATTTTCTGTACCCGTTTTTTTCTATTCTGCATCTGGCTATTTTATATCGGCGTTTAAGGGTTTACGCGCTAAAGTATTAAATATAGATGTGCCTATTGCACTTGGTATTTTAGTACTTTTTTTTAGAAGTACTTTTGAAATAATTTTTGATTACGGCTCTGGTTTTTTTGATAGCCTTACTGGTTTGGTATTTTTTCTTTTGTTAGGAAAGTTTTTTCAACAGAAAACCTATAATTTTCTATCCTTTGAACGCGATTTTAAATCCTATTTTCCAATAGCGGTTACCCGAATTACTTCAGAGAGAAAAGAAGAATCCGTGCAAGTATATGATGTAATAGAGGGAGAAAGACTACTTATTCGCAATCAGGAGCTTATTCCAGTAGATTGTATTTTAATAAAAGGCAATGCGCTTATTGATTACAGTTTTGTTACAGGCGAGTCAGAGCCTATTCAAAAACAATCTGGCGACAAAATTTTTGCTGGTGGAAAACAAATTTCAGGAGGAATTGAAGTGGAAACTTTAAAATCAGTTTCGCAAAGTTATTTAACCCAATTATGGAGTAACGATGCTTTTAGTAAAGATAAAGAGTTAGCCTTTACTACACTTACAAACACCATAAGCAAATATTTTACAATAGTAATTTTAACCATTGCCTTGGTTTCTACTTCCTATTGGTATTTTATAGATACTGCCTTAGCACTGCAAGTTTTTACCGCCATATTAATTATTGCGTGTCCCTGCGCACTTGCAATGTCAGCACCTTTTACACTGGGTAATACATTACGTATTTTTGGTAAACGAAAATTCTATTTAAAAAATGCAACTGTTATTGAACAACTAGCAAAAATAGACACGGTTATTTTTGATAAAACAGGAACCATTACAGCCAACACCAAAAATAGTATTCACTATAATGGTTTACCTTTAACCGAAAAAGAAGAAGGATTGTTAAAAAACACACTTCGGGCTTCAAACCATCCACTTAGCCGATCTTTATATGCTCTTTTAAAAGAACACGATATTTTAACTCTCGATGAATTTGAAGAAGATTCGGGTAAAGGCATTCATGCAAAAAAGGATGGATTTGAAATTAAAATTGGTTCCGCTCTTTTTGTGAATGATTCTATAATTCAAACTAATAGGGAAGAAATACAAACCGCAGTACATGTAAGTACAAACAATACGTATAAAGGCAAATATATTTTTAAAAACAGCTATAGAGAAGGAGTAGAACAGGTTTTTAGCGAGCTTGAAAAGCATTTCAAACTTGCTATTCTTTCAGGAGATAATGAAGGTGAAAAATCTTATTTACAAAAACAACTACCTAAAAGCATAACATTACTGTTTAATCAAAAACCAGAAGATAAATTGGCATATATAAAAAACCTGCAAAATCACGGTTATTCTATAATGATGGTAGGTGATGGTCTTAACGATGCTGGAGCGTTAAAACAAAGCGAAGTAGGTATTGCTATTTCTGAAAATGTCAATGTGTTTTCTCCAGCTTGTGATGCTATTTTAGATGCTTCAAAGTTAGCAGAATTACCCAGCTATTTGAAAATGGCTAAAATGTCAATTGGTATTATAAAAACGAGTATGGCTATTTCTTTTTTATACAATACAGTGGGTCTTTATTTTGCGATTACCGGACAATTAGCGCCTGTGGTGGCAGCTATTATTATGCCACTAAGTTCCATAAGTGTGGTTGTTTTTACCACGGTTGCTACAAATATCATTGGAAGAAATTTGAAGTAAACTTATTTCTTAATGAGTATCCTCGCATCTACAGCGGTAAGTGAGTGCAAATTTCCTAGTAGTGGGTTTATATCCAACTCTTTGATTTCAGGTGCTGCCTCAAGCAATGCAGAAAGTTTTATTATAGTTTCCGCTATCAATTCTACCTTAACGCCTTCTTTTCCTCTAATACCTTTAAGAATGGGATAGGATTTTAGATTTTTAATCATAGCCATTGCTTCTTCTTTTCCTACAGGCGCAAGAGCTGCTTTAATATCTTTAAACACTTCAACAAAAATACCGCCAAGACCACACAATATCAAATGCCCGTAGCCATCTTCTCGGGAAGCACCTATAAATAGTTCCATACCCGATTTTTGTTGTTGCATCAAAACCGATTCAGCCCCTTGTATTTGCATTAGGTTATGAAAAGTATTTAGTACTTCTTCTGAATTTTTAATGTTTAGTTTTACACCACCTACATCTGATTTATGCACAGGACCATTCACTTTCATTACTAATGGAAAATTAAGATTTTTAGCAGCTTCTGTAGCTTCACTTACAGAGGTAACCGTTTTTTGTTTTACCATAGGTATGTTTGCTGCCTGAAATAATATTTCAATGTCTGATGGGCATAAATATCCATTGGGTACAGTATTCATTACTTGTTGAATTTTTTTTCTATCTACTTGTGGCAATGTGGGATCTGAAAAGGGTTTATGCGTTTTATAGGCTCTTGATAAAACATACCCAAAACTTACCTCATCGGTAAAATTTACATGACCCATAGTGTGAAATTGGCTTACTTCCTCTGCTGCCTGAATTATTGAAGGTAAAATAGGAAAAATAGGCTTTTTACTGGTTTTTATTTTTTCATGAAGTACCTGATAAACATCATCTACTTTCCACATGCCTGTGGTTCCAAATACAACTGCCGATGCATCAATTTGGTCAAAAGTATTTTCCACGTAATCTAAAATTTTACCTAGTTGGTCTGCAGTGCCAGTAGCTAAAAAATCTATAGGATTTGAAACGGAAGATCCTTCATGCAATTGTACCAGTAGTTCATTCGCTTCAGGACCTTCTATTTTTGGAACGTTCATGCCGCCTTTAATCAAAACATCGGTAAGCATAACGCCTGGACCTCCCGCGTGAGTGATAACAGCAATATGGTCTCCCCGCAAAGGGGGATAGGTGAAAATAGCTGCCATATAAACAAGTTCGACGCGGCTGAAACAGCGCACAACTCCAGCTTTTCTAAACAGAGCACTCACTGCAATATTAGATCCAGAAAGAGATCCAGTGTGTGAAGAAACAGCTCTTGAGCCGGCATCTGAAGAGCCAGACTTGATTGCTGCTATGCGACACCCTTTATTTACCAAAGATCTTGCGTGTTTCAAAAATCGTTTTGGATCAGAAATTTTCTCCATGTAGAGCAATTTTATTTTTGAACTTGTTGCTACATTAAACGTTTGATCCCAATATTCAAGCAGGTCTTCTATACCAATTTGTGCACTATTGCCAATGGAAAAAATATCTCTGAATTTTAATCCTCTCGGTAAAGCCATTTCTAATATATATACTAAAGTAGCTCCCGATTCTGAAACACAATCACAACCCATAGGGTCATAATTGGGTATTGGTCCTGCAAAAACGCCTTTATATTTTTCAGTGATTATGCCAATGCAATTCGGCCCGATGAGTATTCCACCTACCTCGTCGACTATGGCTACACATTTTTGTTCTAGTTTTTTACCTGCATCACCCGTTTCACTAAAGCCAGCAGAAAAAAGGATAAAGGCTTTGCAGTTTTTTTCAAAAGCGAGTACTCGAATTATTTCTTCTACATATTTTGATGCCACCGCAATGATGGCAAGCGAAACCGGAGGTAACTCCTTAGTAGAAGCATAACAAGGCAGACCTTGTACTAAGGTTTCTTTAGGATTTACTGCAAATAATCTACCCTTGAATCCTTGTTTTAAGAGATTGTAAAACACTTTACCACCAGGTTTAGAACAATCGTTTGAGCCACCTACCACAACAATACTTTCAGGGTCAAATAAGGTGTTTAAAAACATTTTTTTAATTTTTGGGGAGTAAGATATCGTTTATAAAGAATTAAAAAACTGATTTAAGTCAGCTTGCTATTTTTTAGGTATAAAAGAAAGAATTTTTTAAAGGCTTAAAATATTTATCTAATTGTTTTATAAAGTGTTAATAAATTTTATTTTTTCTAACTACATTGAAGAATGTTTTTTACAACAAATAGTTTACTAAAAAAAGGATTTTTTAGGCATAATTAAGAGGATTTGATTTCTATTTTTTAATACCTTTAACTGAAATTAATTCACAATAAAATCACAATTTATGACTAAAATCATATTTTGCCTTTTATGCTTGCAATACTTTTGGAATAAACATAACCACGCATGAGCGTAATTTACATCTTATTAACTATTAGTATTATAGTGGCAATTTTCTTTTTTTTAGCGTTTATTTTATCGGTAAAAAAAGGACAATTTGATGATACGTATACCCCCTCAGTCAGAATGCTTTTTGACGATGAACTCGTTCAAGAAAAGCCCGACGCTAAATTATTACCAACCAAAAACAAACTAGATTAATTATGGAAGTACAGCAATTTTATTACGATAATAAAATCGTTAAGAAGTTTATTTATGCAACCATTTTTTGGGGCATTATCGGCATGTCTGTTGGTCTTTTGCTTGCCACGATGTATTTATTCCCAAACATGACAGATGGTATTTCGTGGCTTAGTTACGGAAGATTAAGACCCCTTCATACCAATGCCGTCATCTTTGCCTTTGTGGGAAATGCCATTTTTGCAGGTATTTATTATTCGTTACAGCGCTTATTAAAAGCACGTATGTTTAGCGATGCACTTAGTAGTATTAATTTTTGGGGTTGGCAACTTATTATTGTGGCTGCAGCCATAACGCTTCCGTTAGGTTATAGCTCCTCTAAAGAATACGCAGAGCTGGAATGGCCTATTGATATAGCAATAGCATTGATATGGGTAGTTTTTGGTATTAATATGATTGGTACTATTTTAAGAAGAAGGCAACGACATTTGTATGTAGCTATCTGGTTTTACATTGCCACTTTTGTAACAGTTGCAGTACTTCATATTTTTAACAGTTTAGCACTTCCAGTAAGTGCTTTAAAAAGTTATTCGGTATATGCTGGTGTGCAAGATGCTTTGGTGCAATGGTGGTATGGGCATAATGCGGTGGCTTTTTTCTTAACAACCCCTTTTTTAGGACTGATGTATTATTTTGTTCCTAAAATTGCAAACCGACCTATTTATTCCTACAGGTTGTCTATAGTACATTTCTGGTCATTAATCTTCATTTACATTTGGGCAGGACCACACCATTTGTTGTATTCCGCTTTGCCAGATTGGGCACAAAACTTAGGAGTAGCATTTTCAATTATGTTGTTAATGCCTTCTTGGGGAGGTATGATTAATGGATTATTAACCCTACGAGGTGCTTGGGATAAAGTGCGTACAGACCCGACCTTGAAATTTATGGTAGTAGCTATTACCGGTTATGGTATGGCAACTTTTGAAGGACCAATGCTTTCCCTTAAAAACGTTAATGCTATAGCACATTTTACAGACTGGATTGTAGCGCATGTTCACGTAGGTGCATTAGCTTGGAATGGATTTCTAACCTTTGGGATGATTTATTGGTTACTACCAAGATTATTTAAAACAAAATTATTTTCTATCGGATTGGCTAATTTTCATTTCTGGATAGGAACATTAGGGATTATTCTATATGCCCTACCTATGTATGTAGCAGGTTTTCTACAAGCTTCCATGTGGAAACAATTCAATCCAGATGGCACGCTAGTTTATGGTAACTTTCTAGAAACAGTAACCGAAATTATGCCTATGTACTGGATGCGAGCTATTGGTGGTACCCTATACATCATTGGAGTTTTTGTGATGCTTTATAATTTAATCAAAACCATAAGAGCGGGTAGTGAGGTAACCGATGAACTAGCAGAAGCAGCTCCGCTTGACCATGTCACTAAAAAACGGGTTTCTGGTGAAGGGTACCACTCTTGGTTAGAACGCAGACCAGTTCAGCTAACTATTTTTGCTACAGTAGCCATCCTTATTGGTGGTATTGTGCAAATTGTTCCTACAATTGTTGTTAAATCAAATATCCCAACCATTTCCAGTGTGCATCCTTATACTCCTTTAGAATTAGAAGGTCGCGATTTGTATATTAGGGAAGGATGTGTGGGTTGTCACTCACAAATGGTTAGGCCTTTTAGAAGTGAAGTAGAGCGCTATGGCGAATATTCAAAAGCTGGAGAGTTTGTTTATGACCATCCTTTCTTATGGGGAAGTAAACGTACCGGCCCTGATTTATTACGCGTAGGAGGTAAATTTTCTGATAATTGGCATTTAAATCACTTTTACGACCCACGAAGCACTTCTCCTGGATCGATTATGCCCAACTATAAATGGCTAATAAATTCAGAACTAGACAAATCAAGCACCGAAGCAAAAATGCGTGTGATGGTAAAACTTGGCGTTCCTTATACCGATGAAGAAATTGCAAATGCACAGCAATGGATGCTGGAACAGGGTACTAAAGTTGAAGAAAACCTATATTCCGACCCAGATTTTGTTAGAAACTATGAAGCCGATAAAGCTTACGCTAAAGAAAATGGTATAGATTTTATAGAAATGAAAAATAGGGAAATAGTAGCAATCATAGCTTATTTACAGCGCTTAGGTACTGATATAAAAATAAAAACTCCCGAAGAAATGTCTAATTCTAAATCCCAATAACAATATGTTAAAATTTATAAAAGGGCATATGGAAAGTATTGATGGCATCGAGATTTACCCGATTATTTCATTACTTATTTTTTTCGTCTTTTTTGTAGTATTATTTCTTTGGGTTATTACTGCAAATAAAAAGTACATAGAACAAGTTAGTAACATTCCTCTAGAGGTTGATGAGGAAGAAAACAATACAAAATTATGAGAACATTACCATCCATTTTGCGAATAGTAATAATTGCATTAATTGCATTATTTATACTACAAAAAACAGCAGCAACATCAAATCAATGGGCAATTATAGAAAACCCAACATTTCTTTTTGTTTGGTTAGGCATTATTCTGTTTATCATCGCTATTGAAGTGAGTGTAGCATCCCTTCAGCGATTGTTATTTCACACCCTTTCTGAGGAAGCAAAACAAAAGTATATAGCAAAGCAAGCGGAAAGAGAAGAAATGCGTTTTTCTTGGTTGCAAACTATCTATAACAAATTAGTTGGCAAAAGAAAAATAAGATCGGAACAAGAAATTCTTTTAGATCATGATTACGATGGTATAAAAGAGTTAGACAATAATTTGCCACCTTGGTGGTTATACGCTTTTTATGCATCCATAATTTTTGCGGTAGTTTATTTGGTTCGTTTTCATGTTTTTGATGGACCAACGCAAGCAGATGAATACAATAAAGAAGTGGCAGAGGCAACAATAGCCATTGCAGAATATAGAAAAACTGCTAAAAATCTTGTAGATGCTAGCTCGGTTACTTTACTTACCGAGGCCGCTGATCTTGCAGCAGGAAAGTCTATCTTTGAAAGTACTTGTGTGGCTTGTCATAGAATAGATGGAGGTGGTGGAATTGGACCAAATTTAACCGATACCTATTGGATTTTTGATGGAGAAATTAAGACAATTTTTAAAGTAATTTCAGAAGGGGGAAGGCCAGGAAAAGGAATGATTTCATGGAAAAATGAAATAAGACCTTTAGAAATAGCCCAAGTGGGTAGTTACATACTATCGCTTCAGGGCACAAATCCACCCGATGCAAAAGCGCCAGAAGGGGAGTTGTGGAAGTCTCCTAACACCATTTCAGAAGAAATACCCTCAACAATAGGAGATACTCTTGTGAAAATAGAATAAAAGAAAAAAGTAAAAACCCATAATGGAAGACCAAGAAAAATTTAGAGATACAATAGGCACTATTGATGAAAAAGGAAAAAGAAAATGGGTGTTTCCAAAAAAACCAAAAGGCAAATTATACAAATACCGCAAATGGGTTAGTTATTTTCTTTTAATGTTTCTTTTTAGTTCACCATTTATAAAAATAAATGGCAACCAGTTTTTGTTATTCAATATATTAGAGCGTAAATTCAATATTTTTGGTTTTCCCTTTTGGCCTCAGGATTTTTATTTATTTGTAATCTCTATGCTTATTGGGGTTGTGTTTATCACCCTATTTACCGTTGCTTTTGGACGTATCTTTTGTGGATGGATTTGTCCGCAAACTATTTTTATGGAAATGGTTTTCCGTCGCATAGAATATGCCATTGAAGGGGATAGGGGTAAACAAATGCGCCTCGATAAAATGCCATGGAATGCTGAAAAAATAAGAAAACGCATCCTAAAATGGCTGGCGTTTTTTATTACCTCTTTTTTAATTGCCAATGTATTTTTAGCTTATTTAATTGGGAGTGATACACTTTTTGAATTCGTAACGGAAGGTCCTTTAGAAAATTTAAGTTCCATTATTTCCTTATTAATTTTTACAGGGGTATTTTACTTTATTTTTGCATCTTTCCGAGAACAAGTTTGCATTATTGCTTGCCCATACGGAAGACTGCAAAGCGTTTTGTTAGACACTAAATCTATTGTTGTTGCCTATGATCACAAACGCGGAGAAGGAGAAAACGGTAGAAAAAAAATTAAAAAGGGCGAAGACAGAAAAGCCTTAGCTCATGGCGATTGTATTGATTGTTTTCAATGTGTTCATGTATGCCCCACAGGCATCGACATCCGTAACGGCACCCAATTAGAATGCGTTAATTGCACTGCCTGTATAGATGAATGCGATTCTATTATGGAAGCTGTTGATTTGCCTAAAGGGCTCATCCGTTTTGCTAGTGAAGAAAATATTGTTAATAAAGAAAAATTTAAATTTACTCCTAGACTAAAAGGCTATGCATCTGTACTGTTTATATTAATGGGTATTTTAATAGGGATGCTCTTTTTACGAAGCGATGTGCAAACGAATATCTTGCGATTACCCGGGCAATTGTATGAACATAAAGATGGAAATAGTATAAGTAATGTTTACACGTTTAAATTAATAAATAAGACAAACAAAGAGGTAACGCCTATTACTTTCAAACTGTTGTCGCATAAAGGTACTCTTAAAACGGTAGGAGATCACGAAATTAAAGTACCTGCACAAGGCTTAGCACAAGGAACAATGTTTATAGAAATAAATGCTAGTGCTTTAACGGGCGACAAAAATAAAATTAAAATAGGTGTGTATAACAATGGCAAACTAATTGAAACTACAAGCACAACTTTTCTTGGACCAAGAAGTTATAATTAAAGAAAAAATCTAGGAGTAAAGGCAAAATAAAAAAGAAACCAAATACGTACTTTAACCATGGAAGAAAGAAATTATACAGCAATCTATCGGATGATGCACTGGACAATTGCGCTATGCATGATTTTTATGCTTCTTACTATTTTCTTGCGTTTAACCTGGATGAACAAGGAACATGTGGCTGATGTTATTCAAAATTATCTAGCCACCTCAGACACTTCTTTATCCAGAGAACAACTGATTGTTCTGGCTAAACAAATAAGAAAACCAATGTGGGATTGGCACGTATATTCAGGATATGTTTTAGTAGGTCTATATTGCTTGCGAATGGCACTTCCTTTCTTCGGAAAAATGAAGTTCTCAAATCCATTAAAAAAACAACTAACAAATAAAATGAAATTTCAATATTGGCTGTATCTTGTTTTTTATGGGTGTGTTGCCATATCATTAATCACAGGTTTAACTATTGAATTAGGACCAAAAACCCTAAAACCCTCTATGGAATCTGTTCATGAACTTTCTATCTATTATTTAATAGCTTTTATTATGCTACATATTGGAGGTATTATTATTGCAGAATTAACCAACCAGCAAGGAATTATTTCCAGAATGATAAGCGGAACAAAAAATAAGAAAACCACTTTTCGTTAGTGGTTTAATGTTTTAAAATTTATACCAATGAAAATAAACTGGGGAACAGGATTAGTAATTGCTCTAGCAGCATTTATAACCTTTATTATGTACTTTGTCATCACGATGATAACTGACAAAGACTACAACCACGATTTAGTGGTAGAAGAATATTATAAACAAGAAATAGGATTTCAAGACGAGTTAAATGCAGAACAAAACGCTGAAAACTTGCCTTATAAAATTCAATTTGAAAAAAGTAAGGAAGGCATTCTACTTATTTTTCCTCAAGAAATTGCTAAAACCTTTCAAAAAGGGAGTATCTCTTTTTATAGAGTTTCAGATAAAAATATGGATTTTGAAAAACCAATCGTATTAAAAAATAATCAAATGCAAATTCCCGCCTCCCAAGTGCTTGCAGGAAGATGGAATATTAGTGTTCGATGGCAAATGGGTGATAAAACTTTTTTATTTAAACAAAAAATTAATTATTAATAGCATTCGTGTTTTTAACTGCTTTTTTATTAGGATTGTTAGGAAGTTTGCACTGCATAGGTATGTGTGGTGCCATAGCATTTATGCTTCCAGTAGATCACTCTAATGCATTTAAAAAGGTATTACAAATAGGTAGTTATCATTTTGGAAGGTTGTTTGCTTATTCTTTAATAGGATTGGTGTTTGGTGTTTTAGGGAAAGGATTTTATTTGTTTGGTTTACAACAGCATTTATCCATTGCCATTGGCATACTTATGATAGCAATCGTTTTATTTCCTTCTACTTTTACAGCGCATTTTAGTATCGCAAAACCAATATACAAAGCAGTTTCCAATGTTAAATCGGCTATGGGAGCA
Source organism: Bacteroidetes bacterium HGW-Bacteroidetes-2 (assembly GCA_002842575.1). Classification (GTDB taxonomy): domain Bacteria; phylum Bacteroidota; class Bacteroidia; order Flavobacteriales; family Flavobacteriaceae; genus Planktosalinus. Next base: position 109,704 of record PHDJ01000004.1, read on the forward strand.
GCCTTTAAAAAGAAAACAGCCGACACCTTTTTAACCATTGGTTTCCTTAACGGATTTCTTCCTTGTGGCTTGGTGTATATTGCTGTTTTTGGAGCAATCGCCTCTGGCGGTTTAATGCAAGGTAGTTTGTATATGTTTCTTTTCGGTCTAGGCACAGTGCCTTTAATGACTACCGCTATTTATTTTAGCACCATAATAAAACAAAATACTCGAGAAAAACTGCGCAAAGCCATACCAGTTTTTGTAATTATAATAGGACTTTTATTTATTATTAGGGGTTTAGGATTAGGTATTCCTTTTCTTTCCCCAAAACCAGTTGTAGAACTAGTTTCTTCTAATATGGATTGCCATTCTTAATAAAATTTAATAAATTCTCATAAAAAAAAACTAATGACACACTATACCACTGCAGATGAAGCTGTAAAATTTATAAAATCGGGCGACAGAATTTTTTTTCAAGGTGCAGCTATGACACCCAAAACATTAATTGCAGCTCTTTGTAACCGTTACCTTGAATTAAAAAATATTGAAATCATACAAATGCACACTGAAGGCGAGGCTATATATGCCTCAGAACCCTACAGTAGCACCTTTAACGTTAACAGTTGTTTTGTTGGCGGCAATGTGCGAAAAATGGTCAATTCCGAACGAGGTGATTATATTCCCATCTTTTTAAGTGAAGTGCATTTGCTTTTTAAACGAAATATTCTGCCTCTTGATGTAGCTTTTATTCAGGTTTCCCCACCAGATAAACATGGATTTTGTTCCCTAGGCACTTCCATTGACGTTACTTTAACTGCTATTCAAACAGCAAAATTAGTTATTGCACAAGTAAATCCGAAGGTGCCAAGAACCCACGGAGACGGCATCATTCACATTAACAATATTCATGCAGCGGTATTGGTTGACCAACCCATCCATAGTAATTTGATGAAGGAATGTACCGAGATAGAAAAAAAAATAGGCTATAACGTAGCCCAATTGATAGAAAATGGCGCAACCTTACAAATGGGAATCGGTGGTATTCCAAATGTAGTTTTAGCCAATTTATTGAACCATAAGCGTTTAGGTATTCATACTGAAATGTTTTCTGATGGTATCCTTCCTTTGGTTGAAAAAGGAGTTATTACAGGTGAAGATAAAGTAATAAAACAAGGAAAATTAGTTACTTGTTTTGCGGTTGGGTCGCCTAGATTGTATGATTTTTTAGATGACAACCCAATGGTGCATTTTAAAGAAGCGTCTTTTACAAACGATACTGCCATTATTCGTCAAAACCCAAAAGTAACCGCCATTAACAGTGCAATTGAAATTGACATAACGGGTCAAGTTTGTGCAGATACTATCGGAAAAATGCAATATTCCGGTGTGGGTGGACAAATGGACTTTATTCGTGGGGCTTCCCTTTCTGAAGGAGGAAAAGCTATAATTGCATTGCCGTCTATTACAAATAAAGGAATTTCTAAAATTGTTCCTTTCTTAAAAGAAGGTGCAGGGGTAACTTCTACAAGAGCCCACGTGCATTATATTGCTACAGAAAATGGTGTTGTAAACTTATATGGAAAGAACTTAAAACAGCGTGCAGATGCACTAATTTCAATTGCACATCCTGACCACCAAGAAGCGTTAGAACGGCAAGCTTTTGAGCGTTTTAATACCTAAGGTTAAGATTTTTTTGCAAAAATATTTGCTGCAAATTTATGCATCGTATGAATATAGCAGATATGTTGTTGCGATTTGAAAAATCAAAATCCGGCATCTACAGATATGGTTATTTCTTCCTTTGTGGTAGGATGTATAAAAGTTAAACGCTCTGCATGCAGGTGCAGTCGGTTTGCTTTCTTGCCATATAAATCATCTCCTAAAATCGGAATTTTTAAACCCGATTCGTGAGAGGCATGAACCCTTAACTGATGCGTGCGACCCGTGATTGGATAAAAATACACGCGAGTTTGTTTATTTTTAATGCTAATTACTTTCCATTGGGTTTGCGCCGGTTTTCCATATTTGTAACACACTAATTGTCTTGGTCTGTCCTCTAAATCTACTCGCAGAGGTAAATCGATAATTCCTTCTTTTTGTTTTAGAATTCCGTCTAAAAGTGCCACATATCTTTTTTTAATAGTTCGTTTAATAAATTGTTTTTGCAAATACACATAGGTTTCTTTATTTTTTGCTACAAGGAGCAAACCTGATGTAGACATGTCTAGACGATGCACTAGTAATGGTCCCGTGGCATCAGGATACATTTGTTTAAGGCGCTCAAGCACCGAATCGGTTAGGAGTTTTCCGGGTACCGACAAAAATTCTGGAGGTTTATTTATGAGTAAAAGGATATCGTCTTCATAAACAATATCCAATTGTATAACTTCCGAAGGATTTTCTATAAACGGATTATCATCAACCTCTAAACCTTCTAGCATGTGCGACATTAAAATAGGTTCACATTTACTTTTACAGGCAGGATAAAAATGTTTGTGTTTTCTGATTTCTGAGTTTGGTGATTGTCCCCACCAAAACTCAGCCATTGCAATTGGTTTTAGTTGATGCTTAAAAGCATATTGTAACAGTTTTGGAGCTGCACATTCTCCAGCACCTGCGGGCGGATTATTTTCAAAGATTTCGCCTATACTTTTTTGTGTTCCAAAGCGGTTTAAAAAAAAATATTTATCAAAAAGTTGTTGCTGTAGCGCAGCCGATTTTTTTTTACGGATCTCTTTTAAAGCAATTATTTTGGCTATTATTTTTTGAAGTTCAGCCTTCGCATTTTCCTTTTGAAAGTTCCAATATTTGGTCATTTTTTTGAAGAGAATACTTTCTTGTTTACTTTCTTCACTTAATCCTTTTTGAAGCTTTTTGTATGCATCAAAGGCTAAGGCATCCATGGCAATACTTCTTTTTGCATCGCGAAGTGCTTTTTGTGCTTTGATGTTGTCTTTATGGCGTTGTATATCTCTTTCAGCATCCAAATGGACCTGTTGCACTTTTTTAGTGGCATTTTTTAAGGCTTCTGATTGCTCTAGGATTTCCAAATTTAGGGTAATTGTATTTAGCACATTTTCTTCTTTTTTGTAAAAGCTGTCGTGCTCCAGCATATCAAACACCGGTGGTACAAAATAAGTGTGGTGATTTGTTTCAGCTAACTTGCCCGAAAAAGCCCACAAATATCCCAATGTGCCGTCCTTTTTTTGACAAACCAAAACGCCAAACATTTTACCTATAATGATTCCGTTTAGCTTGTTATTTAAGCCAAAGTTATGTTCAAAATCCGTTTGGGTTTCTAGATACTGTTGCAATGCTTCTGAAGCAATTTCACTCAATCTGTGGGGCTGGTAGTAAAAAGGAAATGTAAATTTTTCAGGTAAAGCTATTTCTGAAACATCTGTTTTAAAAGTTTGAAAAGGATTTGTTGGCATGCTGCAAAGATAGTTTTTTTAAGGATTTTAGTTTTGTACCCCTTTTTAATTTTTTGCGTATTATCTTTGTAAGGAAGCCTTAAATGTATGAGGTGAATAAGTAAGGTGAATTAAAAGGAATGTAATTCTTAAAGAATACAAAATGAAAAGTAATTTTAAAGAAATAATTAACGAAAACAAGCCAGTATTGGTCGATTTTTTTGCTACTTGGTGTGGCCCATGCAAAGTGCTTGCGCCTATTTTAAGTGATGTAAAAGCAGAGTTAGGAGAAGCCGTGAAAATTGTAAAAATAGATGTGGATAAAAACCAACCTCTAGCCTCTGAATATCAAGTACGAGGAGTACCTACCCTTATTTTATTTAAAAACGGAAAACAGCTTTGGCGGCAATCGGGTGTTTTACAAAAAGCCGAGTTAGTGCAAATTATTCATTCATTTAGTCCATAAAAATGATTCAAGAACATTTACTTTATTTATTTGGAGCAGAAAAGTTGTTTTTCCTCAAAGGAGAACAGATATTCAATGAAGAGCAGCAGGCCGTTTCGTATTACCAAATTACAAAAGGCGAAGTAAAAATGAACAATTTTAATGACGATGGCAAAGAATTTATACAAGGTATCTTTCTTAAAGGGCAAAGTTTTGGAGAGCCACCTTTGTTTTCAGAAGTAAAGTATCCGGCAAATGCTGAAGCATTAACCGATTGCGAGGTGCTTCGGCTAAGTAAGGAACGTTTTTTAGCCCTTCTTAAAGTACATCCCGAAGAGCATTTAAAAATTACAGCAGCACTAGCTAAACGATTGTATTACAAAGCTATAATGGCCTCTGAATTGTCCAGCCAAGAACCCGAACATCGCATCCTTAGGGTTTTAGATTATCTAAAAGACCACGTTCACAACCTGAAAGAGCCTTTTTCTTTTGAGCTCGATTTAACTAGACAACAAATAGCTGACCTTACCGGATTGCGGGTAGAAACGGTTATTCGAGCCACAAAATCACTTGAAAAAAAAGGAGAATTAAAGATAAAGAACAGAAAATTATATAGATAATACACACTAAAAAGTTTATGACCAAAGTCATAATTTAAAATTACCGTGTTACTTAGTTTTACCTTGAAACCAAAAAGATAGAATTATGAAACTTTATCAATCCTCGCTTTCCGATTTTAAAGAATTGTATTATGCTAACGCCGCTTTAGGTATTATTGCTTCCAGCTGTTTAGGTTCTGTAGCCGCAATGCTTATTTTAATGTGTGGGATTGATTTTTTTGAAATGGTACAATTATTCTTTATCGTTTCGGTAGCGATGTGGTATAATGCTACTGTTTTAGCACAAATGAAACCTAAATTTGTTTTTAATTCCCTACTCATTAGCGTACTTGCTTCTATATTTGCAATTGTGTATCATTTAATTTTAATATTCATATAACCAAACTCCATGAAATTAATAAAATCTAGTATCTTTTTACTTTTTGCTTTACTACTTGTTATTTCCTGCAAAAATTCAGAAAAAGAAATCCATACCATGACCAACCATGAAGAGCACTTGGCACAAGAAGCCATGGAAATTCACCTAAACAATAACCAACCTTGGGAAGCGAATATTGAAACTACCCAAGGCATTATGGTCATGCAAAATGCACTTAAATCCTTCACAGAAAAAGAAGATTTAGGGGAATATAAAAATCTTAAATCAAAACTAGAAAACGAGTTTGCAACCCTTGTAGAAAAATGTACGATGACTGGCGAAGCCCATGACCAATTGCACAATTTTTTGATGCCAATGAAAGTGTATTTTAACCAATTAGGGGCATCAGATATTAAGGATGCTAAAGAAGGTTTTACAAAGTTAGAAAAGCACCTTTCCTATTACACCACCTATTTTAAATAAATTATCGAATTATGCGAGACCTCAAAAACAGAGAGGATGTTTATTTATTGGTTTCTTCCTTTTACGTCAAAGTGCAGAAGAGTGAAGGCATTGGGCATTTTTTTAATGAAACCATCACAGATTGGGATGCACATTTAGAAAAATTAACCGATTTTTGGGAAAGCAACCTTTTTTTTAAAGCCAAATTTAAAGGCAATCCAGTGACCGCACATAACAGGGTAGATAAAAATTTTCATCACGGCATACAAATGGAACATTTTGGCGAATGGATTAACCTTTGGTTAGAAACCATAGACGAACATTTTGCAGGCGAACTCGCTAATCGTGCCAAAAACAACGCTCGCAAAATGGCTTCCCATTTGTATTTAAATATTTTTGAAGCTCGTGGGCAACAGTAAAGTACTTTTTTAATTCTACAATTTTCTAAAATTACTCTACACGGTTTCCAATTTATTGATTTATGTCATAGTTAGCAGGTTTTAAAGCAAGTACCTTTATAGGATAAATTGTATAGATTCCTATGGCATTTATAGATTATTACAGCATTTTAGGTTTAGATAAAAAAGCTACAGCCGAAGACATTAAAAAAGCCTATCGGAAGTTAGCTCGTAAACTGCATCCCGATTTAAATCCAAACGACAAGGAGGCGCAAAAAAAATTTCAACAACTTAATGAAGCCAATGCTGTATTAAGCGATTCTGAAAAAAGAAAAAAATACGATACCTATGGAAAAGATTGGGAGCGAGGTGAGGAATATGAAAAATACCAACAAACACAAAACCAATTCAGAAACCAACAACAGCAAAGCCAAAACGATTTTGGTGGCGGCGATTTTTCAGACTTTTTTTCCTCCATGTTCGGCAGACAATCGGGTAGGAGGCCACAAGCAAGTTTCAGAGGGCAAGACATACAAGCCGAATTACAACTTTCACTAGAGCAAGCTTACGCTACTCACCAACAAACGTTTACAATTAATGGAAAAAGCATTCGTATCACCATTCCGGCGGGAATCGCTCATGGACAAACCATCAAACTGCCCGGAAAAGGCGTTAAAGGGGTAAACAATGGACCCAATGGCGATTTGTATATTACATTCAACATCATCAACACGCCTCTGTTCAAACGCGTAGGAAACGATTTATTTATCACCAAAGAAATAGACCTATACACAGCTGTATTGGGTGGCGAAATTACTTTAGATACACTACAGGGAAAACTTAAGCTAAACGTAAGTCCAGGAACACAAAACGGAACCAAAGTACGGTTGAAAGCTAAAGGATTTCCATTGTATAAAAAAGAAAATCAGTTTGGCGATTTGTATGTAACCTATCAAGTTGTCATTCCTAAAGAGTTAAATGAAAAGCAAAAACAGCTCTTTACAGAGCTACATAAACTATCCAAATAAGTTCAAGATATGGAAAAGCAAAACTTTATAACCATAGAAACTATCTGCAAATACCATAATGTTCCAGTAGCTTTTATTTTATCCTTAGGGGATTTTGATTTGATAGAAATTCAAATCATAAATAGTGAACCCTGCATTCTCCAAAGCCAATTAGTAGAAGTAGAAAAATATGTTCGATTGCACAATGATTTAGAAATAAATTCAGAAGGATTAAGTGCCATTTGTCATTTAATACAACGCTTAGAAGTTATGCAGGAACAAATAACTCAATTAAAAATGCGATTGGAATTGTATGAAGATAACATACAATAAAGTTAATGTTACCCCTATATTTAGGGTTCCTAAAAATAAATAAATAACTTTGCGATAGTTCAATTTTGAAGGTTTGTTCAACAGCTTTTGCAAAAGACAACCGTTCATAAAATAATAACTATCTATGCAATATACCATAAAAATAAATTCCTTAAAAGCAGTTGATGAATTAGAAAACGCTTGGAAGGATTCAGACTATACAATCCTTTTAAAACTTTTTGGCTATGCCGAAGCGGAACAAATAAATAAAAACGAAATTAAAGACTATCTTTACATGGCAATAGCAGACTACGAGCCTAACGAAGCTGCTGCTCTAGTTTTAGAGTACAAACTTTCAGAAGAATTAGTAGAAGGACAAATTGACAACCTCTCGCATGAAATGACCCGAGAAAAAGTATCTGAAAATTATTCCGATATTTTTTTACACCAAGCATTATTTAATGTTAATCAATTACTTTATAAGGCTTATAACGGCAAGTTTCCATTAACAAAAGCCACGATAATTAACTTTGAAATACAAGGCGATGAAGCCACCGAAATTTCCAAAGAAATTGCTGTACAAGCTTTAAGCGCCGGACTATCAAGTAGTAATTTGTTACACCGCCTTTTAGAAGATCAGCTGCAAGGCAAAACCGCTTTTCCAGAAGCTGAAGGTATTATTTGGAACTTGCAAAGCAAAGGCAATGGTACCTATGTAATCACCACTTCCGAAAAATGGATTAAAAAAGAAGATTTTAAAGAAATGCAATTTGAAGCCTCCGTTACCTCTTATGAAGAAGAAGTAGATGTAGACTAAAAACTAAAAACAAAATGGAGGGAATACAGTTTATTTAAATATTCTCTCCATTTCTTTCACAAAGCGGCAACACTTTACTTATACATCCTCATAGCCACTTTTTATTACTGTAAGCAGCATTTTAAATCGTCCATTAGGCAATATTTGACTTGGTGAGTGAGCGGGAATTAATATGCCATCACCAGTTTTTAGGGTTTTGCTATTTCCGTCAATTTCAATAACAGCAGTTCCGTCGATTATTTGAACATAGGAATCAAAATGCAATATTTTTTTGTTTAGACCTTCCCCTTTTTCAAAGGCCATTGCTAGTATAGAGCCAGTGGCTTTTTTTAGGATTGATTTGCTTACCATACTGTCGTGCTCATATTCTATTAGTTCAACGATGATGTGGGCACTTCCTTTTTCAATTTCCCCACCATTAGCAGGTAATCGCTCTAGTTTTTGTGAGTCCATGATTTTGTGTATTTGGGTATAATTTCTAAGCTCAAAGGTACCTTACAAAAAAGGCAACTTCATTACATCCTTTTTCTAAAATGTTACAGCATTCCCACGTTAGAGGCTTTTCAAAAAAAATCTATTTACATTTCTGTTCTGTTTTTAATAAATTGAAAATAAATGTATTAACAAAAATTTTTTTCACTTTTTTAAAAACAACACATCAAAAAAATGATAGTTATTCTATTTAGGTTTTATCAATAATCCAGTCTTTTTCTCTTTTTTATACCAGCTATCAACAAAACGTTAATTAAAGAAATCAGCTGTCTGAAAACAGATTTTCAAGTAAAATAAGTGCTTTTACTCATCGTTTTTATGAATTTTGCAAAACCAAATTACGATTTTAATAGAGAAGCCATTTTTTTGGCTTCTTTTTTATTTACTTTTATCAGACAACAATGTTTTAAATTAAAATAAAAAAATATAGCAAAGCAAAATAATTACTGAAGTTATCCTTGAAGGGAAAATCCAACAATCCAATATTTTTTTGTAAAGTATGAAACTACAATCAGGACAAATAGTTACAAAAAAAATACGTTCTTTACCTTTCCATACATTCTGTTTCTGTTATGCAAAAAAAATAACTAGCAGTATTAATTTCCTTTTTTCTTTCTAATAAAAACAAACACATATGCATATATCAGGAATCTATACAGATCAATATCAATTAACTATGGGTCAGGCTTATTTTTTAAAAGGAGATGGCGAGAAAACTGCTGTTTTTGACTATTTTTTCAGAAAACTTCCTTTTAAGGGTGGATATGCTATATTTTCTGGATTGGAAGTGGTATTAAAAATACTAGAACATTTTCGATATGACGACAGTGATATAGCATTTTTAAAACAACAAGGTTTTGATTCTAGATATATAGCTTATCTAAAAGATTTCCGTTTCAAAGGTTCTATATATAGCACTTTGGAAGGGGATATCATATTTCCTAATTGTCCAGTTTTAACGGTGGAAGCTACCATTATCGAGGCACAACTTATTGAAACTCTTTTGTTGAATATGTTGAATTTTCAAACATTAATTGCCACTAAAGCAAGCAGGTCAAGGCAATCGGCAAGCAATCGTGTATTGATTGATTTTGGCATGCGCCGAGCACATGGTCCTGCTGCGCATTTTGCTAGCAGAGCAGCTTTTATAGGCGGTTTTAATGCTACAAGTAATGTCATGGCAGCAAAAGATTTTGATATTCCTGTTTCTGGTACTATGGCACATTCCTTTGTACAAAGCTTTGACGATGAGTTGGAGGCTTTTCGTTTTTTTGCAGAAGTAAGATCCCAAGATTGTATTCTACTTGTAGATACCTACAGCACCTTAAAAAGTGGCTTGCCTAATGCAATTATCGTTGCAAAACAAATGGAGTGTAAAGGACAAAAACTAAAGGGAATACGATTAGACAGTGGGGATTTAGCTTATCTGGCTAAACAAGCTCGAAAAATGCTGGACGAAGCTGGATTACAGTATGTACAAATTGCAGTTTCAAACCAATTAGATGAATTTGTTATTAAAAGTTTATTAGAACAAGATGCACCAATTGATATTTTTGGTGTAGGCACTAGTTTAGTAACCGGTAAACCAGATGCTGCTCTAGATGGGGTTTATAAATTAGCATTTGCATATGGAAAACCACGCATAAAACTTTCTGAAAATACTACAAAAATAACGCTTCCCTTCAAAAAACAGGTTCATCGCCTATATGATAGTAATCACAAAATGCTAGGTGCAGATCTTATAACCCTTTGGGAAGAAAAGGAAATTTCTGAGATGTACCATCCAGTAGATTCTAAAAAAAATATTGCCTTTAACAACTGCAAAGCGGAAGAATTACTTCAGTTGGTAATGAAAAATGGGAAACGTACATCACCACCTAAATCGGTTGCAGATATTGCATCTTATAGTTCAAAAAGACTGAACATGCTGCCCGAAGAATACAAAAGATTTGATAACCCTCATATATATAAAGTAGGATTGAGTAAATTGCTACATGAAAAACGAGAAGAATTAATGGCTAGTTATAAAATGGTTTAAAAAATGAAAACGCTAGTTATAGTTGATGTACAAAATGATTTTATCCCTGGAGGTTCCTTAGCTATACCAAATGGAGATACTGTAATAAAAGTTATAAATACCATACTGCCCAATTTTGACTTGGTGGTAGCAACCCAAGATTGGCATCCTCAAAATCATACAAGTTTTGCTTCTAATCATAAAGATAAACATGTTTTTGAAAAAATACGTTTAAACGGAATGGAACAAGTACTTTGGCCAGATCATTGCGTGCAAGGAACTTTTGGAGCAGATTTTCCTGCATCTTTAAATATGAAATCTGTAGCCGCTATTTTCAGAAAAGGAATGGATAAAAACATAGATAGTTACAGTGGTTTTTATGATAACAACCACAAACAAACTACAGGTCTTTCGGGATATCTAAAACAGAAAGGTGCAAAAGACCTCTATTTTTGTGGATTGGCAGCTGATATTTGTGTGTATTACACCCTGCAAGACGCTTTAAATGAGGATTTTAATACAACCTTACTTCTAGACGCAACAAAACCTTTAGATCAAAAAAAATTTTTAAAACAGAAGCAAAACTTTGCAGCACAAGGCATTTTCGTTCAATAATGGAGGATGTATTAAAAAAGCTCAGTTTTTTTTGAATTATACAAAAACCTAAATTCTACTAATTCCACATTAGTTCGATAATTTACAACCAAAACACAAATCGCCTGCATCCCCTAATCCAGGAACGATATAGCCGTGTTTATTTAGGGTGTCGTCAATGGCAGCAATCCATAAACAAATAGTATTAGGTAAACTTTTTTGTAATAAATCAATACCCGGTTTTGAACCGATAACCGAAACTAAATGAATGCACTTTGGTGTTCCCATGGGTTTCAGAGCTTCTAAAACATTTAGAAACGTTCGTCCTGTTGCTAGCATTGGGTCAGCCACAATTAACGTTTTTCCTTCTAAATTAGGGGTGGCAAGATATTCTACCTTTATTTCAAATTCAGTTTCAGAGGTGTGGTGGCGATAAGCAGAAATAAAAGAATTTTCAGCACTATCAAAAACGTTCAACAAACCAGTATGCAAAGGCAATCCTGCTCTTAAAATGGAACAAATTACCAAAGAATCTTCTGGCATTTCTACAAGAGCATTTTCCAAAGGTGTGGCGATATTTTTTGTTTTATATGCTAACGATTTACTAAGCTCATAGCCAAGTATTTCGCCAATACGCTCTACATTTTTCCGAAAACGCATGCTGTCTTTTTGAATGTTCACGTCCCGAAGTTGTGCAATAAAGGAGTTTACAATGCTGTTTTGCTCTTGAAGGTTTACTAGGTGCATTTTTTTGATTTTTTATAAAATTACGTAGTTTTCTGATGTTTATGCATGCAATACTAAGAAATCATATCCATTTTTTATGACCTTTGCCTTTTTATCTAATACGATTATTCAAAATACGTGCTGTAAGTTTCCAGATATTCCAAAACTTCCTTTAAGGTGCTTTTATGGTTGATGATGGCATGCATTCGGTATGTAAAACCAACTTGGTATTTTTGTAGATATACTCTTGGCATGCCTTCCATAGTACAGTGTTTAAGAAGGTTTTCTAGCTCTGCTTTTAATGCAGATCTTACTTCTTCGGCCTCAAACTTGTCTGCGTTTAAAGCGGCTTGTGTGATGACCACCATTTTATGAATACTTTCTGTTGTTTCTTTATTGGCTTTCCATTTTTTGCCATTATTTAAAGGAATTTCTGTATTTGTGGCTGAAGAAATCCCGTCAACGGCAATATTTTTTTTTGGAACAGTAGAAATTGAAATAGACACAATAAGAAAAAATAGCAATATATAATTTGTCATAGTGTTTTAGTTTTTTTCCATTGGTATAAAATTAAAACAAAAATTGCGATTGGAAAAAGTAAACTTGCAATAATCAAATAGAAATAATAGTTTTCGGACAAAGGCAAATCCAACCAAATGGCGCTGCCCTTATAAAACAATAGTGTTTCGGTGCTTAAAAAAGCAAGTAAGTAAAAGTAAAATAGTGTTTTTGGCAAGACAAGCAACCCCATTTGTTTTAAAAATGCAAAAATACTTATAGTTACAACACCCAAAAATACCAAATGCAAATAGCCGATTACAAAATCTAAAGTGTGGTACGCTAACATAGTAAAATATGGAATGGCAGAGAGCAATTGCATATCTATTTTTAAAGCTAAAAGTACACCCACCCAAACGAGCATTATGGATACTCCGGGAATTAATTGTTTAGAAAACAAATTCCAAAAAGGAAGTAGCCAAAAAAAGATTTTAAAAAAAAGAAGTGTTTGTAAAATGGCTCCTAAGGCAGCTAAAAAATAAACTACAGAAGAGGGTTTTAGCCAGAGTGTAGAAAGGAAATAAGTAAGCAATACACTAATTAATATAAGCCAAAGCCATTGTTTTTGAAGTTTTATTGGGACAAAAAAACCAAATTTTTCCAGAAAGAAAAACAACACACCCAATAAGCCGATAATAAACCAACCATTATACTGAAAGTGCAAATAAAAATAAATGGCGAGTTTATACCAAATGGAAGTACTTCCTAATGAGGTCATAATTGCTCCTAATGCCCAAGGGCCAATGCTGGAAAAGAGCATAAAAAAGATAGAAGATTTTGCTAATTTATAAGAAAATAATTCTTTGGTTTCTAAAGGTGTTTTTTTTAGAAAAAGCCAAGCAAAAAAGTAACTTGAAACCAAAAATAAAGTAGAAAATACAATTGAAAAAGCAGCATATCCATGAAAAGGAAAACTAACCAACATGCCAATAATAGTAATTTGAGTAAACCAAAAGATGCTTTTATATTGTTTTGCTACTTTTTTATTTTCTAAATAAAGTTTGTACAATAACGAAGTAAGTGCCACATACACCCAACCAAGCAAAGCTATATGTGAATGGGTATGGACTAAAAACCGATAGGTTGCTGAAATGTCCACCAATACAAATAATCGAAGCAAGCAGCCTAAAAAAGCTACTAAAAAAAAGTAAAATAAAGCAATGCGGATATGCGTTTGAAGATTCATTTTCATTAGCAAAGGACGTACACTAAGTTTTTTTTTGGCTTATTATTTAGTAAGTAGTTTGGTGATTTTCGCAGTAATGCCATCAGAATACATGCCAAAACCATTTACAACAACTCCTTTTACTTGGTGTTTTTCAGAAGAAATAGCCATGACAATCATTTCATCTCCTGGGTCGGTCATACCTTCAAATCGGTATAATTCATCAATCTCAAATTCCTCTGGCGAAAGTGATAAAGAGGGTTGCTTGCAAATTAAGCATTCTTTTTCTGTCCATAAAGAAAAATTGGTGGTATATCCTCTTTTTTGTAGGTCGTTTACAGCTTCGGTTACGGTCTCGTAGGATCTTGGAATGCTCATTTTTTTATTTTTTAAAGCTGATATTTATGGAAAGTATGAATTGAAAGGTACAATTTTAAATCCAAAATTCATCTTCCCAAATACCATAACCTTCAGAATCCTTACGGGCTGCTTGTAGAATTTGAATTTCTTTTTCGTTTGCAATTTCCTGAATGGCATTAAAAAGAACGCGCTCTTCAAAGCGAATATGATTATTTAAAAGGGTCTCTATCTGTGAAAGTGTATCGGATATTGCATCTTCTTTTTCAAATAAAAACTGTAGTTGTTTATGTTCTTTCAGCACTTGTTGTACTAATGGGTTGTCGTTTCCTAAAATGGGGAAAACAAATTTTTCTTCTGTTGCAAAATGAGGAATGAGGTGGTTAGCCCAAAACCAATCTGTGTATTTTTTAATTCGTTCTGGATCAATTCTAATTGAAAAGCCTTTTTTTATTTTCCAGCTTAGCAGCAGTCCATGGTGGTGGTCTTTGCTCCAGGGTTGTAGAGCTACAAGTCTTTTGATGGGTTTTGTCATTTAATTGCTTAATTTTTTAATTACAGCCACAGTTTCTTCATTGTCCACACCTAATCCTTCCTGCTGGTGGCGTAATACACCATGTTCATCAAAAACACTGATAATGTTGGAGTGAGAAAAATCGATTGGAGATATTTGATTGTATTTTACAGCCAATACATTAGCAAAATCTCTTACAGTTTCCTCTGTACCTTGTAAAAAAATCCAATAATCTTCAGTCATTTTGTTTTCTTTGCTGAAAAGTTTTAACCGCTCTGGGGTGTCTGTAACTGGGTCAATGCTAACTAAAAGATAAAATATATTTTTATTGTTTTTTCTACCTACCTTTTTATCAATATTACGCATGTCAGCAACTAACCTAGGGCAAGCTGCTTTACAAGAAGTATAAATCATTACAGCCACTAAAATATTTCCGTTAAGGTCTTTTAATTCAATAGTTTTTCCGTCTTGGGTATTCCATTGTGCTGGAAGATGATAGATGGACATTTCGTCAATTTCATCAAGATTGACCACTTTAGAAGTATGGGTTTTTAAAGAGGTGTTTATTTCATTTTCTTTTTGTGCACACGAGACAAACAAAAGGAGAAAAAGATAACATAGCGAAAAGATATTTTTAGTTTTTTTCATTTCATTTTTTATTAAAAAAAGTAATTAGAAATTATCCTTTTTCTTTCAGGTCTTGAGCACATCTAAAACCAAGACTATTAATAGAAAAATTTGCTTGGATACTGCTTCTAAAAGCATAACGCATAAAAGCAGCATAATTCATTAAATCATCAGCCCCCAAAGCACTTGCGCCGCAAAAAAGATTGGTATTATTTTTATCTCTATTTTCTCCTGAAATCATTATAGAATTAAAATCCAGAGTCCATTCCCAAACCATATTGTGCAAATCATAAATTCCCCAATAATTAGCTTTTGAAATTCCTACTTCCTTTTTGTAAGTGTTTGGGGTTTCATAGCCACTTAATATTTCTCGAGTAAATGCTTCGTTTTTTCTGGCATCTATTTCTGTTTGGCTTGCCATTGCGGCAAATTCCCATTCATTTACTGTGGGTAAACGTTTACCCACACATTCGCAATACGCTTTTGCGGCAAACCAAGAGATTTGTGTTACAGGGCTATTTTGTAATTCTTTTGGGAAATTTGTATCTGACGGCCATTTCTCTAAATAATTTTCACCAGCAAATATTTTTTTTACCTTATTGCGTTGCCATTTTGGGTATTTGTTTATGAAAGATAAAAACTCCTGATGCGTTACTGGGGTCTTATCTAGAAAAAATGGGTCTATAGAAATGGGTTTTTTATTTACAGAGCCATATAATGGAACAAATTTACCACCTGCCACATAAGCCATGTTGTCGTTTTGCCCTTTTACAAAAAGGATATAGAATATTAGGACGGTGGTACAAAGTATTTTCATTCGTTATTTCTTATTTTTTTAACTTGTTCAGCGGAGACTTCAGTGCCATTATTTCCCCAACTATTGTAAACATAGGTTAGAATACTAGCTGTTTCTGCATCGTTAAACTGCTGTGCGGGCATAACACTATTATAGATGTTACCATTAACGGTTACTTCACCGCTTAATCCTTTAAGAACTACCCGTATAGCTCTATCAACATCTTTATTTAAATAATCTGATTTTGCTAAAGGAGGAAAAGCATTTGCTATTCCTTTTCCATCCTGTAAGTGACAGGCAGCGCAGGTAGCATTAAATAAATTTTTACCAAAAACCATTTTTTCAGCTTTGGTTAAGCTTACCCCAGAATCTGTATCTACAGTCTTTCCATCTATATCTAAATTTTGAATAACACTGCCTTCTGGCTGGTATATGCCTTCTGTAATTTCACCAGCAAAAACCTTGTTATTTTTATTTCCAGAAACACTAAGTACACCTAAAGCACCTTTGTTAAAGGCTCTAAAAATAGAGTGATCTACAAGAATTAATTGAGAAGGCGATTCCACTTTAAATTCTACTACCGAAGCTCCTCCTGCAGCAATAAGAGTGGTTTGAATGTTTTCAGAAACGGTGGTGCCTCCATCTACAAATACTTTATCAAATATTTCGCCAATTACGTGAAAAGAGGATACTAAATTAGGCCCTCCATTACCTACAAAAAGACGAACAGTTTCGCCTACTTCGGCATGTAATTTATTGTCGCCTGTTAGCCCACCGACTTTTCCATTAAAAAGCACATAATCAGGATTTTCATCAATGGCTTTTTGCATATCAAAAGGTTGCTCACCGGGTTCACCATATTTTCCTTTGGTATAAAAATCGCCTTGCATAACATAAAATTCTTTATCTACAGGAGGTAATCCACCTTTTGGTTCTACTAAAATAAGCCCATACATGCCATTAGCAATATGCATACCCACAGGTGCTGTGGCACAATGGTACACATATAATCCTGGGTTTAGCAGTTTAAAAGAAAAGGTTTTTTGGTGTCCAGGAGCAACAAAAGAAGCCTCAGCACCACCTCCTTGACCAGTAACGGCATGTAAATCGATGTTGTGTGGTAATCTGTTATTTGGGTGGTTTTTAAGAGTAAATTCTACTTCATCACCCACTCTTCCACGAATAAATGAGCCGGGAACTGTCCCGCCAAACGTCCAGAATACATAAGTAACTCCATTGGCTATTTCAGATTCCCTCTCAAGAATCTCCATACTAATAATTAATTTTTTTGCAGAACGATTGCCTATAGGTTTTGGTACATTGGGAGGAGAAGTAAGTTCAGCAACTAAACTTCCATATGCTTTTATGTCTTCTGAAGCTATTGTCTTTTCTTTAGTTTTTTCACATGATAGGTTTCCAATTGAAACAACGAGAAGAAGAGCTATTAATTGAAGTAATTTTGAGGAATTAGTTTTCATAGTTTGGTTGTTTAAATGTATAAGGGAAATTTAAAAAGAATAGTTTAAGCCTTTCAAATATAGTTATTTGTGTTTGATTTTTTAAAAAAAAACTTTTAACCTATTTATTCACATAAACTTTGTTTTCTAACCTAGAGAAGAGGTATAAAGTCATTTTTACAAGTTTAAAGATAACGTATGTATTTTGATTAGGTTATGATTGCAGTCATATAGAGCTTTAAAGACAACAGCAATTAATTTGCTAATGCAATCCTCAACAAATTTAGTATAAAGGAAGAGTTAAGAATGTTTTTTGAAAAGGGTATAAACCAAACCCGATATAACCCCTAAAAAGGACAGAAATAAACTCATTCCTGAAAGGATAAAAAGAAATGTAAACGGCTTCATACGCTCCATCATATCAGCAAAAAGGGCTTGAGGTTCTTCAAAAAACCAAATACTTTTTATAAACCCCATGGTCATTAGAGAAAGTAAGAAAATCAATAAAGAAATTTGAATACCCCAAAATCCAGTGTTTAAAAATTTAGATTGATGATGTTCTTTTTTTGGGACTAAAAAGAAAAATAGAGCAGCGAGCAAAATCATGGTATTTATACCAATGGTGGTGCCCATGGCGTGTGCGGTTATAAAATGTGTGCCGTGCATATACAAATTAATGAAAGGAATTGACATAAATAATGCAAGCGTTAAATTAAAAAATAGCCAACAATTAAAAGCTAATATAAATCGATAGGGATAGTAGTGGTAAAAAGCTTCAGCTTCTGTAACTTGTTTTTTCCAGTTGTATATTATTTTAATAAAAAACACCCATTCTGTCATACTTACAATATATCCTACATAGTGTATGGTAGAGTTTGTTGGCACTAAATACAGGTGATGTCCCCAATTAAATAACATATTAAAAAAGCTAAGAAAAAACAAAGCAAAAGCCCAAGTATTAAAACCCGTGTTTGCTTTCTTACTGATACGTTCCATGATAAAAAAAGCGGTACCATACACCAGCATATTATACGCACCCACAATGCTTCCGGCAGCTTTCCACTGGATAACCATATCTTTTATAAAGGATTCTCTAAAATAAGGAAGTACCCAGAAGTAATTTTCAATAAAAATAAATAGGAAATACACAATTCCTGTCATCCACATCCAAATGTAAACGGGCCACTTTTTGATAGATTTTACTTTTAGAAAGAAGGTAATTAAAAAAAATAGCCATGCTAGACCAATAGGAATTGCAAATACTGGAGGATATTCCCAGTATTCTCTTCCGCCAAAAGATCCTGTTGCATAGGAATAAAAAATACCAAGGATTGCTAAAAGCCAAAGACCCCAATGTATTTTTTGTAGTAGTGGATACGTTTTTTTCTTGGTTAAAATATCAAGCGACCTATAGATGGATCCGGTTGCCGCAAGAAGAATCCAAAATAAAGCAGCCGAAACATGCATTGGGCGCAATTTTATAAGGCCAAGACTATTTTTTAAAAATTCAGGATACCGGTAAATAATAGAGGCTAAAAATCCAAAAAAAATACTGGCAGCAAATAGCCCTAAAGCAGTAATTAGAAATAGAGTACCTATATTTTTTGTCAGTTTCATGCTAATAATAATTGTTAGAGGGGTTTTTAATAAGTATAGAAGGTAAACTCTAAAAAATATTTAATTTATGATGAATAACATTTGATTTAGAATCTGAACTCAAAACCAAATCACTTTTGAACAATCATTCCGTCCATTAAAATAGTATAATCTTTAGGATTTGCAGAGCCACTAGCGTTGGTGGCTTTTAGAAATTCAAAAAGATGGAGGCTTTCTTCTTCTGTAAGGTTAAAAATAGGCATCGAATTAATACCAACCTTTAAAAAGGCATCTATATAATAATATCCTTTATCTGCAACATTGGTTAAATCTGGACCCAAGAAACCACCTAAGCCATAAAGTTGGTGGCAAACATGGCAATTGTTTTTTTGCCAAATCAACCGACCTTCTTTTTGTAGGGCTGCATCATAAGCTACAGGTTTTTTTTCATAAACAGTGTCATCCTTATAAATGCTTGATGAAAAAACTAAAAAAGCAAGGCTTAAAAGTAAAAATAATATCAAAATTGGCTTACCCATTAACTTGAAATTTGGTTATTAAAGTTGCAATACAGCTCATATTTATTAATTCAATGGCTGGAATATTATGGTTATAATGAATAAAACTTTTTTCAATTTTTCTCTGAATTTTTGTTATTTCTTCTAAAACAGAAGAAATTTCCTGCCCCAAACATTTATGAAGATAATACTGATACATCCAATGTTGTAATTCTTTTTTATAGTTTGTGGTTTTAATAGTTTCATCATTGCCTATTTTATTTTTTTCTTGAAAGGAATAAAAATCTTCTTTTGCAATAAAAATGGATGTAATTCTTTTTGCTACATCACAAGCCGCTTCATGAGCAAAAACAACGGCTTCAAGTAATGAATTGGATGCTAGTCGATTAGCGCCGTGAAGTCCAGTAGCTGCACATTCGCCATTGGCATATAAATTTTTTATGGACGTTCTTGCTTGTTTGTTAACTGCAATTCCACCACATTGATAATGTGCTGCGGGAGCAACAGGTACAAGATTTTGAAATACGTCAATGCCAGAAGCTAGACATTCTTTTACTATATTAGGGAAATGTGCTAAAAACAAAGTTTTATCTAAATGGCGACAATCTAAATACACGTGTTTTTCGCCTGTTGATAGTAATTCTTTAAAAATGGCATCACTTACGATGTCGCGCGTAGCAAGTTCTCCATCTGTATGGGAGTTAAATACAAACCTTTCGCCTTTTGCATTAATTAAATAAGCACCAAAACCTCGGACTGCTTCTGAAATTAAAAAGGACGGATTTATGTTATTTACTGCCAAAGCGGTAGGATGAAATTGATAAAAACTCATATGCTCTACTTGAGCTCCTGCGCGATATGCCATAGCTACACCATCGCCTGTTGCTATTGTAGGATTGGTTGTTTTTTCAAAAACTTGTCCGCTGCCACCCGTTGCTAAATACGTAATTTTTGCCTGAATGGCATAAGAGCAATTTGTAGATTTGTCTAAAAAAACAGCACCACTGCAAGAATTATTTTTTACAAGGAGTTTAGAAGCAAATGAATTTGTTAAGAAGAATATGTTTTTAAATCCTGCCATTTTATGGAGTAGAGCTTTTTCTAATGCCCAACCGGTTTGGTCTTTATGGTGTAAAATACGAGCAACACTATGACCGCCTTCCAGTCCTAAATCCCAGTTACCATCAGCGGTTTTATCAAAAGGAGTTCCCCATTTAATGAGTTCTTTAAGTCTTAATGGTGCTTTTTTTATAACTAATGACACTGTTTCAGAATTGCAATACCCCTTTCCTGCTTTTAGGGTGTCCTTTATGTGTGCATCAAATGAAGAGGTGATATTGTCCATTACTGCTGCAATACCGCCTTGGGCATATTTTGTATTCGATTCAAAACCATCTGCTTTGGTTACTATACAAATCGTGGTATTGGGTTTTCGTTCTGCTATTTTTATAGCAAAAGCTAGTCCTGCAATTCCTGAGCCTATAATTAATACATCGGTTTCCATGATTAAGATAATTGCATCATTTTTTCAATAGGTATAAGCGCTTGCTTGCTTAATGAGCTATCTACTTTAATTTCAGGTGTTTCATTATGAAGACAGTGAAACACTTTTTCAAGGGTATTCATTTTCATAAAAGCACATTCGCTACAAGCACAAGAATTGTCTTCTCGCGATGGTGCAGGAAGGAGTTTTTTATGTGGCACTTCTTTGCTGAGTTGATGGAGAATACCCACTTCGGTGGCAACTATAAAGGTGTCTGCAGAACTATTTTTGATATAGTTGCGCATCTGTGATGTGGAACCTATACAATGTGCAATGCGAAGTATAGGGTCTTCAGATTCTGGATGGGCTACAATTTTAGCTTCCGGATATTCCAGACACAATTCAATTAGTTTTTCAAGTGAAAATGCTTCGTGAACGATGCATGTACCTTCCCAAAGCACCATATTTCTTCCTGTTATTTTATTTAAATAGGCACCAAGATTTTTATCAGGAGCAAAAATAAGAGGCTGATCTTCTGGTATAGAACGAATGATTTTCTCGGCATTGGAAGAGGTGCATACATAATCGCTCATTGCTTTGATAGCTGCACTTGTATTGATATAAGTTACTACTTTATGATTTGGATATTTAGCTTTGAAAGCTGCAAAATCTTTAGGCAAACAACCATCAGCAAGAGAGCAGCCGGCAAGCGGGTCGGGGAGGAGTACTTTTTTAGATGGGTTTAATATTTTAGCTGTTTCTGCCATAAAATAAACTCCTGCAAAGACAATAATGTCTGCATCGGTTTGTGCGGCTTTTTTTGCTAACTCTAGGCTGTCGCCAACAAAATCAGCTACGTCTTGTATGGCATCTTCTTGATAGTAATGCGCTAATACAATGGCATTTTTATTTTTTTTTAATTCTTCTATTTTAGAACTATAAAAACTGTTTGTATTCATTTTTAAAAACTTTGCACAAAGATAAAATAAATAAAGACCTATTTATCTTAAATAGAAAAAAATGTATAAGTTTACTTTCTTAAATTAGAAAATAATGTGTTTATAGTTTCTTATTTTTATTAGGGATGTAAAAAATTACTTCTTTAAAAATTTGCTTGTTATTTTAGGAAGCTTTACGGTTAAATTCAAAAAAAAATAAGAATAAAGTAATTATATTTTTAAAAATGTAACTCCAGATTCCAGTTGTTTTGAAAGTTCTTTGAGCGATGTATTTTCTAACATATCTATTATTTCAGCTCGAATAGATTTGAATTTATGGTGAATTGGGCAAGGAGAGTTTTCATCACATTTTTTTAGTCCGAGACCACATTCGGTAAAGATTGATTCGCCATCTATTGCCAATACGATATCTTTTAATTTAAATGTTTGTATTGCTTGTTCAGAGATGGAAAAACCTCCATTAGGACCTTTAGATGACTGTACGATTTTATTTTTTGCGAGTTGTTGTAAAATTTTTGCTGTAAAAGCTACAGGAGAGTCAATTGCTTTAGCTATTTCAGGTAATATAATTCGTTTATTTTGCAGAGATTGTTCTGCAATATGCAGTGTGGCTTTTATAGCGTATTCACAAGCTTTTGAAAACATAAACAGGATTTTTACAAACGTACGAAAAAAGTTTGTGAGTTTTCGGGCTCATTCGTTTTTGCAATGTTTAAAGCCTTAAAATACAATAAAATCGAGAGCAAAAATTCTTTATAAAATTCTGCTTTTGAAAACTTCTATAGAATGTTTTTTTTTAATATTTATAAGGAGTAGGTTAGATTAATAAAAATATTTCTACCGGTTCTAGGGATATTGTTCCAATCAGCAAAGGTGGAATAATAGGTGTCTAAAAAATTTTCGGCCCCTAGTTTTAGTACAACGCGTTGCTGGTTAAGGTATAAAGTTTGTGATGCAGATAGATTTAAAATTGTATAGGCGTTTGTTTGGTTTTCTCCAAATTCAGGACTAAAATTGGTTTGTTTTGCTGCTCCTTCTAAAAGAAACTCTACAAAAAACATATTTTTTTGATATCGTAAGGCAGTTTCGTAACTAAAAGGTTGAATTAAAGGCAGGTTGTTGTTATTGTTATCCATACCCATTCTATAGATGGTTTTTCCTTTGAATGTAAAAGAGTTAAATAGCTTATATTGTATAGAAAAATCTGCATTAAAAATGGACGCATAAGGCAATTGTTCATACACTTTTATTCCGTTTGCACCAATAGTCATAGGAGAAAAACTAAAGTTGGGCTTTCCTATTATATAGTCGGTAATATGAAAATATGCTGTTTGAATTTTAGTAGTTATATTTTTTGTTTTAAATTGGGTAGATAGGTTTATTTCATAAGATTTTTCATTTTTTAAAAAAGGATTACCTATATAATCAAAACCATCAAAACTGTTGTATAAATAAAATCCATATCCTTCAGAAACTGAAGGGGCACGTTCACCATATCCTATTCCGGTTTTATGTTGCCATTTATTATTTTTATAGGTAATTTGTGTTGAGAAATTTTTTAAAAATCTTGTTTTGCTTTTTTCCATTTCGGTATAAAAAATACGTAAACTTTGCAATCCAAAATCATCTCTAATGGTATTACTGTGAAGGGCTGTGCCAATGGTTGAAAATAAAGTCCAGTGTTCTTTAAACTTAAATTCTTCTTTTGCAAAAAAACCGACATAAGTTGTAGCTACATCTGGCCAAGTGAGCATGAACATGTCATTTTCATTAGGGTTATTTGGAAACATAGTCATTTCAGCTAATGAAGTATTATAATGACTGCTTATGTTAAAAGAAAAAAGATGTTTTTTAAATGCTGCATCAATTTTTGAGTACATACCTAAAGTTTTACTCCATCCAGGCATATCCATTCTGATGGGTACATCAGGGCGTTTTGAGTCGTCCATAACATGTGTAATGTCGTTATAATACACTTTTGTTTCCCAGTTTGAAAATACGTTTGAAGTTAGTGTATTTTGGTATTGAAGAGCACCAATAAAGGCCCTTGCAAGGGAAACATCCATCGGAAGAGCCGGGTATCCCACATTTTTTGCTTCGTCATAAATAAGAGACACTTCTGTGTTTTGTTTATCATTAATTTTATACCCCATTATTGCAGCAACATTGTATTTTGAAAATTGCGAATAAAGTACCTCGCGATTGCCACCTGCTTTATAGTTTTCTGCACTTCTTAGAGTAAAATCTATATTGGAATAAAAATTTTCGGTAGAATACTGAGCTGCGACCCCTTCAATTTTTTGCTCATTTACAGTCTCAAAACCACTTACTAGAGCTCCTTTAAATCCGTCGTTAATAAAACCGCTTTTTTTGCGTTTTAAATTGATGTTTCCTGCAATTGTGGCACCATTTTCTGCTCCTGCTTGTCCAGATTGTATTGTTGCTTCAGAAAGGTTTGCAATTTCTAAATAGGATATAACTGGATCCATTTTATCTGTGCAAGCACTATAAATTCGCATTCCATCTATGGTAATTACACTTCTTTCAGAAGTCATACCTTGAAGTTGAGGTTCCCAGGCATAAGCCCCCCTTTTTATCATGTGGACACTATTAACCTTTTCTAAATAACTGTCTATTGTGCCTAATGGTTTGTTTTCATTTTGGTTTTTACTTGCTGCATTTCCAATCACGACAACTTCCTTAAGTTGAACTTCTTTAATTGTATCTGTCAAGCTTTCTTGAGCGAAAACAAGGCTTGTAAAGCCTATATGCACTAGATAAATAAGAATTATTTTTTTCATATTTTCATTTTTTAACTCCCTAAAAACAATTTTTCAAGACCATTTTTAGGGAGTTTTTTAAACCAATTAAAATTCTAATTCAAAGAAAATACTGCTTTCAGGATTACTGTCAGTTACTTCTTCCCCTTTGATTACTTCGTCTAGGGCATTTAATAACTGAAGGTTTATTTTCCAATATCCTGTCATGGTAAGACTTAACTTTCCATGATATAAGTTATCTAGTGTAGATTGCGTAAGATTTACGTTATTAGGCGAACTGTGATTTCCCATACTTGGCATACGCGGATCGATATTCATTTTAAAATTATTTACAATAGGGAAGCTCATCATATTTTCCATTTTAAATATGCCCACAGTCATATCATTTATGGCAACCTGAGGATTTGCAGGTTCAATTAAAGCCAAAATATAGCGCACATCATCTGAGCCTGTAAAAACGTTTATTCTTTTTTTAGGAGCCATTAAAACCTCTACTGTTTCTTCTGCCGTAAAGTTTTCGCCATTAATAGAATATTCAAAAGTAATTGTCCAAAATTCCATACCATTACTTGGCATTTGAAATACAATATATCCTTGATAAAGTGTTTCTGATTCTGCTTTTCTAGTAATTGCAGAATAAGGGCAAGAGTGGTTCATTTCCATCATGTGCATCATAGGTTTCCATGTTACTGAAGCATTGTTAATATAGTTTTCATTAACATCTTTAAGTTGAAAATATATTTTGTTGTAACCTTGTTCAAAATAACCAGATTTTGAGTATATATCTATTTTATGGGTGTTGGATTCTATACTTTTTACTAAAATTAGATCTTGAGTTTCGTTAATGGGTTCTAACAAATTGTCGTTATCACTTGAACATGAAGTGAGCAATAGGATTGCCAAAAGGCAAACAAAATTTAAAGTTTTCATTTGATATTTTTTTTGATTAGTGAAAATAGGTTTTCCATTAAGCTATAAAAAAGGATTGAATTATAGCTTTTTATGGGATTTTAAATTACTAGGAATCAAATTATAAACTTTGGCGGAGGTGTTACGATTTCTGAGCTTCTAAAATTGTAGTTTGCTGAATAAAAAAAGTTATTTACTTTTTCTTTTTTAAAGTTAAGAGCAGTTGGGTAATAAGTTTGTAAATTGTAGTGAAAAACCAATTCGCGATTTAAAAAATCGAGATAGGATGGTTTGTCATTTTTGGATTCTTTTTGAGCAAGTTTTGATAGTTCGCATTTTCCGTTACATTTTAGCTCTGGTTTATCTTTATTAACACAAAATAATTCTACAAAACTTTTAGTATCTGCTAAATAAAAACCTAACATAAAACCGCACTTAATACTATTAAAAAATAGTAGAAAAACGAGCATAAAAACTATATGGCAATAACCATTCTTCATAACCCTACAAAGATAAATCATTGTACTAGTTTTAACTTATGATTTTAATCAGTTAAATGGTGTTTTTTTTATGAACTCGTTTAAACTTTTTTGATTGTAGCGAAAATTAGTCATTTTGCACCCGATTGAAGGCTTTTTTAAGTTGCAGAGCAGGGCTACGGAAGGAGAAAAAGACAAAAGGCGGGTGTAAAAGGGCAATTTTTTAGCCAATTATAAAAAGTTTAAACGAGTTCTATATTAAAAGAGAAAATATACTTGTATTTAGTTTTATAAATTCCAAGTTTAGAGAGGTGAATTTCAAATGAAAACCCACAAAGTATGGATTTGGAATACTTTGTGGGTTTTATGAAAAAAATATAAAAAGTTTACACAACCACACAACCACCACCAGCGCAGGCAGCTTCAGCCTTTAGGTCGGTATCGTCTTCAAATTCCATTACGTTGCGCAAGTCGATGTTGTGGAGTTTGGACTCCATTTTTTTAAATTCTTCTTTAGAAATATCGGTGAATGGTGCCTGTTGATAATTTCCGTTGTCAAAAGGTAAAACGCTTAAACCATTATAAGACGATTTATTGTGCCACATCCATTCGCCCACTTTGCCCCATTCATCGGGTTTAATGGAAACGGTGGCTGAAACGTTGTTATCGTTTTCGCCATTTCGGTATCCATTTTTCACCCACTCTTCATTGAATTTTGCAATGCGAAACAGTAAGTCCATAGTATCTTCATGTCGTGTAATGGAGCCTTCTGGGGCATTTTGAGGGATACATACAATCATTTGTTTGCTATTTAGTAAATCCTCTTCAATTAATTCAGGATGGTGTTCTATTAAATATTTACATAGGGCCTCATCTTTTCCTATGCGAATGCGTCGCACATAAAAATCGTTATGCCAAGCGTGAATTCCGGAAGAGGTTCCTAGTACTAAAGAAGTTGTTCCTGAAGGTTTTATGGTTGTAGTTCGTGCCGCTGAAAGAATTCCAATTTTTTTAGCAGTTTTTTCATTTACTTGTTTTACAAGTTCAGCAGTTTCTTTTAAATTTAGATTTTTTAATTTTCCAGAGGCAATTCCTGTCATTCCAACGCCTATTAGTGCGTCTTTTTCGGTGTTGGTTTTCCACTTTTCACGCAAGTAATGAAAATTAGTAAAACCCGCTTGTAGTGTACCTAAAAAGGAGGCTGATGCAGCTCTTTGATTAAAATCTGCCTGACTTTCTACATTGCTTACGTTGACTTCGCAAAGGTTGCAAAATTGAAATGGGCGTAATGCAATTTCACAACAAGGATTTGTTCCCCAATCTAAATTATTGGTAAAATAAAAACCAGGTTCTCCACTGCCAGAAAGTTCTATTTTTTTCCAAAGATTGAAAAATTCGTTTTCAGTAATGGTGTCGCGGTGTAATACTGCTGAGTTGTTTGCTCTTCCACGTTGTTCATTAAGTTCCCACCAAGAGCCAAATTTGCTAGTAAGCATGTCTTCATCATCAAATGAAAATAAAGCAATCATAGCCGAACGCCTTATGCCTCCTGCAAGTACAGCATTAGCAATATGACAAAGCATATCGTGACATTCCAGAGGAGAGAGTTTTTCGCCATCTTCTTTTCGATCTAAAATAGCCGATAGATGTGCAATGCATATTTTTAAAGGTTCAGGTCCAGGGGCTTTTCCGCCGGCAGTAACAAGCCTACTACCTTTGGGTCGGATATCTGAAAAATCAAAATCTGGTTTTGCATCGTGTATTCCAAAATAGGATTTTAAGAGAACTTTTACGGCATCAGCCCATCCTTCTAGGCTATCTCCTATTAAAAATTTTCTCTTTTTTGTGCCTTTTTTTATTTGTGGCAATTGTGCGGTGTGATGTTTTTGTACTGAATATCCCACACCGGTACCTCCTAAAAGTAAAAACATAGTTTCTGAAAATGCTCTAATATCATCTATTGGCAAGTATGCGCAATTATATATTCGGCTATTGTTACGGATTATTGCGGAACCTGCAAATTGCATCGCACGCATGGATGGGAGTACTTTTTTATCGCGCACTAATTGCATGTTTTCAATGATTTGTGAAGTTAGTTTTGGATATTTTCCAAGCATCATGTCTTCATAGCGGTCGCATATTTCTTGCCATACCTCTCGGCGGTTTGCTTCGGGTTTATATCTTGCATATTTCATGTGTACTACAATGTCTGAGAGAATTTCTTGATTTATTTCCATAATGAGCGGGTGTTAAGAGGTTGTGAATTGAAAATAAATATACTCATTAAAAGTATAAAGGATAAAAATATCCTAAATAGCTATTAACAAAGTTTTGAACAGTTTAAAGGCTTGGTAAATAGTATTTTAGTGAATAAATTAGGTTGAGAATTAGTGCTAAAGAACAAAGGCAACAAGATGCTTGTTGCCTTTGTCTGTTTCCTATACTCGTAACTAAAATCAAAAATGAAACGATAGGGTCTAAAAAAAATGGGGATGTTTGTTTTTACATTAGTTCACTAATTGTTTTTCTAATTGTTTTGCTTTTGGAAATAGAATATTGTTTTCTAGATGAATATGTTGGTGTAAATCTTGCTCAAATTCATCTAATATGGAATACAATGCTCTAAAAGTGTTACACGCATCTTCTGGCGGAGTGTAGTGGTTACTTAATTGGGCAATTTCTTTTAATAAATCGCCAACAGTTTCATGCTCACTTTCCATCATTGCAATAGGATTATCAACGGTGCCGAAATGCGGCATTGTTAAAGTATTTTCGGTTCTTTCAGCGGTGGCCAATTTTTTGATAAAAGGAAATAAAATAAGTTCTTCTTTTTTCATGTGAGCGCTTAATTCTTGAGCTATGGCTATAAAAATATTTTTTATTTCTATAACTTCACTGTAGTGGTGGCCGTGTACTTTGGCAACGCGTTGGGCATACTGTAAAACAAGTGGAATACTTTCTTCTACATATTTATGGTGCACATTCACTATATGGTCTGCTAAAAAGTCAAGATCCCATTGGTCATAATTTGTGCGAGCAGAGTTCGTGTTTTCTACTTGAAGTAATTCTGCTACCAATTCTTTTAAATCGGTTCCACTTTTTTCAGAGGCTTTTTGAATAGATATGCCTCCACCACAACAAAAATCAATACCATGTTTTTTAAATACGTGAGCGGTTTTAATGTTGTGGGCAACTATTTCGGCTACAGTTTTGTTTGCTATAGATTCCATTTTTTTATTGTTTTTATAGAAATAAGGGGTATTCTATCTATTTTAGATAGAATTTTTTGATGGTGTAAAGATCTACATCAAAATCATCAATTTTTATGATTTGACGCATAAGGGTAGAAAGTTTTTTAATAATCTAAAAATCAATATGGTTTACTAGGCACTAAAAATCTTTTCTTTTTGCAACATAAAGCATTCTTGCCACAGGTAGTACTACCCAAAGAAATAACATTGTCATAGCAATAAAAAAACCAAGTGAGGTGCCAAAAAATTGTTTAAATACAGCACCTGTATAGCCTAATAATGCTGCGATGTCTAGTTGAAGAAGAATTAAAATTCTTGACAAGTCAATAGGATTAAACATGGTGGCAATTAGTGAAAATTTATCTAAAGGATAGTCTTGAAAATACATGAGTAACAGTAAGAATAGACCGTCATATATTACAGCAAGAAATAACCACAAAAGAATGGCATAGCTAAACCCCTTTATTTTATTTTCATTAGAAAGAGCAATATTAAAAGCTAATGCTGTGAAAATAAAAGTTAAGAAAACTCCAGTTGTGAGAAGGGAGAAAAAATCCCAAATAATAGCCGATTCAAAAAGGCCATAAACCACAAATGGAATGCCCAATCCTAATACTAAACTTAAGGAAAGTGAGATAGCAACCCCTAAATATTGCCCTAAAAAAATGGAGCTTCTTTTTATGGGTTGTGCCAAAAGAAGTTCTGTAAATTCTTTAGAGCTGTAGTAATACATCACACCAAAAATAGTTCCGATAAGTGGTACTAAGAGGATAATTACATTCATTAGTGTGATTACAGCATTAGATAAATTGTTATTTAAGAATAACAATACAATACCTAAAAGTAGATAGAAAACGAAATAGACATAGCTCCATCGGCTTCGAGATAAATCGTAAAAGCTGTATTTTAATATTTTAAGCATGGTTTTCAGATAATATGGTTGCTATCGCGTATTCAAAATTTTGCTGGTTTGTTTTGGTTTTCAATGCGGAAACCGTACCTTGAAAATAGATTTTTCCTTCTAATAAAAAAATAATTTCATCGGCTACTTCCTCTACAAAATTCATGATGTGGGTAGTTATTAATATGGTTTTTCCTTTGGTTTTTTCTTGTTGAATGAGTTCTTTTAACCGAATCATAGAAATAGGATCTAAACCAGAAGTAGGCTCATCTAAAATTACTAATGGACTGTCAAACATAAAAGTAAGAACAAGATTTACCTTTTGCTTAGTACCCCCAGAAAGTGTGCTAAGTTTTTCTTTTAAAAAAGGTTGTAATTTAAAAAGCGCAATGAGTTCTTTGTCTATAGTGGGTTTTCCTCTTAAATCTTTTATCATTGTAAAAAGTTCATTTACATTAAGATTGCCGGGAAAATTTGCTATTTGGGGTAAATAATCGATATTGTTTCGATATTCCCATTGGTTTTTTATGATTTGATTGTCAATTTGAATAGATCCTTTATTAGGAAGTACCATACCTAATAAACTCTTTATCAGTGTTGTTTTTCCAGAACCATTTGGGCCTAAAACAGCAATAATTCCACCAGTATTGATGGTTAGGCTTAAGCCATTAAGCACTACATTTTTCCCAAATTTTTTATCTAAGTTTTGAAAGCTTACCATCGTATTTTTTTCATTTGTGGATTGGAATCTATTAAATCTGCCGGAGTGAAAATGGGAGATACTTTTTCAGAAAAATCAATAATATCTATAAATAGGCTTCGCATTAAAATGATTGCTTCTGGGGTTTTATTTATCAAATACGAAAAAAGTTTTACAGGGCGGTAGGGCACGTCGCCAATACCATCTTTGTTTAAATCATAACCAGTATAACTGCTCCAATAATTTTGGTCAAACACATTTTGATTGATATGTCCAGAGTAAGCAAGGTCAAAGGAATTACTCAAAAAATTATTTTTTGAAAAAGTGTTACCATAACAAGCTCCAAGCACCTTGATGGCATAGCCATTATTTAAAAAAATATTTTCGGTAAAAAGTATTCTATTTGTGCCGTCAGCATTAATTCCTATGGTATTGTTTTCAAAAATATTATGGATTAGCTCTGCATCATTTATTTCTTTTAGTAAAAGCCCATAGGAGGCTGTACCCCAATTTTTTTTGAATAGGTTGCGATACATTTTAATGTGTTTTGAAAACATAACTGCAACTCCAGCTCCATTTGTTTCAAAGATATTGTCTAGATATTCGTCGTTATTTGAAAACATAAAGTGTAAACCATACCTTAAGTTATTTTTGCTGGTATTTTTAAAAACGGTACTGTTATTTACAAATTCAAAATAAATACCATCGCGCATTTTAGTAATATGATTATTGCTAATGGTCATATTTTCGGAATGCCAAATGTGAATACCATTTCCTGAATGCGCCTCTTCTTTAGCATTACTGGAAATAGTATTATTGGAGATAATGCCATTGGAAGACTTTTCAATTAAAACCCCATAATACACTTGTTCCATTAGGTTGTTTTTTATTTGAAAATCTTGGCTGTTTACAATTAAGATGGCTGCAAATTCTTCTAAATAACTTTTTCCAACATTTATAATATGGAGTCCTTCGATAGAAAAATTAGTGGCTTGAATACTAAATATAGTGCCTTTCATTTCACCATCTATTATTGGATTTTCCTCGCCAATTATGGTTATTGATTTATCAATAATTGTTGTACCGTGTTCTTTATAGGTTCCTTTTTTTATAAGAATAGTATCACCATCAATGGCAAGCTCAATGGCTTTTTTTATGGAGGAAACCTTACAGTCTTTACAAACCGTAATGGTATTTGCATAGTTTTGAAAACTAAAGATTAATAAAAGAATACTAAAAAACAATTTCATAGGAGTCATTGATTTATGGCTAGTTTTTATTACCTCTAAAATGCTCTTTTAAAGTAACCCATGTATAAGTTTTATACTCATTATCTTTTAAAATAGATTCAATTTTATCTTGTTCTTTTACAGCCGTTAAATTTGCACCCATAGGGCTAGGAATGGCATTACTAACAAAATAAAAAGCCTTTTCAGCCTCAATCATTTCTCCGGGAGATGTGTAGTTTGCGACAAAAATATGGGCTAATTCTGATTCATTTTCTTTTAAAAGGATATCATTTACTAAACATTCTATAGCGTCATATTTAAATTGTTTTCCTTTTTTTGTAACTGTTTGTGATGCGTGTGTTTTATCAACGATGGTCATGGAGCAATAATGACAAGATTCAGTTCCGTATTGTATGGGTTCAGGTGTAACATTACATGCAATTACTGAAAATAGTAACATTAGGATATAAAAAGTGAAAGAGTAAATTTTCATTGCATTTATTTTTTAATTTTTGCGCTTTTTTTACCAAAAAAATAGCCTAAAAATGGAAGTAAAGTTCCGAAAAATACAAATAAAGTTCCTAATCTTGGATAAGATTGTGCTGTAAAATTAAGGATATGTTTTGTGCCTATAAATGGAGGTTTGTAGCTCATTTGATTGCCTTGTGCGTCGGTTAATTTCATTATGGCTTTTGGATTAAGGTCTGTGCCATAATTTTGCAGCCAAAGATTGAAATCATACAGACCGTATGTGCCAAAAATTAGCATAACAAAAAGCCAACCTAAAAACCAATTGTAACTAATCTTTTTAAAGAAACCTAAAAAACCGATAAGAATACCTATTGCGCTCATTATAGCGATAAAGATTGGAAACACTGTAAACTCCCACATATCTTCTTTTTTTGGCACTTTTTTCATGCCGATATAATGGTTTACGCCATCAATATTTTGGATATCAAATTCGTCAACACCTTCTATACCGTTAAAAAAAATGTTCATTCCAAGTGGTTCTGGATATTGTGGTGCTCCGAGGGTTATATTCCAAAGAGGAAATTTGTACAGAGCTAGTAATAGTAAAGCTCCTAAAATCATTAATAGACTCGCTTTTTTCATGATAAAATATTTTTCAATTACTTATTCTTTAGAAAAAATAAGTTTTGTTTTATATAAAAGTATGAATACAGTTTTTTTTAAAAAAAAGCGAGTAGAGCTAATTGCAGTACTACTCGCTTTACATCAAATCAAAAATGTAATAACCAAATTATTTTTGAGATGTATTCTAATCTAAGGACCATTTTAAAGGTACGCTACTGCCTTTAGCGGAAACTCTGATATAACCTTGCATTTCCTGATGGAGAGCAGAACAGAAATCGGTACAATAAAAAGGCCAAACACCTTCTCGTTTAGGTTCCCAAGTAGATGTTCTTGTTTCACCAGGCATGATTAATAACTCTGAAGTATTTGCGCCTATCATTGAAAAACCGTGTGGCACATCATAATCTTGCTCTAGGTTGGTTACATGAAAGAATACTTTATCACCAACTTGAACTCCTTCAATATTATCTGGGGCAAAATGGCTGCGTATCATGGTCATATAAATATGAACTTCATTGCCATTACGAACTACTTTTGCGTCTTTTTCAGATAGTGTTACGTGTGGATGTTTATTTTCTGCAAGAGGGTATATTTTTTTAGAGTTTTTTATTAATATTTCCGCTGCAATACCTGCAGCATAGTGAGGTTCACCAACGGTTGGAAAGTCTAAAAGTAGTTCCATTTTTTCGCCAGTGATATCAAATAATTGAGCAGATTGGGTTACTTCAGGTCCTGTAGGTAAATAACGGTCTTTAGTAATTTTGTTTAATGCAACCATATATTTTCCAAATGGTTTTCTAGAATTTCCGCCTGGTATCATTAAGTGACCAATAGAATAGAAAGTTGGTTGTCTGTCAACTACTTCCCAAGTTTCTAATTTCCATTTTACAATTTCGGAAGATATGAAAAAAGAGGTATATCCATTTCCTTTACCATCAAATTCGGTATGTAATGGACCAAGACCAGCTTGTTTAACCACACCGGCATTTATAGCTTCAAAATTAAGAATAGGAATACCATAGGCTTCGCCGGCAAAGTTTTTTTCTTCAATAGCTTTAATCATTTTTGAAAAAGAGTGTACCGTTAAATCTGTAGAAAGTTTACCACTACCTACAATATACTCGCCAGATGGATCCACATCGCAACCATGAGGTGATTTGGGTGTTGGCAAATAATAAACAGCTCCTGGAACATCTAATGGATTTACAGTGGTAATTTCATTAAGAATGGTTGATGTGGCAGTATGGGTGCTTTCATTTAAGATATTGTGTGCATATTTGACTGCCATTTTTGTGCCTCCACCATTTTTAACGTATTGTTCAATCACTTTCCAATTTACTGCAGCAATATAATCTTTATCATTTTGAGATGCATTTACTTCTAATAAAGAATTTGCTTCTTCTGTATTGTATGTTGTGAAGAAAAACCACCCGTGTGATTTATTTCTTCCTGGATGAGAAAGGTCATAGTTGAAGCCTGGCATAATTAGTTGAAATTCAATATTCAAATTACCGGTTTCTGGATGAATGGAAATAAAGGTTAGCGGTCCTTTAAAAGTGCCTTTCATTTCTTCAATTGGCATGTCTTTTTGAGGCGATGGAACAGAAAAACGAGTTCCTGCTACGATATATTCGGTATTTTCAGTTATAAAGGATGAACTATGGTTACCGGCACTATTTGGAATTTCTAGAATTTCAGCGGTCTGAAATGTAGATAAATCAATTCGTGCAATTCTAGGTGTATTGTTTTCGTTGATAAAAATCCATCTACCATCTAATTCACCATTGGTTTGTGAAATGTCTGGGTGGTGGGCATCTCCCCAAGGAATAAAACCAAATGAAGTGTTTAACATTGGTTTGGTTTCTTCATTGTAACCATATCCGTTTTCTGGATTTTGTGAAAATACAGGAATTACTTTAAAAAGTCTTCCTGATGGCAATCCATAAACAGAAAGTTGCCCACTAAATCCGCCAGATAAAAAGGCATAATACTCGTCATATTCTCCTGGAGCAACATAAACACGTTCGGCAGCATTGCCTACTAATGCGCCAGATTTTTTATTAGAGTTATCGCCTCCACAACTCACCATCATTGAGGCGAGTATTGCAAAAGATAAAATTAAATTTATTTTTTTCATTGTTTTAAAATTTAGTTAGTTTTTAGGTAAAATAACATCTTCTATTACATGAACCCATCCATTACTTACTTTAATAGAAGCAACTATTTTTGTTCCACCTATAAAGATATCTTCCCCTTCTTGGGTGACATCTACATATTGACCAGAAGCCATGTAAAGAGGGCGACCTTTTTCCACATTTTTAATTAATGTTTCCATAGGGTAGTTGCTTGGAGCAACATGGTTTGTAAGGATGTAAGCTAATTTTGATTTGTTTTCTGGTTTAAGTAATTCATCAAGGGTAGCTTTGTCAATTTTGTTGAAAGCGGCATTGGTGGGTGCAAAAACGGTTAGTGGACCTACATTTACAAGTGCGTTTTCTACTTCAGCAGCTTGAACAGCAGCAACAAGTGTGGTGTGGTCTGGCGAATTGATTGCTAAACGCAAGGCGTTTGGTGTTGCATCTTCATCTTCAATAAAAGCTTGTCCTTTATTTGAGGGTGAATTTTGTGCGCTTTCTGTGGCGCTTTCGACGGTTACTTCTGTCTTATCTGAATTTTTGCAACCAATAAAGAGCAAAAAGCAGCTAAGTATAATCATTGTGGTTTGTCTTTTTAAATTATTCATAATTTTTGTATATAAATTGGTTAGATTATACAAATGTATATTTATTAGAGAATTAAAACTATGATAAATCTCATATTTATTTAATGGTTCTAAAGTATTCTAACACCGCTCTGGCATCTGCCTCGGTAAGGTTTTGATTTGCCATAACTGCCATATTAGATTCTATTAAAAGCTGTTTGGCAATAGGATCTTTAGCAATCATTTCTTCGGGATTTAATATCATATTCATAATCCACTCTGGTGATCTTCTTTCTAAAACACCCATTGGAGCTGGTCCTATAAATTTTTTATTTGGTTTATGGCAGGCAGTACACATTTTGTCATAAACATCTTTTCCAAGTGTAGCGAGGGTTTCATCTACTTCTGGAGCCAAAGTAATCGATTTGATAGGGCCTAATCCTTTGTTTGACATGTCTATCATATCTGCAGAACTGGTAGCTTTTACTTCTTTTTTTGTTTCTTGTTTGCTATAGTCACCAAGTTTTACTTGTTCTTTTTCATTATTTTTTTCAGAATTACCACAAGAAGCTATTATGGTGAATACAATAAGGAGAGCAATGGTTTTAAGTGTTTTTTTCATCGTTTTTTAAGTTAAAATTTATAAGTACAAAATTATCGGTTAAACTAGGTATTCTTTATGATTAAGGTCATATATACATTTTAAAATATATTACGTAAATCACACATTATTCAATGTTTATTCTATTTTTATAGTTAAAACAGGTAAGCTGGCATGGTTTGCAATATCTTCACTAATGCTTCCTATCAAAATTTTATTGACTCCCTTTCTTCCATGGGTTGGTATGGCAATTAAATCTGCATTTAGAAATTTTGCGGCATTTAAAATGCCATCCTCTACAGAATAATCATTATACACTAAAAACTCATTTGCAATGGAAGGTAATTTTGCCTCTAGTAAAAAAGTTTGCATTTGTTTGTTGATTTCATTGGAGTTTTTAAATTTAACGTTTGGGGTGTTGATATAAACTAATTTGATTTTAGCATCTAATTTGTTTGCAATGGTTTTTACTTTTTCAAAGGCATTTATGTTTTCTAAATCAAAATCTGAGGCAAAAATTAAAGTTTTAGGGGTAAATTCTTTCACTTTATTTTTAATGATTAAAACTGGAATTTCGGAAGTGCGCACCACTTTTTCTGTATTGGAACCTACGAGAAAGCCTTTTACTCCTGTGGCACCTCTAGAGCCCATTACAATTAAGTCGGCTTTTACTTCGGTTGCTACATTATTGATTTCTTCAAATATTTTATGGTGTTTTATGATTGGGGTAACTTTAATGCCTTTTAGGTATTCTTTATCTACAAATTCTTCAAATTGTTTTGTAGCCATTTGAATAAAAAACATAAACTCCCTTCTTTGGGTTGACTCTGTAATACTAATCATTTGGTCTGAAATGTCTAACATGTGTAAAAGCAACAATTCTGCTTTTTGTTTTTTGGCTATTTCTGCTGCTACTTCCATTGCAAATTCAGAATTTTTGGAGAAGTCTACAGGAACAATAATTTTTTTCATAGTCTTAATTTTTAAGGGTTAAATAGTCATTGAAAATAATTGAGTTTCTGGTTGATGCCTTTGCAATAATAGGTCAAAGGCCATACAGACATTACGAACAAATGGTCTTCCTTTTTCCGTAATTTTTAAAGCTGTTTTTTCTAAAATAATTAAATCATCTTCCTGCATTTCGCTTAGATTTTCTAAAATGG
Organism: Bacteroidetes bacterium HGW-Bacteroidetes-2; assembly: GCA_002842575.1. Taxonomy (GTDB): domain Bacteria; phylum Bacteroidota; class Bacteroidia; order Flavobacteriales; family Flavobacteriaceae; genus Planktosalinus. The sequence continues at coordinate 147,186 of PHDJ01000004.1, forward strand.
AAGGTAACTCACGGAAATAAAGTTTCTCATCTTGCCAAGAGGTTTCTAGTTGGCACATTAAATTTAAAATATGCTGACGTATTATTTGGTCCTCTGTGTTTAATAAGTGTCCTCTAAAAACAGGTATTTTATTTTGCATTAATAATTGGTAATACGCTTCTATGGTTTTTACGTTTTGTGCAAATGCATTCCAACTGTCGCTAATACTAGAAACTCCCAAGCCAATCATTATTTTTGTTTGGGTTGTGGTATAGCCCATAAAGTTTCTGTGCAAATTTTTGTTTTTCATTGCGCAATAAAGGGAATCTGTGGGTAATGCAAAATGATCCATGCCTATTTCCGTATAGCCTATTTCTTCTAACATTTTTTTACCCACTTCATAGAGTTGGCTTTTTAGTTGCGGAGTTGGTAAATCTTTTTCGTCAAAACCTCTTTGTCCGTTTCCTTTAATCCATGGCACGTGGGCATAGCTATAAAAGGCAATACGATCGGGTAGGAGCTCTTTTGTTTTTTGAATGGTTTCTTTAATGTGCTGCAGAGTTTGCATTGGTAAACCAAAAATAATATCATGACCTACGGAGGTATATCCTATTTTTCTAGCGAGGTCGGTTGCTTTTTTTACGTTTTCAAAGGGTTGAATGCGATGAATGGCTATCTGTACGGCTATATTATAATCTTGTACACCATAGCTTACCCTTCTAAATCCTACATTATATAATGCTTGTAAATGTTCTTCGGTGGTGTTGTTTGGGTGTCCTTCAAAACTAAAAGCATGGTCATCAGAAAGTATGCTTTGCTTTGTTATACCTTTAATTAAGTGGGCTAAATTTTCTGGAGAAAAAAAAGTGGGGGTTCCTCCACCAAGATGAATTTCTTTTATAAGTGGTTTTTCGGGTAAGAGTTGTATGTACAATTGCCATTCTTTGAGTAGTGCTTCTATGTATGGGTTTTCTACTTCATGCCTTTTTGTAATGCGCTTGTTGCATCCACAAAATGTACATAAACTTTCACAAAATGGAAGGTGAATATATAGGCTTATGCCATTGTTGCTATTATGTTTTTTAAAACTATCAACAAGCTGCTGCTCCCAACTATCTGCTGTAAAATTACTTGAATCCCAATAAGGCACTGTGGGGTAGCTGGTATATCGAGGTCCAGGGACGTTGTATTTTTGTACTAGATTATTCATTCTCCTTAGTTTAGATGAACAAAATTAATAGATTTTAGGAGAATTGCCTATGATTTTAGTCATATACCCAAAATCAAAAAAAAACTGAACAAATGAAGGTTCGGTTTTAATGGGCTATAATTTTTTTATGCTGCCAGAAGAAGACTCGTTTTTATTAACCACATTTGGGTCGCCACTATAGCTAATATCTCCTCCACTAGATGCATTTGCCTGTAACGAACTTTCTACATTTAAGGAAATTGTTGCACCGCTAGAAGCTTTAGCAATAGCATGATTTGCTAATAAATCTTTAGCATTTATAGCGCTTCCACTAGAGGATTTTGAGTCTAACTGAAACGTTTGCCCTTTTAATATAATATTTGAACCGCTGCTGGATTTTGCAGTTAAATTTTTGGCTAATACATTTAATTCTATAGAAGCACCACTACTGGTTTTTACAAATAAATTGTTTGAAAAAACCGTGGTTAATCCTTTAATATTTGCTTCTGAACTAGCTTCAACTGCTTCTAAGTTGTCAAAAATAGAAACCATAACCAATCTAGATTTTGCTTTTTTAATGTTTTTGGTTGTTTTAATATATAGTGTTCCATCTACTAGATTGGTTTCGATAATGTCATGTAGATTTTCGTCTGCTTCAATAGTAATAAGTTGGGCGGTGCTATTCACAATAATTACATCTAGACCATTGGATGCTTTAACTCTTATTATTTTTTCAGTAGTTTTTCTTTCTACTTTGGTTACATTACCATCTCCTTCAATTCCACCTAGAAAAAAATCTACGTTGCAGGAACTTAGGATAACTGCCAGAAAAAGAGATATAATAATTATATTTTTATTGTTAGTTTTCATAGTTTAGTTTGTTTTTACTTTAATTCCTTTATGGTTTACCTTTACATTTACAGAATCTACTTCATTTAAAATCTGAATATCTATTCCCTCTTTATCTATTTTAATTTTATTGCCTTCTTTCCAGGAGGCTTGCCAGTTTTCGTCTTCCCAATTCACACGATTGAAATCTGTTTCTTCTTGTTCTTCTTGTTTGTATTTTACTTCGGGACAATTTAAACAAAAGGTTTTGCCATCTTGAATTTCTAAATAATACTCCTCATCACCGTTTTCTAAAATGTCCTGATACCGATTAGAATTTCGATGAAAACTTCGGGTATTTCTATCTGCGTTTAGTATGGTGCCAATAGGCAAATATAAAGAAATTTCAATTTCTTGCCCACGATATTTTTTTTCAATAGCAGTAAGAAAATAGGCGTCTAATTTTAATGTATTTCCATCCAAAATATACTTATAATCAATGGCGTTTGCCCTGTTTTTTGCAGTTAAATAGTCCCTGCCTTTTGCTTTTTTATCTAAAGTAATTGTTGCAAGGCTATCTTTAGTTGATTTTAAAACCAAACGAATACCGTTTGAATAAAGCACCTGATTGTCTTTTTCATCATATTTAACAGAAAAATTAAACCCTCTTTTCATTTCTTTATCATATAAATCGTTACTTACCATGGCTAAATAGAGAGTGTCATGCGGCCTAATTTCTAGTTTTTCTGATTTTATAACGTTTCCTTCATAGGCCTGCTCTGATGCTTGTAAAACTCCAAAAATAATTAAGCCGATTAAGGTTATTAGCCAAATTCCTAATAAAGAAAGTTTTGTTATTTTTCCAATAGATTTGAGGTTGTCCACTAATATTTTTAAGCCTAAAATAAATAAGAAGAAAAAAGGAATTCCAATAGCAGAAAAGAGCATTATAGATAATAGCCATATCGGCATAACGCTGTCATTTACAATATTAAAAAAGTCTGTGTACCAAGTGCCAAACATGCCTGAAATACCTGTAATGAAAAATCCTATGAATAAACCTATTAGTGTTAATGAAGAAATAAGAATTAGGATAACCCCTATGAATTTGACAAAAACGGTGAGTAAAGCCATGATCATTTTTCCTAGTGTATCAAAAAACGTTACGAAACTTGATTTAATACGTTTTCCGTATTTGTCATAGTCGGCATTTTTAATATTGTCAGATATTTCATCGTAGTTTTCTTTTATTTTTCTTTCAATATTTGAAATGTTTACTGGCTTACCCGTCATAGTAAGTTTTTCTGCTATAGTTTTTGCTTCAGGTACTAAAATCCAGAAAATGATATAGATTAAAAGAAACGTCCCGCTCGTAAAAACAGTAAGTAAAATCCAAAGTAAGCGCACCCAAATGGCATCTATTCCTAAATAATGTCCAAGTCCAGAAGATACACCTCCTATGTATTTATTATCGATATCTCTGAAAAGTTTTTTATACCCTTTTGGGTTTTGTTGTTTTTCACCTTCCGGAGTGTCGTCAAATAATTCTTCGTCAACGGCATAATCCTCGGGTTGACCCATTATGCTAATCACTTCGTCCAACTCTTTCATGGTAATAACCTGTTTGTTAGTATCCAGTTTTTCTGAAAAAAGTTCTGCTATACGAGCTTCAATGTCTCTAATTATTTCATCTTGGCTTTGTGGATTAGTGAAAGAATTTTTTATAGCAATTAAATAGCGATTTAATTTATCGAAGGCATCCTCATCGATATGGAAAAAGGTTCCGGCTAAATTTATATTTACTGTTTTGTTCATGGTTATTTGTTTTGGCGAGTTACTTTAGAAACGGCAGCGATTAATTCATCCCAAGTGCCGTCTAATTCTTTTAGAGATTTTTTTCCTTTTTCAGTAAGTTCATAGTATTTTCTAGGAGGTCCACTAGTAGATTCTTCCCAGCGATAGCTTAATAAGCCAGCGTTTTTTAATCGAGTGAGTAGGGGGTAAACGGTGCCCTCAACAACTAGCATTTTAGCATCTTTTAATGTTTCAAGAAGGTCTGAAGTATATGCTTCACCGTCTTTTAAAATAGAAAGGATACAATACTCTAAAACACCTTTTCGCATTTGTGCTTTTGTGTTTTCAATGTTCATATTAACAATTTTTAATTGTGGTTCCTGTTAGACATTGTTCAAAAAAAATAACTTCTGTCTGGGTGCTAAATGTTTCCGGACTTACAGTAATAATTTCGGAGGAAGTAGTGAAGGTTGATGAAATCTTCATTACTATAGCCAACATAATACTAACTAACGTGCTCATTTTTTGATTGATTTTGATGATTAATACTTGATGAATGAATCCTTTTTTTATTTTAAAAAAACTGGTCATTAGAATACAATGCAAATATATAGCTTAAAGAAGGTATTATGCAAAACATAGTACTAATATTTAACAAAAAATTAACAAATATAAATATTTTGAGATTTCCATTTATGGGGTATAAAACCACTTGTACAAAAGAAAACAAAACAAAAAAGGTCGAAAAAGGTTTATTTTACAAGGCCTGAGAGCTTTTATATTACTTCCCACTAAACAGATACAAAACGTACATTTACGACCATTATAAGCCATTAAAGAGCCATTTAAATGAGATATAAATGACTACACGGGCAATATGCTACCATTGCGCGTTATATTTGAGCTAGTTGCTACCATTAGCCAATAAATTTAATGAAAATTTAAAGCCGGTTTAAAGAGCCGGTTTTTTGTTTGGGTGTACAATTGGGTGGACAGTTGGGCGGACAAAAATATAAATAAAAGAGTGTTTCAAAGCACATTTAACACCTTAAAAAGACCCCAAAACGCCCAAAAAAACACGATAGAAGGGGTCTTATTTCCTTTTTATTTTAAGGAATGTAAATATAAAATATTGATAAACAAGCGTTTAAATGGAATAAATATAAAAATGGTGTGGCTGATGTGTACAAAAAACCAAGCGTGCAAAACTAATTACTGATCAGATTCAGAAACATTGCGGTAAGTGTATGAAGATTTTTGTTCTTTTTTTAAATGTTGTATTTCCTCCTCCAGCTTTTCAATATGCCTTTTTTGCAGGTCTATTATATACCGGTCCTTTTCGTCAATAGTAGAAACAGATTCTTTTGTAGTTTCCCTCAACATATCGCCCTCTCCGGTTAAAAGCCAAGTTGGATTTATATCACTAAACACATTCAATATTTTGAATAGTTTATCACTTCCAAACACCTTTCCATTATTAATATTACTTACTTGGCTGCCTGAAAAACCTAATTTTTCTGCTGCTTTATTTACACCTAAGTTGCTGTATATCAAATACTGTTTAAATCTTTCTCCTATGTCCTCAAAATTTTTCATACAAAATATTGTATAGTGTTCAAAATAATGTATATATTTGCTTAATTCATTTATAAACACAAACAAAGGTATGCAAAAAGAAGAGATAATCATTTCAGCAACACACAAAAATCAGTTGGCAGCGGAGTTTAACTGCTCTAAACAGGCGGTGTGGTTGAGTTTAAAATATGTGTTCAACTCACCACAAGCAAAGGCAATGAGAGCCAGAGCCAAAGAACTTTTACTGGCAGAGGCCGAAAAAATAGAAATAGAAACCCAAAAACAATAATCAAAAATAAAAATTATGAAACGAATTGTTTACTTATCTCAAGCCTTATCTGATAGTCAGGTAACTCAAACTTTATTAGACGCCCAATTGCTTGGTAAAGTTGAAGTAAAGACTCACCGCGCTGTTTTCCCACAGAAATTAGCACAATTGCCCTTGCTGTCCAACTTTCAGATGCGTACTGGGTCTTGGACGATTGACCGGATGGAGGATAATACTCTACAGTGCAGGGAGAAGGGTCGAAAGCTCCCTTTAACGCCGAAAGGTAAGATAGACAAGGCTGGACTTGAGCTTGAATTTCTTCTCGGCTTATGGGAACTAACGGATAAAAATCCACCGCTATAATATAAGCTGCTAACATACACTACAATTTAAAGATTAGACCCAATAAATGTAGTGATTTTTCCCGAAAGGCATACAGAGCGGTTCGAGTCCGCTCCGGGAGCAACAATTCGAGAGCATGGCTCAGATAGGCGGACAAACAATGTCCTAAACAAAAAATCGTGACAGCCCGGAAAGACGGGCTTTTTAAAAAATCAAAATCAACTATGGTTGTACTATTCCAAAATACCCTTTGCCTCGAAGCTTCGGCTCTATATGACAACTTTGATATTTTTACACGAGAGAATTATCACAAGATGTGTCACCGTGGCAAACTCCAAAAACTACGCACCGGTGGCAATGGGCGCACGGCACTTATCAGCTGGCAGTCGATACCGGAGCGGTTCAAAAAGCAAATCATTGACAAGCTGGGTGCAGACCCTATTGACCTGATCAAACAAGACCGGCTGGAAGAGCAAATGAAGTATGATCCGGCAGCGGCTCGGTTCTTTAGCGAGTTTAAACTTCCTGATGGTAGAAACCTACCGGCAGATGTTCAGATACAATACACCAACGATGCGCAGCTGCTGTCCACTATCGGCCAGATAGTTCACAGGAGCCAACGTCAAAAAAAAGCACTGGGAGGCACAAGTGCCGGCATTTGGAAAAACATCGCCAAACAGGTCAACAGCATAGACCAGAGAAGCTGCCCACATACCCTGCCAACAAACCACCGCCGCATTCAGGCAAAATATAAATTATTTATCGAGGAGAGTTACGGCTCTCTGGTCTCCAAAAAATTCTGCAACATTAACTCACGTAAAGTGACCGACCAAATAAAACTACTCCTACTTTCACTTTACTGCTTACCCAACAAACCTTACAACAAAAACGTACACGATTTATATATGCAGTTTCTGGGCGGTGCCATTGAGGTGGTGGACGTCAAGACCGGCGAGATTTTCGACCGTAAAGATTTTATGAAAGATGGAGAGCCCATTGTGATTACAGAGGCCACTGTGTGGAACTACATCAACGACCCTAAAAACCGCATTTTGGTAGATAAGTACAGGAGTGGAAAACTGGAATTTTCATCAACACACCGCCCACATCACCACCGCGACATGCCACAATTTTCACTTTCTAAAATATCAATGGATGACCGCGACCTGCCCCGCAAAATGCACGATGGTAAACGTGTTAAAACATATTACAGCTATGACATTGCTTCCGGCTGTATTCTTGGGGCTGCCTACAGCAAGAAAAAAGACACTGATCTATTTATCGACTGTATGCGTGATATGTTCAGATTCCTTTATTTGAACAATATAGGTATCCCTATGGAGGTAGAGGTTGAAAACCACCTTGTATCCCAGTTTGAACACACCTTAATGAAAGCCGGTACCGTATTCCCATTTGTGCGTTGGGCCAATCCCGGAAACGCTCAAGAAAAGTGGGCAGAAACCGGACACAGAGTTAAAAAGTATGGCTATGAAAAAAAATATCAAGACGGTATAGGTCGATTTTTCTCAAAGCTTGAGGCCAACAGAACCAACCAAGAGAAAATATTTGACGAGGAAAACAACCGCTGGAAAGAAACTACATACGACTATGATCAACTGGTTGCTGAGGACAGAGCCCTGATTGAAATGTACAACAACGACCCGCACCCCAACCAAGATAAATACCCCAAAATGACCCGCCTCCAGGTGATGCTGGAAAACCTTAATCCAAACATGGCAGCCTATCAAGAATATCTATTATCACGCTATATAGGCGTTGCGGTTAACACTACTATACGCCGCTCACAATATGTGCAGGTGAGCTACACTAAATACCAGCTTCCGGATGTGGATATCATGAGCCGACTTAAACCAAACAACCGCTCGGTAACGGCATATTACATCCCCACCAAGGACAGTAAGCCCGAAACCATATACCTCTACCAGGGCGATGAGTTTATTTGCGCTTGCAGCGAAATTGTAAAATACAACACCGCCCGTGCCGAGTGGACTGATAAGGACCAAGAAGCCTATACCGAACAGGCTAAATATGTAGCCTCTTTTGACAAAACCGTCAAATCTGAAAAAATACACAAAGTCACCGTCATCCAAAACACCGCATCATTAGACCCGGTGAATGAAGTTGAAATTGTACACGCTCAAGAATCCCCTGAGGATGACTTTGACTTTGATTTTGAAACCGAAAAATCGATTAAACGAAACGCTGTTGACAGCCTATAAGCCTATGAAACCAGAATTTAAAGCCCGAATTATTGACAAGATTAAAGACGAGGCCAACCGTTATGATACCAACTCAAAACTGGCTGTGGTTCTTGACATCAACCCTGCACAGCTCAGCAGGTTGCTCCACAACGACACCGAGCGTGTAGTGAGTGATGCCAAACTGATGCAAATTGCCCGCCAATTAAACGTGCCGGAAAACAAATACCACTCTTGGAACACAGTTAAGACCGAAGCTTTTGATTATATCTATGCCCAGCTCAAAGCCTGCCAGGAGCATTCCATCTCAGGCATCTTTTGTGACATTGCAGACATAGGCAAAAGCCACACCGCAAAGGTGTACTGTAAAGAAAACCGCAATGCTGTTTATATAGATTGCTCACAAGTTAAGAACCGCACTAAGCTTATTAAAAAAATAGCCAAAGAGTTTGGCATTGACCACGAGGGCAGCTACCGGGTGATCTATGAAGACTTGACCCAGTATATCCGCTCAATGACCAGCCCAATTGTCATACTTGATGAGGCGGGCGACCTTGAGTACCCCGCATTTTTAGAGCTCAAAGCCTTGTGGAACGCTACCGAGTTCAGCTGTGGATGGTATATGATGGGGGCTGATGGCCTCAAGGAAAAACTTGACCGCTCACGCAACCTTAAAAAAGTGGGGTTTGCCGAAATATACAGCCGCTTTGGAAGCAGGTACCAACGAGTAACACCGCCCGACCGTGTGGGACAGGAGGAGTTTATTAAACGCCAAATGGCATTGGTGGCTCAAGCCAATACCGCCAAGCTCAGCAACAAGGAAATGTATTTGCGCACCGCTGGATCATTGCGCCGGGTGTATATAGAAATTCAAAAACAAAAACGCAATGGCCAGGAGAATTAAACGTGCGCTCTCAATTAATGATATATATAACATGAAGTTCAAAGACCTCAATCTCGACGCCAATTGGCAAGCACTACTAGGTGAACCGGAAGCTAGTGGCGTGTGGATTATGTGGGGCAATTCCGGTAACGGAAAGACCAGTTTTGCGCTTCAACTGGCCAAAGAGCTCACAAAGACCGGAAAGGTAATCATCAACACACTTGAGGAGGGCGCACGCAAATCATTTCAGTTGGCCGTAATAAGAACCCATTTAAAGGGCTACGGGCGCAAAATAATGGTTTTGAACCGGGAACCTCTCGACGAGCTGAAAGAACGCCTGCGCAAACCTAAGGCCCCTAAAATATGCATGATAGACAGCTTTCAATATACAGGGTTGTCAAAAAACGAATACAAAGAGCTTAAGGAGGAGTTTCACGACGTGTTATTCATTTTCATTAGCCATGCTGAAGGAAAACACCCGGAAGGCCGTCCTGCAAAATTTGTGCGCTATGATGCCGATGTAAAAATACACATCGAGGGCTATGTAGCCACTGCAGTAAGCCGATATGGAGGTGGGGAGCCTTACCATATCTGGCCGGAAAAAGTGAGAGAATTAAACAACAATTAAATCGCAATATGAAAACAACAATCTACAACCTTTTTTGCCTTACGCCCGAAGCCTATGAGCGACAGGTGTTTGAGTTATGGATGCGATACTGCATCATGCTGAGCTTTGGAAAAGAAAACGACCTGCAAAGGCTGTTGGCAAATACAGCCCTCAACAACTGGTATATGCAGGAATTTGAACGCTTTGAAAACCGCTTTTTAGAGTATTATGCCGACTTCGCCGGAAAAACAAGCCCCGACACGCTTTGGGCAATTTATAAGGACGAGTTTACTAAAGGCTTGATGTGCCTGCGCTGTCCCACACTGATTGAAAACGCCAGAAAAACTAACATAATACCCCAATTAAACTAATGACAGAACCAGAAATAATAGCCCGCCTTGACTATTTGTTTGAAGCCTTGAGGCAAGACAAATTAAATCCGGTACAACGCCTGGACTGGATAGATCGCCTGCACATCAATCAAGAACGTGCAGATTTGTTTAGGGCACAAAGAGCCGCAGCAGACGGACAGGATTACACCCCATACCGTATATCAGGGCAAACTGAGCAGAAAATCACAAGAATTATGAACCCTTTATTTTAACAACAATGCAAACACAAGATTTAACACAATTATCGACAAAAGAGCTGGAGCAGCTCTTGAAAAGCAGAAAAGCAGCCGAGGCCAAAAAGGCCGAAGCCGAGCGCAAACAATATGAAGCCACCCGAGACACAAAAATCGAGGCCATCATCACCACGGCAAGAACCATGCACCGTGAGCTGGAGGAATTTAAACAGTTTTGCCATATCGAAATGGATGAGCAGGCCGTGAAGCTTTCAGACTACGGAAAGCTTCGCAGCAACAGTAAAGGAGGCTTTACCATTACACATAGCGATGGCAGTATGCGTGTAACCCGAAGACGTGATACAGAACCAAGCTGGGACGAACGCAGCACTAAAGCCATAGAACTCATTAAGGATTTTCTTGGCGACACTATCAAAAAGCGAGATAAAGACCTCTATGAAATCCTGATGGGCTTTCTACAACGCAATGAAAAAGGCGACTTGGAATACAGTAGGGTGATGTCACTATTTCAGCACAGCGACAAGTTTAATGACTCTCGTTGGGTAGAAGGGCTTAAACTTATAAAAGAAAGCTATGGCAACCATTTAAAAGGTTTTGGCTATGAGTTCAAAATCAAAACCGAAAGCGGCCACTGGCAAAACCTGATACTCAACTTTTCAAGCATTTAACCATGGGAAGACTAAAACCACTACCGGCCACACACCGCATCCACTTTCAAGATCAGGGGCAGGATTGTCTTTGGTGGGAAGTTGACAAAAACGGAAAGGTTATAAACGCTAACCTTCAGGCGCGTATTTGGTGCGGATGTAAAGTGCCGCTTTACATTATTGAAGCAGGACAACCGGGCGACCAAATGGACTTTTGGAATGCCCTGGGAGAAGAAAGGGTTTTTAAATACCCCATCACCAAAATCGAAACACTATGACAGCAGAACCGGCAATAAAAAGGCTCTTTGAAGACCAAATAAACAGTATTAACTATCACAATATAACACACCCTATGGATGTAGAAATCATACACATTGACGACCGCCACTTGACCGTAAACGGCAAACCAGTAAAACAAGACATCAACCAAAACTGGATAGCAGAGCACGAACTCACGTCCGCAGAAGCCAAAGCGTTCAACCGACATATTACCATGCTTCAAGAAACCGGAAGCAAAGTTCAAAAAGCCATTTACACATAAGGGGAGGCGTGGGACATAGAGCCCGCTTGTCAGCGGGCCTGAAGGTTTGCCTGTGCTTTTTGCGGTGCCCCGAGGGTAAAGAACGCCGCTCTACGCTCAGCCGTCCGCGCCTGGTAAGGTAACATGCGGTAAGGCAATTCAAGACCGCCCACAGGAGCGATATCCTGTAAACACCGGGACTGGCAACAGGGAGGTTCGAGTCCTTCACCCGGGTCAAAATCGGCTTAAAAGCCAATAAAGCAAAATATAGGCTCTAAGGCTTATAAAGTCAAATTATAAGTTATGAAATCAACAGCATCACAACGGCAACAAATATACAAGCTCTGCAACTATGACTCAGAGCTAAAGGCTAGCCTGGTAACCCAGATAACGGGTGACCCCAAACTAAACAGCACTACCCATCTCACGGTGGGTGAGGCTGGCCGCCTTATCAAAATCCTTTGTACCAACTGGGCTGCTTTTGATATAAAAAATGCTCAGCACAAATATATCCTGAGCCTGATGCGCCAAGCCGGATGGACAACTGAACATGAAACCCGAGGCACCGTGGCAGACCTGGCACGCCTCAGCGGTTGGCTCAAGAGTATGCGCTCACCGGTGCAAAAGCCATTAATGTCAATGACCAAAGAAGAAACCAGTAAAATCATTAACGCTTTAGAACATATAGTAAAATGGGAACACAACAAAAACCAGTAAAAGTATATATCGCCGGCAAGGTAACCGGCTTGCCCATCCACGAGACCACGCTCAAGTTTGGGGACGCCCAAATGAAATTGAAAGCCGCGGGCTTTGAACCCATCAACCCGCTGCAGGTTGTTAATGATTGGCACTGCACCTGGCCACAGGCTATGCGCAAATGTATTGCGGCACTTATGACTGTAGATGCGGTGTATGTATTGCCTTGTTCAGGAAATAGCAAAGGAGCATCAATTGAAATGCACCTCTGCGCTTCATTGGGCATCCCGCTTTTTGCTACCCTAAAAGGACTAAAAGATGAGTTTAAACCACGATAGCGAGCCTTGTCTTCATCCAAGGCACCACCAGTTTATTGACACGATTGAGTCTAATGTAAACTGCGAGACCACAGTTATAAGATGCGTCGTGTGCCGCAAAGCACTCACAAAGCCACAAACAGACTGCAGATGACACCATATTTATTATTTCTAATCGCCGGTTATGCCTTTGCTGCTTATATCTGGCTTAAAACAAGAAGAAAATGAAAACATTAAGCATCTTTCGCTGGGCGTTTTACGCCATAATCGTTGCCGGAACCTTTACATTACTGGCATACATACTCTATCCCGTGGCATATTTGCTGCGCAACCCATTACGTAAGGCACGTTATGGTAAAACTTCATTTTTAAAAGCACTGGCAACCCCTATATGGATATTTCTTGATGACAAAGTCGTGGAGCTTGCCGGAGATGATTATGGCGAAAAATGGTGGAAAACAGTCAACGGAATCGAAGTTCAAAACCTAAACGCCTGGCAACTTTTTAAAGTAGCATATCGCTGGGGTGTGATTAGGAACCCTGCTTGGAACATGTATCAAATATTCAAGCCAAAAGAGGGCAAAAAAGTGCTTGTATCAGCAACAGGCAGGCTGTTACAAGACGGCTGGCCGGTGGGCCTTCACAATTTTGCAGTACTCAAATATGAAGATAGCAACGGCAATTATACCAATAACCAAGGCGAATTTCTAAGTAGCAAATTTTCAATTTTTGGGAAATCAATGTTTTGGTACACCATAGAAAACCGCTTGTACTGGCGTTTTTCTTATGCCGGCTACAACACATTTTTAAAACGGTGGATAGAGCTGCACCTGGGGTCTAATGACCGTAGATATACCATTAGGTTTAAAATCAAATAAGTAGTGTTAAGATGACCTTTAAAGAGAAATACCGGGAAAACAAAAAGCTCATCAGCCTGTACTCAGATTATTTGTTTAGCGGTGAGAAAATAAAGCCCGAAGGGACCTTAAAACTTATTAATGAAATTGCCCGGCTTGACTCACAAAACAGGCACATTGAAGAAATGCCATTTAGAAAGATAGACAATGATATTAACGATTATACCATTCAAATATGAACTTTGACATCACCCTAAAAGTTACAAACCTCCAATTGGTTGAAGCCTTTGCTATAATCTTGCACGAGCCACCGGAGATAGGTCTATATGCAACCAAGGACCAAAGGCGCATGAGGCACTTATATAGCCTGTGGGCAGATTTGCGCTCTAAGCTTGGTAAAAAAGTACTTAATAATCAAGGAAATCAAAAGCAGTCAAGCCTAAAACTGAAGTATTATGAAGCGGCAACCCTGCATCAAATTTTAGGTCTTTATGACAAGCCCAGCTATGCACAACAGCTGTATGATCAGTTAGACCAAAAATTAGCGTGAAATGGAAAGAATTTATACCATTAAAGCCAAAAACAGTGATGCACTGTTGGAATTTAAATATGATTTAAACGGTAATTTAACTCAGTTTAAAATTCTTGAAGGAGTATTGTCTGCCCAGCAAATGAGATGGTTGTTTTCAAATGGAAATTTTCCGGCAATTGAGCCTTTTATGCACAGTCACTGGATAGCAAAGCTCAAACCGCATTTTGAAATCACCATAGGCGAGCCCGACCTCTCCTTTGAAAGCTTCTGGAATGCCTACAACCACAAGGTCAAAAAAGTAATGGCAGAAAACGCCTGGAAGCGGCTCAGCACCCGTGACAAGATGAATGCCCTCGCCGGCATAAAAAGCTATGACAACTATTTAAAACGCAAAGGCGTGGCAAAAGCACATCCCTCCACATACCTCAATCAACGGTATTGGGAGGATAATTATGGAAGTATTCACTAAAAACAATCGCAATATGAAAAATCAACACTTTATCAAAGTAGCATCTACTTACAGCCCAAAAAACAAACTATGCGCACAGATCATTGACCGGCTTGAAAAACTGGACGGCACCCTGTGTGAAGATAAAAAAACGGCAATAAGCGTTATTGACCGGCCATTTAATGAAACCGTAAAAGGTTATCTCCGGTCAGGTGGCAGGGCAATGCCCCCGGCATACAAAAGATATGATATTACCACAGGCGTAGGCATCAGCATTGAAGATGTAATCATTATAAACATCTATAAAGTAAAAAGAGAAATTACCGCTGCTGAGTTGGTGGACGAAACCTTATTAGTAAATAAACTGTAAACCTTTAAACTCAATTATATATGGAAACATTAAGTATTCAAAAAGAAGCCGCCGTCAAGGCGCACGAAAACGCCAAAACCTCCGGCAAGAAATTACTGGAGGATCTATTTGGAAAAAAGACCTTTCAAAAGGACGTGATGGAGCGCGTCAAAACATTTGGTGATGTTCTGAAGGAATTGGACATCCATACAGGACATTTTGAAAACTCCCTTATTGGGCTCTCAGATGATGAACAGGCTTATCGAAAAGCAAAGCTTATCGTCCAAGCCCTTAACGAAGGATGGACACCGGACTGGACAGATAGCAGCCAGGGCAAGTACTATCCTTGGTTTAATATGGACGACAGTTCCGCGCCTTCCGGCTTTTCGTGCGACGACTCAATATGCCGGAGAGCAGTTCATTGACATTTACCGTGAATTATTCATCCTTAAATAAATAACTATGACAACAATCAAATCATTTGAAGATGCCTGTAAGGTATTGAATCTCGAACCTGAAAAAGTAACCCCGGACTTTTCAATGTTCCCGGAGAAACACCAAAAAGCAATGACAGCACATGCCAAGCTTGTGATCATTGCAGAAGCAATCAATTTTGTAGAAAATGACAACAAGCCCTGGTCACCAGATTGGACAAACGGAAAGTGGGATAAATACTGTCCTTGGTTCGATATGAACAATGGTTCCGCGCCTTCCGGCTTTTCGTACTTCGACTACGCTTACTGGCGCTCGACTACGAATGTCGGCTCCCGCCTTTGCTTTATTTCAAGTGAAGCGGCCAGATATGCCGGTAAGCAATTTATTGACCTCTACAGAGATTATTTTGTAATCTAAACTGAAACGGTTGTGAGATACTTGAGTTGTAGTTCCGCGCCTTCCGGCTTTTCGTACAACGACTACGATAACTGGAACTCGAATACGAATGTCAGCTCCCACCTATGCAAAAGAAAAACATAGTGTCTCAAACCCTGCCAACACGGCAAAAAAAC
>PHDJ01000031.1 GCA_002842575.1 Bacteroidetes bacterium HGW-Bacteroidetes-2
CATGGTTTTTTTGAGTTTTTGTCCGGTGGCATCGTAAAGGTAAGTCATAGTGCCTTGTGTTCCAAATGTAATTTTTTTAGGGAGGTTCAAGTGGTTATACGAAATTTCGGTTATGCCTTTATTTCTGTCGATAATCAGGTTGCCATAGGTATCATATTCAAAGTCATTGACAAAGGTTGTTTGGTGGTTATTTCCGTCATCAAAGCCAGTGGAATAATTTGTGGTATCTGTAACATTCAATAGTTTATTGCCTAAATCATAAGCTAGTACGGATTCTATAGATGGTGTATGGATGGTGTATAGATGGTGTATAGATAGTGTATGAGGAGTGTATGAAAATGAAATGCAAAAATTAGACTTGTAGGATTGCCTTTTCTGCAAAATAAAAACCCCAAGAAAATTAAAAATATATTGGTTTGTACTTATTCAATTTTCAAGAAATTAATAGCATGTCCCTTTCCTGCAACAGCGATAGGAGCGGCATCCTTTTTTTGTTTTTTCAAAAAAAGATATAGCGGATAGCGCGGTCTTTTAAAACCTTTTCGGTTTTAAAAGAGTTGCTCTAATTATTCTGCTTATTTTTATGGCTTACTATATAAAAATGCAGCTTTTACTATAATAGTGGGTGAACCAGCGGTGAAGGCATAAAAAAAAGTCCCGAAAATATCGGGACTTAAATTTTTATAAGGAAGCAAAATTATTATAGTGCTATTAAATTTTCTATTTTACTTTTTACTTCTTCTTCGGTTCCAGAAATTTCAGTGACTTCTTTCACTTCTTTTCCATCTATTGTTTTTATGGTAGTAATTTTAGCAAAAGTACTATCATTAACAACAGTCATTTTTACTACTACATTTCTATTTACTTGGATTGTAGCAGCTTGAGCGTCTGTCAATTTTATTTGTGTCCCATCTTCTGTGGTAATATATTCTGCTTTCACTACATTTTCAGAAACGGTTTCTGTAGAATGACCTCCTAAAATTGGTGCGATTACTAAACCTATTAAACACGTTAATTTGATTAAAATATTCATCGACGGCCCAGAGGTATCTTTAAATGGATCTCCCACAGTGTCTCCGGTTACGGCTGCTTTGTGCGCGTCAGAACCTTTGTACGTCATTTCGCCATTAATGAGAACTCCTGCTTCAAATGATTTTTTAGCATTGTCCCACGCACCACCGGCATTGTTTTGAAATACTGCCCAAAGCACTCCTGAAACCGTTACACCTGCCATATACCCACCAAGCATTTCAGCAATGAGTTTATTGTCATAACCAATGAACATAGGTAAAACCACAATTAATATAGGAAACCCAATGGTTAAAATCCCGGGAAGCATCATTTCACGTAAGGCGGCTTGTGTTGAAATTTCTACACATTTGCCATATTCCGGTTTACCGGTACCTTCCATAATACCTGGAATTTCTTTAAACTGACGACGCACCTCATACACCATTTCCATAGCAGCTTTTCCTACGGAGTTCATGGCTAAAGCAGAAAAAACAACAGGTATCATTCCACCAACAAATAACATGGCTAATACCGGTGCTTTAAAAATATTAATCCCATCAATTCCTGTAAAAGTTACGTAGGCAGCAAATAAGGCTAAAGAAGTTAGTGCCGCTGAGGCAATAGCAAATCCTTTTCCGGTTGCTGCGGTAGTGTTTCCTACAGAGTCTAAAATATCGGTTCTTGTTCTTACTTCTTTTGGCAATTCGCTCATTTCAGCAATACCACCGGCATTGTCAGATATTGGTCCGAACGCATCGATAGCTAATTGCATTGCTGTGGTAGCCATCATTGCAGAAGCTGCTAATGCTACTCCATAAAATCCTGCTAAAGCATACGAAGCCCAAATAGCTCCAGCAAATATTAGTACGGTTGGAAATGTGGATATCATCCCGGTTGCTAACCCCGCAATCACGTTTGTACCTGCTCCTGTTGACGATTTTTGCACAATAGCCATTACTGGTTTTGTGCCTAAACCTGTGTAGTATTCGGTTATAGAGGAAATAACACCACCCACAAATAAACCTACGATAGTGGCATAGAATACCCGGATAGAGGAAATTTCTTGTAAGCCTTCGCCAAAGAAATTCATTTGCATGGTTTCCGGTAACATATATTTTACTAAGAAAAAACAAGCGATTAAAGTTAACGCTATGGAAATCCAGTTTCCAAAATTTAAAGCACTTTGCACTTGTTTTTCTTTTGCGTCATTACTTTTTATTTTTACCAGCATGGTTCCGATAATAGAAAATAATATTCCGAAACCTGCTATGGACATGGGCAATAAAATGGGGCCAATACCTCCAAAAGCATCGTTTATATTTCCACCCATATCTTTTATAACATAATTACCGAGCACCATTGCTGCAAGTACTGTGGCAACATACGAACCAAATAAATCGGCGCCCATACCGGCAACATCGCCCACATTGTCGCCCACGTTATCTGCAATGGTTGCAGGATTGCGAGGGTCATCTTCAGGAATGCCGGCTTCTACTTTACCTACTAAATCAGCTCCTACATCGGCAGCTTTGGTGTAAATACCACCACCCACACGAGCAAATAAAGCAATAGATTCTGCTCCAAGAGAAAATCCGGCTAAGGTTTCAAGCACAATAGTCATTTGTTCTGTAGAAGTCCAAACGCCACCCATAAAGTAATGAAAGAAAAAGATAAAGAAAGTGGTTAATCCTAAAACTGCTAAACCGGCAACACCAAGACCCATTACGGTTCCGCCGCCAAAAGATACTTTTAAAGCTTGTGGTAAACTGGTTCTAGCAGCTTGTGTGGTTCTAACATTGGTTTTTGTTGCAATTTTCATCCCTATATTTCCAGCAAATGCAGAAAAAATAGCTCCAAAAATAAAGGCTACAACAATTAGGATGTGCGTTGTAGGAACTATAAAGGATATTGCCGCTAGGGCAATACTTGCGCCTATAACGAAAAAAGTTAATAATCTATATTCTGCCTTAAGAAAAGCTAAAGCTCCTTCATAGATATAATCTGAAATTTCTTTCATCTTACCATCACCTGCATCTTGCTTTAATACCCAAGTCCTTTTTGTCCACATAAATAGAAGACCAATAACTGCCATTACAATTGGCAAATAAATCATAAATGAATTCATATATCTTTTGGTTTTTTAATTGCTGCGCAAAAGTAAGTAATTACAACTAAAGAAAAAAAGCAATACCCTTTTTAAGTGCATTGCTTTTAAATAAAACGGAAGAAAAGCAATTAATATTAGGTATCATTACGCAATTGTATAAGAATTCTTTATTTCTAAGGGCAATTTTAAAAATCTTTCGGAACATTGATCAATAATTTCAAAAGCTTCTTCTGCATTTCCCCAACCTTCTACATCTACTTTTTTCTTTTCTAAATCTTTATATACTTGAAAAAAATGCTCTATTTCTTTAATTAAATGGGGGTTAATGTCTTTAAGGTCATTTATTTTATCGCCATTGGGGTCGCTAATGGGCACACAAATAATTTTTTCGTCCGGTCCTTTTTCGTCTGCCATATGAAAAACGCCAATGGGTTTTACTTCCATTAAACAGCCCGGAAAAGTGGGCTCCGTTACTAATACCAAAACATCAAGTGGATCGCCATCTAAAGCAAAGGTTTCTGGTATAAAGCCATAATCGGCAGGATACATCATGGAGGAAAATAACATACGGTCGTACCTGATTTTTTTTAATTTAAAATCATATTCATATTTGTTTCTGCTTCCTTTGGGAATTTCTACTAATACATCAAATTTTTTTAACCGTGCTGCGCTCATAGTTCTTTGCTTATTTTGAAGTACAAAAATAAGGATATTTAAAAGTTAAAAAAAGAATAAGGTGGTTTGATTTTTGGTTTTTAAAACTGGAACCCAAATGAACCTGTAACGCCAAAACTTCTGGCACCTACATTTTCAAAATAATTTCCTCTGAAATTGAAATCGAGCCTAAAGATTTTAAAGATATTGCCCACGCCTACACTATATTCATAGTAAATATCTTCCGGTGCCTGATAGATGATGTTAGAAGCATTTATCGCAATATTTTCATCGGAAATCTGTCCATATATTGCACGAATCCCAACAATTTCTCTTAAGTTTAGTTTACGAAAACCTGGGATTCTGGAGAAAAATCTTCCGCCAAAATTATGTTCAATATGCACCGATGCGTACTGATCGCTTACAAATTCATAATAATCTAATAAGGTAAAGGTGTTGTAAATACTAAAAAGGGTTTGGTTTCCTGGTATTGGGCTCAATAATCCTAAGGGAACATCGCCAAATATTTTTCCAACTTCTATGGTGGAATACAATCTGCCAAAACCTCCAATATTCCATGGTTGTGTATAAAGTGCTTGTGCTTTTTGGTATTCAAAATCGCCTCCAAGAATATTTTTTAGTCCGGAGGTATAGCCCACAAAAAATTGAGGAAATTTACCAGTGTTTATTACGGTTTGCTCCACACCATATCCTGATGTTTTTCTGCCAGGTGTGAAGTTTAGGGCAATTTCTATTTCGGGTTGCTTTATTTCGCTTTGTATGTTTCCAAATTCGTCAAAATAATTCAAACTAAATGTTGGTGTTGCTGATTTTAAAGTTCTATAAGAAGCAGTAGTTCGGAAAATAAAATTTTTAGCTGGCTCAAATTCTAATCCAAAAGTTGAAAGATTAATATTGGTTAATCTGTCATTTGCACCTATTGAAATCAAGGAAGAAGAAGCCAGGTTTCTACCTAAAACATCATTTGAAGTGGTTAAACTAGCTCCTGTTTGTTCTACATCTCTTCGGTTTCCACCAAAAATAATGAGTCTAGACTTTCTGTCTAAAAGCCATTTTCCAGAAATTCCGTATTTCACTTTATTATCTTTAAACCCGTATGCTAAGAAACCTTCTAATCGCCATGGGTCGTTTTGACCAAAATAGGTCCTTCCACCACCACGAATTCGCAAGCCTTCTGCTTCATTATAACCAAAAGTGGAAAATACTGGACCAAAGTCAAAATTGGGAAACTCGTAATATCCAGAAGCCAATACAGTGCCTAAACTATAAAATGTTTTAAATCGACGAACCGTTTTTAAGGTGTCGAGCATGGTATATACTTGAGACTCGTTTTTATTAAGTGCCTCTTTTCGGTTTTCTTCCCAAAATTCATCTGGTCTATTATATACTTCATATTGATACGGATCTACTTGCGCCTTATAAAAGTTTCGGTCTTTTTCAAGATCAAAAGTATGGTTGTCATATAAGGTTGTCCGTTTTCCATACAACCCTCTGGATTTTTCTTTCTTTGAAAAACTAAAGTCCGACATAAAATAATCTCTGGTTAAAAGAAAAATAGAATCGTTTAGCACTTCAAATTCTTGCTCAATATAAATATCTTTTACCCAATTGATGTTGGCACTTTTATTTACTTGAAGATTTATTTCTTTGATAGCCCAAGTAGTATCATTAACCCAAAAGTTGCCTTTAAAGGTTAACTCACCTTTTCTTCTTGGGTAATAAATGATGTTGTAACACCATTTATTGTCGATAAATGCACTGTCATTTAACACATAATTATATACGTCAATTCCTGTACGGGAAAGTGGACTGGTAAAGGCTTTGTCAAAAAATTTCAGGTAATTATCATACACATCATAATCAGAATATAAATCTTTTACAAACTCAATCATGGTTTGGTTATTACTAAACCCAGAGTTTTTGTTTCCTTCTAAAACTTCTTTTTCTAGATTGATTAAATTATCGCCATACACCTTTGAAAAAGCTTCATTAATGAATATAGGTAAAAACGTTTTTCCGGTTACACGCGAGGTGTCTGTAAAGTCAAAAACAAACTCCATACCTTTAAAAATTTTGCTTTTTATAAAAGCACTATCGATGGTGTTGATGTCAAACTCTAACTTTTCATATTTGTCATATTGGTATTGTTTGAATTTTTTTACGCCATTTTCTCTCCGATTTTCCCATATTTTTCGAAGTATGTCTATGGCAGGGTTTTCCTTTTTTGACGTTTTTCCAGTAAAAAAGACTATTTCATTTAACTGTTCTGTTTCTTCTTCTAATACAATATTAAGGTCGTAGGTAACTCTTTTTTCTAAAATAATTTCTTTAGAAAGATAGCCCATAAATGAAAAAACTACGGTAGAATAGGTGGTATTGGATTCTAAATAAAAGCGGCCGTTTTCGTCAGTTATTGTGCCTTCACGAGAATCTTTAAACATTACATTAGCAAATGGAACGGTAATTCCTTTGGCATCCTTTATTACCCCACCTATTTTAGTTTGGGCGTGTGAATTTAAAAAAAAAAGAAGGGTAAACAATAAAACGATATTCTTCATACAATTTGTTGTAAATCTTTAGTAACCCTTTGGTTTTTGCAAAACATCTATATTTGTTAAAATATCTTATTTAATATTGTTTGTTTAAAAATTGTTTTGCATTTTATTCCATTAAAACTATCCAAAAGGAATTTAAAAAAGTGTTTTGCTAATTGTCGTAAAAAAAAGCGATAAAAAACAGAATAACGCATTTTTTTTTATTTGACTTAAAAATTTTATAGCGTATATTTTAAAGTCTATGTAAAAGTAATGAAAAGACAATACTGAAAAAATCAAGATAGATTAAGATTTTTTATATAGAACCTTTTTTACAGCTTTCACAACATCCTCGCTATTTGGCAGCCATTCTTTTAATAAGTTTGGCGAATAAGGAGCAGGCGTGTCTGCCGTATTGATTTTAATTATTGGCGCATCTAGGTAGTCAAAAGCCTGGGCTTGAACTTGGTAGGTTATTTCTGTAGAAATATTACCAAAAGGCCAAGATTCTTCTAAAATTATTAAACGGTTGGTTTTCTTTACCGAATCGATTATTGTTTTATAATCCATCGGGCGAATGGTGCGCAAGTCGATGATTTCACAACTAATGTTTTCTTTTGCTAATTCTTCAGCAGCTGTATAGGCTTCTTTAATAATTTTTCCGAAGGAAACAATGGTCACGTCTTTACCTTCTCGTTTTATTTCAGCAACACCAATTGGTATTACATATTCTCCTTCGGGCACTTCTCCTTTATCGCCATACATTTGCTCACTTTCCATAAAAATTACCGGGTCATTATCGCGAATGGCCGATTTTAGAAGTCCTTTAGCATCTTTGGGATTAGATGGAACAACCACTTTTAAACCAGGACAATTGGCATACCAACTTTCAAAAGCTTGTGAGTGTGTTGCTCCGAGTTGACCTGCCGAAGCAGTTGGCCCTCGAAAAACAATAGGAATATTAAACTGGCCCCCACTCATTTGGCGCATTTTTGCAGCATTGTTTATAATTTGGTCAATTCCAACCAGAGAGAAATTAAAGGTCATATATTCCACAATAGGTCGGTTACCATTCATGGCTGAACCTATAGCAATACCCGAAAAGCCGAGCTCTGCAATAGGAGTGTCAATAACGCGCTCTGCACCAAACTCTTCTAGCATTCCTTTAGATGCCTTATACGCACCATTGTACTCTGCTACTTCTTCTCCCATTAAATAAATGGATTCATCTCTTCGCATTTCTTCGCTCATTGCTTCACAAATGGCTTCTCTAAATTGTAATGTCTTCATATAATTATTTTACTACTGTGTTATACTAAGGATTGTAACTTTGAACGAACAAAAATAGTATTATTTCCAGTTTATGTAAGATGTTTTATCAACTTTTAACGTAAATTTATTATGCATGCATAGCAAAAAATAAAAAAAAGATAGTTAACTTCGTACCACAAAATAATTTCAATAAAATAGAGATAAAAAAAATGAAAATATTAGTTTGTATCAGTCACGTACCTGACACCACATCCAAAATTAATTTTACAGATAATAACACAAAATTGGATGCAAACGGCGTTCAGTTTGTCATCAACCCAAACGATGAGTTTGGTTTAACTCGTGCAATGTGGTTTAAAGAAAAACAAGGCGCAACAGTTCACGTAGTGAATGTTGGTGGTTCAGAAACAGAGCCTACATTACGAAAAGCACTTGCCATAGGAGCAGATGAAGCAATACGTGTGAATGCAACACCTACTGACGGGCTTTTTGTAGCCAAACAACTTGCTAAAGTAATGCAAGATGGCGCGTACGATTTAGTAATAGCAGGAAGAGAATCTATAGATTATAATGGCGGTATGGTTCCCGGAATGCTAGCAGCATTGACCAATGCTAATTTTGTAAACACCTGTATACAAATAGAGGTAGATGGAAATAATGTAATAGCTATTCGCGAAATAGACGGCGGTAAAGAAACCCTAAAAACAACCTTGCCTCTTGTAATAGGCGGTCAAAAAGGATTAGTAGAAGAAAGTGATTTACGCATTCCGAACATGCGAGGCATTATGCAGGCACGACAAAAACCACTTAATATTGTAGAAGCCATTACAGCTTCCAATGAAATGCAAACCCTTTCCTTTGAAAAACCAGCTCCTAAGGGCGCTATAAAAATGGTAGATGCAGAGAATATCGATGAACTAATAAACTTGCTTCACAACGAAGCTAAAGTTATTTAAAAAATACAAATTCCAAAATATAAAAATATGTCTGTTTTAGTATATACCGAATCTGATCGAGGAAAATTAAAAAAAGTAGCCTTAGAAGCAACCTCTTATGCAAATGCTGTTGCAGCGCTTTTAGGTACTACAGTAACTGCAATTTCTATTAACGGTGGAGATGTTACTGAATTAGGAACTTATGGGGCCTCTAAAGTGCTTCAAGTAACCAATTCTTCCCTAGAAAAATTTAATGCCAAAGCTTTTGCCGATGTCATTAAACAAGCCGCTGAAAAAGAAAGCGCAAAAGTTGTTATCCTCACTTCCAGCGCAAATAGCAAATATCTTGCACCACTTTTAGCAGTAAACCTAAACGCTTCTTTAGCAACAAATGTAGTATCTGTGCCAGAAAGTGTTTCGCCTTTTAACGTAAAATCTACTGTTTTTACAAACAAAGCTTTTGCCTTTACCGAGCTCCATAAAGAAATAAAAATCATTGAACTAGCTAAAAACACCTACGGTTTAAAAGAAAACCAAACTAGTGTTTCTTCTGAAGTTTATGAACCACATTTAGAAGATGGCGATTTTGCTATTCAAGTGCAATCTGTTGACAGAGCCACCGATAAGGTAACCATAGCAGATGCTGAAATTGTAGTTTCAGCAGGACGCGGACTAAAAGGCCCAGAAAACTGGGGAATGATAGAAGATTTAGCAAAAGTTTTAGGCGCAGCAACCGCCTGTTCAAAACCTGTAAGTGATATGGGATGGCGACCACACGGTGAACATGTTGGGCAAACTGGAAAACCTGTAGCCTCTAATTTATATATTGCCATCGGTATATCAGGTGCTATTCAACATTTAGCAGGAATTAATTCCTCTAAGGTAAAAGTAGTCATCAATAATGACCCCGAAGCTCCTTTCTTTAAAGCAGCTGATTATGGGATAGTTGGCGATGCTTTTGAAATAGTTCCTAAGTTAACCGAAAAATTAAAAGAATTTAAAGCTAATAACGCATAATTTTTTATAAATTGTGCCTCTAAAATGGGCTGTTTAGATAAGGTAAAGTCCTGTTTAAACAGCTTTTTTTTTATTATTGTAAATCTTATGAGCTTAGTTCGCCTTAATATAAAAGGTATCTCCTACAGTCAAACACAAAATGGTGCTTATGCATTGATTTTAAGTGAAGTGGATGGTGATAGAAAACTTCCAATTGTAATTGGTGCTTTTGAAGCGCAATCCATCGCTATTGCTTTAGAAAAAGAAATAAAACCTCCAAGACCTCTTACCCACGATTTATTCAAAAATTTTGCTGACCGATTTGATATCGTTATAAAGCAAGTTATCATTCACAAATTAGTAGATGGAGTCTTCTTTTCCAGCATTATTTGTGAACGCGATAAAATTGAAGAAATCGTCGATGCAAGAACCAGTGATGCTATTGCTTTAGCTCTTCGGTTTGATGCACCTATTTTTACCTATAAAAATATTTTAGAAAAGGCAGGAATTTATTTAAAAGTGAATCCCAAGAAAAAAGAAGAGGTAAGTGAAAAAAACATACTAGAACAATTGATGGTAGGCGATGCAGAGTCTAAAAAGAAAACCACACAAAATTATACCTCTTTTTCCATGAAAGAGCTTAATGACATGCTTGAAAAAGCAGTTGATAATGAAGATTATGAAAAAGCTGCACAAATAAGAGATGAAATTTCCAAAAGAGAAAAATAAAACCAACTAATGAAAAAAATCTTTCTTCTAAGTGCATTTGTATGCTTTTTCTCAAGCACTTTTGCGCAAACTATTGAAAAAAATTGGAAATTTGCTAGCATTACAAATCCAGAAAATACAACCCTTTTTGAAATAAATCCAAAAACAGATACCTTTATTTTATCTGAAGGAAATTTCACCTATCAAATTGCCTCAAAAAATAACCTTCAAGCTTCAGGAGATTATATTTTGCAAAACAATTTATTGATTCTTTTTTATTCTACCCCAAAAGATACCATTCGCAGATACCATGTTACAGAAATTACAGACTCTACATTAGTATTCAATGAACGTGACGTTATATACCAATTAAAAGCTGAAAATACATCTAAAACTAGTATTGCTCCTGTACTTGTAAAAAAAATAATAGGTAGCGAAGGATTTACTTTTACCAGCTTATGGCGTGGTGTTTTAGGTATGTCTGCTTTATTGCTTTTAGCCTTTTTATTTAGCAGTAACCGCAAAATCATTCGGTGGAAAACGATTACTGTTGGCTTGGCGGCGCAGTTAATTCTGGCTGTTGGCGTGCTTAAAGTCCCTTTCATTCAAAATGGTTTCGAACTTGTGGGAAAAGTATTTGTAAAAATCCTTGAATTTACACAAGCAGGAAGCGAATTTCTTCTCGGAGGCATGATGAATATTGATAGTTTTGGTTTTATTTTTCTCTTTCAAGTATTGCCAACTATTATTTTCTTTTCTGCACTAACATCGGTATTATTTTATCTTGGTTTCATACAGGTCGTAGTGAAGGGAATGGCATGGGTATTAACCAGATTAATGGGAATATCAGGTGCTGAAAGTCTTTCAGTAGCAGGAAATATTTTTCTTGGACAAACTGAAGCACCTTTAATGATTAAAGCATATTTAGAAAAAATGAGCAAGTCTGAAATGCTCTTGGTAATGGTAGGTGGTATGGCAACAGTTGCAGGAGGAGTTTTAGCCGCTTACATTGGTTTTCTTGGTGGTGAAGATGAAGCATTAAAAATATTTTATGCCAAACACTTACTTACAGCATCGGTAATGGCTGCTCCTGGAGCTATTGTTATCGCTAAAATGCTGTATCCGGAAACCGAAAAAATAACCAATAAAGTAGATGTTTCTCAAGATAAAATTGGCTCTAATATTTTAGACGCTATTGCAAATGGCACAACGGAAGGATTAAAACTTGCCGCCAATGTAGGGGCAATGCTTCTGGTTTTTATTGCCTTTATAGCTATGATTAACTACGGCTTTGAAAAACTTGGAGATGTAACCACCATAAATAATTGGATTGCGGTAAGAACGCCTTATAACAAACTTTCCTTAGAATTTATACTAGGCTATATTTTCGCCCCTCTAATGTGGCTTATCGGGGTTGCTAAAGAAGATATGGCACTGATGGGTCAGTTATTAGGTATTAAACTAGTAGCCAGTGAATTTGTAGGATACATCCAGCTCGCTGATTTAAAAAATACTGCTAATTTAATTAGTCTAAACTACGAAAAGTCAGTAATAATGGCTACATACATGTTATGTGGCTTTGCAAACTTTGCATCTATCGGAATTCAAATTGGCGGCATTGGGTCAATAGCTCCTTCCCAACGAAAAACTCTTTCAGAATTTGGAATAAAAGCACTTATTGGCGGCACCATCGCCTCCTTATTATCCGCCACCATCGCTGGTATGATTATTGGTTAATACGTTTTTATTTAAAATAGCCTAAGAAAAGTAAACTTTATATTTCCTTTTTTTCTATTTTAGAATCCTTGAAATTTGAAGAAAAAATTAGTTTTCTATGAAACAATACCATGACCTTATTAAACACGTTTTAGAAAACGGAAATTTAAAAGAAGACCGAACTGGCACAGGCACCAAAAGCGTTTTTGGTTACCAAATGCGATTTGATTTATCCGAAGGTTTCCCTATGGTGACTACCAAAAAGTTGCATTTAAAATCGATTGTTCACGAATTACTTTGGTTTTTAAAAGGTGACACAAACATTGCTTATTTAAAAGAAAATGGCGTCAATATTTGGAACGAATGGGCCGATGAAAATGGCAATTTAGGACCCGTTTATGGTCACCAATGGCGCAACTGGAACAGTGAAGATATTGATCAGATAAAAGAAATAATTGAAACCTTAAAGAAAAATCCAGATAGTAGAAGGATGTTAGTTTCCGCATGGAACCCAAGTGTATTACCTAACACCTCTATTTCCTTTAGTGAAAACGTGGCAAATGGTAAAGCAGCTCTTCCGCCTTGTCACGCATTTTTTCAATTTTATGTGTCCTCCCCCGACCCCTCCAAAGGAGGGGGGAAAAGTCGCTTATCCTGCCAATTATACCAACGAAGTGCCGATATTTTTCTTGGCGTGCCATTTAACATCGCATCCTATGCTTTATTAACGCTAATAATAGCGCAAGTTTGTGATTTTGAAGTAGGTGATTTTATACATACCTTTGGCGATGCGCATATTTATTTAAATCATTTAGAACAGGTTAACTTGCAGTTGTCCAGAGAACCGCGTAACTTGCCAACTATAAAAATCAATCCAGAGGTGAAAAATATTTTTGACTTTACCTTTGAAGATTTTACATTAGAAAATTATGACCCATACCCACACATTAAAGGAATAGTTGCTGTATAAACCAAATTTAACCCCCATGAAAAAAATAATTGTATTACTTGTCCTTCTTACCTCTTTTTCCGGCTTTACCCAAGAATGGGGTGACGTTCAAAAAAACAAAGTAACCTTAAAAGAAATTGCACCAATATGGCCTGGATGTGAAGGCAGTGATGTGGCAAAAAGAGATGCTTGTTTTGATCAAAAATTGAATGAACACGTAAGAAAAAACTTTCGCTATCCTGCAAATGCTTGGAAAGAAAATGTACAAGAACGCGTAGTTGTAAAATTTTTAGTGAATACAAAAGGTGAAATTGAAATTCTTACCGTTGAAGGCAAAAACCAAGAGTTGAAAGACGAAGCCAAAAGAAATATTCTTTCTATTCCAAAAATGAAACCAGGTATGTTTGGCGGAAAACCCAAAGCCATTGAATATGCCGTACCTTTTAATTTTAAGACAGGGAAATAAATGAAAATTTCAATTTTTTCATGTTTTTTTTTAATTTCTTTCCATAACTATGGGCAACCATTAGACCTCAACACATGTAATGGGTTTACGGAATTATCTGCACACACAAATTGTTTAAAAAATAACGTGAACCATCTTATCCTGAAAGAATTGGAAAAGGATGTAGATATGCTTCGGCTACAACAGGGTGTATCAGAAAAACTGGATGTAGAAATTGAGGTAAGTTCGGTGGGGAATTTTTCTATTTCTTCCATCCAAACACTAAATTTTGCAATTGCCAGAGCTGTTAATGTTGTCATTTCCAGCATGAAACCCGTTGAAATGTATAAAGATAGGGATGGCAATTTTATAAAAAGTTTACTAGTAATCCGTAATACGTATTCAATAACTCCGGAAAATAAGATTGAAGTCATAGATTTACTACAAAAAGAAACCAATAAAAATCAAGAAGCTGTTGATTCAGAAACCATAGAAGCCGAAAAAATTCCTTTTGCCATTGTAGAAAATGTACCGGTTTTTCCCGGCTGTGAAAATGGCGATAATCAGGCTAGAGAAAAGTGCATGTCTGTTGCTATTGACCAATATGTAAAAGAAAATTTCAACCTCTCTCTAGTAGATTCTATCCACTTGGACGCAGGATTATATGCTATAAAAACACAATTTAAAGTAGATAAAAACGGCTATATTATAGATATATTGGCAACAGGTCCCCATCCTCTTTTAGAAGAAGAAGCAAAAAGGGTTCTTGAGTCCTTACCAAAAATGAAACCGGGCAGGCAAAAAGGAAAAGAAGTCACTGTTTTGTATTCCTTGCCTATTCTTTTTCAAGTAGAAGACGATTCCCCTCAAGAGAAAAAAAAGAAGTCTAGAAAATCTAAAAAATTTTAATAAATAAAGTAAGCTCAAAACTATAAAAATGTCATCTTTTTAGCGGCTATGCTAATTTATATCTAACTAACGTTAAACAGTAAGAAATCTTAAACTTCCTATTAACATCCATTTAACGCTATTATCTACCTTAATAAAAAGATTTATCCTTAAATTTGATGTAATACCCTTTTTAGCACCTCTAATGATACCAACAAAAAAATTGCTTTCCCTTTTTTTAGAAACCAGAAAAGACACAGAAAACATTTGTGCCCCCTTAGAAACAGAAGACTATGTAGTACAACCCATAGTAGATGTATCGCCACCAAAATGGCACTTAGGCCATACCACTTGGTTTTTTGAAGAAATGCTCTTAAAAAAATTCAAACCTAAATATACCGTTTTCGATCCCGATTTTGCTTTTATTTTTAATAGCTATTACGAAAGTATAGGAAAACGAGTAATACGAAGCAATCGAGGAAATCTTTCAAGACCTGGGGTTTCAAAAATTTATGACTATCGCCATTATGTCACTAATCAAATGCAAAATTTATTGGAGGGTCATTTTACAAAAGAAATAGAAGATATACTATTCATTGGTGTCCACCACGAAAAACAACATCAGGAATTACTACTAACCGATATTAAATACATTTTAGGAAACAACCCTTTACTTCCAAAATATACCGATGTTTTCCATGAAAACCCTATTCTAGAATTTGCACAAAAATGGATCTCTATTCCCGAAGGCGTCTATGAAATAGGCCCTTCTAATCCTGATGCCTTTTGTTACGATAATGAATTGGGAAAACACAAAGTGTACCTTCAAAAGTATCAAATTTCAAACCGATTAATTACTAATGGTGAATATCTCCAGTTTATAGATGCAGGTGGTTATCATGATCCTATGTTATGGCATGCAGATGCCTGGGAATGGCTGCAACAAAACAAAATAGACAAACCCTTATATTGGCACCTTATAGAAGGAAAATGGCACCAATACACCTTATGCGGTTTGCAAAAATTAGAAGCTAAAGCTCCACTCTCCCATATTTCCTATTATGAAGCCTTTGCCTATGCGCAATGGAAATCCTGTAGATTACCCACAGAATTTGAATGGGAAATAGCACAAAATCAATTTCAATGGGGAAACAGATGGGAATGGACAGAAAGTGCCTACCTTCCTTATCCAGGATATACTAAAGCACCTGGAGCCGTTGGCGAATACAATGGGAAATTTATGGTAAACCAAAAAGTATTACGAGGAGGCTCTGTAGCTACACCAAAAAATCATACCCGACAAAGCTATCGCAATTTTTTTCAACCCAACTTACGCTGGCAGTTTACAGGAATAAGGTTAGCCAAATAATTACGACAACAAACAAATGACAAAAACAACAACAACTATTTTTGCCACAACTTTTGAGGAAGACACCTATAAAGGACTAACTGCCTCTCCAAAATACTTGCTGTCTAAATATATTTATGATGAAAAAGGCGACAAACTTTTTCAAGACATTATGCACATGCCAGAATATTACCTCACCAATTGTGAGTATGCTATTTTTAAAAAATATACAGCCGAAATAGCAACCATTTTTAGTGGGGAGGAACAAGGATTTGACTTAATAGAACTAGGTGCAGGCGACGGAAAAAAAACCAAAATTCTATTAAAACATTTAATAGAATTAGAGCAAAACTTTACCTACATTCCTATAGATATTAGCCAAAACGCTATTGATGGATTAGTAAAAAATCTTTCCAAAGAATTTCCAGAATTAAAAGTAGAGGGTGAAAAAGGAGAGTATTTTGAGGTATTGGAAAATTTAAAAACCTACAAGTCACGAAAAAAAGTGGTTTTAGTTCTTGGATCAAATATTGGTAATTTACTCCATCCAAAAGCCATTGAATTTTTAACAAAACTTAACCAAAGCCTACACAAACAAGATTTATTGTTTATAGGTTTTGACCAAAAAAAACATCCGCAAACCATTTTAAATGCCTATAATGATACCACCGGTATAACCGAAGCTTTTAATAAAAATCATTTAGCTCGAATCAATAAGGAATTGGGTGGTAATTTTAATTTAAATGCATTTATCCATTGGGAAGTGTATGACCCAGAAAGTGGCACAGCAAAGAGTTATTTAGTTGCCACAGAAGATCAGGAAGTGAAAATAATAAAACTAAATCTGCATATTAAATTTGCCCAATGGGAAACCATTCACACCGAAATTTCGCAAAAATACGACGATACTATTGTTAAATGGCTTGCAAACGAAGCCGGTTTAGCTATTGAAACGGCATTTTCAGACGAAAAAAACTATTATAAAAATTATATATTCTCAAAAAAACAGAAATAATGAAAGCTATTTGGAACGATACTATTATTGCCGAAAGCAAAGAAACCAAAATAATTGAAAATAACCATTATTTTCCGCCAAGTTCGCTTAAACACGAGTATTTCACTCCTAGTGAAACCCACACCACCTGCCCTTGGAAAGGAGAAGCTTCTTATTATACACTAGATGTGAACGGAAAAACTAATCCAGATGCGGCGTGGTATTACCCTGAAACCAAAGAATTAGCAAAACAAATAAAAGGATATGTTGCATTTTGGAAAGGCGTAAAAATTATCGACTAAGGTAATTTTGCAATAAAGCCACCAAACTGCCTACTTCTTTTTCGGTGTTATAAAAATGAAAACTCACCCGTATGCCGCTACCTCTTTGCGAACAAATTATATTGTTTGCTTTTAGATATTGAAAGAGCTTTTCATCGCCTTTAATGTTAAATATATTGGAATGTTTTTTTCGAAGCACTACGGCATCTTCTAATAAATTAAGCTTTGTAAAACCCTGTTTTGCCTTTTCCGATAGTGCCTCTAAATGAGCAGCTAGGCTTTCCTTACCAATTTGAGTTAAAAACCGCAAGGAAAATCCTAAACTTCCATAATTAAACGTGTCTTGATGCCCGGGCTCAAAATGCTTTATAAAGAGGGTTTCTTCAGGAGAAGACTCCATAGTTTCAGCGGAATTATATCCTATGGTTTTAGGGAATACTTTGGTTTTTACTTCTTCTTTTACCATTAAAAACCCGTTACCAAAACCCGCTAACAACCATTTATAACCACTTACCCCTAAAACGTCTAAAGCACTCTCTTCAAAATTAAAAACTTCAGTGCCCAAATATTGTGTGCCATCCGCAATTAGTAAAGTATTTGGGTATTTCTGTTTTAATTGTTTTAAAAAATCAAAATCAATTTTAATCCCGTTGATATATTGTACTAGGCTAAATGCAAAAATATCAGGCGTGCTTTTTTCAAAAGCAGTAGAAATGTTTTGTTCTAGATTTTCATCTAATTTTACATAGTCAATCTCAAAATCTCTAGATTGCACCGCCCATGAAATAGAAGGATATTCATTTTCCAGCAAAAGCACCCTTTTTGGCTTTTCTACACCTTCTAAAAGCGCATTAAACCCATACGAAAAATTAGGAATCAATGCGACGTTTTCTTTTTTACCACCAAAAAATGTAGCCACTTGTTTTCTAACGGTGTCTAATAGTTTTTTATGGCCGTTTCTAAACGTGCTCCCGCCAAGAAGAAAATCCAAATCATGTTCATTACGCCAATCCAGTAAAGATTCAAAAAGCAAACCGGTAGAAGCGGTATCAAAATAGAGGTGATGTTTGGCAACTGGAAATTCTTTTCGTAAATCTCTCATAAGTATTTTATAGATAACATTAAAAATGGTAACTTTGATAAACAAGTTAAAAAAAGACAAAAATGTTTTCAGAAAGTAAAGATAATACAACTAATGAAGACCGCGAACAGTTTTTATATGCGCAAGACCGAATACGTCAGAAAAAAAGATTAAATCAGCATTTTGTAGTCTTTTTAGTGGGTTCGGTTTTTATTATTGTTCTGAATCAATTCTTGGGCGTTGGTTCTGAATTTTTTATTAAAAATTGGTTTGTTTGGGCAATTCTTATATGGGCATTCCTCTTTATTGTTCATGCTTTTAATGTGTATGTTACCAATAGTTTTATGGGAAAAGAGTGGGAAAACAAACAGTTAACCAAACTTAGAGAAAAACAACGCAAACGGATGATTGAGTTGGAAAATAAGGTAGAACATGAAAGAAAAACAAGTTCAAAACCACTCACAGAAAAGGATTACGACAACTCCACACCACCAGAATTAGAATGATTACAATTATTGCCGCAGCCGCAGAAAATAATGCATTAGGAAAAGACAACGATTTGGTTTGGCACTTGCCTGATGACTTTAAAAGGTTTAAGCTGCTCACCACCGGTCATTACATAATAATGGGCAGAAAAACTTTTGAAACATTCCCAAAACCACTTCCTAACAGAATACATGTTGTTGTTACTCGAAACAAAAACTACAAAAAAGATGGCATTGTAGTAGTACATTCCATTAAGGAAGCATTAAAAATTGCAAAAATCGATGACCAACCGTGTATTATTGGTGGCGGCGAAATTTACAAACAAAGCTTACCTTTTACTGAAAAAATAGAACTCACACGAATACACACTACCGTTGAAGCAGATACTTTTTTTCCGGAAATAAACGAAAAAGAATGGCAATTAATAAACGAAGAATACCACCCAAAAGATGAAAAACATGAATTCGCTTTTACTTATTTAACGTATTTACGAAAAATATAAAACAACCCTTCAAGGGTTTAAAACCCTTGAAGGGTTCATCAGAAACCAAAAATTTATCTACAAAAAACCAAAACCTTAAATTTTGAACCTAAAACATTGAACCAATTATGACAGCATATATCTTCCCCGGCCAAGGCGCACAATTTACAGGAATGGGTAAAGACCTATTTGATGCCTCAGAGCAAGCTAGAAAACGTTTTTTACAAGCAAATGAAATACTCAATTTCGACATTACTAAAATTATGTTTGAAGGCACCGCCGAAGAATTAAAAGAAACCAAGGTAACCCAACCTGCCATTTTTTTACACTCGGTTATTTTGGCGGAAATTCTTGGCGATCGTTTTAAACCAGATATGGTTGCCGGCCATTCCTTAGGCGAATTTTCTGCTTTAGTGGCGAATAAAACTTTGGCTTTTGAAGATGCTTTAGTATTAGTTTCAAAAAGAGCACAAGCCATGCAAAAAGCTTGCGAATCAGTTCCTTCCACCATGGCCGCCGTTTTAGGATTAGAAGACCATATCGTAGAAGCTATTTGTGCCGATGTTGATGGTATTGTTGTAGCTGCTAATTATAATTGTCCCGGACAATTAGTAATTTCCGGCGAAATAAAAGCAGTAGAAGAAGCCTGCGAACGACTAAAAAATCAAGGGGCTAGGCGTGCTTTACTTCTTCCTGTTGGTGGGGCATTCCACTCTCCTTTAATGGAACCTGCACGTGAGGAACTTGCAAAAGCTATAAAAAATACTCGCTTTGCAATTCCTATTTGCCCTGTATATCAAAACGTGACCACCTTTGCCGTTACCAATCCTGAAAAAATAAAAGAAAATCTCATTTTTCAATTGACCTCTCCAGTAAAATGGACTCAAAGTGTGCAAAATATGGTTGCAGATGGTGCTACAAAATTTATAGAAGTGGGTCCCGGAAATGTATTGCAAGGGTTAGTGAAAAAAATTCATAAAGATGCCGTAACCGAAGCAGCTAAATTTGAATAAAAAAAAACAAACCTCTCAGTCCCGATAGCTATCGGGACTGAGAGAGTTAAATATTATTTGCGCTTGTACAAGCGTAATATCTTACGCCTCCTACACAATCCATTTAAATTCTGTGTAGGATTTTGATTATTTTGCGCTATTCCTTATAAACCACCCCATCTTTCATCACAAAAACCACATTTTCAACGGTGTTTATGTTTTCCGTAGGATCTTCGTTAGTTGCGATTATATCGGCTAAAAATCCGGGTTCGATGGCACCTAATTGATTTTCCATATCCAATAGCATGGCGTTTGTAGTTGTTGCCGATTGCAGTGCAGCCATCGCGGGCATTCCTACTTCGGTCATATAAATAAATTCCTTGGCGTTTTCGCCGTGAGGATATACACCGGCATCTGTACCAAAAGCAATTGGAACTCCTCTTTTATACGCTCTTCCGAAAGTTTCTTGAATTTGTGCGCCAATAGCCAATGCTTTGGGCACTATGATAGCCGGATAGTAATTTTCAATGGTAGCTTTTCCTGCCACATACTTTCCTGCAGAAATTGTAGGAACCAAATACGCATTATACTGTTTCATTAAATCCATAGTAGATTCGCTCATTTGTGTGCCGTGCTCGATGGTTTTTACACCACCTTTTATAGCCCTAACCATGCCTTCATCTCCGTGAGCGTGGGCGGCAACCTTCATGCCATAATCTTTTGCGGTTTTTACAATGGCTTCAATTTCATCTACAAAAAATTGTGGGTTTGAACCGCTTTTTGCAACGCTTAGGACACCTCCTGTTGCAGTAATTTTTATCCAATCGGCTCCGTTTTTGTAGCGTTGACGGACTGCTTTTTTTGCATCTTCAACACTATTTACAACACCTTCTTTGGGTCCTGGATCGCCCATTAATTCACTTTTAACACCATTGGTAGGGTCTGCATGACCTCCGGTTGTGGCTAATGATTTTTCTGCTGTATAAATGCGAGGTCCTTTTACTTTTTTCTTGTTTATTGCATTTCTTAAGGAAACATTTACCCCACTTCCTCCTAAGTCTCTAACGGTAGTAAAACCTGCC
Organism: Bacteroidetes bacterium HGW-Bacteroidetes-2; assembly: GCA_002842575.1. Taxonomy (GTDB): domain Bacteria; phylum Bacteroidota; class Bacteroidia; order Flavobacteriales; family Flavobacteriaceae; genus Planktosalinus. The sequence continues at coordinate 20,982 of PHDJ01000031.1, forward strand.
ATTAATGTACGTCCTGCTATTTCTTGAGCATCATAAGCAACATCGGCTTCGTTCTTTGTAAATTCATCTAAATAAGCTGTTGGGCTGGTTTCTGCTTCAATATGCACATGCATATCAATCCAGCCAGGCATCACAGTTTTGGTTTTTAAATCGATAACCACATCGCTTAAATTGGTAGGATTTACAAAGTTATTTTCTATACTTTTGATTTTATTGCCAGAAACAACAATGGTTTTATTGGCAAGAACTTTTCCATTTTTGGTGTCGATTAGTTTGCCACAGTGGATGTATGTGTTTTGGGATGAAATACCTAGGGAGATAAAATAAATGCTGAAAAGAAAAAGTTGTTTCATAAGAAAAAATTTAGAAATTAAAGATAGTTTTTTTTTAAGCAGAAAAATTAAAATTTTCTAAATAAAATTTCTTTATAAAAAAAGCTTTATTATTCTTTTCTTATTTTCAGCTCCCATTTCCAGGCAGAAGCTAGAGCATCGGCTAATGAAAATTTAGCTTTCCAGCCTAAAACGGTATTGGCTTTTGTAGTATCTGCATACACTGCTATAACATCACCCGGTCTTCTATCTACTACTTTGTATTTTAAATTTTGGTCCGTTACCTGATTAAAAGTTTGTATCACTTCAAAAACAGAACTTCCGGCACCTGTTCCAATATTAAAAACCTCAAAAGCAGTTGTGTTTTTCTTTGCCAACAATCTGTTTATTGCAACAACATGAGCGTCGGCTAAATCTACTACATGAATATAATCTCGAATACAACTGCCGTCCTGCGTTGGATAATTATCTCCAAAAACCGAGAGCTCTTCTCTAATGCCATAAGCAGTTTGCGTAATAAATGGCACCAAATTTTGTGGAACACCCAAAGGTAATTCCCCAATTTCAACAGAGGCGTGCGCCCCTATTGGATTAAAATAGCGTAATGCAATTGCTTTTAAATGGGAAACTTTGCTTGTGTCAAAAAGTATTTCCTCGCTTATCTGTTTGGTATTTCCGTAAGGCGATGTAGCTTTTTTTATAGGAGCATCTTCTGTAATGGGCAAACCATCCGGCTCGCCATAAACGGTGCATGAAGAACTGAAAATAAAATTATGAATGCCTTGTTTTTTACATTCCTGTAACAAATTAACTAAACTATTCACATTATTTTCATAGTAGAGAAGTGGATTTTCAACACTTTCGCCTACTGCTTTTGATGCTGCAAAATGAATAACTCCATCTATTTCTTTGTGTGATTTAAAGTAGTGATGTACTTCGCTTTTATCGCGCAAATCTAAAAATTTAAACTGTGGGGTAATACCTGTTATTTTTGCAATTCCTTCTAAAACATCAATGGTTGAGTTAGATAAATTATCTACTATAGAAACTTCAAAACCTGATTGTTGTAATGCAACTACGGTATGAGATCCTATATATCCTAAACCGCCTGTAACTAATATTTTCATATATATTCCCTATAAAGGAAGGAATCCCATTGTTTAATTCATTAAACTTTTTTATTTACTACTTGCACAAATGGTTAGTGAGGGCAACTATTTGGCATTTAAAGACAACTATTTTAGATGTTTATAGATTTAATTTTCTATAAAATCAATAATGGTTTTTGTGATAAAAGTAATTTGCTCATCGTCTAACTCTGTATGCATTGGTAATGAAATTACCTCCTTTACTAACTGATTAGTCACAGGAAAGTCGGCTTCGTTATACCGGCTATCTTTATAGGCTTTTTGGCTGTGCAATGGTATTGGGTAATAAATACCATGCGGAATTTGAAGTTCGGTTAAATGTTTTGCTAGAGCATCTCGCTTTCCATTAGTTATTTTTAAGGTGTATTGATGAAAAACGTGGCAATCACAAGTACTACAGATTCCTGTGGTTTGATGACAACTCTTATTGGTCACTACTTTAGGAGTCTCTATATTTTTGCAATTTTGAAACGCTTTTGTATATTTTTGTGAAGCATCTTGACGTGCTCGGTTATACACATTTAAATTAGGTAATTTTGCACGAAGTACTGCAGCTTGAATTGCATCTAATCTAGAATTTACCCCAACGACATCGTGGTAATAGCGTTCATACATACCATGATTTACGATGCCTCTGAGTGTGTGCGCTAATGCATCATCATTTGTGAATATAGCACCGCCATCTCCATAACATCCTAAGTTTTTTGATGGAAAAAAAGAAGTTGCGCCTACGTGACCTATTGTTCCAGCTTTTTTGTTTTCACCATTTTTAAAAGTATAATTTGCCCCTATGGCCTGTGCATTATCTTCAATAACATAAAGATTGTGTTCTTTAGCAATGGCAAGTATTTCTTCCATATTAGCACATTGTCCAAAAAGATGAACCGGAACAATTGCTTTAGTTTTTGGTGTGATTGCTTTTCGGATAGCTTCTGTATTGATGTTAAAAGTATCTGGATACACATCTACTAAAACTGGCGTTAAATGTAAAAGTGCAATAACCTCAACAGTGGCTGCAAAAGTAAAATCGGCTGTTATTACTTCATCGCCGGGTTTCAAACCTAAACCCATCATTGCAATTTGCAAGGCATCGGTGCCATTAGCGCAAGGAATTACATGTTTAATCCCTAAATATTGTTCTAATTCTTTTTGAAATTGATGTACCTCTGGTCCATTTACAAATGCAGTTGTATCTAGCACTTCTAGTATTGAGGAATTTACGCTTTCTTTAATTTTTTCATATTGCCCTTTCAGGTCAACCATTTGTATTTTCTTCATAGAATTTTAATAAGGTACGACTACAAAAATACTAAAAATGCCGACGAGAAACAATGTAATTTGCGAAAGAACTGTATTTTAGCACCACATAACGCAGCTATGCAAATTGTTTATACTATTTTAGTACATATTGGGGCTTTTGCCGTGTGGTTTTCACAATTTTTTTCGCCTAAAATGAAACTTTTTGTTTGTGGAAGAAAAGAAGTTTTTGGGTTGCTCAAAAGAGAAATTCTTCCCGAAGATAAAACCATTTGGATGCACTGCGCCTCATTAGGAGAATATGAACAAGGACTACCAGTTTTAAAAGGCATTCGAAAAGAGTTTTCAGATTATAAAATTGTTTTGAGTTTTTTTTCACCTTCTGGTTATGAAGTAAAAAAAGATAGTGCAGAAGCAGATGTTGTTTGCTATTTGCCTATAGATACCACTAAAAATGCACGAAAATTTGTGGAATTAGTGCATCCAAAAATGGCTTTATTTGTAAAATATGAATTTTGGCCAAATTTTCTTTTTGCCCTAAAAAAACAAGTAATTCCAGTTTTCCTTATATCAGCTTTGTTCCGAAAAAATCAACTATTTTTCAAACCCTATGGAGGGTGGATGCGCAAATCACTTTCAGTTTTTGAACATTTTTTTGTGCAAGAAGAAAAATCAAAAGTATTATTAGAAAGTATCGGCTTTAAAAATGTAATTATAAGCGGCGATACTAGATTTGACAGAGTTTCTCAACAAATTGAACAAGATAATACCCTAGAATTTATTCAGGAATTTAAACAAGATAAAATATGCATTGTGGCAGGAAGCACATGGCCAGAAGATGAAGATTTGTTAATAGACTATATGAACAAAACTTCTGAGGAGGTCCAATGTATAATTGCACCTCACAATATAAAACCACACCTTATTCAAAAACTAAAAGAAAAAATAACTAAAAAGTGTGTTTTATATTCGGAGAAAGAGGATAAAAACCTTGGTGATTATTCCATTTTTATTATTGACACTATCGGACTATTGACCAAAATATATAGTTATGCTGACATTGCTTATGTGGGCGGAGCAATGGGCAATACTGGATTACATAATATTCTTGAACCAGCAACTTTTGGATTGCCGATTATAATTGGTGAAAATTTCAAAAAATTTCCAGAAGCTCACGCTTTAAGGCTTCGTGCAGGTCTATTTTCTGTTTCTAATTTTAAAGAGTTGGAAGAAATAGTAAATAAACTAATTCATAATACTTCTTTCAGAGAAAAAACTGGAATGATTTGCAGTCATTATGTTTCAAAAAACATAGGAGCGACCGCAATTATTTTAAATTATTTAAAAAACAAACACTAATAATTTCCCAAATTTTGTGCTAAATAGTTAATTTAGAGTAGTTTTGTTGCTTATTTAAAACCTAAAACTAGCATCATGAAAAAAATAATTTTAGCCATAGCGCTTATTTTTACTGCAAGTATTGCCCTAGTATCCTGCAGAGAAACTAAAACTACAGAAATAATTAAAGAAGTAGAAGTAAAAACGGAAGACAGTAAAGGTGCTTTGGAAAGAGCTGCTGAAAAAGTAGACAGTGAAGTAAACAAAGAAATTGACAAACAAATTGACAAAATAGGAGACGATAATTAAGTTTTTGATTTGTCTAAAAAAATAAAGAATGAGCTACTATTTTGTGGCTCATTTTTTATTTTTGAAAATTACTTATTTGTGCTTTTAGATCGCGCATAGACTCCTGAAGTTGATGAAGCAAATAATTGTCTGTAGGCTCATCAACACCAAATGACAATTTACTGTTTACCTGCCAAATTTCCTGAATATCATTTACATATACATCAAAAGGCATATATTCTGTGTTTATGGAAATAAGACGCACCTTAGATCCATCTTGCAATTTTTGAATTTTCTTTACTAAAAGAGAATCTTTCAAAATTATTACATACACTTTATTATCTGAAATGTCATTTAAATTATTAACGGCTCTTCCTATTACCCATTCCATTGGTCTTATATTAGGCATCATACTATCTCCCTCTACTTGAAAGCCGCGATAGGTTGCATTTCGAAATTGTGGTAATGGCAAATCAAAAGCAGGTAATTGTTCAAACCATTGAGGGTCTCGTAGGTTTTGAGGATATCCGGCAGCAGCTTTTTGATTTACTAGCAAAATATTTTCGTTTTGTTGCGAGTTTATTGTGATGACTTTTGGAGCTAGATCATTAGTTGTTTTTTCTATATACTTTTTAATACTTTCCCCAAAAAGCCAAAGGGGATTAATATTAAAAATTTGTATCAATTTTACTACAACAAGACCAGAAACTTTTGTTTTACCTCTTTCAATATCTGCAGTAGTTGAAGGAATTCCCAATAATTCAGCAAAAGATTTTTGAGAATAATTATTTTCAATTCTAATTTCTTTTAAGCGCAATGCTTCTATGGAATTACTTTTTTTCACAAAATTTATTTTTTATTAACTTTTCAAGCTTTTTATTGTATCTTTTTAGAACTTGATATAAATACTTAACCTAGTATAAAAAATAAATATACCTATTTTTATGGATATAATCCATATTTTTTAAAAAATATGCTATTTTAATGGAAAATATCCTTTTTTAATTACTTCATATTTATCTAAAAAAATAAAATAAAATTGAAAACGTTAAATAAATATTAATACATTTGCAGAGTAATAACCAAATAAACTTTAAAAAATGAAAAAAATACTTTTAGGAGTTTTTGCTCTTTTATTTGCAGTTTCAATAACTGCTTGTAGAGATACTGAAAAAAAAGCGGAAGACGCTGCTCAATCTGTTGAAGAAGCAGCCCAAGACGCTGTTCAAGAAGTTGAACAAGCTAAAGATGAAGCTATTGAAGCTGTTGAAGACGCTGTTGAAGGCGCTGAAGAAGAAGTTAAAGGAGGTACTGAATAAGGTTACCCCTTCAAAAACAAAAAAACTCCACTATGTGGAGTTTTTTTTGTTTTATATTTTAACATTGTTAACAACTATTTAATAATTATATTTCATTTTTATCGTCTATCTGCATATTAATACGTTTATTTACATTATAAAATAATTTAATAACTATTATTATGAAAAAATTAATTTTTATTTTAGCTTTACTCGCGATAGCGGCAAGTTGCACCCCAGAATCTTATGGTTCTGATGAACAAAACATAGACAAAGCAAAATATGAGTATCCCCCAACCGGATAGAAGAAAAAATTTAATTAAAGGGGCGATTTTATCTTTACTATTGATAACCTCGCCCTTTTTATTTTATGTGTATAAATTTGCACCCGCAGATCAAACAAATTGGGACACATTTCTAGGTACTCTAGAATCTGGATCTTTCAGTAATGTACAATCCCTGCTGCACGCTTTATTTACCAAAATCACCTTTGTACTTTTAACTGGTATTTGGTTTCTTACCTCTAAAAACTGGTGGCGGTTCGCAATTTTAGTTCCATTCACGATGTTTCTATTTCAGCTTTCTGGAGTAATAAGTTACAAAATAAAATACATGGACGAGTATGATTTTTGGGATTCTCTACCCTTTATCTTACCTATTGTATTTCTTGTTATTTATATATCTTACCGTTTAAGTGTAAGGAGCCCGAAAAGTTCTTTAGATGATGAGGCAAATGAAGAAGTTAGGAATATGTTTAGTGATAAGCTTTAAATTAATCTTTGCTTTTTCCATTTAATGCGCTGAAAAAACAAAAAATCGTCTAAACATAATTCGTGCTGTTTTTTTTTGGCCTTCTGTTAGTTTTGTACCATCCATTATTAATGCTAATAAGGAATAGTTTCTTTTATCAAACCCCTGTGGAATGCTTTTAATAGGATTGTTTGACAAAATGGCAAACTTAATTTGAGGCATTTGTGTTAAAATAATTGGAAGTTCCTCAAAATTATTGTTTGCTGCATGTAAGACCAACAACTTGTTCATATTTTTCATTTCTGGAGGAAATTCAGAAATCCTATTATTATCTAAATAAAGATATATAAGTTTGTCTAACATTACAGTTTCAAATGGCATTAGCTCAATTTGATTATTATCTATCCACAATGCCCGAAGTTTTGGAATTGTTGATAATGTAAAAAATAATTCGGACAATTTTAATTGATTACTCGACAGTTTTAAATCGCGTAAAGACTTTATCTGATTGATTTCTTTCGGTAATTCTTGTAAATGATTTTCGCTTAAATTTAAAAATTCTAAATTAAAACCACTCATTAATTCGAAAGCTTGTGCAAAGTTTAATTCTGGATTATTAACTAAGGAAACATGATGTAAAGCATTAAGTTTTTTAAAATTATCCGGCAGCTCTTTGCATTTAATACTGTCTAGTAAAATTACTTCTAGTTTTGGTAACGAGGAAAGCGTTTCAAAGGCTTTTTCTAAATTTATATTTTCGTTTCCTGAAAGATTTATCATTCTTAATTCCTTCAAAGTATTAACAAATTCAGGAAGTTCTGTTAGATTTTGTTCGCTCAAATCTAGTCGGTAAGTTTTCTCTACCTTGTAAATATTTTTATTTTGAAAAGTAGTGCCATAATAGGTTTTAAATGTGTTACAGGAAAGTATAACTTCACTTAAAAAGAACAGAAAAAAATACGTATAATACCGTCTTATTTTCATTCCCGCAAATGATTAAAATCATTAGTAATCGTAGCATTTATATTGGCAGTAAATTCATAAAACAGTTTTGAATTTTGTTCCACTGGCCAAGAAAACCTAGGAAACAAGCCGAAACTATCGTGAATAACATTTTGAACGTACGCGCCTATTTTTGGACTATCTACCCCTATTTTTCCTGCCCAAGAAAAAGCATTTTCTTGAAAACGTGCATCTACATACAAATTAGCATGCAATAAATCTTTATAGGGATTTGTGTTAAACCAAACATTACGCCAGCCATCATCTGAATTTATTGTATTTCTTGGAAGTTGAAGGTAGTCTGGCACAGGAGTAAAAACATCTAACCCAATACCTAACCTTCGCAATTCATAACCACGTATTTCAACCGCAGTAATTATTAAACTTCCCGTTGCACCTAAGTCGGTACCTTGACCTTTAAATAATAAAAAATTCATGTCATTTGAAAAATTCAAATTAATAGAATAATTACTATTACTATACCGTAATAAAAAATTACCTCGCCTTGAATTAAATTTTTTTAAATCCCTTGGAAGTATATCTTTATTTATTCCAAAACCAATTCCGCCAAAGCCTCCAACCCCCTTAGGATTAAATATAGATTCGGTTGGTAAAATTGCAATCGTTGACCCAAGTAGGTTCGTGCTTTTACCCCAACCCGTCATTGCAAAAAGTTCATAAGAATATGCAAGTCCTGGAATTTTTAGACCATGCCTTTTCGTAAAAAGATACACACTAAAGGCTGTACCACTTTCAGTTCCAAAATTTCCAATATTAATAGTTCCAAAAAAATAAGAACCTAATTTAAAATGTTGATTTTGACTTCCAAAAGCAAATTCTGCTTTTAAACTAACACCTCCTTTAGCCACTGTGTTTTGTGCGTTTATTAAAAAACTATAAAGCAAAAAACAAGATATACAGAAAAGTTTGTTTCCTTTATTTTTCATTGGGTTAAAGTTAGTTTTTATACCCAATTTTATTGCCTTAAGCAGCATTTTAAAATCGGTAAATAGCTTTAAAAAAATCAATCTCCTCTTTTAAATATATTGCAATATATAACTTACATCGCCATTCCTTTTTAAAAAAGAAAACTAAAATAGGTCGTTATGGATAAAAAACTATAGCCTTTATGTCGTTAACTTAGTTAAAAACTAACCCATTTCATAGTAATCATTATACAAGATTAATCGTATAAAATTAACCTATAAAAAAGAATATTTCTGAATTATGCAAACAAAGAAAAATTATAAGACTACAAAAAAAGTTGTTAATTTATTGAGGGAATAGTTGTATTTGCTTTTAATGAATTTTAAAAAAAAGTAACGAAATATCTGGTTTATACGAAGAAGAATACCATCTGTGAGTTAAAAAATAAAGCCCTATAAATAAATTATTTACAGGGCTTATGTACTCGGAGCGGGACTTGAACCCGCACGGGCATTTCTGCCCACTGGATTTTAAGTCCAGCGTGTCTACCAATTCCACCATCCGAGCGTGGCATTAAAAAATTAAAACCGCTGAGTAACCGGATTTAAAATCGAGCGAAAAACGGGATTCGAACCCGCGACCTCCACCTTGGCAAGGTGGCGCTCTACCAACTGAGCTATTTTCGCATTACATTATTTTTTAAAGAACTCGCAACTCCATCCGCCGAAGGCGGGATGGCGCTCTACCAACTGAGCT